>CBFICB010000004.1:0-199657 GCA_965661005.1 Pseudohongiellaceae bacterium
GTCCGTAGGCAGCCTGCATGGCTGGATCCATTCCCTCAAGCAAGCCATCAATAAACCTTCTGGTACCTGGAGGGCCATATATCTCAAGCATTTGCGGTACATTGGTCTGCATACGTAATCCAAGTAGCGCCAATACGCCACCAGTATGGTCAAAATGCAGATGGCTTATAAAAAGCCCCCTGACATTCTCTAATAAAAGACCTGCTTTAGCGCGTTGGTTATTGGCGCCATCGCCAGCGTCAACCAGATACACATCATCCCCTATGACCAGCGCATTGGCAGGTTGTGATCGATCAACTTCAGCAATTGGACCTGCAGCAGTGCCCAGAGTAATAAACTGGCCGCTTGTTGATTCAGCTGCTGCTGCGGGTAAGGTCATTATTAATAAAAGTAGGCTTGTTAACATTTTTTTCATGGTGTTTACCTGAATTGAATTAATTAGATAGTGATACTGAGTATTTTGCTTCACTAAGCCCCATGAATAGGGGAGATAGTAGCGTGCGATAAAAACATCATTATAGGCATAAATCCAATTGTTTGTTTTTATATGAATCCATTCGTACTTTTTATACGATGGTTGTCAAACTACTTAGCGTTATGGCTTTGATCTGTTTAGATTTTGATGACTGTAGCGACGCCCATGCCTCCACCCACACAAAGTGATGCGAGGCCATAAGTTAGCTGGCGCTTTTGCATTTCATGAATCAGGGTGACCAGAATTCTGGCGCCGCTGGCACCTACTGGATGGCCAAGAGCGATTGCTCCGCCGTTGACGTTTACAATTTCCTGCTTCAGCTTGAGTTCCTTGCACACGGCAAGAGACTGGGCTGCGAAGGCCTCATTCAGTTCAATTAACTCTATTTTCTCAAGTGTAAGCTCGCTACCTTCTAGGCTTTTTTGAATGGCAGTAATCGGGCCGATGCCCATTATTGCAGGATCAACACCTGTCGATGCTGTACCGATAATCTCTGCCATTGGTGTTAAGCCAAGCGCTTTGGCTTTGTCATCAGACATGAGCAAGATAGCTGCGGCGCCATCATTGATACCAGAAGCATTGGCAGCAGTGACGGTGCCGTTTTTATCAAAGGCTGGTCTGAGTGAGGCCAGGCCTTCGGCAGTTACATCCGGTCGTGGGTATTCATCTTCTCGAAGCTCAAAATCGTCACCTTTTTTATTGGGAATTTTAACCGCTACAATTTCATCTGAGAAACGTTGGCTTTGCAGAGCTTTTTGGGCTTTTTGCTGACTCAAAGCAGCAAATTCATCCTGTTCTGTTCGGCTTATATTGTATTTCTCTGCAACACGCTCTGCCGTGATTCCCATATGGCAGCCATCAAAAGCGTCAACTAAGGCATCGCAGAGCATGCTGTCGATTATTTCCCCATCACCAAGGCGATAGCCCCAACGTGCTTTATTCAATACAAAGGGTGCGGCACTCATATTTTCCATGCCGCCGGCAATGATCACATCAGCTTGTCCGCTCTCAATCATGGCAACACCCAAATTGACCGCTTTTAAGCCAGAACCACAAAGGTTATTGATGCTGAGAGCAGGTATTGATATATCCAGACCAGCTTTTATTGCTGCCTGTCTGGCAGGGCCCTGGCCAAGGCCGGCTTGCAAAATGTTACCCATGATGACTTCATCAACTTCCTTGGCATCACAGTTTACTCGTTCTAATAGTGACTTGATTACAATACTGCCCAAGTCGGTAGCAGTAATGCCAGATAGGGCGCCACCGAATTTACCGATAGGCGTTCTGACTGCTGAAACAATTGCGACCATAATATTCTCGTGCGTAAATTATTGAATAGAAAATTCAATTATATCTTTAGTTCCTGCATATCAACATAACAATCCAGTGCTTCTGGATTAGCAAGCGCATCGACATTTTTTAGTTTTCTTCCGTGTATGGTATCGCGCACGGCAACTTCCGATATTTTTCCGGAACGTGTTCTGGGGATTGCATCAACGGCGATGATTAAAGCAGGGACATGACGTGGGGTTGCTCCCTGACGAATTCTGGATTTAATCTTGGCGATTAATTCTTCATCAAGTTTTTGTCCCTTAGCTAAAATCACGAATAAAATGACTCGCTGATCGCCATTTAAGTCCTGTCCTATGGCGATACTTTCCTCCACTTCAGTAATCGACTCTACTTGCCGATAGATTTCAGCAGTTCCAATACGAACACCGCCCGGGTTGAGTGTTGTATCAGAGCGACCATTAATAACAAAGCCACCGTTTGGGCGTTTTTCGACATAGTCGCCGTGTGCCCAAAGGCCAGGGAAGCGGTCAAAATAGGCGTCATGATAACGCGATCCATCTTTATCGCCCCAGAAGCCTAAAGGCATGCTGAGGTGAGCATTCCGGCATACCAGTTCTCCGGGTGTCTCAGTAACAGAATTACCCAGATCATCCAGCACATCAACGTCCAAGCCTAGAAAGCGGCACTGTATTTCGCCTCTGTAGACTGGTAACAGAGGATTGCCTCCAACAAAACAGGCGCAGATATCTGTGCCGCCAGAGATGGAAGCCAGTTGTATATTGCTTTTCCAACTCTCATAGATGTAATCGAAATTACTGGGGATAAGCGGTGAGCCTGTGGAGAGAATTAAGCGTACGGTATCAAGTGAATGCGTGGATTGTGGAGTCAGCTTGAAATTCTGGCAGGCATCGATGTATTTGGCTGAAGTACCAAACACGTTAATTTTTTCTTCATCTATTAAATCAAGCAAGTGATCGTGCTTGGGATAAAAAGGATTGCCATCGTAAGTCACCAGAGTGGCTTCAAGGGCAAGCCCGGATACTAGCCAATTCCACATCATCCAGCCGCAAGTCGTAAAATAAAAAAAGCGTTCATTTTTCTTGAGGTCGCAGTGCAGCATTTGCTCTTTTTTATGCTGAATAAGTAAGCCCATGCCAGAATGAATAATACATTTGGGTTGGCCAGTTGTGCCTGAAGAAAATAAAATGGCCAATGGTGCGCTGTAGGGAAGTCGATTAAAAACAATTTTATTGGCGGCAAAAGGATTCAAAAAATCTTCCAGGTTGATACAAGGCAAATGTTCTAATTGCTCGTTTGAAGATTGATTGATCAGAATGATTTTTTTTAGCTGACAGGTATCGGCGATAGCCTTGATCGTGGGGGAAACATCAAAATGCTTTCCGCTATAAGAATAATGGGAAACCGCGAATAAGACGCTGGGGTCTATTTGACCCAGGCGATCACTGGCAGCATTAGGACCAAAATCAGGGGAACAAGATGACCAGACTGCACCAATGGCGGCAGTAGCCAAATAGCCGACTATTGCCTCAATATCATTGCAAACAATGGCCGCAACACGATCGCCTTCATTAAGACCTTCAGCCTGAAGCGCCTGCACCAAACGTGACACCTGGTCGTACAATTCTTTGCGAGTAATGACTCGTCTATCGCCATCATCACGATGTGCAATGATTGCGGGTCGATCATCAGGATTACGTAACAGATTTTCAGCGTAATTCAAGCGAGCCTCAGGATAAAAAGCTGCTTTTTTAATATCACCATTGGCAAGATAGGCGACCTCACCTTTATCACCAATGATGTCTAAAAAATCCCACAAGCTGGAATAAAATTGATTAGGTGATTTTATGGACCAGTCATGAAGGGCAGCATAATCATCTGGCGGGCTGTTATGGTATTCCTGAGTCGACTCAGTAAACTGCCACATTGCCGTTTGCGGTTTTTGTTCTTCACTTGGAAGCCATAAGGGTTTTGTTACTGTTGATTCAGTATTCATATTCACTATTTTTTTAGTTGTTTGTGTTGGCAAAAAGGATAGTGTAATCAATCCAGGCTAAAGAAATAAGATCAGATCACCGTTGTCTTCTTGCTTAATAGACAGCCTTTGTAATGACTCGCCAAGACAGGGCCCACTTAAGCAGAGACCGCTTTCAATTTCAAACTGTGCGCCGTGTCCATGGCATGCTATTCGCTTACCATCAAAGCTTAGATAGGCATCTTTCTTCCAGGCTAGTGGTGATCCAGGGTGATGTGGGCAGTCGTTTTTGTAAGCATATAACTGGCCACCTTTTTGGCGCACTACAAACACGGTATCGTAGCCTTTACTAAGCGGGTCAAAGCCCCGCGAGCTTCCTTCCTTCAACTCAGCTATGTTGCATAATTCAATAGCTTTAGTTGACAAAGTCGAATTTCCTTACCGCTAGCTTAACCATTAATAGGCTAATCCTTTGCGGGAGGTGGTCCACCACTTGGGAACCATTTTTCCCTGGAGCGGAACAGAAATAATTGCGTTGTGTCTTCGTTAACATAGGCTTCCCGTGCATTCCATTCATCATCATGAGTGTCCATGTCGGCATCATATTCTACATGACACCCCATCGGGCTATTGAAATACCAAAACCAGTTTGAGCCAAAAATATGTCGACCAGGGCCCCAGAAAGATTCATAACCTTTCTCAGCGAAACGTGTGCCTGCCTGCATTAACTCAGTCGGGCCACCCATGTGGAAAGTGAAGTGTTCGCAGCCTTGCAAAAAGGGTGGTGTTTGCATCATGAATAGAGTGTGATGATCCTGAGTACCAGCAGGGCGCAGGAAAGGACCTAATTCCTTAAAACGATCAGTGCAACGAAATCCCAGACGTTCTGTATAGAAGGCTTCCGCTTTGGCAACGTCGGGAACAAAATAAACCACATGAGACAAAGTGATTGGACGAGGCTTGCTCTTGGGATCTGCGCCTACGACATTTAAGGGGCGTTGGGGTGCCGCTCCGGGAGTGTTAACAGTTTCTACAGGGAGTGATAGAGATTTGCGGACAGTAATCTGAAAACCCAGATAAAATCCCAAATCATCAAGGGTTTCCAGAGATCCATCAGCTAAGACTTTGACTTCTCGATCACTGCTAAGCTCTGCTGAAATCGCATCAAGGGTTGCTTGATCTGCAACGCCGTAGATTGTTTTTCTTAACATATTCCCCGATTCTAAAGCCGGCGGTAATGAAGGGTCATCTTTGGCACGAATTAAAACCGAGGTACCATCCAAGGCTTCAAAAAATCCATCGCCTGCGGCTTCAAGGCCATAGTCTGTTAGGTATTGCTCACAATCGGCAACATTTTCAACGCCGAAAACTAATGTATCTGGTCCTATAATATTCATAATTTTACTCTTGTTAATTTAATTTATTTTAGGAGGAGTGAATGTTAATCCTTCACTTTCTAGCTGCTTAATTGCTTCGGCTTCTCGCACCAGAGTTTTTTGTACAGCGGGTCTTAATTCCATACGGGATTTATGATCCTGAAAACTAGCATAATCACTCACAGGAAAGTCGGCCCCTTCGACCCGCCAATATATCCAATAAAGATAGGCGTCAATGGCGCTCCAGTTTTCGCCATACCACCAGGGACCTTCGCTTAGCCGCTCGTCTATAAGCTTAAAATATTCACTCATGGCCTCGCAGCCTTTTTCCCAAACACTTTTTACGGCTTCATTGCTGGCAAAAAATTGAGGCATTCTTATTCGTGTAACAATTGGATGCAGCGTTGAAGAACAGAAGCTCAGGTCTGCCAGTTGTTGAGCACGTGTAAATAAATCAGAACCCTCAGGCATTAAATTAGCCTCAGGAAAGCGTTGGTTGAGATAGGTAATAATGGCGACATTCTCAGTTAAAACTACATCATCGATGGCTAAGCTCGGAACTTTGCCTAAGGGATTAATTTTTTTATAGGCGGGAGATTTGTGTTCTCCTTTCATAAAACGGATCAAATGAGTTTTAAATTCAAGGCCTGCTTCTTCTAGCGCAATGGCAGAAACTCGAGCACAGGTGCCAGGAGCCATATAAAGTAGTATATCAGTCATGTGTTTGTGTTCCGCTCCTTAGAGAACATCTAAAAACTATCCAGATCATTAGCAACAATGACATTGCCATCGAAAATTTCCCGAACCTGGCTTGCATAAAAAACTATATTTTTATCAATGCGTGTTATATCACCATCCCTTATGATATAAATCAAATTGTTTGTTTTTATTATAATCCACTTGTTTTATTAATAAGAATTCTATGAGACTCAAAGGCCTGGATCTGAATTTACTGGTAGCGCTTGATATTTTGCTAGAAGAGCGCAGTGTTTCTCGTGCTGCTGAACGTTTACATCTGAGTCAGCCTGCTGCCAGCGCTGCACTTGGCAGACTACGTACTTTTTTTCATGACGACCTGCTGGTGTTACATGGTAAAAGACTGATTCCAACCTCTCATGCAGAAAGCCTTATGCCTGAAGTTAAACGTATTCTATCTCAGGTAGATTCGATGATTTCGATGTCCTCAGATTTTGATCCTCTACTCTCGGAACGTCAATTTCGCTTGATGACATCGGATTATATTTTAAATGTCCTACTGCATCCTGTGATTATCTCTATGCAACATAAGGCGCCAAAAGTAACCTTCGATACACGTCTTTCGGGTGATGATGGTGGAGCTGAGTTTGAGCGAGGCAAAATTGATCTTGTAATAGTCCCTGAAGAATATTTAAGCAATCGTCATCCCTTTGAATTCTTATTTGAAGAGCGTCATGTTGTAGTGGGTTGGGAAGGTAATGCCTTGCTGGATAAAAAATTAAGCAAAGAAGCTTTTTTAAACGCAGGGCATATTGATGTTTCTCTTGGTTCCACAGGAGGACATACCTTCACTGGAACGCGCATGCAAAAGCTTGGTATACAACGCCGTGTAGAAATTTATGCTCCGCATTTTTCGTCAGTGCCCTGGTTGCTACAAGGAACAAATCGACTGGCTGTTTTGCAGGAGCGATTGGTTCAAAAATTTGCCAAGGTGTTGCCATTAAAATACGTACCTTTGCCCTTTGAATTTCCCAAAATGCGCATTATGGCTCAATACCATTCAGCCAAAACCACCGATCAGGGTTTAAAATGGTTACGCCATTGTTTGAAGGATTCAGCTCTGGAAAGTGACAATTAATTATTTGCCCGATTAAGACTCAATTTCAGACATATCGGGTTTATTAATGATAAACCATTAAAATAATAAGTTTTATTAATAAGATTAAGTTCTATAAGCTAATTCTATTACGTTCATTAATATCTAGAGGTGTCTTACTATGCAAACCCTTTCAGTTCTGATTATCGGGGGAGGTATTGGCGGTTTAACCTCAGCCATCGGGCTAGGCCAAAAAGGTTTCACTGTTGAAATTGTTGAAAAAGATCCTGAGTGGTCTGTTTACGGGGTCGGCATCATTCAGCAATCGAATGTTATTCGTGCAGTCGCTGAACTTGGAATCATTGATGATTATCTGGAAGCGGGTTCACCATTTGAAGGTCTTGAAATATATCTTCCAAATGGTGAGTTAGCGGCCAAAATTCCTGCGCCTAAACTCACTGAAGAATATCCTGCTCAATTGGGTATTGGGCGTCGTGCTTTGCAAAAAGTACTCGCGGATCGTGCTAATAAAGAAGGAGCCAATGTTCGTTTGGGTGTCGTAGTCGAAACGCTGGAAGAAGTTGATACGGGCGTGAAAGTTGAGTTTTCTGATGGCTCTCAAGGAATCTATGATGTGGTGGTCGGTGCTGATGGGGTTTATTCGCAAACCCGGCAAATGATTTTCCCTGAACTCCCCAAACCTGAATTTGCCGGTCAAGGTGTTTGGCGCTATAACTTTGAGCGTCCAAAAGAGTTGAATGCTCTTTGTGTTTATGAGGGCAAAATAGGTTGTGGTCTGGTGCCTTTGTCTGAGGAATTAATGTATATGTATGTGACAACACCAGAGCCGGGCAACCCTATTTATCCGCGTGAACAACTAGCTGCCGCTATGCGAGATAAACTTAAAGATGCGTCTCCAAAAATTGCCGAGCTGGCCAAACAAATTACCAATGATGATGAAGTTGTCTACAAGCCGCTTGAGTGGACATTTATTAATGGTGATTGGCATAAAGGCAAGGTAGTTTTAATCGGTGATGCAGCACATGCTACCACTCCGCATCTTGGGCAAGGTGCCGGCATGGCTATTGAAGATAGCGTGGTGCTTGCAGATGAATTAGCAAAAGCAGACTCTGTTAGTGAGGCCTTTGCTGGTTTTCAAAAACGTCGTTTTGAACGCTGTCGTTATATCGTCGAATCCTCAGTGGCTATCTGTAAAGGGCAAATTGGTGAGGGGCCCTTGCTTAATAATGCTGAAGAATCTGCAAAGATGTTTCAGGTTATTGCTGAGCCGCTTTAGGAACATCACTTTTTTTCTTTTCTCGATCGCAAATATTTTTGAATTTAATAACAAATTTTAAAGGTGTAGAAATCATATGGCGTTATTTGAATATTTTCCGAATTATGTATGGAACTTATCAATTTCTATTGCAATGGAAAATGGTGGCAGGATTGGTGAAATCGTTGATATGTGTGAGCCTATTAAAAAGGCGGCAGATAACGGTGAAGATGCGGGGACTCAGGAATTTCACCGTGAATGGGTCAAGATGGCTGATAAATTAGCTGGATTGGCTGCTGAAGATGAAGAGCAAGGTCGCCTTTTTTCTGCGGGTACCAAACTTAAACGCGCCAGTATTTATTATGTAACTGCTGAGCGTATGCAAGGTCAGGGTTATCCGGGGAGAATGGAAACATATAGGAAAGGGTTGGAAAGCTTTGCGAAAGGAACCAGCTTTGTTAAAGATAATGTTAAACGAGTCGAGATACCTTATGACGATAATAAAGCACTCTCGGGCTATTTAACTATAGCTGAAGGTGAGGGCCCCAAACCAATTGTAATTTTTTGCAATGGGCTGGATAGCTGTAAAGAAATGCTTTGGCTGGGAGGCTTCCCCCTGGCGCTTGCCAAGCGCGGTATTAGTTGTCTTTGTGTGGATCAGCCAGGTACTGGTGAAGCCTTACGCTTACATGATATTCCTGCAACTTTCGCCAGTGAAGAGTGGGCATCAGCCTGGGTAGATTGGTTAGAGCAACAAAGTTTTGTTGATTCACAAAAAATTGGTATGACTGGAATATCACTTGGTGGTCACTATGCGCCAAGAGCAGTTGCCTTTGAACCAAGGTTTGCTTCCGGAGCTGTATGGGGAGCGAATCATAATTGGGCAGAAGTGCAACAAAAAAGAATTAACCGCGAAGGAGAAAATCCTGTTCCTCATTATTGGAACCATGTGTTCTGGGTCTTTGGCTGCAAAGATATGGAAGAATTTTTAGAGAAGTCTAAAGGCATGACTCTTAATGGTGTGATGGATAAAATTAAAGTTCCTTTTTTAGTGACGCATGGCGCTGAAGATAGGCAAATAAGTGTGGATTATGCTCAACAAAGTTATGATCAACTAGTCAATTCTCCTAATCGTCAATTAAAAATATTCACTCCTCGAGAGGGCGGTGTTGAGCATGTAGGGGCCGATAATATGTCGTTTGGTACTGACTATATTGCTGATTGGTTTGCAGAAACCTTAGGTGGCCATACCACATAACTAATCGTTAAATTTTGATAAGGAAAGAACTATGCCACGAAGATTTGTTGACCTTTCAATCTATCTAGAAAATGATGTGATCTCAGATCCACCTTTCATGAGGCCAGAAATTACCTACCAGACTCATCAAGAAACAGTTGAAGAAGCAGGAATCTTTTTTCCTGGTGTTACCGCAGAAGACTTTGCCGGAGGTGAGGGTTTCGCAGCAGCAGAAACTGTAAAGCTTACGACCCACAACGGTACTCATTTAGATGCCCCCTGGCACTTTCATCCGACCATGGACGGTGGAAAGCCCTCGATAAGCATTGATGAAGTGCCTTTGGACTGGTGTTTTCGTCCCGGGATTAAACTGGATTTCAGGCACATGCCTGACGGTCATGTCGTGACTGCAGCCGAAGTCGAAGCCGAACTAGAAAGAGTCGGTGTTGAGGTGCAACCCTATGATATCGTGTTGATAAACACCGCTGCGGGAAAAGCTCTGGGTGATCCAAATTTCGTTAATATTGGTTGCGGCATGGGTTACGAAGCCACGATGTATTTACTGGAAAAAGGGGTAAAACTAACTGGCACTGATGCCTGGTCCTGGGATGCGCCTTTTTCGTATACCGCCGAAAAAGTTAAAGAGACTGGCGATACCTCCTTGATTTGGGAAGGTCATAAGGCTGGCAAGGACATCGGGTACTGTCATCTAGAGAAATTGCACAATTTGGAAGTATTGCCAGCGAATGGATTTACAGTTTGTTGTTTTCCCCACAAAATCAAAGGAGCTTCTGCTGGCTGGACCAGAGCAGTAGCAATTTTTGAGGATTAAAAATAGTATGAAATTAGCCACAATAAAAAATGCTACAGCTGATGGAAGGCTGATTGTCGTTTCTGTTGATGGCGCTCGTTATCTACCATCAAAAAACTATCAAACTATGCAGCAAGTAATTGAAAACTGGAATGATGCATCAAGAGATTTAAATTCGGTAGCAGATCAATTGGCATCTGGTGCTGGAGATTCAACTGCAGGTTTAGATTATGCTTCGCCTTTACCCAGAGCCTGGCAATGGCTTGATGGTTCAGTATTTGCCAGTCATGGCGAGTTGATGCAAAAAGCTTTTCATATGGACCCAATCGACTACGACAAGCCTTTAATGTACCAAGGGATGTCGCATATCTTTTATGGGCCCAGTGATGACATCCCTTTTGACAGTGAAGCTGATGGTATTGATTTTGAAGGGGAGTTTGGAGTCATTGTAGACGATGTTCCTATGGGAGTTACTCCTGAGGAAGCGCTTTCACACATCAAGTTATTGGTACAAATAAATGATTGGTCTTTACGCACTATCGCACCTGTTGAAATGAAAACGGGTTTCGGCTGGATTCAGGCTAAACCGGCTTGTTCCATGGCACCATTTGCGATTACTCCAGATGAAGCAGGAGAAGCATGGAAAGATGGACGGCTAGCGCTTGAGCTCCATACTCACTGGAACGAATCACATTTTGGACACCCTAACGGAGAGGCTATGGAAGTTGGATTTCATGACTTGATAGCTCATGCTGCTGCAACTCGGGATTTGTGCGCCGGAACCATTATTGGTTCAGGTACAGTTTCTAATGATAACTTCCGAGAGGTTGGCTCCAGTTGTATTGCGGAAAGACGCGGCATGGAGATCGTCGATAAAGGTGCGCCAGAAACCGCCTTTATGAAGTTTGGGGACACTGTTGAAATGCGAACCGATTGTCCTGAAGGAACCTCTTTATTTGGTGATTTCAAACAAAAAGTTGTACAAAGCCAATGAGTGAAAATCCCCATTCAGATGATGCAGCTCCTATCAGACGAGTCGTAACCGGGCATAATTCTGATGGTCGTGCGGTTGTTCGATCAGACGACACCTTCCAGCCTGAAGTAATTCCCACGGGTGATGCCTCCTTTTCCTTGTTATGGACGACGGCTGAAGTTCCTGCAAACAATAATGATGAAACTGATGGGCGTGACCGTGAAGCCGGTCTTACGATAAAACAAGGTTCAGTGCTTCGAGTCGTTGATATGTTGCCGGGTGGTGTGTCTCCCATGCATCGATCCAATAGCATAGATTACGGCATCGTTCTGCACGGCTCGGTAGAACTTGAACTGGATGATGGTGAAAAACGTGTGCTCAAGGCGGGTGATGTCTGTGTGCAAAGAGGAACAGTTCACTTATGGAGAACCGTCGGTGATAAGCCTTGTCGTATAATTTTCGTCTTAACTGAAGCGTCACCTTATGTGCATGAGGGTAAAGCTTTCCCGGAAGTGTCCGTTTAAATTTAGCCTGGGATTTATTATTCAAAAAAAATATTAAGTGCAGCCAAAGGTTTTTGATTCATGAGTTTTAAATTTATTCCCGAAAAAATGTACCGTATGCCCGTACAGTTTGGCCCAGGTCTAGGGCCAAGACAACTGCCAGAGGGGCGTGATTTCAATTTTGAGAAAGCTCCTAGAACTAAGACCTTGAGCCTTTCTTTTCTTTCCAATTCCGATCAATTAAGAGCATTGTTGCCTGATTGTTTTAGCCTGGGTGATGAGCCAATAGTTTCTATATTTGCAAGTCAAATGACCGGTGTTGACTGGTTAGCAGGGCGAGGCTACTCAATGGTTGGAGTTAATTTCCCAGCCAGGTTCTCTGGCAAGGTTGATAAGGTGGAAGGTTCTTTTTTGTGTGTTCTGTTTGAAAACATGTGTGAACCAATTATTACTGGAAGGGAAGAGCTGGGTTTTTCCAAAGTTTATGCAGAAATTGCCGGGCCGGTCATCTTAGATGATAAGGCAAAGGTTTCTGTTAGCTGGCATGGATTCAATTTCCTTGATATCAAGCTTAATAAGTTGGTTGAACAGCCGGTCGAGGCTATGGGTAATTCAGGAAAAGTTAGTGATGGTGAGTTGCATTACAAATACATGCCCAAAACCGGAGACTGGGGTAGTTCTGATGTTGAATACCCGACAATTACACCCACTTCATGTAATAAAGGGCGTGTTCTTAAAAACTTTAAAGGTGAGGGCTCGTTATCGTGGAATAAAGCGCAATGGGAAGATCTGCCTACTTTATATAATATTGTGAACACACTTGCGGATCTTGAAGTTGTTGAGTATCTAGGTGCCTCTCTTTCATATACAGAAGGAACAAAAGATCTTCGTGAGCAAAGAATATTATATTAAGCAATTTATTTTGCTTATAAAAAATCATAAGAGTTTTTATACTTCAAGTGGTTGCAATGAGTAACAAAATTGGATGGGCTGCGATAACAGCACTTGTTGTTGCGCATGTTGTAGGAATGATTGATCTTGTCGCATTACCAGTCTGGGTTGGTGCGCTGGTTGAACGATATGACTTTAGTCCCCAGAAAGCAGGTGGTCTTGCTACATTATTTCTGCTGAGTGCTACCGCAGCGAGCATGGTTGTAGCGCCAAAATTTGTTCATCTCAATCAACGACTTTTTGCAACAATTGGCTTTGCTTGTGCAGGCTTGGTATTTTTTATTGCCGTCAGCCAGTCAGCCTACACAATACTTGCTGCTTTGCATATGCTGGCTGGTATCTCCGTGGGGGTGGCTCTTTCTATGGTGCATGGCACTATATCGCATAGTGCAAACCCGCATAGATTATATGCTATTGCCAGCATTGCCTTGGGATTGTTTGGGATCATCTTTCTTGGAGCGGTACCTCAAATTCTGATTGCATTTGGTGGTTCAGCTTTGTTCATCGTGTTTGGAAGCTTAATGCTAATTGCAGCGCTAACGAGTGGCTTGTTTTTTCAAAACCCTGTAGATGATTTAAGCCAGATAGAAGTAAAACCATTTAGTCGTGCTGTTTGGCTGGTTATTTTTGGTATCAGCTTAATGACATTCAATCAGGCAATGGTGTTTTCTTTTGTTGAGGTTATTGGTGGTACACGATCTTTTTCACAAGGGCAGGTTCAGGCAGTACTGGTTGCACTTGGCGTGGTTAATTTTTTGGTACCTGCACCGATGGCAGCGTTTTTGCAAAGACGCTTAAATCCTCATCTGGTCACACAAATAGGACCTGCCGTTCAGGGCCTGTTAGCTCTGATTGTGACTATGGCGGCCAGTTTTCAATTTTGGGCTCCAGCGACAGCGGTGTTTGTTGCCGTGCTCATTTTTACCCACACCTTTGCTTTTGGCCTGCTTTCGCATCTGGATAAAACAGGACGCGCAGCCTCTGCAACGCCGGCTATGGCAATGTGTGGCGCAGGATTAGGCCCAGTCATCGGAGGGGCTCTTGGTCAAAACTTTGGCTTTGGAGCGCTTGGTATCACAGCACTTTGTATAAGTATAATTGCCATTATAATCTTTACTAAAGCCAGAAGTGCTGCTCAATAATCCTAAGCTTATCTATTCAATAGTTTTGGATTTAGATATAGAGATAAAAATGGCAACTTTATTTTTTGGGTGTAAAAATAGCTTTTGAAATTTCAATAAAATATCAATACGCATTCAGGATATGATGTTAGGTTTAAAAGTTACGAAATCATCTGGTTCAATCATATCCATGAGCTTTCATTTTGAAAACTCGTCGTCTTGTTTATTTCTGCCATTACGGCATAAATTAACAGCCAGTCATACTCTCTGCTGGATTCACTCTTGAATATTGTTGCCGATATAGGAGGCACGAATGTCCGCTTTGCCGTTGTAGAAGTAGGCAGTTTATCGCTGTCGAAAGTGCTGGTTTTTCCCTGCTCCGCTTTCTCAAGCCTGGATGAAGCTATTAAGCATTATGCCGACAAGATTGATATAAAAAATATTTCAGGAATTTGCTTGGCTGTTCCCGGACCAGTCGATTTTAATCATATCGAATTGCCTAATAATCAGTGGGTAGTTGATAGCAATAATTTGCAGCAGATTTTTGATGCCAATATTTCACTTGTTAATGATTACAGTGCACAGTTATTGAGTCTGGATTTGCTGGAGGCAAAAGATTTTTTTTGGATAGGTGATCCCAGACCAGAAAGAGGTTTGGTAAAAGCAGTTCTTGGTGCCGGTACTGGATTCGGTGCAGCTATTCTTTCACAAAGTGGTGACATTCTTCCTTCTGAAGCAGGTCATATAAATTTTGCGCCGACTAATCCTCATGAAATTGAACTTTTGCAATTGCTTTGGCAGCGTTACGAAAGAGTGTCTGTAGAGAGACTGCTTTCAGGGCCGGGTTTAAGTAATCTCTACTGGGCCAATAGTTTGCTTATGGGGCAGGAACGAGAATACAAAGCAGAAGAAGTCTACGAGCTTATTTTGCAAGAAGATGAATGTGCCTTACGCTCACTTGAGGATTTTACAGCTATCTATGGCTCGGTGGCTGGTGATATTGCTATCGCCAGTGGTGCTCTTGGTGGGGTGTATTTGTCTGGTGGAATTATGCCTAGATTAATTACACGAATGAATACACAATTGTTTCGTCAGCGTTTTAATGACAAAGGCAGGTTTAGTGAGTATTGTTCTAAAATTCCTGTCGCGCTTGTACTTAATGATTTTCCTGGCTTATTGGGCGCAGCAATAACGATGAAGGTAAATTTAAAATAATAAGACCTGTTTATGTTTTTTAATATGCTCTTTTAAGACCAAAGCATTTTTATCACTGAGTCATTATGCCCATAATACAAAAATTACTTAAAAGATAATTAAAAGGTTTATTTATCTAAGTACCAAACTTTATGAGGTTAATTATGTTTAAACACAAAATTTTAGTACTGATTCTTGGTTTGCTTCCTTTTTCGTTGCAGGCTCAGATTATGCAAGGCCTTTCTGAGCATACACTTCGCTCGAATGGTGTAGAGCGTAGCTATATGTTGTATGTACCAGACAATGCGAGTGCTGAAGGAGCGCCTCTGGTTTTTAGTTTTCATGGTTCTGGCGGAGTGCCACAACAGCAGATTAATATCAGTGGTTTTGATCAGCTATCAGATCTCTTTGGTTTTATCAGTGTCTTTCCTGCCGGAGCATATACCAATACTGTGACTGTACGCAGCTGGAATGCCAATATTGATGAAGGGGTAGATGATGTTCAATTCACTAGAGATATTATTGAAGATGTCTCAAGCAAAGTAGCTATCGACAGAAAGCGTATATATGCCTCAGGGTTTTCCGGTGGCGCCCGCATGAGTAGCCGCCTGGCTTGTGAACTTTCCGATATTCTGGCTGCTGCTGCACCTGTGGACGGTATACAATATCCTGATGGCTGCACACTCAAGCGGCCTATTCCTATGCTGAGTTTCCATGGCAAAGCCGACCAGACTAATCATTATGTACTCAGCCCTGACTCAAGGCCCTATTGGCGTATGGGTGTTGAAACTGCTATTGATAAGTGGAGGCAGGCCAATGCCTGTTCGATGAAAAATGATGCAGACCGCATTTCCCAGGAGGTCACCTTTTATCAATGGTCAGATTGTCTGGGAGCTGCTGAAATTCAGTTTTATCTTACTGATAATGGAGGTCACACCTGGCCTGGCGCAGATGATAATGAAGATATTAATGCCAGCGAGTTAATTTGGGAGTTTTTTAGTCGTCACAGTTTGCCTTGATTGTTTTTTAAGAGAATATGCTAACTCATTGGCTTATGTAATCTACGGAACCCTAATGATTATCATCGACTTCACTGCGGATTTTGCTGCTGGTGGTGGCAGGAGTTACCAAAAGGCTGGTGCAGAAAACACGTTAACTACAGCCCCGGCACCCTTCAAAACTACCTTATCCAGGAAATAGAGACATGATGAAAAAACCTCCTTTTCGAGCTGATCATGTTGGTAGTTTTTTGCGACCTGCACGATTGATTGAAGCACGTGAAAAGTTCTTTTCGAATCAATTAGAGGCTGGTGATTTACGGGCTATTGAAGATGAATGCATCAGCGAGCTTGTCAGCAAACAAGAGCAGGTAGGACTTAAAGGCATTACTGATGGCGAATTTCGTCGAACTTTTTTTCATGTGGACTTTCTGGAACAATTAGATGGCGTCACCGTGACGTATGGAGATTTTTCGTCAAAGTTCCAAAAAGATGATGGCACTGAAGTAGGCTTTCGTCCGCCCACGATGCATGTTGACACCAAAATACAACATACCAGACCAATTCAGGGTGCTGACTTTGATTATCTGAAATCTCAAGTGAGCCAAAGCCCTAAAGTAAGTATACCTGCTCCGTCGATGTTACATTTTCGAGGCGGACGGAAGGGGATCAGTGAGACTGTTTATCCTGATCTTGAGCAATTCTATGAAGATTTAAGTGCTGCTTATGCAAAGGAAATAGCCGATTTGGCTGCTAGAGGTTGTCGCTATCTGCAAATGGACGATACTAACCTGGCTTATTTGTGTGATCCGGAAATTCGTCAAAATACTCTAGATCGTGGCGATGAGCCAGACGAATTGACGCATTTATACTGTCGCATGGTCAATGATGCCATTAAAGATCGACCAGATGATATGTGCATCAGCGTACATTTGTGCCGTGGGAATTTCAAAAGCGCATGGGTCGCTCAGGGAGGCTATGAGCCTGTAGCAGATATTTTATTAAATGAAATGAATATTGATGGCTTTTTTCTTGAATACGATGATGAGCGATCAGGCGATTTTGCGCCACTTCGTTTCTTACCCAAAGATAAACAGGTCGTTCTGGGTCTGATGAGTTCAAAGTTAAGCGCCGTTGAAAGCAAAGATGAAATAATTCAGCGCATTAATGAAGCTGCCGAGTTTGCACCGCTGGATCAACTGTCTCTAAGTCATCAGTGCGGTTTCTCCTCAACTTCGCATGGTAATGATATTGGTGAAGAAGACCAATGGCGCAAACTGGAACGCTGCGTTGAAATCAGCCGTGAAGTTTGGGGTGACTAAGAGAGACACATAGTACGGTGAGTTTTATAATTTACTTCTAGTCTGACCTAGGTCTTAGCCTGGAAAGATTTCACGAATGACCCATTTCTTAAATTACTTGGAGCTGTATTGTTGTCATAAACTCATTAAAATAACGGCAAAACAAAAATTAAAAAATAAAAGGTCTGTTATGAAATCACTATTTATGTCTTCCAATGTTCCTGTTAAGCAATTGCTAGTGTGCTTAAGTAGTAGTGTTTGTCTTTTTTTTCTATCAGTCTCCAGCCTTAGTGCTCAGAACAGCACAACAATACAAAGCGCGCCGGCGTTCAGCGCTGAGGAATTATTGGCATTACCAACGGATGGGTGGCTGACCAATGGTGGAAACCTTTATAACCAGCGCTATTCGCCTCTGACCGAGATTAATCGCGATAATATCAGTTCATTAAAAGCCGTTTGGAGAACTCACTTAAATGGTTCTGGACTTGACCCTATTTATTCAGGTGAGGGGCAGCCTATTTTTTACGATGGTGTTCTTTATGTTGCCACTGGTGAGGATGATGTTTTTGCCTTGAGTCTTGCCAGCGGTGAAATACTCTGGTCGTTTGAAGCGGATCTGGATCCATCCATAGATGTAATCTGCTGTGGCTGGAATAACCGTGGGGTGGCCCTGGGTGATGGCAAGGTATTTGTTGGTTTACTGGATAATCGCTTAATAGCACTGGATCAAAAAACCGGAGAGCCAGTTTGGAGCGTGCAGACCGAACGTTGGGAAGAGGGTTTTAGCATTACCAGTGCCCCTTTGTATTATAACGGTCTGGTGATTACTGGTTATGCAGGAGCAGAATTTGGTGTTCGGGGCAGGGTGAAAGCCTTTGATGCCAATAGTGGTGAACTGGTTTGGACTTTCTACACGGTGCCCGGGCGCGGTGAATATGGCAATGAGACCTGGCCCCAGGATAATGAAGTATGGACCAAAGGCGGAGCAACTGTCTGGAACACACCCGCTGTAGATCCAGAACTAAATCTGCTGTATTTCTCAACCGGTAATCCAGGGCCGGATTTCAACGGCAGCATAAGATCCGGTGACAATCTGTTCTCTGACTCAATGGTTGCCATTGATGCAATGACTGGAGAGTATCGTTGGCATTTCCAGCAAATTCATCATGATATTTGGGACTATGACGCCAGTAATCCGGTGGTCTTGTTTGATCTTGAGATGGATGGCGCAATGCGTAAAGGGATCGCTCAGGTCAATAAGACAGGATGGGTTTATATACTGGACCGTGTTACTGGAGAACCCCTGGTTGGCGTAGAAGAAAGGGCTGTACCACAAGAGCCGCGTCAGGCTACATCAGTTACGCAGCCTTATCCTGTTGGTGATGCCGTTGTTCCTCAGCAAGTGGATATCGCCCTAGAGGGATTTCAGCTGGTGAATCAGGGGCGGATATATACGCCATTTTATGGAGAGGACGGGGTTATTGTTAAACCTGGTCCAAGCGGTGGCGCTAACTGGCCACCCAGTTCCTATGATCCAGAAAGGCAAACCTTGTTCGTTTGTGCCACTGATCAACCTGGATATTATTCTGGAGGACTTACCGATAACGAACTCGCTGAAGAAGGCGAGATATTCACAGGAGGGCCTTTTGGCTCTGCTGGCGTTGCTCCGCACGGCATCATTGCCGCCATGGATATGGCGACCAATACTGTTGTCTGGCGTTATCGCTGGGAAGATCGTTGCTATAGTGGCACGACAGCAACAGCCGGCGGTCTGGTATTTGTTGGCCGCAATGATGGCCGCCTTACTGCACTTGATTCAGATACAGGGATGCAACTTTGGGAATTCCAAACCGATGCTGGTTTAAATACCAGCGTCAGTGTGTTCGAACATGAAGGGCAGCAATATGTCGCCGCTTTTTCAGGCGGGAATTTATTTGCCAATTCTCGTCGTGGGGACAGTATCTGGCTATTTTCTTTGAAGGGTAATATTGAATCACTGCCACCTGAGGCTATTCTGGGAACATCAGCTGAGAATCAGTTAGATTTTACTCCTGCTGGAGGGGCAGCGAATCTGGCTAGTGGAGAGGAATTATTCATTCGTAACTGTGTTGCCTGTCATGGAGAAGATGGTAAAGGAGGTCATGGTGGTGGAGCTGTTTTGAGTAATCTGGCAGATTTTAATGCTGTACAGCAGCGAGTTGCTCAGGGTAGAAATCTGATGCCTCCTTTTGGGCTGTCATTATCCCCTGAAGATATTAGAGATGTCGCTGGATTTGTCTTTGAAGATCTACAAAATCGCTAGAATTTAAAGCTTAGACTTAAAATTCTAGAAATAATTATAAAGACTGATATGAAAAGCCACGTCTGATGAGCTGTCTGTAATGACATCTTCGGCAACGGCAAAATCCAGTTTCAGGTCATTGCTTAATCGATATGAACCGCCGATACTCAATTGCAGAGCATCGCCCAATTGGTTGAGATTACTCTTGTAGAGTTTAGTGTGCCCGTCCAGTTGCAGCTTTAATTGCCAATTTTCGAAGACATCTTTTATTACACCAGTATTGTAATAGAGAGCACCGTTTTTTCTATATTGCGTCAAGACTTCACCATCTGATGCCCATAGCGCGCCAGCGGTGAAAAAGTAGCTGGCTTGATAACGTTGCAGGCTGACATCATCACCCAGCACCAAACCCAGATTAACATCCAAGCCATCACTGCCGAGGAAATGCTCACGTTTACCGGTAGGGATTTTAATACCACCACGCAGGGCGATATCAAAGCGTCCTCTTTTAGGGAATTGATAGGCGCCCGTTAATCGGGTATCACCAAAGCCCGAATGACCCTCGGTGATGTCCAATTGGGGAATGCCATTTCTTAAATAAAGGTATTGAAGCTGGTCGGACTGTACGGTTTCCCTGCCACCGTTGGGTAAATTAAACCAGCCATGCCAGTCTTCTATAAAGTCATCCAGTTTTCCACCTGAAAAGCGGGAATAATTAATATCGACTCCAAACTCCCAAAGATCAAAACCGTAGCGCCAGCGTATATCAAGCTGATTGCTTTCTCCGTCAAATAGAATGGCTTCGCTGGGATTATTGCCAGTCGTATAATTGTTGGCCCAGTTGATGCTGATATGTGATGTTTCTTCACCGGCTTGCAGAATCGTGGCGCTTTCGGCAACAGGCATGCCAAATATCTGAATAAAGGGACTTTGGTTGCTAAGTTGCAGTGGCGTTCTGTCTTGTGCATTACAGACTGATAATAGCAGGCTGCAGCATAGGAAAAGTGTTAAGCGAACAAGCGGTAAATCTAACAATATTACTTTCTCGTTAAGTTCTAAAGCATGATGCATATGCTAAATCAGATTTATGACATAAGCATTAAGATTCAGGATTGATACTGATGACCTGAATCTGGTTTTCCTGGATTTGCCATTTAATATTGAGATCAAAAAGAGTCATGCCATAGCGTTTTTCATCGATATCTTTTTTGCGCCATGCCGGTCGAGGATCCTGTTTGAGCACTGATGCAATAAAGGATTTTAAATCTGGGTAATCTTGCTGCAATTTATTTAGCTGTTGTTCAGCCCCATCGCTAAAAACAATTTCATAGTTTGAGCCAGGAACAGTTTCTGCAAAACCTGCCTGGGCATCAGGTAAAGCATCGGCATATGGTATATAAGGTTTGATATCCAGGATTGGTGTGTGGTCCAGTAAATCCATACCCCCAACTTTTAGTATTAATGAAGAATCTGAGTGCTCCCAACCAAGATTTTTTACTACTGACATTCCTATCGGATTAGGTCGAAAAGTTGAGCGTGTTGCAAATACACCGATATTTTCTTTGCCGCCCAAACGTGGAGGCTGAACAGTTGGGGACCAGCCTTTATCCTGTGTTTCATGAAAAACAAATATAAGCCAAAGATGTGAAAATTGTTCGATGTCACGTAAGCAGTTGGGGTCTGAAAAGCCTTCTTCAAAAATGATTTCACCTTTGGCTTCCTTCACCAGATTAGGCTGGCGGGGGATGGCAAATTTTTGTTTGTAGGGGCTTTTAATGTAAGCGATAGGTTTCATCTGCATAGATGTAAAGTAAAGGCTTTTAGCCATAAATACAAAAACTTATTCAGTCTGTATTTTTGGATACATCTAAGTTTCTCAGACTGAAGGCAAGCCAGGCAATATGAAAAAAGCTATTATGCAGAGAATAGTATTGAAAAATATAAATAAACGCTCTTGATTAGCTTTATAAAGACAAGATATACAGTTTAGGGTGGGGCCTAGCAGTAAAGTTTGAGGCTTTGGCCTACGTGAACCATCTTTCTATTGGCTTCGTATAAAGCACAAATATATCTTGGTGTTTCCAGGGAAAAGATAATGCCGAAATTTTACCCAGCTTTGGGGTATCCATTAAGCTTGAAGCAATACAAACTATTCAATATTTTTAGTTTTAAGTTGCTTTGGTTTATTTTGGTGGTATTTCAGGATAAGGCAGCGGTTCCCGCAGTTCTGATCTTGATGCTATTAAACTTATCGCACCCCAATAAAGCACAAGCGTGGAAGTCACTATTTGCAATCGCCTTCATAGGCATAGTTATCGATTCCACCCTCAGTCTCAGCGGCGTTTTTAACTTTGAAAACCAGCTGACATGGTTCCCGCTTCCCCTGTGGTTAATACTGCTTTGGTTAGCCTTCGCGATGACCTTGCCTTATGGCTTTGCTTTTATCAGTAAATATTCCATTTCGACTCAGGCAATCATTGGTGGATTAGCCAGTTTTAGCTATTTGGTCGGAAGAAATCTGGATGCTGTCAGCTATGGCTATTCCAGTATAGCAACGCAATCCCTGCTTATCGTGTTGTGGGGGCTAAGTATTCCACTTTATTTCATTCTGGAGAAAAGGAGGGTAATGAAGAATGTCGTCTTTTATTAAAACTTTCCTGAGAATAATCGCAACTTCGTCTGTCTTTGTCGCGTCATCGCCGGCCTTGAGCGAACCGGCCAAATTAGGCGAGCTTATTTCTGATATGAACAAAATTGGCAACGCATCTTTTAAGTTTATTTTTTGGCCAGTATATGATGCAGAATTATATGCAGAGCAATCTTCTTTTAATTTTACGCCGCTACCCAGCTTTGTCTTAACGCTTAATTACCAGCGGTCATTTAATAGTGAGCAGATAGTAAAAGAAACTGAGAAGCAGTTAAGAGAGATTGACCCTAACCTTCCTGAAAATTTTGAACCCTGGCTTAGCAGACTTAATGAAATATTAACGGATGTTTCTAAAGGCGACAGCTTAAGTCTTTATGTTGATGATGATAAAAATAGCAGCTTCTATTTAAATGGTGATTATCTTGGAAGTATTGAAGATAAAGATTTTAGCCAGAGTTTTTCTGCTATTTGGCTTGCTCGGGATGATCATTATGCAGATTTCACACGTGAATTAACCGGAGTTTTATTATGAGAGTGTTTCATGTATTAAGTGTCATTTTAGTTTCCTTTGTACTTTTATCCTGCAGTTCACAAAATCTGGATCAATATGCTGATACAAACCCTGCATTGGATTTAAAGGAGTTCTTCGAAGGTGAGCTTGTTGCCTATGGCATGCTGGAAAATCGTAGCGGGGTCATGACTCGGCGCTTTACCGCGACCATTGATGCTAGCTGGGAAGGTGATCAAGGCACATTAGTCGAAGAGTTTCTGTTTGATGATGGGGAAATTCAATACCGAACTTGGACTTTAACGGACTTGGGTAATAATAATTATCAGGGTGTAGCAAGTGATGTGGTTGGTCAAGCAGATGGTTCTATTGTTGGTTCAGTATTTCAATGGCAATACCAGCTGGATGTGCCTTATGGTGATGACAGTATTGTATTGAGCCTCGATGATTGGCTATACCTGATTGATGAAAATCATTTGATCAACAAGACCAAATTAACAAAATTTGGTATTAGAGTAGCTGAGTTAACATTAGTGATCGAAAAAGTTTAGGGATCAGTTTTCCATTTTCACATGATGTTTAAACAAAGCCAGGTGTTCGTCATCTCTATGGCTTGCCATGACAACGGTTGTTCGTTGTTGTGAGCTGAGATGCTCCAGAAAATATAAAAATCGGTGTCGATTTATCTGGTCAAGACCTTGTGTCGGTTCATCACAAATAAGTAGGGCAGGTTGTTTAACAAGCGCTCTGGCGATAAGTACTAAGCGTTGTTCGCCATAAGCCAGTTGTTTAAATGCAACGGCCGCTTTTTCTTCCAGACCAACCAAAGCCAACCAATGTTTCGCATGATCGATCTGTGCAGGAGAAGCAGCTTCATAAAGACCTATGCTGTCGAAAAATCCACTTAAGGTGATTTCCAGGGCTGAACCGGATACGCGGTGATTTCTATGTAACTCTGGCGACACGATGCCAATATTTTTCTTTAGCTGCCAGATGCTTTCGCCACTTCCACGCTTGAAGCCCAGCACACTTATATCATTACCATAAGATTGTGGATGGTCCCCGGTGATCAAATGCAGTAGTGTTGATTTACCGGATCCATTTGGACCGGTTAACAAGGTATGTTCCCCAGGTTCAATCAGTAGATTGATATTCTCGAAGATAAGGGTTTCACCATAGCTTACCTTGGCTTGATTGACGTGGATGATAGGGTTTGGCGCTGACATGTTATTCAGAGACTCAGGCCAGGCAGGTAAGGCGCCGGAATCGAAGTCCAGAAGGGCATGAAGGTCCTGGTTATTTAAAACTTTTTCGCGCTCGCCCTGAGCAATGAGTTCGCCTTTTTCCAATATAGCAACGTGACTGTGCCACTCATTTATCTCATTGATATCATTGAATAAAAAAATCATCTGCGTGTCTTGTTGTGAGACCAGTTTGGAGAAAAAAAGTGCTAATTCGGCTTTGGACTGTTTATCAAGACTGTCGTAGGGCTCATCCAGAATCAGGTAGTCAGGTTTCTGGATCAATGCTTGAGCCAGCAAGGCTTTGCGGCTTTCACCACTACTCAACAAGCGATAGCCTCTATCCAGTATGCTTTCAAGGTTTAAAAACTGAAACGATTTAAGCTCATCATCTGTCGCATTTAGCAAGGATCTCACCGTAGTACCAGGATCCAGCTTATCCATAAAATCGGTATCGTCCTTTTTTAACTCTTCTTCATAGAGTGCCTGCTGTTCTTCAAATGAGATTAAACTAAAAGAGGCATTCATGTTTTCGGGCAGTAATTGTTGATCCAACAAGGCCTGGGCAAGGTGTTTTTTTCCGGAGCCATTTCTGCCCAACACCGCCCAGCATTGACCGGCTTCGATGTGCCAGTGCTCAATATTCAAACTTTGTGTCTTAAACTGCTGAAAAATCATGAAAAAATAGGGCGTTGGAGGCTTTTGCCTTGACACTTTAAGCTAATTCCAAGACAATTCCCACCCTTCAAAAAGCTGTAAGTTACAGCAGGTCTAGAAGTTTAAAACAATTACGCACCCGTTGCTCAGCGAAGGGTAAAAAGAAGTACCTGGCTAGAGCCAGTAAAGTTATAGAATCAGAGAATTAAGCACCCGTAGCTCAGCTGGATAGAGTACCTGGCTACGAACTAGGGGGTCGCACGTTCGAATCGTGCCGGGTGCGCCATACAATGTAAGCCTGCTATTGCAGGCTTTTTTATGCCTGTTGCTTATGCAAGAGTGTATCGGTGCTTATTATTGAAGCAAGAACCGGTGAACAGAACGTTTGCTTGTAGATTCAGCAGCTAATATATAGAAGTGAAAAGGCTAGGAATTTGCCAAAGCTTGAAATCCAATTCATGCTCCAGGAATTCAAGGAGCCATGAATGATAGGAGCGCTTTAATTAAAAATTCATGATGAGCAGTTTTGTGTGCTTAAGCTGGCTGGTGCCACTTTGTAAGCAAGTTCTTTATTGGTCATATTATCGCGATGATTCAAGGCGGAAATATAAACATCGCGAGGATCCCTAACGACAGCAATATAGGTGCATTCAGCAAAGTAGGGGATACCATCAAGCGGCGTGTGAGTCTTAATGAAACGACGATGTTCCTGTAAATCGACTGTTTCTAAATATTCATCGATAGGTGCTAATTGAGCATCAATCCAGGGAGAGATAATTCCTGGTTTTAAGCCGTGATCCACTTTGCCAAAAACCAGCATGGCTATGATTGCCTGAGTCCATGTTGTTCCGCACTTCGGAGGGGTGCAAATAAAAATATCATCCTGGCGATGGTTGAAATTTTGCCATCGAGAGGAATCAGTTAAAGGGCCGAAATAAGTCGCGTTTTGTTTGGGGGCTTGAGGCATAACTATCTCTCTTTTTGTTGTCATTGCGACATGGTAATTCCTGATAGACGACAATTCCAATTAATGAGTAGCTAAGGTATGGATAGTTCTAATATGGTGCATAAAAATACTAGAACAGTAAAATAGTTCGTGTAATATAAACATGAAACAGAAGTGTCGAAAAATTTAATAATAACTAGAACTCAATAAATAAACTATTAATCAACTCTCCAGGGGGCTCCATGACAAAATTAGTGAAATTAATCTGCGTATTTTTATTTGTAACAGGCTTAAGTGCCTGCGCCTGGTTTGAATATTCTGACAACATGACAACTCTTTTCGATGGCACAAGCCTTCAGAACTGGGATCAGATTGGTAATGCAGACTGGAGGCTGGCTAATGGTTATGTCGAGGGTTCTGGCGAAGCAGGTTTTCTGGTTACACCGCGCCCTTATGACGACTATCGTCTGACTGTTGAATTCTGGACAGACGGTCCGGCCAATAGCGGTGTATTTATCCGTTGCCCTGATGGCCAAAATGTCACTGCCGATACTTGCTATGAAGTTAATATTTATGACAACCGACCAGATCCTACTTATCGAACCGGCAGTATTGTTAATGTGGCGCCACCCATAGCGCAAATTGATGCAGCCAATCAGTGGAACCGCTTTGAAATTCTGGCACAGGGCTCGCATCTGGAAGTTATTTTGAATGGGGTGGAAACCGTTAATACAGATAATGATCAGTTTGAAACTGGTTATATTGCCCTACAATATGGGACAGGTGTTGTTCGGTTTCGCGAAGTCCAGATACAGGAGCTTTGAATTAGTTTTGAGCTGTAAAGCTCAATCACTTTGATTCGTTATGGTTGGAATCTCGATACTCTGGTCGTAGGGAATGTAATTACAGTTGATGGTTATTTGGCAAGAAATGGAGAGAATCTGTTTAACGCTAAAATTGTCACCTTAGCTGATAGCACTATCTTTCAAGCTGCATCTTCCTATTTGGAAGAAACAAGATAAACAAATCCTGAAGTAATAGTTCATTTAAAGAGCCCGCACACTGCGGGCTTTTATCATCTAGTTACGACAAAATTAGAAAGTATCGTTCCTTGCCAAGGTTCAACTAGCGGCTCTGAAAAATGAAGAAGTCAGTGATCTAGATGCTTTAAATAAACAGAGCGACTTGAGCCGGGGAAGAATCCAAAATGGAATCTTTGAATTAATGCGCTTTTGTAACATCGTGAATTTAGTAGATATTATCTTTTTTATTTAAAATGCTTGTCTGACTAGAGTGACTAATCAATAAGATGTAGTCATACTTGAATTTGCAGATAATGGAACATCTAGATTAGTACTTTAATAGATAAAAAAAGATTGTTTGCATAAATATAAAAATAAAATAAAACAGAGGAAAAAAATATGAAAGACTATACAGATTTAGCAGGGAGAGTATTACTGGCTCTACTATTTTTACTTGCAGGTATTGGTAAGTTAGGTGCCGGTTATGAAGGCACTCAGGGATATATGGAAGCCTTTGGCATACCTGGAATGCTATTACCCTTGGTTATTTTAGTAGAAATTGTTGGGGCTTTATTATTAATTATCGGATTTCAAACCCGATGGACCGCATTAGCTATTGCGGGTTTCTCAATACTGTCAGCCATTATTTTTCACAGCAATTTTGGCGAACAAGCTGAAATGACCAATTTTCTTAAAAACCTTTCTATAGCTGGTGGTCTGCTGGTCTTGTATGCCAATGGGCCGGGTAAATACAGTCTCGATATGCGAGGCAAATAGTTATACGATTATTGGAAGCCTACTTGTTAAGGTATTGATACACATTTGGCTAAAATAAGTAGGCCTTCAATATGCTTTTTATCAAATTTAAAAAATCAGTTGTTATTACTTAATTTAAATAAAACATTTAATGACTATCTCACTTAGTGATATTCAGGAAGCCGCTCTTCGAATTAAGGCGGCCACAATCAATACTCGTTTTGAAAAATCAAAGACGCTTTCAAGTATTACTGGTGCTAATATTTTTTTGAAATTTGAAAATTTACAGTTTACTTCTTCGTTTAAAGATCGCGGTGCACTGAATAAATTATTGCAATTATCTGAGCAGGATAAAAAATCGGGAGTTATCGCCATGTCGGCAGGTAACCATGCTAAGTCTGTTGCTTATCACGCGCAACGTCTGGGTATACCTGCAACAATTGTAATGCCCATGGCTACGCCAAATGTCAAAGTTGAAGATACTGAAAATTTTCAGGCGCGCGTTATTTTAAAAGGTAAGACGCTAGAAGAGGCCGCTGATCATGCTCAAACTTTAGCACAAGCTGAAAATCTAATTTTCATTCATCCCTTTGATGATGAAAAAATTATTGCCGGGCAGGGTACCGTTGCACTGGAAATGCTGGCGGCTGAACCAGAGCTGGATTGCATAGTGGCTCCAATTGGTGGTGGTGGCTTGATTGCCGGGGTTGCTACTGCTGCTAAAAGTATCAAACCAAATATCAAAATTATAGGTGTACAGGTTGCTGGGTATCGAGGTACTTATGATGCGATATATGGAGCAAGTGGCTTTCTGGGTGGCAGCACAATAGCTGAAGGCATTGCAGTAAAAAAACCTGGCAAGATCACCATGGAGATTATCGACCGATTGGTAGACGATGTTATCGTGGTTACTGAAGAATCTATTGAGGATGCTATAAGTTTACTGGTTAATGTTGAGAAAACAGTGACTGAAGGAGCAGGCGCATCTGTATTGGCAGCAGTTTTAAATAAGCCAAAAGTTTTTTCTGAACAGAAGGTTGCCTTAATTTTATCAGGAGCCAATATTGATACACGGATACTTGCCTCGGTTTTAATGCGTCGACTGGTCAGAAAAGGACGTATTGTCAGGTACAAGGTTAGAATTGATGATTCTCCTGGTACTTTAGCTTTGGTATCGGCCACAGTAGGTGAGTTGGGTGGCAATATACTTGAAGTGTTCCATCAGCGTATGTTTTCAAGTTTGCCAATCAAGGAGGCAGACTTGTATCTGACTGTTGAAACAAAAGATGTGACCCAGAGTGAAGTCATATTAAAAAAATTATGTGAGCTGAACTATCAAGCCAGCATGGTTGAGGATTAGGCTGTTAAAATAATTAAAGCATTTTAAAAAGAAGGTTAAATTGAGGTTATATGAAAGCGACCATTAAAACAGTAAGTCATGATATTAGTCCAAAAGAGTTGGCTGATTTGTTAAACAAAGATGGGGCTGCCATCGTAGAAGGGGCGCTTGATCATGAGCAGTTAGGTTGTTTAAATTCAGAAGTCGATGATGTTATTGCCGAAACTGAACCTGGTTTAAGACATGCCACTAATGATTATTTTGTAGATTTTTTTGGCAGCAAAACTATTCGTCTTGATGGGCTTCCTGCTAAATCTAAAACCTTTCTAGAAATAATGCAATTGCCTCTCATGTCAGGAGTTGCTGACGAACTTTTATTGCCTAACTGCGAAGACTATTTACTTAATACTGGACAGCTGATTCAAATTGGCCCGGGTGAAACGCCACAAGAGCTTCATAGGGACGAGGAGGCCTGGAGTTTCTTTAAAGATCCAAAACCATTGTTGGAGGTTGAAGCAATGTTTGCTTTGACGGATTTCAATATTGCTAATGGAGCTACTCAAGTTGTACCTGGTAGTCACTTATGGCCAGCAGAGCGGAAAGCGAAGCCTGAAGAAATAACTCAAGCAGAGATGAAGGCTGGCTCTGCTTTAATTTATTTAGGTTCAACCTTGCATGGAGGAGGCGCTAATTTAACAAGCAATGAGTGGCGTCGAGGTATGTTTCTTGGCTTTGTCATTGGCTGGCTTAGAACAGAAGAAAACACATTCCTAACTGTGCCCATTGAAGAAGTTAAAAAGATGCCTGTTAGGTGTCAGGAGCTTCTAGGTTACAAAGCGCATGAAGGAATAGGCGTGGTTGATGTAGGTAGCCCAATGGCTTTATTAGACTAGTTCATAGCTTAATAAATATATTTAAGGCTGTTCTGAACTTTTTTCTGTCGTTATTGAGTTGGTTGCATATTGCGTATAGCAGAAATCTTCCATCGATTATCTTCCATGATAACTATAAAAGTTGTCAGGTAATGGCTATCTGCTGCATCAGCACGGTCAACAATGTCATATAAACCATTCATAACTGCGACATCCGGCCTGATAAAACGAATAGTCTCAACAGTAATAGAACGTGTACCAGAATTGTTGCGTGTTGATGCCAAAGAACCGCTACTGACATGATCTCGTCCAGAACGTAAAATTCCTGATGTGGTCAGCTGATCGACATCTTCAGTTAATAATGCCAACAAAGCTTGCTCATTGTTTTCTTCTCTTACTGTAAGATATTCTGTTATTAATTGAGTAATGGCTGTTTCATGGGCAGTTTGCTCTGATGCACTTTGGCTATAAATCAAGCTCGAATAAAACATTGATGACAAAAACAGGAGTATTAGCCTTTTACGCATGAGCTTTTCCTTGAAGATAGATAGTTATATGATTATTAATAATTATAATTTTATAGTGTAGTTATTAGTTTAACTGTAATTATCACGATAATCAGGCTGTCTAATTTTAAATCACTTATTTAGGATTGAAATCAACATGAAAAAAATATTATCGGTCTTCATTTTCTCCGTTATTTTCAGTATGCAATTGCAGGCGCAATCTATTTCAGAGGGGCCATCTGGCGCATCTTTTTGGGATATAGTGCCGAGGGACTTACCGGCGGATGCAAAAAGGGGTGATATTTATTGGGTGCAAGAGCGTACTGATGCTCCAGCTAATGCAAAGGCATGGAATGTTATTTATGTCAGCGAGGGCGCAAGTGGTGATCTTGAATACGTATCTGGTGAAATATATGTGCCGATTATGCCTTCCCAAACTGAGCGTAAAATATTGATCTGGGCTACAGGAACAACCGGTACGCAAGACTCATGTGCACCTTCCAGAAATGAATTATTTCGAAGTGGTGGAGCTACTCGAGTGCCTAGTATTGAGGAATTTTTATCACGTGGTTATGTCGTTGTGATGAGTGATTATCAGGGCTCTGGAACACCAGGAGCAACTGCTTATTTACAAGGGGCTCAGCAAGCAATGGCATCTTTTGATATTGCTCGTGCTGCCAGAAACTTGCCTGCAGCCATGGCTGGTACTGACGTGGGCATATATGGTTTTTCACAAGGTGGTCAGACGGCCTTGTGGGCTGCACATATAGTTGATGAATATGCGCCGGAATTTAACCTTGTAGGTGCCGTTCCATTGGCTCCGGCGTCCAGACATCTTGAATTATCTTTTTATGACCTGGGTATTCCTGTTAATAATGGCTATTTCATTATGCGCATGGCTGGCTTACAGGTAGGACATCCAGAATTAAAACTCAGAGATATTCTGACTGATGCTGGTTTGGAAATGCTGACAGCGCAAACCTGGGGCTGCTACGAGATTTTTGGTGCTGCCGCACAACTTGAAGAGCCTTATGCAAAACCAGAAGTTCTTGAATCAGGTACAGCATGGCGTGCATGGCTGGAAGAAAATGATGAGTTTCTGCCAATATCTCCATCCATTCCATTTTTGATGGTACAGGGTGACGAGGATGTTGACGTGCCGGCTTGGCTTACACGAGAAGTACTGGATGATTTATGTGAACAGGGCAGTGAAGTGAATTATGTTGAGATGGCTGGGGCAGATCACTTTGGTGTGTTTTATCCCGGCGGAGAAATGGCCTTAGACTGGTTTGATGCCCGTTTTGCTGGCCAAGCGATGCAGAATAATTCTTGTGCTCAGTAATTTATTCCAGAATAGACTGTAAACTTAAATGAATGATTCAAATTAGTATGCAGTATTAAATGATGTGGATGGATATTTGGCAGTCCATTAGTCGATAGCAGGTCATAGATAGAAGCTCATAGATAGAAGCTCATAGATAGAAGCTCATAGATAGAAGCACAGTTGGCATAGCGCTTGGCGCTTGAGGGGCAATCAAAAGCGATAATCAAACGCTAATTGTGCTGTTCGTCCGAGTGTAAAAAAACCATCGACGTATTGGTAACTCTTGTCAAAGATATTTCCAAGCCGCAAGCGTAAATTGCTGGTCTGATTTAACTGATAGCCAAAAACCAAATCGGTAGTCGCAAAGCCTCCAACAACTGAAGGTGCAAAGCTTACAGGATCAATATCATGATACTTGCTTTGAGCCAAGACCTTTGCGGCAAGGTCAAACTTACCAAATGTTCTGCTTAAGTTTAGTGCAAGGGATTGGTTGGAGCGTCTCAGCAATTCTTGTTGAGAGCTTTGATTTTCATGATCCAGGACGGTCAAATTTGCATTAATAGCCCAGGCTGCCACTAATAATTCTACTGATGCTTCGAGGCCATTGATTTGCGCTTTGTGTGCATTTGTCAGGCTCGTAAAACTCGCATCTGCAGTAATTAAATTATTGATATTATTTCGAAAAGCATTCACCTGCCAATGTGCTCCCATTGCTTGGAGTTGTAGGCCCAGTTCTATGTTTCTTGAAGTTTCAGGTTGCAAGTTGGGATTGGCAAAAAAGAAAAAGGAAGGAAAGTTTACATATAGATCGATCAGGTTAGGTGCTTTAAATGCAGTGCCATAGCTTAACCATGCGCGAATATTTTGGTTTAGGTCTTTGCCTAGTGCGATGCTTCCAGTGTTTTGCTGGCCAAAGCGTTCATTATTGTCATGACGCAATGAAGCTGTAAAATCTGTTAGTTCTCCCTTTCGAATGAAGACTCCATAGACGCCGTTATTGTCTCTTGAAGTTTCTGTTTGTGATGAACCAAAACTCGAGTACTCAAGTGTTTGTTTGAGCTGATCCAAACCAAAGGCAAATTGGTTGGAGCTATCTATTGTCAGAGTATTGTGCCAATTGAGTTTATGGTTTTTTGATTGGCTTTGGGTTGTTCCAAATAAAGATCTGTCGTCATTTCTTTCTTTAAACCGTTCCACTCTAAAATCACTCAGCCATTTTTCTGTTAAGGTAAATGAAAAACTAGCAGAAAGCTGTTTGGATTCTATATCAACATTGCCATCATCATATTCAGAACTTGTATCAAAGTGAGAATAATTAGCTGAAAAACTGACACTGTTATTTAATTCATGGCTAAAAGAAAAAGCGGCTGTATGATTTTCAAAACCATCCTTATCCGGGTTACCGTTTTCACTGAAGTTAATGCCGTCAGTTTCCCGGTGAGAAATGTTTAATGCCAGCTTTGTAAGCTCATTTCCGCCTTGAAGCCCAAAGTTGGTATTGTTGCTATCTTGGGTGCCTCCAGTCACAGTAAAATTGCCGCTTAACCCTGGGGTAATATCGCCATTAGTGACGATATTTACGACACCGCCGATAGCTTCTGAACCATAAATACTGGAGCGCGGACCTCGTATAATCTCAATTTTCTCAATTTGATCCAAAGGGATTAACTCAAGACGACCCGCTGCTCCTGTACTAGTGGTTAATTGGACGCCATCAATAAGTATTAGACTGTGATCTGACTCAGTGCCGCGTAAAAACAAACTGGTTTGAGCCCCTTGACCACCTGCTTGAGCTAATTGCATGCCTGCTTGACCTGACAAGAGTTCAATCAGGCTTTGTGATTGAGAAGTGCGTATCGCTTCTCGGTCGATAATGGTAGTGGCAGCCATTACGACATTTGTAGCTTGCGGAATTCTGTTTGCACTAATAATGATTTCTTGAGGTGCTTCTGAACTTGTCTCTTGTGCTAAAGCTGAAATAGATAAAAAAAGTAAATTCACCGATAGAAGTGAAATTGATAAAGGTTTCATGGTTTTGTCCTCGATGAATTAATTTCATGAGGGAGAGGCATAACAGTAGTGGTTAGCTTACATCAGTAAGTCACCAGCTATAGATGAGCCCTCCGCTGCATCCTATAGATCATCGCCAGGCAATGACTTTCTGAAAGAGGCCGGTTCCGGGCTCATCACCTCGAATTGATTTTCGATGTGATTTACCGTTGCGGGGGCAGCGCCGGTTTTTCACCGGACTTCCCGTTTAACCAATTTACTACAATTCATAAATTGGCACCTGAGACAGTGGCGAGGAATATAGACAATATAAAGCCCGGACTCAAGTAAAGTTCTATAAAACAGGTAATTAAATGCTGTACTAAATATTTTCTAAACTAATCATTAGCTTAACTAATAATTTATAGTTATGTTTGCATTTCTAAATTATTTGGAAGGCTGTAATATTAGTTTTAATAACATTCTTTATGTTTGGTAAAAAATAGAGAATTAAAATTCATTGATAGTTTTATTGATATAGAAGGGCTTTAACGTTGAAAATCTTAGTTATTATTCTTGGTAGTTTATTTATTACTTCAATTCTTGTTGCTTGTGACAGTCAATCGTCTGATTTGCCATCAAATACGAAAGTACAAGAGGCAGGCCTTGCAAGCAGTCGTGCAAGTGAAGAAATTACTCCACCCTTTTTAATTGCCAGAGTAGGTGCATTTCATGTGGGCGGTGAATTGGTAGAGGTTCATGAAGCCAATGTGGATGCTTCTGAATCTGGTACAGTTTTCGCTAATCAACTAATGGTTAGGTATTATTTGCCAGCAACTAATTCTCCTAAATCACCTGTGATTATGATGCCTGGCTATGGACTTGCCAGTGATATTTACCTTGAAACCCCGGACGGCAGAGAAGGTTGGGCAATGCAATTCATACAAGCTGGTCATCCGGTATACCTCGTTGAGCCCGCCAATTCGACTCGCGCTGGAATAAATCCTGAAATATTAAATGCACATATTAAAGGGCGAGAAAGTGAGCCCGCACAATTATTTACCTGGGCTCAGGAATTGACCTGGACACGCTTTGGTTTTGGCCCTGCGGAAGGAGAGTTTTTTGCAGATGGAAGAATGCCAAAAGATAATTTTGACCAGCTGGTTAAAATGTTTACACCAACACAAGTTGAAAATGTTGATGGGCCAGCGATTATTACTTATGGTTTAGCTCACAATCTGCTTGGAATGAAAGAATTAATAGAAATGATTGGTCCATCAATTTTGCTGGTTCATTCTGCGACAGGGGTTCCAGGCTTTGTTTATACAACGCAAAATCCGAATGATATCTTAGCTGTCATTAATATTGAGCCAGTTGGTTGCCCAGCAGCAAATGCTGAGAGCTTTCCGGATGTGCCAGTTCTATCAATGTTTGCTGATCATATGGAAGTCAGAGAACAGATGCCTATTAGGCAGGATGAATGTCAAATTGTCGTTGATGAATTGAAAAACCGTGGCATAGCTGCAGATATGATGTCTCTGCCGGCAATGGGTATAAACGGCAACTCACATCTGCCGATGTCTGAATTAAATAGTTCAGAACTCGCTAATTTAATAATTAATTGGTTAGACGAGCACTCAATAGATTAATTTTTGCCATAGGAATCTATTATGAAAATACTTTTTCGATGTTTAGCAATTTTTCAAAGTATATTCATTCTCTTCACAGGTGTTACTTATGCGCAGGAAGGAGAAAAAACTGAAAGAGTGACTGGGATAGGCGGTTGGTTTATTCGCGCTGATGATCCTGCTGCACTATCACTATGGTATGAAACTCATCTTGGTATCAACCGTACTCCAGAAAGTTATGAAGCAGAAGTATGGCAACAAGAGCAGGGGCCAACCATCTTTGCTCCGTTCACAGGAGATACAGAATATTTTGGCAGAGAAAATCAGGGTTGGATGATTAACTTCAGAGTCAATGATCTTGATGCAATGGTAAGTCAACTTGAACAAGCAGGCATAATTGTTACTGTTGATGAGCAGGACTATCCGAATGGCCGTTTTGCTCGACTTTATGACCCTGAAGGTAATCCTATCGAATTATGGGAGCCTAAGGGGGCTGACTGATCCTCGTATTTATAAACTACTCAGATTGGAATAATAATGAATAAAATAATGTTTACTTTTTTAGCTTTTGTTCTTTTATGCTCAACGACTTTTGCACAAAACCTATCACAAGATGAACTGGCTATCATTGCAGTTCTTGATGATTTTCATGATGCAGCAGCTAACGCTGACATCGATCGTTATCTTGGTCATATGACTGAAGATGCAGTTTTCATCGGTACGGATGAATATGAACGCTGGCCAATGCAGCCAGACTTTATTGAATATGTGAATGAGCGCTTTGCCGCAGGAGGCTGGTCTTATTATTCAACGAATAAGAATATCGGCTTCTCGCAAGATGGATCAGTTGCATGGTTTGACGAAACCAGTATTAGCAACAGCATGGGAGCACATTTTCGGGGCTCTGGAGTACTGGAGCGTATCGATGGCGAGTGGAAAATTGCTCAATATGTACTCAGTGTATTGGTTTATAACGAGTTATGGGAAGATGTTATGGGGCTCATAACAGAAGAACGTTTGAAGCGAGAAGAGTAAACAATAAGTGAATAAAAATTTTAAAAAGGCACGCTAAAAATGACAATGTTTAAAAAATTATCTAGTTATATTCGACAAATAATTCTGTTAATTTTCAGCTGGTTTGGCTTGGTAACATTTGCATTTGCAGAAGTCAGTTCTTTTGAAATTATTTCACGCGAACCTTATGCGGGAGGTATGTCCTTTGGTGAGGTTGGTGCTTATGAAGAAATTATTGGGAGAATTCACTATGAAATTGATCCTAACAACCCGCGTAATCAAATAATAGTAGACCTGGAACTGGCCCCTTTAAACACCAGGGGTATGGTTGAGATGTTCGGAGATTTCGAAATTATTGCACCAGTGAATTCGGCTAATGGCAATGGCGTAGCTATTATTGACATCCCTAATCGTGGCAATGGCACATTACTGAGGCTCAACCAGTCTCCATCGGCTGGGTCCGAGGCGGATAACTTTCTGATGAACGAGGGCTATACCCTGGTATGGGTAGGCTGGGAATTTGATGTTAGTCAGGGGCTAAAACTTGATGTGCCTGATACGACAACTTCTAACCCTATGCCAATAGCAGGTCTGGGTTTGGCAGCAACTCGAGATATTGCGGCCTGGATTAAAAACTCATCCGATGCGCTGGTTTCGGCGGATTATTTATTGAGTTTTGGTTTGTCCCAGACCGGGCGCTATTTACGAAGCTATTTGTATTTGGGTTTTAATACTGACGAAGCAGGTCGTCAGGTATTTGATGGCATGATTCCTCATATTGCTGGTGCTTCAAGAATAGATCTGAACAGAAGAGGGGCGACACCTGTTTCAATGGGGCAGTTCGATGCAACAAGCTACCCTTTTGCAGATGCGGCTTATACTGATCCTGTTTCAGGAGATAACGAAGGATTACTGGAAAATATCAGAGCTATTGAGCAACAACCAAGAATTTTTTATACCAATACCGACGTTGAGTATTGGGGAGGAGGCCGTGTTGCATCATTGCTTCATTCCACACCAGATGGAAGTCAGGATATAGAATTACCTGACAATGTCAGATTTTATTTGCTAGCCAGCACTCAGCATAGTCCTGTTCCGTTTCCAGAAACTTTCCCTAGTGCTGAATCAGGAAATGGCCAACTTCCCTATAATCATCTGAATTACTGGTGGCATATGCGGGCACTGCTAACAGCTTTAAAAGATTGGGTTGTGGCTGATATTGAACCACCTGCAAGTGCGCATCCCTCATTAAGAGCTAATACTCTGGTGAGTCTGGAGGAGGTAAATTTCCCTGCCATCCCCAATGTTTCTCCATTTTCTCATTTAAGTGCGGGAATTCGAATGGCTAACCCTTTATTGGAAAACCAAGGAGGAGCAGGGGCTGAATTGCCTTACTTGCTGCCGCAAGTTAATGCTGACGGTAATGGCATAAGTGGTTTACTGCATCCTGAAATAATTGTTCCCCTGGCGACTTATACCGGCTGGAATTTTTATCATCCAGATAAAGGAGATGCTAATAGAGTAGTTACCAATGCCGGTTCTTATATTCCCTTTCCCCTCGATCTGCAAAGCAGAGAAACAACGAAAGATCCGAGACGTGCTATTACAGAACGATACACTGATAAGCAGGATTTCCTGAATAAGATTGCAGATGTAGCGCAACAAGGAATCAATAATCGCTATCTGCTGGCGGCAGATAAAGCAGCCATTATTGCCTGGTCATCTCACCACTGGGATATGTTAATGGGATCCCGGTCAAACTAGGGTGATTTTCATTTTTTGATATGGGATGGTGGTTTACCCAGATCATTGAGATGTACTTTGAATGTTTCTCGCGCGCTAAAAGCTGTAATGGCGACCAGAACAGTAATGGCAAATGCGCATGACCCAATGATCAGCGGAATATTGCTTGCTCCGGGTGGCGCAATAGCGACAAAAAAAGCCGGTAAAAAAGCTGTAATCATAGTGCCAATATTTTGTGAAATTGCCATGGCCGACACTCTTGAGCTGGTTGGAAACAATTCAGGATAAAAACTGGGGAAGATGGCATTGTAGCCTTGATAGACAATACCCCACATAAGTATGGACATGGCTATAGCCAGAGGCACATTGTGAATGCTGATGGCATACAGATAAACAAATGACAGTAATCCAGATAATAATGCGCCGTAAATAATTGGCGGACGGCGACCAATTTTATCTGAAAGCTTACCGGCAAAAGGAATGACCAGTACTGCGACAATATTTCCTAATACCGGTATCCAAAGATAAATTGACGTATCGAAACCTATACCGTAACTCTCTTGCACTGCATAGGCAGCTCCGAAAATAGTAGTAACTATGGGTATGACATTCATCAATGACATTAATACTACTCTGAGCATATCAGGCCAGTGAAAGGTTAATGCTTCAAGCAAGGGCAGCTTTGGAATTTCCCCTTGCTCTTTTTCTTCAGTAAAAGCAGGGCTTTCGTTGACGTTACGCCGAATAAGATAACCGGCATAAATGACGATAAAACTGAGTAAAAAAGGTACCCTCCATCCCCAGGAGCTAAAGGCTTCATCACTCAAAAAATAGGCAAGCGGTAAAAATACAGCTGCAGCGAGTATTTGGCCTGCTTGCACTCCTTGCAATGTGAAACTGGCAAAAAAGCCTCGCTGACCATATGGTGCGTGCTCCAGTATCATTGTGCTTGCGCCAGAGATTTCACCTGCTACAGCAAAACCTTGTATTAAGCGCAGTAAGACCAGTAGCAGGGGAGCTATCCATCCAACTTGTTCATAAGTGGGTAGCAAACCGACCAACAATGTTGAGATTCCCATTAAGAACATGCAAAGCAGTAATACCTTTTTACGACCGTGCGTATCACCCCAGTAGCCCAAAAAAATTGCGCCAATGGGTCGAGCAACATAACCGACTCCATAGGTTGCCAACGAGGCAACTATCGCAACTTTTGGATCCTGAGAGGGAAAAAATATTTGAGGAAAAATCAGCGCCGACGCTGTGGCATAAATAAAAAAATCATAGTACTCAAGCGCTGAACCTATCCAACCACTGGCCGTAGCTTTTTTGGTTTGATGAATGCCCTTGGGTTCATGCTGCTCTGTTAAGTCCATTGTGCTGCCTGTTATCCAGTTTTTAAAATTTATTCAATAGGATGCTTCAAAATTTAAAAGCATTCGTTCTTTGTTTGCAGTTAACCCTGTGAAAAGTTCAAAGGCTCTGGCTGCTTGGTAAACGGCCATTCTGCCGCCTCCCATGGTTTTGCAACCAATTGCTCTGGCTTTTTTTAATAACTCTGTTTCTATAGGGAAATATATAATATCGCTCACCCATAAATCCGGCCTCAGTGTATTAGCATTTATAGGCATGCCGGGAAGACCTGACATGCCAATCGGAGTTGTATTGATTAAACCATCTGCACTTTGTATTTCATTTTGGGGATCTGTCACAACTGATGCCTTATTTTCGCCAAAGGTTTTGTTAAGCTTGCTTGCTAATTGAGAGGCTCGTTCAAAATCTTTGTCATGAATCATTAAGTGCTTGACACCAAGAGTCAGCATTGCATTAGAGACTGCACTTCCAGCTCCACCGGCACCTAACTGAACAACTCTGTTTACACTGACATCAAGGAGTTCAGCCTTAAAGGCATCTCGAAAACCTGAATAATCGGTGTTGTAACCAATTTTTTTATTGTCCTTGAAAATAACAGTGTTGACGGCGTTGATGGCCTGAGATTCATCTGCAAGTTCATCCAAGAAAGGAATGACTGCTTGCTTGAAGGGATGCGTTACATTCAAACCAGAAAAACCTAATAAGGCTGCAGAGTTTAAAAAAACATTTAAATCTTTTTTGTTTTTGTTTAATGCTACAAAATCATAGAGTTCATAGATCAGTCGCAAGCTTTGAGATTCTGCTTCGCTCTGATGGAGAAGAGGGGACTTGGATGATAGTATATTTTCACCTAGTAGCCCCACTAAAACTGAGTTCATAGATTTTCCAAAGCTCTAATAAAAAGACTGTGTATTTTAGGGGATATCTAGCAGACAAGATAGGCTAACTTACAAGCAGCCAGTCTGTGCTTGTTATTGGCCATAATTTCCAATTGACTGTCTTCATGTATGATGATTTTATACTGCTGAATAAATTTGCTAACTAACTTGTTTCGGGAGAACTCTATGTCAATTAAATCAATTTTTTCTGTGTTATTAATTGTCTCTTTAAGTTTTTTTTCTTCTGCGCTTATTGCCGCAGAGATGTCTGCCGATGTCAGTGGAACATGGTCGGGATCTGTGCGTTTGGATAGTGGTCAGGAACTGCCTTTTGGTCTCACGCTTGAGCAAGAGGGATCAGTTGTTAATGGTGTTCTTGCGGGGATAGGGAGTCCCGATATAATGATTTTAAATGGCCGAATTGAGAATAACATTTTATATTTCTCCAGTCTGCGGCCGATTAATGGGGAAGATGTTGCGTTTGATTATATAGGTGTTAATTCAGCGGACTATCTGAATATTACAATTATAAGAGTTGGAGCAACAGGTCCTAACTCAGTACTAAGTACTATGACCCGGCGGCAATGATGAGCCTGATAACAATCTGTAACTTATAAAAAAAGGCTGGTTTATTAAACCAGCCTTTTTATCTTTATCATGACAACTTAGCCTCTAAATCCTGCATTTTAGTCTCTAAATCCTGCATTGCCATTCATTGTCACTACAAGCTCCCGGTAAGTGCCTTCCATTGACCAGAGTCCTACATAACCAATGGGGACAACGACTCCTTGACCAGGCGTGAACTCATGTCTGGTGCCGTCAGGCTCTGTCAGGATTAGTTTGCCGCTGAGCACATAAACAAATTCTTCGAATCGAAAAGGCAGATCACGATGGGTTGTGGTGCCATCTCCAGTTGATTCAAAAATTGACACATCGATTTCATCGCCATCGAATAATGTCGCAACCCTTACATCCATTGCACCATCTACAAGAATATCTTCATAGGTATTTGGCACACTAATAAGATCTATGCCGGCTATTTTATCTGTATCCAAGCGAACAGGCGTATGGCTATCCTGAGCAAATACCAGTGTGCATAAAAAGCCAAATGAGACCAATAATGTAGATATTAATTTATTAATTATGGAGATAGTATTTTTCATCGTTGTTTCCTTTTGTTAATTAAAGTATCAAGTGCAGGTTATTATATAAGTGAATAAAAATTTAATTATCGCCTTAAAAACTGATGTTACATGTAATTAAATCTATTCAACAAATTAAAAACGTATAGAGTTATAATAAAATAGTCATTTGCTTTAGAAATATACTTAATTCATTTATTCAAATTCGTTACTTTCTTCATTATCACCATCATCATCGTCATTCATCGCACCGACAATTTTAAAAGGTGTAGTCACAATAGAAGTTCCTACCGAGATGGTCGCACTGGTCACGGCAGCGGCGGCCATGCCGACTGATGTTGCACACGAAGTACAAAATACAGTTGATGTTATTAATAAGAAATACTGCAAGGGCTTTATTGAAGTCTTCAAAACAAACCTCTAGTTAAGATCAAATATGTCTACTTTTAATGAGCTGATTGAATATTCTGCGCTAACCACTTTTTTATTTTGCTGTTTTACAAGTTTCCAATAAAGGGGAATCATGTTGCAACTGCAGCTTGATGCCAAGCATTATAATTATTTGTGTGCTGAAATTTTCTACCGCAAATTCAGTACGAGTTAACTGGTTTAACTGGTAAGGAACGATGATATTTCAGAGACAAGAATAACAAATAAATCGCTCATACGTGGAAAAAACATTGTTTACAGGAACTCTAGAATCCGGGCAGTCTATAATAATTGGAAAGGTTTTTGCCAATCTTCGTTTATAAGTATGACGCTGATATGCCGCTTTTGATTTCCACTAAATCCGGCAACAAGCTGTTTATTGTCGTGGAGTAATTCTTGTAAAGCTCCACCAGCTTTAATCATTTGATTGGGAGATCCCTCAGCACTTTGAAAAAATCTGAAGCTTTTTAAATTCTCCTGCATATTACCGAATATCTAGGTTTGGGCTAATAGAAGTTTAATAACATACTAGAACAAACGCTGAATTTTGGTACAATTGCGGCTCATTTTACAAGCTGGAAAGAAGTAGTGAATTCAGAAAACATTGTCACAGAAGGATTAAACCTCATGTTGATGGGTATGGGCACAGTCTTTGTGTTCCTGACTATTTTAGTTTTCGTGACTTCTTTTATGTCTTCCTTAATACAAAAATATTTTCCGGAGACCAGTGTCAAAGTGTTGCCAACAGCAGCTACTTCTTTATCAAGCGGTAAGAACAACCCTGCCTTACTGGCCGTCATCAGTGCGGCAATTCATGCTCATAGATCTAACAAGAGCAAAAACAGTTAACAAATAAGAGTACCGTGATGATTGAAGATAGAGATCCAGTAAAAATTACTGAGCTCGTGTTAAGGGACGCGCATCAATCCCTTTTTGCCACGCGCTTGCGTCTAGATGACATGCTGCCAATCGCTGAAAAGATTGATCAAGTTGGGTTTTGGTCTGTTGAAACTTGGGGTGGCGCAACTTTTGATGCCTGTATACGTTATTTGGGTGAAGACCCCTGGCATCGAATTAGGGAGCTTAAAAAAGCTATCCCTAATACTCCCCATCAAATGCTGTTTCGTGCCCAGAATATTTTGGGTTATCGCCATTATGCAGATGATGTGGTTAGAAAATTTTGTGAAAGAGCGGCAACAAATGGAGTTGATGTTTTTCGTATTTTTGACGCGATGAATGATGCAAGAAATATGGAAACTGCTATAAAAGCAGTGAAAGAAACAGGCAAGCATGCGCAAGGAACATTGTCTTACACTATAAGTCCAGTTCATAACATTGATACCTGGGTGAACCTGGCTAAACAGCTCGAAGATATGGGTTCAGATTCAATTTGCATTAAAGATATGGCGGGCTTGCTTCATCCTTACGATGCATATGAGCTTGTTTCTCGGCTAAAACAGGAACTTTCTTTACCGATACACGCACATTGCCATGCTACAACGGGCCTGTCGGTACCAACAATTTTAAAACAGGTAGAAGCCGGAGTTGATGGGGTGGATGCAGCCATATCATCCATGAGTATGACCTATGGTCATTCTCCAACTGAGACTGTTAACGCCATGCTACACGATCGACCTGGTGATCCAGGTTTAAATCTTGGATTGCTTGCTGAAATTGCAGAGTATTTTCGTGTCGTTAGGAAAAAATATGCAAAATTTGAAGGTGAATTAAAAGGAGTTGATGCAAGAATATTGCTAGCTCAAGTGCCAGGAGGCATGTTGACCAATATGGAAAGTCAGTTGCGTGATCAACAAGCGTCTGACAAATTATCGGAAGTCTTAAAAGAGATCCCGAGAGTTCGTGAAGACTTGGGTAATATCGCCCTGGTAACACCAACATCACAAATTGTCGGAACCCAAGCGGTGATTAATGTTCTTACTGGAGAGCGTTATAAAAGTATCACTAAGGAAACGGCTGGTATTTTGAGAGGAGAATATGGTTCGACACCTTCTCCTATGAATAAAGAGTTACAAACTAAAGTGCTTGACGGGGCCGACCCTATTACCTGTCGTCCTGCGGACTTGCTATATCCTGAAATGAAAAGGCTGACTGAAGAGTTGAGAGAAATCGCTAAAACCGAAGGTATCAGGCTGGAATCCGGTGAGCGTGAAGTTGATGATGTTTTAACCTATGCCTTGTTCCCTGAGATCGGCTTGAAATTCCTCAAAAACAGGGACAACCCAGATGCCTTTGAGCCGGTACCAACAGGAGAAGAAGAGCTTTCTTCAAAACCTGCTGCTAAAAAACAAGGTGATGCAGATGTTTACACTGTTAATGTTGATGGAGAGTCATTTGTAGTGCAAGTAAGTGAAGGTGGAGACGTCAGTGGAATAGCTCCAGTTGCAAGTTCTCCTGCTCCTGCTGCTAGTAAGTCAGTGTCTGATGCCGAGCCATTAAATTCACCTCTATCAGGGAATATATTCAAGATTAACGTCACAGTGGGCCAATCAGTAGCTGAAGGTGATGTGCTGATAATTTTAGAAGCCATGAAAATGGAAACTGAAGTGACAGCATCCAAAGCCGGGGTGGTTCAAAGCATCGATACTGCTGAGGGCAATTCAGTTTCGGTTGGCGACTTGTTGCTGACCCTTGCATAAGGAATTACCTTGGACAGAATAACGCAGTTATTCCAGGATTCAGGCCTTTATCAGCTGGAAGCAGGGCAGTTTGCCATGGTCATCGTCGGCTTGCTGCTTATCTATCTCGCTATTAAAAAAGGTTTTGAGCCTCTGTTGCTTTTACCGATAGGTATGGGGGCAATTCTGGTGAATGTCCCCGGAGCAGGATTTTTAGCCGAACCTGTCTATGATGCGGCAGGCCATCTGGCTGAGCCAGGGGGTATTCTTTATTACATATACGAAGCCGGTATTGCTACGGGTATATTTCCATTAGTAATTTTTATGGGAGTAGGGGCAATGACCGACTTTGGACCTTTATTAGCAAACCCTAAAACGTTATTTCTTGGTGCTGCTGCACAGTTTGGGATTTTTACAACTGTACTGGGCGCTGTTGCTTTAAGCGCTATGGGAATTATGGATTTCAGTTTGGCCGATGCTGCTGCAATTGGGATAATAGGCGGGGCTGATGGCCCAACTGCGATATTTGTCTCAAGTCGTCTAGCCCCGGATTTGCTGGGCGCAATTGCTGTAGCTGCTTATTCATATATGGCATTGGTACCCATGATTCAGCCGCCTATCATGAAAGCGCTCACCACTGTTGAAGAACGCAAAATAGTCATGCACCAGTTGCGGCCTGTATCTCAAATAGAAAAAATAATATTCCCACTAAGCTTATTAATTTTGGTTGCCTTGTTCTTGCCAAGTGCAGCGCCGCTATTAGGCATGTTTTGTTTTGGCAACCTGATGCGAGAAAGCAAAGTAGTGGATCGATTAAGTGACACGACTCAAAATGCCTTAATTAATATTACGACTATATTTTTAGGTTTAGGTGTCGGCTCAAAACTTAGTTCCGAGGCTTTTTTAAACCTGGAAACGCTAGGTATTTTATTGCTAGGTGTAGTGGCTTTTGCTATCGGGACCGCCAGTGGAGTCTTAATGGCCAAGCTTATGAATAAACTTTCGACAACTCCTATCAATCCACTGATTGGCGCCGCTGGAGTATCTGCCGTTCCTATGGCTGCTCGTGTTGCCAATAAGGTCGGCTTGGAAGCCAATCCGCAGAATTTCTTGCTGATGCATGCCATGGGTCCTAATGTGGCAGGGGTTATAGGCTCAGCTGTTGCTGCGGGTGTAATGATTTCTTTTGTTGGTGGTTAGTTGGCTAATTCCAAAGCGATTGGGCAATGATCTGATCCCATGACATGGTCGAGAATTTCGGCTTTAGTTACGTTCTTGATATAAGCGCTTGAACATAAGAAGTAATCTATTCTCCAGCCTACATTTCTTGCTCTTGCTCCAGCCCGATAACTCCACCAGCTGTACTTGATAGTTTCCGGATTAATATGGCGAAAAGTGTCTACAAAATTAGACGCAGTTAACTTAGCTATGCCATCGATTTCTTCCTGCATAAATCCTGCACTTTTATTGTAGTTTGCTTTTGGCCTGGCCAAGTCAATGTCCTGATGGGCAACGTTAAGATCGCCACATATAATTACTGGCTTGGATTGTTCCAGCACCTTCAAGTAATTCAGAAAATCTTGATCCCATTGTTGGCGATAGGGAAGCCGCTTTAATTCGCTGCCAGAATTGGGTGTATAGACATTTACCAAATAAAAGTTGGGAAACTCTGCACAAATAACACGACCTTCCTGATCGTGCTCGTCGATACCAATATTGTAGCTGCTTGATAAAGGTTCTTGCTTAGTCAGTATTGCTGTGCCGGAATAGCCTTTCTTTAAAGCAGAATTTACCAGCAATTGATATTCATCAAGTTCATGTAAGGTTTCTTTTACCTGATCATCTTGGGCTTTTGTTTCCTGTAGGCATAATATGTCCGGGTTTAGCTGTTTTATTTGCTTAACAAAACCTTTTTTAGCGATGGCTCTTACGCCATTTACGTTCCAGGATATTAATCTCATATAAGTCCTTGATTATAAAATAAAAATAGTAATTATTGTGTATAGTGATGATGTAAATTTAAAGTGTGGAATAACTGTGAATTATGCATAACTTGGATTGAAAAGAATTGGTTGTGGCCATAGTATGGTTACTAAGTTAGAGGTTAGCCAATGAGCTTGTTTTTACCCGAATGATAAGAGTATCATTGTGCGCCTTAAAGAGCATGGTTGTTCTAATAAATTTGTAGATAGGAGTGGTTTTTATGGTGCCTGCTTTTATTTGCGAAAATAAACTAAATAATGATGTTGAGAAACATCAAGTGCACCAAAAATTATCGAGGAGATTGATCATGAAGCAACGCAAACAAAACTTACTTACCGCGTTTGTTCTATCACTTGGCTTTACTTTGTTTGGATTAGGTGCAGTTAATGCTCACCATTCATTCCCGGCCACTTATGTGATGGATCAGGAACAAACTATTGAAGGTACTATGGTGCAGTTCCTATTCCGTAACCCACACTCATTTGTACATGTCATGGTCACAGATGAAGAAACAGGCGCAAATCAGCGTTGGGCTGTAGAATGGGGTGGTGCTAGTGCGCTAGCCGGTTCTGTTGACCGTTCCAGCTTAAAACCAGGTGACCAAGTCCGTATTTCCGGTCAGCCAGGTCGCAACCCTGAAGATCACCGTCTTCGTATGGTCAGCCTAGAAGTTATCGATGGCGACTTTGTTTGGGAAGGTGACTTCGAATAAAAGAGCAACTAGACTCTAATATAATTACTATAAGCACTAACGGTTTCTAAAGAAGCCGTTAGTGTTTTTGTTTAATAGAACACATATTTAATCTTCATTCGCGTGTATTTCATTTTACATCTAAGGAGTTTTAGTTAATGTCCTTTCACATCAAAAAAGTTTTTTCTGGATTATTGTTGGGCACATTGATTGCTCCTGTATTCCAGGCTCAGGCTGGTATAGCCGGCTACTGGGCACCCATCTTTCATGAAGATTTCGAAGAGCGCTTACCAGGACCAGAAGCTGGAGATTATGCTGGACTTCCTATCAACGATGCCTTAAGACTTCGAGGCGATACTTGGCAGTCTGGTTTACTTAATGTACCAGAGCATCAATGTAAGCCTCATCCTTCTACATATGGCTTCCGGGGTATTGGCAATCTCAGAGTATTGGAAGAAGTTGATCCAGTTTCCCAAGAATTAATTGCTTTGCACACTCATATTGAGTGGCAGGCTCAGAAACGTACTATATGGATGGATGGTAGGGATCACCCTGATGATATGGCACCTCATACTTGGGGTGGCTTTTCAACAGGAGAATTTGTAGGTGACACTTTGGTTGTTCATACAACTCACCTTAAAGCCGGTTGGATTCGACGAAATGGTATGGCTTTAAGTGACGAGGCAACCTTGGATGAATTTTTCTTCCTCAATGGTGATGCTACCTTATTGACTCATGTGTCTATCGTAACTGACCCAAACTATCTAACAGAGCCTTTCGTCAGAACTAATGGTTTTGAATGGTTGACTAGAGCTTCAATGGGGCCTTATCCTTGCAGACCAGCAATAGAATTAGACCGTGAAGTAGGTCAAATTCCACATTGGATGATTAATTCTGATGAATCCCGCATTGGACAGGAAGAATTTGCTGAACGCTGGAATATTCCTGTAGAAGCAGGTCGAGGTGGCGCTAATACAGCATTACCAGAGTATATTGATGTCGTTAGGCAATAAGGTTTTGGAGAGTATAAAAATGATAAATAAAAAATCGAAAAGCTGGAATAAAGCAACTGCTCATTTCCAGAAGACACTTGGAGCCTGTTTGCTAACTTCAGCGCTTGTCGGTGGAGCATTTGCTCAAGATTTTGATGTGGATGTGAAGTCCTATCATGTTGCTGGGCAAGTCTGGGTACTTACTGGGGTTGGTGGTCATGTAACCTTGCAGATAGGGGATGAAGGCGTATTAGTCGTCGACACACAATATGCTGAAATGGCCCCTAAGCTTTTAGCAGAAATTGAACGTTTGGCGCCCGGCAAGGTTATTCGCTATGTGATTAATACTCACGGGCACGGTGATCATACGGGTGGTAATCAGATCATTCGTGATGCAGGTGAAACAATTGTTGCTGGTAATGAAGCGCGAGATGTCGCCGAAACATTTGCCCCTGGCGCTGAGGTTATCGCTCATGAAAATGTTATGTTAACCATGGCGACATCTACTCCAGAAATACCATTTGATATGTGGCCAACTGAAGTTTATATCGGCGACCAATATGACCTTTACTTTAACGATGAGCCTATTGAATTGCTTTACCAGGGAAGAGCACATACTAACGGCGACACAATAGTTTTTTTCCGTAAGTCTGATGTCATTAGTACTGGTGACATATATGTTACATCGGGATATCCCTTTATTGATGAGTCCAATTTTGGACACATTAATGGTATTGTCGATGGTCTGAATCAAATTATCAGAATCACTGTTCCGCGTGAGCAACAAGAAGGTGGCACTATGGTGATATCAAGCCACGGTCGACTGTCTGATGAAGCTGATGTCGTTGACTATCGTGACATGATTACGATTATTCGTGACCGTGTTCAGCATATGATCGATCAGGGAATGAGTCTGAATGAAGTATTAGCTGCACAACCATCGCGTGATTATGACGGTCGTTATGGAAATGGCTTTATATCGCCAGAACAATTTATAACTTCCGTATACAACACCTTGAGCGAGTAGGAGTATTACAATGAAAATAAGAACATTTACCAGAGTTGCCGCTTTTATAGGCATGACAATATTAGCTACCTCTGCTGCAGCTCAACGTGGGGGGCCACCACCTGGTCCGCCGCCTGCTCCTCGTGACGCAGCCCCAATTAATTTGGATAGGCTTGAAGGACAGTGGGTAGCAATTGTTAATGAAGATTGGCTATGGCGTATGCGTGTCGCTGAAAAAGGTGACTTTACCAGCATTCCTTACAATGATCGTGCTCGTGAAGTTGGGCAGGCTTGGGATGAGTCCATGACTGGTTCCTGCCTAGCTTATGGCGCTGCAGGCATTATGCGCCAGCCTCAAAGGTTACGTATTGAATGGGAGTCGGATTCGGTTGTCCGTCTGGAAACAGATTATGGCCAACAGACTAGGCGTTTTATCTTCAATGAACCAGCTCCTGAAAATACACCGAGAAGCTTGCAGGGTTATTCTATGGCTAGCTGGGAGTATGATGCAGCACCACCTACTGGTTTTGCTGGTTTTTCTAGATCAACTGATGATTTACAGCATGGCTCGATGAAAATTGAAACTAGTCATTTAACTGCTGCCTGGTTGCGTTCAAATGGAGCACCAGTAAGTGAGAATGCTACCGTTACGGAATATGTTGATGTATTTGCTGATCCTAATGGCAATGATTGGGTAGTATTTACAACTATCGTACATGACCCTGAGTATCTAAATACTGATTTCGTTACCAGTTCTCACTATAGACGTGATAATGATCGCAGTGCTTGGGATCCGCGTCCTTGTGGAATGTAAACTTTATATGAGTCTGTATTAGCTTTCTATAGCTATTTACTTACTTATAAAGGGTTAATAAAAAGGTCTCACGGAGTGAGGCTTTTTTTTTGTAAGAAATTTAAGAAATAAAATAATAAAAAAGGAGCCAATAGGCTCCTTTAATATTTATGGTGCTTAAATAGCTTAGACTTTCTCAATAATAGAAGCTATGCCCTGACCGACACCGATACACATAGTACAGAGACCATAGCGACCATTTGAGCGGTGTAATTGATTAACAGCAGCTATAACGAGTCTGGCGCCGCTTGCCCCCAGAGGGTGGCCAAGAGATATGGCTCCTCCGTTAGGGTTCACATGAGGAGCATCATCAGGAAGACCTAAATCACGGGTAACAGCGAGAGCTTGTGCTGCAAAAGCTTCATTGAGCTCAATCACATCCATCTGATCCAGACTTAATCCGGTAAAGGCCAAAAGCTTTTTAGTTGCAGGTGCTGGTGCAAAGCCCATTATTGAAGGCGCAACCCCTACGGTCGTTGAAGCAACGATGCGTGCACGAGGTGTCAAACCATGTTTATTTACAGCTTCTTCAGAAGCGATAATTATTGCAGCTGCACCATCATTAATTCCTGAAGCATTCCCAGCGGTAACTGTGCCTCCTTCTCGAACAACGGGGCGCAATTTTGCTAAAACATCCATATTGCTAAGTCGTGGATGTTCGTCTGTATCAAAGATCAGAGGATCAGCTTTACGCTGCGGGATGGATACAGAGGTGATTTCTTTAGCCAAACGTCCTGAGCTCTGAGCATCAGCAGTTCGCTCCTGGCTTCTATAAGCGAATGCATCTTGGTCTTCCCGGTTAATCGAAAATTGCTCAGCAACATTTTCTGCTGTTTCTGGCATGGTATCAACGCCATGCATTGCTTTCAGTTGAGCGTTGATAAAGCGCCATCCCATCGTAGTATCTTCTAATTTCATAGTACGGGCGTAAGCACTTTCTCCTTTACCCATAACAAAAGGGGCGCGAGACATGGACTCAACACCGCCTGCGATAATCAGTTCAGCTTCACCAGATTTTATTGCTCTGGCTGCAGTGGATATGGCATCTAGACTGGAACCACATAAGCGGTTCATTGTTGTACCGGTTACTTCTAAGGGAAGCCCGGCAAGTAGCAGAGACATCCTGCCTACGTTGCGATTATCTTCACCGGCCTGGTTGGCGCAACCATAAATGACATCGTCAACAGCTTGCCAATCAACATTAGGGTTTCTGTCCATTAATGCTTTTAGAGGAACAGCACCTAGATCATCGGCTCTTATGGTAGCCAGAGAGCCGCCGTAACGGCCAAAAGGGGTGCGAATAGCATCGCAAATATATGCATCAGTCATAATGATTCCTTATTTTTCGTAATCAACCATACGCCTTTCGACGATATATGGGCCCAGATATGCTTTAAATTCCAGGTGAAGAGGGTGTTGATTGTAATGAGCTAAAGCATCCCAGCTTTCAAACTCAGAATAAAGAGCAATATCAGCAGAGCTGTCAGTACGACTTTCATCTGCAGAAACTTCTAAATTAATAAGACCGGTAATATGCTCACGCATCTGCTGCAGTAATTCTGAAGCATCATCACAATATTTCTGACTCAAATCAGGCTTATCAACCTTCCAACAAACAATATGCTTTATCATAATATACTTTAATTAAACCTCTTAACTATCTGATATATATAATTATTAAGGGCTGCCTAAGTAGGCAATTCCATCATTGATATCAAGTGGAATACTTTCCAATTTGCTTCCTTGGGGAGGGCCTTGAGTGCAAAAACCGTCATGTATTCTGAATTTCCCCATATGGTGCTGGCACATAAACATCGTTCGATCTAGATTAAGAAATCGGCCAGGGTCAAGGTTAAGCTTTATCTGAAAATGAGGGCAGCGGTTCAAATAACAAAGTAATGTTCCTTCATCATTATAGATAAAAAGATTAAAAGGGTATTTTGATTCTGTTGCGAAACTGACCTCTCGGGTATCACCCGGCAATATATCGTCAACTCTGCACAGTTCAGTACCGAAAGGGGGCACATTTCTTTCTTCGTACCAGCGTCTCATGAGTACAACTTTCCTACCTTGCTAACCTGTATTTTTTTATATGGGGGTGTAAGTGTCTTTGCCAAATACAAATTATCGTTTTTATAATAAAAAACGGTTTTTAGGGGCGAGTGCCAGTAAAGGCATTCTGCAGAAGTTCCCGCACTCCTTCTTTTGTTACCTCACGGGGATTGTAATAAGGTTTTGAGAGTGCAATTTCTGTTGCTTTATCCAGATCTTCTTCCTTCATGCCGATCTCTTCGAGTGTTGTTGGTGCACCTACTTTACCTAACAGGTCAAATAAGGCTCCAGCAGCATTGTCAGGAGTCGTGTTTAGAGCACGTGCAATAGCTTGCATGGCTTCAGGGGCATCTTCCTGATTGTATTTAGTCGCATGAGGGATGATGACCGAATGGACTTCAGCATGGGGTAAATTAAAAGAGCCGCCTAAGGTATGGCATAGCTTATGATGAATAGACATGCCGACAGTGCCCAAGGCTGTACCCGATAACCAAGCACCATATAAGGCTTTGCTTCTGGCTTCCATATTATCCAACTCAAGTACTACTACGGGTAAGCTTTCAGCCAGTGCCTTGATACCTTCTTCTGCCATTAAGGATATCACTGGATTTTTGTTTTCGGCATAAAGCGCTTCAACACAATGTGCGATAGCATTAATTCCACTGGGGCCAGATAGAAAATCTGGCAATGTTACTGTCAATTCAGGGTCATAGATGACCGTTTTTGCGAGCACCTTGGGATCGCGGCCAGTGGTTTTTACGCCATTTTCAGTGATGCCCCAGATAGGAGTCATTTCTGATCCCGCATAAGTTGTAGGTACTACTATTGAAGGCAGTCCTGTTTCTAAAGCAACCGCTTTACCCAAACCAATTGTTGAACCTCCCCCCATACAAACGCAACCATCGTTACCATTGGCCTTAATTTCCGCCATGATGGTATCAATAGTTTCTCTTGGAACATGCATGACCGCTCGATCAAAGATGCTGCTTTCAAAGCGATCGCCGAGTAGCTCTTTAGTAGAGACAGCAAGATCTTTTTGAAATTCTGTAGAGATAATCATAGGCTTTTTGATGCCGAGTAAAGCAACTTCATCAGGAAGTTGCTTTAAAGTACCGGCGCCAAAAATAATGCGTTGAGAATTTGGGTGGTAAACAAATTGCATTAGATCATTACCTCTGTTTCATCATATTCACTGATAAACCAATATGCTGATGATTTAGCGTGGATAAAATGGTGGGATTTTTGCGTCAATATTGACCCATATGGATTTGGCAACAGTATATTCACGCATCGCCTCAAATCCCATTTCACGGCCATAGCCTGAGCGGCCAACACCGCCAAATGGACTTGCAGGGTTTACACGCTTGTAGCAGTTAATCCACACCATACCAGCGTGTATTTCACGAGCAAATTTATGTGCTCTGGAAATATTGCTGGTCCATAAACCGCTACCCAGGCCATATTCAGTAGCGTTAGCTAGTTCCATGGCCTCTTCATCTGTTTTGAAAGTGGTCACAACAACAAAAGGACCAAATACTTCTTCATGAAAAACTCTGTCGGTGGGCTTGCACTTAACGATAGTCGGCATAACAAAACAACCTTTTTTAAGCGTTTCGTCATCAGGCTGGTGACCGCCAGTTAAAAATTCACCACCTTGTTCTTTCGCAACTTCACAATATTCCAATACGCGGTCAAGATGCATTTGAGATGTGAGAGGGCCCATTTCAGTACTCGGATCAGCTGGATCTCCGACTTTGATGCTTTTCGCTAAAGCAGTGAATTTCTCAAGAAATTCATCAACAACATTTTCGTGGATAATTAAACGAGATCCTGCAATACAGGCTTGTCCCTGATTATGAAAAATGGCAAATGCAGATCCACCGACAGCAGCAGGGATATTGGCATCTTCGAAAATAATGTTGGCGCCCTTGCCACCTAATTCCAGTTGTACTTTTTTAATGGTTTTAGCAGAGGCTTCAATAATTTTTTCACCAACAGCTGTAGAGCCAGTGAAGCAAATCTTGCCAACATCTTCATGCTCAGCCAAATGCTGGCCAGCAATACTGCCTCTACCAACAAGGACGTTAACAACGCCAGCAGGGATGCCAACTTCCATCATAAGGTCTGCAATTCTCAGGGTTGATAGGGGCGTTAACTCAGCTGGTTTAATGACGACTGTGTTGCCAGCCGCCAGGGCAGGTGCCATTTTCCAGCTGGTAAACATTAATGGGAAATTCCAGGGAACAATCTGGCCAACAACACCAATTGGCTGGCGATCCATATAGTTTAGGAACCCAGAATCAACAGGGATAACCGAGCCTTCAAGTTTGTCAGCCATGCCTCCGAAATAGCGGAAGCAGTAGGCTGTTCTCTGCACGTCTAGATTACGTGTGTCGCGAATAGGGTGCCCAGTATCCATCGTTTCAATCTGAGCAAGCTCTTCGGCATGTTCTTCAATTTTATCAGCTAACTTGAGTAAGAAATTTCCTCGCTCAGAAGCACTAAATGACTTCCATACTTCTAAGGCGGCTTTCGCTGCCGCAACAGCCTTATCAACATCGGCTTCTTTAGCTTCCGCTACTTTGGTAATGAGTGAATTATCATAAGGGTTTAGAACGTCAATGGTGGTGCCAGCTTCACCGTCCACCCATTCACCGTTAATTAGCAGTTTGTCTATAATTTTCATAGTGATCCATGCTTATTTATTGAGAAAAAAAGCTGCTACTCAGAATTGAGTAGCAGCTATTTGAAGTACGAACTTATAAGTATTAATGAAAAGAGTTTTTAAAACTCAACGCCTACTCTAGGCACAGTTCCATCTTTAATTTTTTCCATGATTTCAGGAGAACCGTTCTCCCAAACAATCAGCATAGAGCGTTTAGGTGAGTAACCCTGATGGCGAATGTCGGCTGGCATACAGGCAACATCTCCGGCGCGCATTACTAAAGAAGCGCGTGGCTTACTGCTTTTTCCATCCTTAATGTCCCAAATGATTTCATCAGAAACTTGGACAAACCATTCTACGCGGTCGTTACCGTGTTCGACTGGAAGAATATATTCTTCAGTAGTAGGGCAAAGCAGGCTTTGCTTGCAGATAGAGACAATGGAAGGGTTCCAGGTAACGTCAGATCTTGATAGATGAGCCCAAAGATTAAAACCATGAATTTGATCTTCGAAACCAGGCTCGGCATCAACCACAGGCTGTGACTGATCAACATCTTTAAAATGCCTGTTAACCGTATAACCAGTTTCGTCAGAACGAATTTCTGTGTCGCCTGGGATGCCGATCATGCGTTGAGCGACTTGGCGAGTACGTGAGATTGCTTCGTCGTTGTTACCATTTTTTGGTCCCCAGGCAGTACCTGTTTCTTGAGGGGCGGCAAAAGGGTCAAAGCCTTCGATAGTCCAGTCGGACAACATCGCCTGAAAGACTTCCATAAGCTCTTCTGAAGGGAAGTTTTCCATGAAGTCTTTACCATTATTGACATATTCTACGTTCATGGTGCCAATAAACATATCGACATTGCCATAATGGTTAGTTGTACCAAATACGTCATCAAAATTCACTGTGCCGTAGAAAAAGCCCCATGCGATATCACGCATCAGTGCTTTCAAGAAGGCGTCAATTGGCATGACATACTCGCCATCTGGATAATCAATATAAGCGAAATACTCGTCACGGCGAAAAGTAAAGCTACCGGCAGAAAAGTTTTGGTAGCCGGTTTGTTCGTTGTTTACTAAAGCTGTTAAATTTGTCATTGATATATTCCTATTTTGTCTCTCGTTATGTGTTGCTAATGTAGTCTTTTGGTGATTAATGTCAATAGCTTAAGTAAGGCAGATTTCATTCCATTTTTCATTAGATTCGTCACCCAATATAGCCTGGAATACTAATGTGGCTGGTTTGGCAGCTTTAAATGAGTATGCAACCTTTTCAGGTAATAGTGCCTGATGGCCACGGTTTAATGTGATTTTACCCATATATTGACCAGCGGGCTTGCCTTCTAAGCGGAAAGAACCGTCTTTTTCATCATCAATAAAGCTGGTGTCGTCCAATTTAATATAATGTACTTCAACGTCGTAATCAAAAGCGATTGCAAATTCATCATGTGCGCAGGTATACCAGGGAGACTCTCCTTCTGCACGGCATGATTCCAGAGTGTATACCAAGTTTTTGGCTACTACGATACGCTCATAGGGAGCTGATGCATTTGCTGCAACTTCATAGACGTTTGAGAAGACGTAGTCTTTGATGTTGCCGCTAACCATCTGCACGCCACCTTTATTGTAATCATCAATGGATGCAAACGTTGTTTTATATTCCACAGACATACTTACTCTCCTGTATTTAAAAATTTATTTAATGTTTTTTTGTTGTTGTTCGGTAAAGTTAGATCAGTATATCTCACTCTGCATTGACAGGGATCAATAATGAACATTCTCAGTGAGTTATCCTTAATCTTGACAAAGTTCACATAGCGAACTAATGTGACCTACTGCGAACTTATTAAAAAAAAGATGATGCTAAATGAGTGCAGAAAAGTCAAGTGTTATCGGGGCTGACAATAGGGATTATGTTACCTCATTAGAGCGGGGATTGGCAGTGCTTAGCTGCTTTGATAAAAACCGCTGTAAACTCAGTCTTAGTGAAGTCGCTAAGCATACTGGTTTTGCTCGCGCGACGGCGAGAAGGTTTTTGCATACCCTGCATGCCCTGGGATATGTAGAAACTGATGGCAAGTTTTTCTGGCTATCCCCAAAAGTATTAAATTTAGGCTTTGCCTATCTAAGTTCTCAGCCTTTGGTCGAGTTGATTCAGCCTTATATTAGAGAGGTGAGTGATAATACCTGTGAATCCTGCTCGGTTTCTGTGCTCGATCTGCCAGATATAGTCTATGTTGCCCGGAGTCTTACTCAGCAAATAATGTCGGTGAGTCTGCATATTGGTACACGTCTACCGGCAATTAGCACGTCTATGGGTAGAGTTTTGCTGGCCGCACTGTCTGATACAGAAGTTGAAAGCTTCATAAATTCATCGAATATAGAAAAGCATACAAAACATACACTTATAGATAATATCTCTATTTTACATGAAGTTAAATTGGCCAGAAGCCAGGGTTATTCTCTAGTGAATCAGGAACTTGAAATTGGGCTTTGTTCGGTATCTGTTCCCATCTTAAACAAAGATGGTAAAGCGGTAGCTGCAATTAATATTAGCTCTCAACCGCAAAAGATGGACAAGAAGCGTCTGAAGAATGACTTAATTCCAAATTTGCAAGCAGCTGCCAGAAAAATTTCTGAGGTGTTACCTGCAGATGAGAGCTTGTTACATTAGATTTAGTCTTCCAATGCTACTCTATATTTTGCTGAAGTCTTTTCAGCGATTTCCTCAAGACTAGAACCTGGCATTACTTTAACCAGGACAATTTCACCTTCAATAAATCGGAACATCGCTAGTTCAGTAATCACTACGTCAACCACGCCAAGTGCGGTTAAGGGTAGTGCACAATTAGGCACGATCTTGGGTGCACCGTCACGACTAGTATGAGTCATGGTAACAATCAGGCGTTTTGAGCCTGATGACAGGTCCATAGCACCGCCGACACCCAGCAAGGGCTTGCCGGGTACAGCCCAGTTCGCTAGATTGGCTGCTTCATCGACTTCTAGGCCGCCAATAACTGAAACATCAACATGTCCACCTCTAATCATGCCGAATGAAGTACACGAATCGAAATAACTGGCGCCAGGCAGTTCGCTGACAGGCATTTTTCCTGCATTAACCGGGTAATCCATCGCTCCGCCGGAATCAGGGCGCGGCCCTACACCCAACATACCGTTCTCAGTGTGCATAAAAATGCCATGTTCAGGGGTAATAAGATCAGCTACAAGCGTTGGTATGCCAATACCGAGATTAACCACATCGCCTGGCTTGAGTTCTGCCAAAGCAGCTTTTGCAATGTTCATGCGAGACTCATCAACATTGTCACTTTTTGGCGGTACAGAGGCAGATGAACCTAAATCTTCAAGTGTTAATTTGGCTTCCACTAAAAAATCGACAAAACAGCCCTGAGTATGGATCTGATTTGGATCGAGCTCGCCAACTGGCACAATTTCTTCTACTTCAGCAATAACCACTGTTGCGGCAGTAGCTGCAGCCTGATTAAAGTTATTTTCAGTCATGCGATATTGTAGATTCCCTGCGGTATCTGCTTTCCAGGCTCGAATTAAAGCAACTTCACCATATAAAGGCGGGATCAGCACCATATCTTTGCCATTGATGTTTCGAGATTCGCGACCTTCGGCTAGTACAGTGCCAGCAGAAGTGGGCGTAAAAAAACCACCTAAACCTGCACCACCAGCACGCATAGCCTCACAAAGTGTTCCCTGCGGTAGTAATTCGACTTCCAATTCTCCGGCCTGGGAAGCTTTTACAGCCTCAGGATTACTGGTAAAGAAAGAGCCAATAGCTTTTTTAATCTGACCATTACGCAGCAAGCGGCCGCCACCCAAGCCTGGTTCGCCAACGTTATTGCCTACATAGGTTAGGTCTTTCACATTCGTTTCGGCAATCGCATTTAATAAATGCACAGGGTTTCCTGTCATGCCGAAACCACCAACGATTAGAGTATCTCCATCAGTTACTTTTGCTGCAGCTTCCGCTAGAGTTATTTGTGGTACTACCTTCATATTTCCTCGCAGTAATAGTTGATCAAGTGATCTTTATTTACGCAACTGTTATTTGCTCTTCATTAGTGTGAAGTCAAAATCTACATGTTCAAATGGTGTTGGAATATTAAGCTTTTGCGCTAAGGCTTCGTCGTTGCTTTCGTTGTAAATCCCAACCAAAGTTTCTTTGGTAGCAAAAACCGCATCAGAATCAAGGTATTGATCACCATCAGTGAAGATTTGTGTGACCAGTCGATCATAACCTGGTGCAGTAATAATAAAATGTAAATGACCTGGACGCATGGTGTGACGACCACAGGCAAATAACATTTTACCTACTGGACCATCGGTAGGAATCGAGTAGTGCTCCGGCTTTTCAGTTGCAAATATATATTCGCCATCGTCTGCTGTAGTAAATACGCCACATAGATTATGGTCAGGCATATTTTCATCTTGCATATGGTAAAAGCCTTCGCTGGAAGATTGCCAGACATCCAACTTGGCGCCAGCTACGGGGTTACCGTCTTCATCTATAACCTTGCCTGAAACAACTGCAGGAATGCCATTTTCAGTCGTTTTGCGCGCAATATTTCCACCCATCTCCATTTCAGGTGCTCCTGGTTGATAGAATGGGCCCAATACCGCATTTTCGGTACCTACACCTTTACGTTGATGATTTAGTGAGTCAACTAGAGATGAAGCACCCAGGGTGTCTGAAAGTAGAATAAACTCCTGACGCACATCGTCACACATATGTCCGGTTGCTGTCAGAAATTGAATAGCTGCAAACCATTCCTCTTCGGTCAGCTCGACATCTTTGATGAAGGCATGAATATGACTAATCAAAGAAAGCATAATTTGATTTAAACGCGGGTCTTTTATTTTTGCACCATATTCTTCCAGTACGGCTTCAGGTAAATTATTCATTCCAAAATCTTTGACTTGTACGCTCATGGTTTATTTCCTCTAATTATAATTAACTATATTTAATTGAAAGCTGATCGAATTAATTCGACCAGATAAAGTCGTGTCAGCATTCAATCAAGATACTTGGTGCTGTGCAAGTAGCATCGTTGTTATGAATCAAAATTCCTTAAATAAGTCATTAATTCAGAAGGGTATATCGAATGTTCGTACTGTGAACAAAAGTTATTCTATGCGAACTGTTAGATTTTCTTCAAACTAAAGCAAAGTGTCAAGAGCCGATTCTAACTAATGATAAAAAAATAGTTTTTATTCAGTGCACAGGCATTGCAAATGTAGCCGTCATATAACAAGAGGTTTTGGGAAATGATGGACAATAAAGTAACGCGACCTGTTTAGTGATTATTATAAATTTATGATAATGAGAAATGGCGCTCCGGAGAGGATTCGAACCTCTGACCTGCCCCTTAGGAGACAATCATGCTGTCTAACAATACCTATATATTCCAATGGCTTATAAAGTAAAGCACCATAGAGCTGTCCACTTTATATTATTAACTCTATCTATTCAATTCCTAGAAAGCTTAATTGGCTATGTTATGCATACGGTATTGCATACGGTTGAGGGCAGGGGTGAGGTCTAATTAGACACCGGGGGTGGTCTTCACAGTTGTGTAGTTTAAGTAGTACCTGCGTAGACACATTAGAGGCAATTTTAGAAAAAAGGACTACTCTAAGACAGCTCTTTAGAGTTTAAATTATCCTTTGTAGTGCTACTGGAAAAGAAATAATTTAGGGAAAGCTCCTAGGCCTGCATCTACCCATGTTGAACCATCTGAACTAGTCTTCACTGTTCCATACGATACTGGCTCTACTGCACCACAAAGTTCTAAATGAGTTCTTGTTGGTGCAGAATAGACTGCTACAGCCCAATATTTAGTATTGGATTGAAGATCGATACCGTCTGAACCAAAGTAGCCCTGGATATATAGCCGATTAGTTGTATATGAGTTGCCTGAAGAATCATTAACTGTATCAATATCTAATCCATACGTTCCATTACCAGCCACGGCAGTAGCGATAGAAGTGCCTGATGGTGCTCCAGCATTATCCGCGTGTATTTCAATTCGGGTGGGAACTAACGGGCCAGAAGTTGGCCCAGATGTTAATAGCCCTATCCCGATATATTGGCTATTCACTATAGATGAGCTAATGAAATCTAACTGATCTGTATAAAACGGTACGGCTATATATTGATAATCGCTATTAGGGGAATCTTGGCTTTGACAAATATCAGCGCCTTGGTAAAAAGTAGTGACTAAGGGCTTTGTTGTAACGTTGTAATCTAAACTTTGTGAGCCTACATTCGCTGTATATACACAAGATTGCCCCCATGATGGACTAGTACTTCTAATGCTAAGGGTGTCATCCCCAGCTAAGGTTGTAAAAGATCCGCTAACTAGATCTCCGTTCTTTAATAAGTTTACGCCATCAGACGAACATGTGCTGCCAGTAATAAGTTCCGTGTAGATATTGTCACTTCCAACGTCCGTTATTGCTATCGAATTTGAAGTGATTACTTCGTTTCGATTAACAAGCAAATCATCAGTAAAGGTTTGTGATGTGGCCGTAATCTTCCTCTTTGGAAGAAGGCCTGAGTTATCTTTATCAACCCATTCTTCAAACTTCGGAGCTATGACAGTTATATTGCGGTTAGCATAGTAAGTTTCTACATTAGTTCTGATAGCGTTTAAATCAATCTGGGCACTTGCGTTATCAATTGCTGTATCCCATCGTCCTCAGAGCCGTTCTTACGCCGTTCTCGCTTAGGGGTCTGCTTGCTCCTCTGGCGCTAGGAAATACATATTTACCTCGTCCTGTATGCATGTGTATCTCTTCGAGCACTGATACAGCTTGCTTGGATAGCGGTACAATGTGGTCCAACCCCATCTTCATTTTAGCTCCTGGCAACTCCCAACGAGACTCTTGCCAGTTAATCTCTGACCACTCCATGTGTCTTATTTCTCCGGGACGCTGATAGAGCAAAATCGATATTTTTAACGCAGCGTTAACGACAATTGTTCCCTGATAAGAATCAATAGCTCTTAATAAATGGCGTAATTGCTCTGGGTCAGTGATGGTAGGGTTATGTCTAACAGCAGGAGTGGCCTTTAGTGCGCCTACCAAATCACGGCTTGGGTCAATTTGAGCTCTATTAGTGATAATTGCATATCTAAATATTTGCCCAGTAATTTGTCTAGCGCGTTGAGGTAAGTCTGTACTGCCTCTTTGTTCTATTTTTCTAATTGCAGTAAGTATCTCTAGAGGTTTTATTTGTGAAATTGCTATGCCTCCAATATATGGAAATAAGTCCTTTTTGAGTATGGCTAAAGTTCGACTTTGGTTTCTTTTTGATGTTTCTCCTTTCTTTTGAATAAACCACTCTTCAGCAATGGCTTTAAATGTGTCACTGGCAGCAATGTTGCGAGTTAATTTTTCTAGACGCTTGTTATGTGAGGGGTCTATACCGTTTTGGAGAAGTTCGCGAGCATTTTGATGTGCAATTCTTGCATCAGCTAGACTTATGGATGGATAAATACCAAGTGCTAATGTTTTACGTTTATAAGTAAACACATAGTCATATCTCCAATATTTACTGCCATTCTTATGAACGAGAAGATATAGTCCATTTCCATCAAATAACTTGAAGTTTTTATTTTTTGACTTGGCTTGTTTTACTTTAGTAGCGCTGAGCTTTTGTATCATTATTTTTGGTCTACTGCATGTGTTATTTTAATTCTGATTTATACCGTAATTTATACCGTAATATTTACGGTATATTGTTGGATTTTATTGGACAGCTTTGGATGCAGTATATTAGAAATATACCGCTAATTGTATATTAATAAATCATTATGGATGATAATGGAATTAAATTTGGTACCGGAGGCCGGACTTGAACCGGCACGCTATCACTAGCACCGGATTTTGAATCCGGCGTGTCTACCAATTTCACCACTCCGGCATTGAGAGTATTTCTGGTTATATCTGGAATAGACGAGCGCGGATTATAACGCCTGTTGGGCTTTCTGCCTATGATTTAGCAAATAAAAGCGGTAATCTTTCGCCCCCATGAAACTTAGTGATTTCCATTTTGATCTTCCTGAAGAGTTGATTGCACATTATCCGCCGGTTAAAAGAACGGACAGTCGCTTACTATGCTTGTCGCGAGAAAGTGGAGATATTGAACACCGAGGTTTTACGGATTTCATTTCTTTAATCAAGCCTGAAGATCTAGTGGTATTTAATAATACTCGCGTGATTCCCGCCCGACTTTTTGGACATAAGCAAAGTGGAGGCAAGGTCGAAGTGTTGCTGGAAAGGGTGATGGCAGATAATCAAATACTTGCGCAAGTACGTGCAAGCAAGACGCCTAAAACCGATTCCTATATTATTTTTTCCGCTGAAGCCAAGGCTAAGGTTCTTGGACGAGAAGGCGATTTTTATATATTGGCATTTCCCAAAAACCTTGCCTTAATGGACCTTTTAGATGAAATAGGGCATATGCCTTTGCCACCTTATATCAAACGTGAGGATGAGCTCTCCGATAAAGAACGCTATCAAACAGTTTATAGCGAAAAACAAGGTGCTGTCGCGGCACCAACAGCAGGATTACATTTTGATAAGCCCCTGCTTGCAGAGATAAGCGCTAAAGGTATTGATACTGCAAAAGTCACTCTGCATGTTGGGGCTGGAACATTTCAGCCTGTAAGAGCTGAAAAGATAGAAGCACACCAAATGCATGCTGAATATTTGGAAGTGGATGAAGCTGTTTGCCAGAAAGTAAAGGCCTGTCGTGCCAGAGGCGGTCGTGTGGTTGCTATAGGCACCACTACAGTTCGCTGTTTGGAAACAGCCAGTCGTTCCGGCGAAATTACACCATTTAAAGGTGATACTGATATTTTTATTTATCCAGGCTATACATTTAAATCTGTGGATGCCTTGCTAACTAATTTCCATCTGCCGGAATCGACATTGATTATGTTGGTGAGTGCCTTCGCAGGGAAGGAAAATATTTTGCATGCCTATAATGAGGCCATCAAAGAAAAATATAGATTTTTTAGTTATGGAGATGCAAGCTTTATTAGCTAAAGGCTGTGGTGCTTAACTAATGCTTTAATTATTCGCTAGGCTCGTGACGTTTTTTATAGCTTAGTGTTTGGTGGGTATAGCTGAAGTTTTATGATCAAGGTAGATAGCGAATCTGAATTCCAACACTATCCTGATCGATTAACAGATCAGAAATCACCACCACTTTATCATTGCTTTCAAATCCAGCTTTCTGTTTAAGTTCATTAAATGCGCGACCTAAAGTTTCTTCTGGATCATCACTAAATTCAATTTTAAAAGGGTATAGATAACGGTTTAGTGTCATCAGGCGCCGAGTAATTCCAATGTTGGTGAAAGCGAAAATTGGAGAATTTTCGGGATGACAATTAGTCACATAATTAGCCATGATGCCGTGTCGGGTTACTACGATAATACCTTTGGCGTTAAGGCTGTCGGCTAGCTCTACGGCGGTTGCAGCCAAATGTTCTTTATCAGAAGATTTAATCAAATCATCCGTTAAATTCAGTCCGGGTTGTTTTTCATTAGCGCGGGCGATGGCATCTAATTGCTTAACACATCGCACCGGGTGTTTGCCGATGGTAGTTTCTCCTGACAGCATAATGGCATCTGCGCCTTCATAGACCGCATTGGCAACATCAGTCACTTCTGCTCTTGTAGGAATTGGGTTTTCGATCATCGATTCCAGTAGATGTGTGGCTACGATAACGCGTTTACCATAACGAGCACACAAACGAATGATATTGCGTTGCACGATGGGTAATTCTGCTAAATCAATTTCCACTCCTAAATCACCACGGGCGACCATAATGCCATCAGATGCCTGAACTATTTCTTCCAGGTTTTTTACCCCTTGTTGATCTTCGATTTTTGCGATAATTTTTATTGTGGATAATTTTTCCGGAAAATTTTCTTCAATTAAGTCTCGAAGTTGCTGGATATCCTTCGCTTCTCTCACAAATGAAAGCGCGATGTAGTCTAATTCGTGTTTAAGTCCATACAGGATGTCTTCTCTGTCCTTGTTAGTGATTGCTGGCAAGTTGACTCTAATGCCCGGCAGGTTGACATGCTTCTTGCTACCCAGTTTGCCGCCATCCAAAATCTTACAGCGTAAAACTGGGTTACTTTTCTCCAGCACCTCAAGGTTAATCAAACCATTATCGACGGTGATTTTATCGCCGACATTTACTGTCTCAATAAGCTCGTCATAATTTATTCTGATGGAGGACTCTTCAACATCAACCCCATCACGAACAGAAATTGAAATTTCATCGCCGGCTTTTAGGTCCAGATCATTTTCCAACACGCCAGTCCTAATTTCAGGTCCCTGAGTGTCAAGTAAAATGCCAACGGGGAAGGCAGTATGCTTATTTAATTCAACAATATGTTCAATCATACGGTCTACCCAATTATGTGGAGCATGTGACATATTGAGCCGGATAATGTCCATGCCGGCGGCATGCATTTCCTGAAGTTTTTCATAGTTACTGGTGGCAGGGCCAAGGGTGCAGATTATTTTAGTTTTGCGCATGAATGCGTCCGTAAAAGATAGAATGAGAGCCTAAAAATATAATCTGGATTCTAGCAAAAAAGCAGGGCTAAAGTCAGTAAACATAATACTTTTCAGAATACTGCCGATGTAAAGAAAGTCTGTTATAATCGCGCGCTCACGCCGTTAGCTGTATATTTTTCGGCGCCGGCTAACGCTAACTTGTATCTAACATTAACAACGCTAAAGGGATCCCAAATGAAATCACCTGTTCGTGTTGCAGTCACAGGGGCTGCTGGACAAATTAGTTACTCACTTTTATTCAGAATTGCATCTGGTGCCATGTTGGGGCCAGATCAACCGGTTATTCTACAATTACTGGAAATCACCCCAGCCTTGGATGCGCTTGCAGGGGCCGCGATGGAAATTGATGACTGTGCTTTTCCGCTAGTACACGGCATCGTTCAGACAGATGATCCTAATGTTGCATTTAAAGACGCAGATTACTGTTTGCTGGTTGGAGCTCGTCCACGTGGGCCAGGCATGGAACGCAAAGATTTGTTGGAAGCTAATGCCGCGATTTTTTCAGTACAAGGTAAAGCAATAAATGATAATGCCAGCCGCGATGTGAAAGTGATCGTTGTTGGTAATCCAGCGAATACCAATGCCCTGATCGCTTATCGCAATGCACCAGACCTGAAACCTGGACAGTTTACTGCAATGACTCGTCTAGACCATAACCGTGCCATGGCGCAGTTGGCAGAGAAAACTGGTAAGCACAGTTCTGATGTAAAAAGTATGATTATCTGGGGTAATCATAGTGCTACTCAATATCCGGATATCCATCATTGCACTGTGGACGGAACTGCAGCGACTGATTTAGTTGATATGGATTGGGTCGTTGATGACTTTATTCCTACAGTTCAACAACGTGGCGCTGCAATTATCAAAGCTCGTGGCCTTTCTAGCGCTGCTTCTGCTGCTAATGCTGCAATTGAGCATATGCGTGATTGGGCCCTCGGTACTAACGGTCAAATTGTCAGCATGGGTATTCCAAGTGACGGTAGCTATGGAATTGCTGAAGGCTTGATTTATTCTTTCCCGGTTACTTGTGAAAACGGAGAGTACTCAATCGTTCAGGGACTAGATGTTAATGAGTTCAGCCGTAATCTGATGCAGGCGACCGAAACAGAATTGAGCGAAGAGAGAGACGGCGTTTCTCATTTGTTGCCTTAATATTTGTGGCGATGGCTATTTCGTTCTCATGCGTTGTTGCTTATGTGCTCGGTCAGTCACGTATTCCTAATGCGTTCTTTCGCCGCATCCATAAGCGCTTAGCCTGAGAGATAAATATCCAAGCGCTACGTTTTAAATTAAGGTTATGTGGCATAAGAAGAAGGAAGTGATATCACTTCCTTTTTCTATTTTGGAATCAAGAAAACGTGAAATTTTCAGTTTCGACAACCGATGGTGAAGCCCGGCGGGGCGCTATAAGTTTTGCTCGAGGGGAGGTGCAAACACCTGCTTTTATGCCGGTAGGTACTTATGGTTCCGTAAAAGGCTTATCGCCTTCCCAAATTTCCGACACCGGTGCGGAGATACTTCTTGGCAATACCTTTCATCTGATGCTTAGGCCGGGTACTGAAGTTATCAAGCAGCACGGTGATCTGCATGATTTCATGGCCTGGGATAAGCCAATTCTGACCGATTCAGGAGGTTTTCAGGTTTTTAGTCTTGGCGACTTGCGTAAAATTTCGGAAGAGGGAGTTGAGTTCCGCTCCCCAATCGATGGAGACAAGGTATTTTTAAGTCCTGAAAAAGCTATAGAAGTGCAGCGTGAACTGGGATCAGATATTGTCATGGCTTTTGATGAATGTACGCCTTATCCGGCAACGGAGACTGAAGCACGTAATTCCATGGAGCTATCAATGCGCTGGGCTAAACGTTGCAAGGTTGCCCATGCAGATAGCCGATCAGCGCTTTTTGGTATTGTTCAAGGAGGGATGTATCCAAATTTACGCAAAGAATCATTGGAGGCTCTAAAAGCAATCGATTTTGATGGTTATGCTTTAGGCGGCTTGTCGGTTGGAGAACCAAAAGAAGAAATGATGATGGTATTGGAAGCTATTGCGCATTTAATGCCTGCAAAAAAGCCGAGATACCTTATGGGAGTAGGGACGCCATCTGATCTGGTAGAGGCAGTCAGTCGAGGAATAGATATGTTTGACTGTGTTATGCCGACCCGCAATGCCAGAAATGCGCATATTTTTACCTCAGAAGGGGTATTAAAGCTAAGAAATGCACGTTTTAGGAATGATTTGGGTCCTCTGGATAAAAATTGTAGCTGTTATACTTGTAAAAACTTTTCTAGGGCTTATTTACATCACATGGACAAGTGCAAAGAAATGCTTGGTGCTCAGTTAAATACAATACACAATTTGCACTATTATCAAAGCCTGATGTCTGATTTGCGCAGTGCTATAGAACAAGGTAAATTGTCCGCCTTTAAAAATAGCTTCTATGAAGCCCAGAGCAAGAAACAAGACGAAACTAACAACAACTAACTAATTTTCTAACTTAAAGGCAATATTATGGATTTTTTTATCAGCTCAGCATATGCACAAACCGCAGACGGAGCCGCTCAACAAAGCCCCTGGACCAGTTTTATTTTCCTGGGAGGCTTTATACTTATTTTTTACTTTATGTTGATTCGGCCACAATCAAAACGAGCAAAAGAACATAAAGCACTAATTCAGGGTATTGGCAAAGGCGACGAAGTGATTACAGCCGGAGGAATTCTGGGTAAAGTTACTAAAGTTGATGAACAATATGTGTCGGTATCAGTGACAGAGAATGTTGAGTTAAAGATGCAAAAGTCATCAGTGTCTGCTGTATTACCCAAAGGCACTATAAAATCTATTGAACAAGCTTAAAAGACGGCACTAATAAAACTCCAACTGCAACTGGTCTGTGATGCATGCTAAATAAATATCCTCTTTGGAAAAACCTCTTGATAGTGTTTGTTATTGCATTGTCAGTTGTCTATGCTGCGCCGAATTTTTATCCGCCGGATCCTGCCATCCAGATTTCTCATGATAGCGGCCTGGTTGATCAAAGTGTTATAGATACAGCATCTGCAGCATTGATTTCTGATGGCATTAACTTCCTGTCAGCAGAATTGGAAGATGGTTCAGGTTTGATTCGCTTGCAGGATCAGAATGATCAACGACGTGCGCAGGAAATCGTACAACTGTCCTTGCCAGATGAATATCTGATTGCTCAAAACATGGCACCAAATACACCAGGTTTTTTACAGTCATTTGGGGCTGGCCCAATGGCTTATGGTCTTGATTTAAGTGGTGGTGTTCACTTCCTGATGGAAGTTGATATGGAGCAAGCTATCAGCAATCAGTTAAGCGATTCTATAGCTGTAATGCGTCGTTTATTGCGTGAAGAGCGTTTACGTTATCGTCCTCCCATAGAAGTAGATGACACTAACCGTATTGTGATCCGCTTTAATGATGCAGAAACCAGGACTGCCGCCAATAATTTAATCAGGGAAGAATTTCCTGACTTGATAAGCCGCAACAGTGAAATTGCTAATGAGTTTATTTTGTATTATCAGCCAACTGAAGCCAGCATCTTGTTATTGCAGGATTATGCTTTGCAACAAAACCTTTCAACACTGCGAACTCGTGTTGATGCTTTAGGTGTCAGGGAGCCTAAGGTGCAGCGCATGGGGCAAGACCGTATTGTTGTAGAGCTACCTGGAATACAGGATACAGCTCGTGCCAAGGATATTATTTCTACAGTGGCGACCTTACGCTTTCATCTGGTTGCAGAAAGCAATGCTGCTCCAGGTACTACGACTGATTATGATTATGAAGGTCTGCCTCTTACGCTGGAAAATGATTTGATCGTTGGTGGTGATAGCGTCACCCAGGCCCAGGCAACATTTGATGCTCAGACGTCATTGCCTCAAGTTAACATTACACTTGATGCTGCAGGAGCCAGGCAGATGAATGAGGCTACTCGTGGCAACATAGGTCGAAACATGGCTATTCTGCTTAGCGAGACCAAAGTACGAACCGTGACGGAATTACTGCCCAGTGGTGAAATTGTTTCCAGCTCTGAACCCTATGAAGAAATTAGAGTGATAAGTGCTCCGACTATTCAGGCTGCTTTGGGTAGGCAATTCAGGATTACCGGCTTAATGGGCAATGAAGCAAATGATTTGGCTTTATTAATTCGTTCAGGCGCATTAGCAGCCCCTATGTATTTTCTTGAAGAAAGCACCATAGGGCCGAGCCTTGGGCAGGAAAATATCGATCGAGGGGTTTTATCGGTACAAATTGGTTTTACCCTCGTGCTTGTTTTTATGATGGCTTACTACCGTTTATTTGGTTTAGTGGCCAACGTGGCGCTGGCCATCAATCTATTTTTATTAATTGCGGTGATGTCTATTATCGGTGCGACATTAACCTTGCCAGGAATTGCAGGGATAGTATTGACAGTGGGCATGGCCGTGGATGCTAATGTACTGATCTTTGCTCGTATCAGGGAAGAGCTTAAAAATGGTTTAAGTGTGCAAAAGGCAATTGATTCGGGTTATGGCAGGGCTTTTGTCACTATTCTTGATGCAAACGTTACGACACTGCTGGTCGCCATAATTTTATATTCTATTGGAACCGGACCCGTTAAAGGTTTTGCAGTGACTCTCTCCATTGGAATTTTAACTTCAATGTTTACCGCAATAGTTGTAACACGTTCCATCATTAACCTTATTTATGGTGGGCGCAAAGTTAACAAACTTTCTATAGGCATAAAAATGCCTGAGCCGAACGCAGGGAAGGCTTAAATCAGGTATTAATTAAACATGATAGATTTTAATAACACGATCGATTTTATGGGCAAGCGCAAGTTTGCCACCATAATATCAGCGATCCTCATTATTCTTTCCATAGGCTCATTCTTTGTTAATGGCATGCGCTTTGGTTTGGATTTTACTGGTGGTACTCAGGCTGAACTCTTGTTTGAGGAATCACCCGATCTAGAAGGTATCAGAAGTACCCTAGAGCGGAATGGGTTTCAAAATTATGAAGTGGTTTTCTTTGGTAGCGATTTGGATGTCGTCATTAGAATACAAGATGTTCAGGAAGAAGGCTTGCCACTGGAAGAGTCTAATCAGACCGGTGATCGCGTATTGGCAATGCTGGAAGAAGCATCAGGGCAAAATATTGAGTTACTGCGTTCAGAATTCATAGGTGCTCAGGTTGGAGATGAGTTAAGAGAACAGGGCGGCTTGGGTATGTTGGTCGCATTGATCATGATTATGATTTACATCTCTTTACGCTTTCAGTTTAAATTTGCAATTGGAGCAGTAGTCGCTCTGGCACATGATGTGATTATTGTGCTGGGCTTTTTCTCTTTTATGCAATTTGATTTTGATCTGACAGTATTAGCTGCAGTACTTGCAGTAGTGGGTTATTCGCTGAATGATACTATTGTTGTGTCAGATCGTATTCGTGAAAACTTTCGTTTGCTTAGAGGAGTTGATGCAAATGAGACTATCAACACTTCAATTACTCAAACCTTTAGTCGAACGATTATTACGTCATTAACTACATTGTTAGTGCTTCTGGCGTTATTGTTGGTTGGTGGTGAAATGATTAGTGGCTTTGCTATTGCTTTAACAGTAGGTGTTTTGATTGGTACTTATTCATCAATTTATGTTGCGGCAAATGTATTACTTTATATGCATATCAGTAAGGAAGATTTAATTCCTGCCCAAAAAGACGATTCAGAACTGGATGCTCTTCCTTAAGAAAAATAAGCTTTACAGAAGTCAAAAAAAACCGCCGTTAGGCGGTTTTTTTTTATCTATATGTGTAATTAAACAGCTACAACTTTATTGGCGCAAGGGCCTTTTTGTCCTTGTCCAACTTCGAACTCAACTGCTTGTCCATCATTTAGAGTCGCATATTCTCCACCACTTTGGATTTCAGAATGATGGACAAAAAGATCTTTGCCGCCATCTTCTGGAGTGATGAAGCCAAAACCTTTATCCGGGTTGAACCACTTAACAGTACCTTTACTCATTACATATACTCATTTTATTGGTGAAAATTAAATTATTATATTCGAGCTCACCTCATCAAATATAAACAATTACCTACAAATGTAGATAACCGCTGATAAAAAAATATCAGTTCCACTGGCAATGATTACATAGTGAGTCGCTTTTAAATAGGAATATATGAAAATATATTTAATTCCAGATGAGGATTTTAAAGAATGAAGGTCAAATATTGATGTATTAGGGAGAGAGACGAATCAGTTAAATCAGGATGATATTTTGACTGATAGATTCAAAACCAGAATATTAATAATTACCTAACTTATAAAAAATTTTGAACCGTATAGTTAGTTCATCTGAATCATGTAAGAGTTATAGGGCTAATCTTGGATATCGATTTCATGTGTCCATTTGGGGAAGCCGACTTTCGCCAGATATTTTGCCAGGTCTGTAGAGCCATAAAAACGTAATTCATCGTCTTCCTTATAAAAAAGCACAGCCTGGTCTACTTTGAATTTGTTCGCTCGCGCATTATCAGTTAAGTCATTTAATAGCTTGAGATTATCACTTTCGGTGCCGGACTCTGATTTGGCATCAAAAATAGCAAAATCCATAAAATCGCCATTTGATGTCTCTTGTCGGAAATGCGCCATATTTATTTTCATCATGTCTCCTGTATATTGATTAAGTCAACCGAAATTGTAACTGTAAAAATTGTATTTTCAATTGTTAAGATCTAATAATCGTGATCCGAGTTTAAATCATAATAAAGTCAAAGTGGTATAGATAGATTTTTGTTCAACATGGAATTACGAGCTGAATGTTTAATTAGCATTTAAGTGCTGAAAACACTCAGTTCAGTGTTCAAAATTTTTCACATTGTAGTGTTTCTAAATATATGGAATTTTTATGGTTTAAATTGGGATCTTGATAAATCCCTCCAAAAAATCGGATCAATTCAGCTGTAGATAAGTTTTTATTGAGCTCTAAAGAAGCAGCATCGTTAGAGCAACTCCATGACCAGGTTTTTGATTGGCACTGCATATTCAAAAGAGCGGGGTCGTTGTTCTCAGATATCACAGCTGTTGAACTCTGTAGCTCAATTCTATAAATTCTAGTGCCAAATTCTTCGGGTTCCCAGTTATTACCTGACCAGAGTAAGCCTCCAGCGGCGGTTCCTTCACATGACCAAAATTCGACTTCTTCTGCAGCAAAAGCGAGAGGGCTTAGTAAATAAAGAAGGAGTAATTTACGCATCCGATAGTTTCATTACGTAGCTTTTTTAGTCGCAAAATTTCCATATTTCTGCCTTAGGTATGGCAATGCGAATGATAGTTTCAGGTCTTATTGTTATAGCGCTTCCCTAATTAGGCAAAAGCCGATCAAGTTGTTACAAAGCTATATAGGTAAAGGCAGGCGAATTGAAAAGTATAAGTCTGCACTTAACAATTGCTGCTCCATATTTACTATGACCAGATTAGATTTTTCGAAATAGCTTGGTTGTTAGTATTTGCCTAGTTTTCATATGTCTGTTCAAGGCACTCATATGGATTCACTTGACGATAGGGTAACCAGACGAAATATTTGGTTAGGTCAAAAGTTTCAGTGTAATAAACTGGATCAGTCACAGTCAGGCGATAATCCATGCGCTCATAATCGGCTGAAGGCATAAATCTTTCAACAACAGTGATTTGATCGCTTTGCGGTTCCCCCGTCCAACCAAAATAGCCGGCGCTGATATGATCCGTTTCGACGACCAGAGTACTTCCTTCCCAATGACCGCGGGAAAAACCAAACATCGTGTGCTCTTCAGGTGCTACGGCATCAGGATTCATATGAATAGTCCGCATGGCATCATATTCTTCCATATGTAATTCGATGGTGTCTTCGACTTGAGTGAACTCTACAGGGAAAGGAGTCATCATGATCAGTGGAGTGCCTTTGGTGCCGCAGGCTAGTAGATCGTTATCCCATGGATCCCATTGTGCCAGGAAGGCTTCACCATCTTCGTTGAGAGGGTAGCCACCTCTGAACATAGGAAAGGCTTCCGGGTCATTCATAATGGTGCTCCAGGTGCGGAAAATACCATCAGCTGACGCCATGGCAGCGTCAATATCAACACCTGAGTTTTCAGCATCGACATAGCCAATTAAATTTCCTGCTTTTCCGGCTGAGAAATAGGGCCTTCCTGTACCGAAATCAAACTCATAACCAGTGGGTAATAAAACGTTGCTGGCTAGAATCTCAGGTCGATTAAGTTTGGAAGGGGAGCCTGCCATGGTTATGGTGTCACCAACCTTGATTTCATCGCCTTCAACACCACGATTTCGCATGACGCTATAGGATATAGTTTCAGCACGCCAAAGCCGGGAATCCCCGGATTCATCCTCTACTCTAAAAAGAATATAGCCGTGCGGGTTGCGCCAGGACACCTGTTCTATGACCCCCGTGACTTCGATGGTCTGGTCTCCATCAAATAAAGCAACAGTAGAGTGGTGAGCGAAAGTTGTACCGGTAAAAAGAACAAAAGAAAAAAGGACGGCAACAAGTGTTAAAAAACGAGGCATGATTAGCTCCAGATATTATTATTTATTGGAATACTGCCACAAATAATGCGGTAGCAATAGCGTATTTGATATTAAACGATAAATAAAGGTTTACAGACTCTTTCAATTCGTTTGCATAGAGGCTTTAGTTTGTTTTGCCTGATAATCCAGATAATGTTGCTGCCATTCTGAAATGTGATCGGTTAGTTCACATTGAACAGCAGTGACCTTATATTCGGGGCAACTTGTTGCCCAATCGCTATATTCCGTTGTGACAATATTGGCGCCAGAAAAAGGCATATGAAAAGTTGTATAAACCACGCCGGGTTGCATGCGTTGTGATATCAATGCATGTAAGGAGGTTTCACCTTTTCGACTTTTCAACATAATCAGATCCCCATTTTTAATGCCGCGCTCAGCGGCATCATAGGGATGAATTTCCAGAATATCTTCAGGGTGCCAGACATTATTGTCGGTGCGGCGTGTTTGTGCGCCGACATTATATTGGCTGAGTATCCTGCCGGTGGTTAATAGCAATGGAAATTTTGGGCTAACCTTCTCTTCGGTGGGTATGAACTCTGTAATTTCAAATGCTCCCAAACCACGTACAAACTTATCAATATGCATAATGGGAGTGCCGTTCGGCGCCTCATCATTACAGGGCCATTGTACACTGCCATCCCGGTCGAGCTTGTCAAAACTGACACCTGCAAAAGTCGGTGTCAGGCGTGCAATTTCATCCATGATCTCTGATGAATCATTGTAGTGCATGGGGTAACCCATGGCCTGAGCGATTTCCATGGTAATTTGCCATTCATGTTTTCCTGTGCGTGGCTTGATCGCTGGTCTGACCCGGCCTAGACGGCGTTCGGCATTAGTGAAGGTGCCATTTTTTTCCAGAAAAGAGGTCCCCGGCAGAAAAACATGTGCGTATTTTGAGGTTTCATTTAGAAATAAATCCTGTACCAGAAGGCAGTCAAGATTGCGTAAGGCAGCTTCGACATGATGAATATCAGGGTCAGATTGCGCGACGTCTTCACCTTGTATGTACATGCCTTTGAAAGAACCTCCAACGGCTTCATTAAACATGTTAGGAATTCGGTAACCGGGTTCATTATCCAGTCTAATACCCCAGTCTTTTTCGAAGCTTTGCCGAGTCGGGTCATCACTGACCGGTCGGTAACCCGGTAATTCATGAGGGAATGAGCCCATATCACAGGAGCCTTGCACATTATTTTGCCCCCTCAAGGGATTAACCCCACAGCCATTAAAGCCCAGATTGCCGGTGAGCATAGCCAGATTAGCCATGCCCATTACCATGGTGGAACCTTGTGAATGCTCGGTAACACCCAAGCCATAATAAATAGCAGCTCGTTCAGCACTGGCATAAAGTCGGGCTGATTTGCGAAGAATTTCAGCCTCTACACCTAGTACTTTTGAGACAAATTCAGGGGCGTTCTGTTTCTGTTTAATAAAATCCAGCCATTGTTCAAATAAAGCTTTGTCACAGCGTTGATTAACATAATTCCAATCAACCAGGTTTTCCTCAACAATGGTGTAAGCGAAGGCATTGATTAGTGCTACATTCGTGCCGGGCAAAATAGCCAAGTGAGCAGCAGCTTTAATATGCGGACTTTCAACCAAGTCTATACGACGAGGGTCTACAACGATAATTTGCGCACCTTCACGCAACCTTTTTTTAATTCTGGAGGCAAATACAGGGTGCGCATCAGTTGGATTCGCCCCAATAAGTAAAATGACGTCAGTACTTTCAACGCTGATAAAATCTTGAGTGCCTGCGGAAGTGCCAAGTGTCTTATTTAAACCAAAGCCGGTAGGGGAATGACAAACACGGGCGCAGGTATCAATATTATTATTTTCGAACGCAGCTCGGATCAGTTTTTGTACAACATACACTTCTTCATTGGTTGCGCGTGATGAGGAAATTCCTCCGATAGACTTGCGTCCATATTCTTGTTGAAGTTCTTTAAATCTTTTGGCAGCAAATTGAATGGCTTCTTCCCAGCTCACTTCCTGCCAGGGGTCCTCAATGGATGCCCTGAGCATTGGCTTCAATATACGTTCTTTATGACTGGCATAACCCCATGCAAAACGCCCCTTAACGCAAGCATGGCCCTCGTTCGCTTTGCCGGTTTTAGCCGGTACCATTCTGACAACTTGATCTCCTTTCATTTCAGCATTAAAGGTGCAACCGACTCCGCAATAAGCACAGGTAGTTTCAATGCTATGTTCGGGTACACCATGATCAATGACGGATTTTTCCATTAATGTTGCAGTGGGACAGGCTTGCACACAGGCGCCGCAAGAAACACACTCTGAGTTTAGAAAATTATTTTCAATACCGGCACTAACATGAGATTCGAAACCGCGTTTACTGATAGTGAGCGCAAAAGTTCCCTGCACTTCATCACAGGCTCTAACGCAACGTGAACAAACAATGCACTTGCTGGGATCGAATGAAAAGTAGGGGTTAGAGTTATCCAATTCAGCGCTAAGGTGATTTTTGCCTTCATAGCCATAACGCACATTCCTTAAGCCAACAGTGCCAGCCATATCCTGTAATTCGCAATCACCATTAGCGCTACAGGTTAAGCAATCCAGTGGGTGATCGGATATATACAGTTCCATCACTCCTTTTCGTAATTTTGCCAGTTTCTGGCTTTGCGTATGTACTACCATTCCAGCCTCGACAGGTGTTGTGCATGAGGCCGGGGTGCCACGTCGCCCTTCAACTTCTACAAGACATAAACGACAGGAACCAAAGGCCTCGAGGCTATCAGTTGCACAAAGTTTGGGTATGCTCGTGCCTAGCTGTTTGGCTGCACGCATGATGCTGGTATCTTTAGGCACTACGACCTGATGGCCATCAATTTCCAGGCTGACTAAATCCTGATTTAGGGATTCAGGAGTTCCATAATCGATGTCACTTTTTAGACTCATTAGGCCGCCTCATTTTTTCAGTTTCATCAGTTTGCTGAATGAATAATTGATGCAGTTTGACGGCGCTACGCACCGGCATTGGTGTTAATCCACCCATTGCGCAAAGTGAAGCATCTTCGAGTGTTTCACAAAGATCTTCAAGCAATTCATAGTGCTCAGTACTTTCCGCCTGATTTTGGCTAGTGCGAATTCGATCAATTACCTCTATGCCCCGAACTGAGCCTATTCTGCAGGGAGTGCATTTTCCACAGGATTCAATAGAACAGAATTCCATGGCAAATCGAGCCTGCTGCAGATAATCAACACTATTATCAAACACCACAACACCCCCATGCCCGAGCATGCCGCCGGCTGTAACAAAGCTTTCATAGTCCAGACTCGTATCAAGCTGGTCACCTGAAAAATAGGCGCCTAAAGGTCCTCCGACCTGAGCCGCAGTAAGTGGATTGCCTGTATTAGTGCCGCCACCAAAATCGTTTATCAGTTGTCGAAGCGTCATACCAAAGGGAATTTCTACCAAACCGCCATGTTTAATATTGCCACTGAGCTGAAAAGGCATAGTGCCTAATGATTTATTCTGACCAAAATTGGCATAATATTCAGCTCCTTTGGAAAGAATGATGGGGACAGAAGCTAAAGTGATGACATTGTTGACTACTGTTGGCTTTCCAAAAAGCCCCTTAATAGCCGGCAGTGGTGGTTTAAATCTGATTTGTCCGCGCTTGCCTTCAAGGCTTTCCAGTAGCGAAGTTTCTTCACCGCAAATATAGGCTCCAGCGCCAATGTGTATGCGTATATCAAAATTATAATTACTGCCTTTAATTTTATTACCGAGATAACCGGCTTCTCTGGCCTTTAATATGGCTTCTTCAAGGATGACTTTTGTTAATGGATATTCAGAACGCAAATAAATAACACCAAGCTCTGCTTCCACGGCAATTCCTGAGATTACCATGCCTTCTATCAGGCAATAGGGATCACCCTCCATCAGTAAGCGATCAGAAAAAGTACCGCTATCACCTTCGTCGGCATTGCATACAATGTATTTGCAGTTATCGTCAGCATTAGCCACTGTCTGCCATTTTATGCCAGCAGGAAAAGCTGCGCCGCCACGCCCCCTTAGGCCTGAATTCAAAAGAGTTTTTATAATATCGCCAGGTTTGGTTTTAAGCGCTTTCGTTAATCCATCAAAGCCCCCGTGTTGAATATAGCCGTCCAGGGAAAGTGACTCTATATGGCCACAACGTGAAAAGGTTAAGCGTTTTTGTTGCTTGAACCAGGGAATGCCAGAGATTTCTCCAAGCTTGAGTTCGTGCTCTCCGGCATTTAAAAAATCTGCATCAAACAAACTTGTAATCAAGGATAGAGAGACTGGACCATAGGCTATGCGCTTACCCTTGTATTCAACTTCTAGCAGAGGCTCTAGCCACGATGCGCCGCGTGAACCATTTCTAAGGATTTGTAATGAAATTTTACGTTGAGAGGCTTCTCTCTCAATTGCGCTTATTATTTCTTCAACACCTAAGGAAAGAGCAGTGGTTTCTCTAGGCAGATAAATTTTAGTCATTCTTAGCTTCCTTAAGATTCTGCAGAAGCAGTTTTAATTTTTCGCTGTTAAGGCGGCTAATGATGTTGGAATTAATCATGAGATTAGGCGAGCAAGAACAGTTCCCCAGGCAATAAACAGGCTCTAGAGTAATATCAGCAATTTCATTAGTTTGATGAAAATCAATCTCCAGTGCTGCTTTAAGCTCAGCAGTTAATTTTCTTGACCCCATAGCCTGACAGGATTCCGCCTGGCAAATTTTTAATACATATGAAGCTGGCTTGCTGTCTCTAAAGTCACGATAAAAACTGATAACGCCGTGGACTTCTGTTTTAGATAAATTGAAAAATTTTGCTAATAGAGGGATTAGCTCTTTGTCTATATAACCAAAGCTAGCTTGAAAAAAATGAAGAACATCTATCAGGTTGTCATCTTCGATATCAAAGTTTTTTAAGTAAGCCTGAGCCAGTTCCAAGTTCCAGTCTTCATAGCTGTTTTTAGGGATGTTATTAGCAAAATCTGACACGTAAAGCCCTTGTATATCGATAATGTTATCGATTCTATAAGCAAAAATAATGAGTCCAATAATCCTACCATATGCCTAGGTGACTGGCACGAATCTATTGAAATAGCGCTTATGACTGAGTTTTTCCATTGAACCTGGTTTTAGCTTAAATAGTTAGATGTAGTTCGCACTTTTGATGCATTAAGTAATAGAAGTAATGTTAATGTGATGTCATTAACAGATTAGTTTTCCCTATTTTCATTAGACTCAGTCCTCAGCTAACAAATAGCTGTATAGGAAATGCTGTTGAGGTGAATTATGAAGATGCTTGGATATGGTTTAATAATATTTATGACATTAGGAATTACCCTGAGTCGAGCATTACTTGAACGGGTTGGTATGGAAACCAACTATTTATTTATTGCGCTTGGGGATTTCGTGGTTAGCGGCTTATTGGTTTATCGAGGCCTATTACTGATTATGATCGCGATAGGGATGAGCATTGCAGTGAATATGCCTGAAGGTTTCTTATTACAGTATTCCGTTGACAGAGATATTCTACTGGTCATTCTTCTTATGATGGTGATATTTCCGATTGGTCTTAGGGGAGCCAATAAGGTTCAGTTTAATTAGAATCTTATAATTAAGTGTCAAAATCAGACAATTCAAACGATGATACGATCATCGTCATGGTAAATGTTGAAGTTGGTTTCACTTAAAAAGCCTACCAAGGAAATATTAAATTCCTGTGCCAGTTCAACAGCTAATGATGAGGGTGCTCCTACAGAAACCACCATTGGACACCTGGCCATAAGCGCTTTTTGCAGCAACTCAAAACTTGCACGTCCACTAAGTATTAAGCCGTTATTCCGCAAAGGTAAAGATTTTGCCATCATTAGCTCGCCAATTATTTTATCCATAGCGTTATGGCGGCCAATATCTTCTGCCAGTTTGATGACTACACCCAGATTGTCAAAAATTCCGCAAGCATGGGTTCCTCCGGTACTGTGAAATAGATCTTGCTTAATTCGTAAGTTTTTACCAAGAGTGGCGAGTTCTTCACTACGGATTTGGAATTGATCCTGCCCAAGGGGTTCGGCGCCATTATTACTAAGTGCCTCCAGCGATGCTTTTCCACATATTCCGCAACTAGACGTTGTGTAGAAATGTCGATCAAGTTTTTTAATATCGAAACTGGCATCGTCGGATAATTCGAGTCTGATTAAATTTTCCTTAGTGGTATCAACATCAATGACCTGTTTCTCAGATTGAATAATATTTTCGCTAAACAAAAAACCCATTGTGAGCTCAATGTCCAGTCCTGGTGTTCGCATGGTTATGGCAATACTTTTGTGCACGCGTCCTTTTTTGGGGTCAATATAACCCAGACGTATTTCCAACGGTTCCTCATCAGCAACGACATCGTCTTGCTCTTTGCTTGTGGCATTCAATGGATTTACTTTTGTTGTTTGGACGAACATGCCGGTTTAAAAATGCCTGGTAGTGATGTCTTTTGTGTTTGGGTCAACAAGTATTTCAGCGCAATGCATTGGGAATATATTCTGATTTCTGTCATGAAAATAGTGTTTTAAGGTTTCCATAACAGGGGTAAAGGCTAATTGATCCCAGGGTATATCATTCTCAGTATAAAGTTTAACGTCTAAACTTTCTGCGCCTGATGAAAAATTTAAGTCGAGTAGATTGGCGCGAAAAAATAAATGAACCTGATTAATGTGGGGCAGGTTGAATAAGCCATAGAGGTCCAGCAGCTCAATGTTAGCGCAAGCTTCTTCCCAGGTTTCTCTTATTGCGCCTTCATGGGTTGATTCGCCATTTTCCATAAAGCCCCCAGGTAAGGTCCAAAGGCCATAACGAGGTTCAATAGCACGTTTGCATAAGAGTACTTTGTCTTCATATACAGGAATGGTACCAACAATAATTCTGGGATTCTGATAATGAATATGACCACAGTCATCACAGACATACCGTTCCCGGTCGTCATCTTTTGGAATGACTAGACTTAATTTGTTACCGCACTGGTTGCAGTGATTCATATTGCTTTTTTATTCTACACTCGACATAAAGTAGTTATTTAAAATAGCCGCGCCTGCTCGGCTTCATCAGGGTTGTAGTACCACATTCTTACATTTTTTATCATGTTATCTTTAACCTGAATGACTTCTGCACGGTAAAAAGGCAGCTCTATTCCTACATTGTTTTCTGGAATATTTTCAAGAAATTCGGTCAAAAGGCCATTCAGTGTTTTAGCACCTATGGTTGGCAAATCCCAATCTAGCGCACGATTTATTTCACGAATATTGGCGCTGCCCTCAATTAAGTAAGAGCCATCTTTTTGCGGGTGAATTTCATCGGTTTCATCAGCCATGCTGGTAGTAAAATTGCCGACTATTTCTTCCAGAATATCTTCAAGGGTGACAATGCCCTGCACATCACCATATTCATCGACAACCATCGCAATGCGGCGTTTCTTTTTCTGGAAATTTATGAGCTGGGAATGTAATGAAGTGGATTCATGAGCAAAATAACTTTCACGAGTAAGTTGCAAAAGCTCAGCTTTATTGACTTCATCCAAGTGAATTAATTTTGCTGTATTGCGCATGTGTAGAAAACCAATCACATTATTCAGGTTTTCCTTGTAGACAGGTAGTCGAGTGTGATGGCTATTCTCTATGGTTTGCATGATGGTATCTACACTATCGTCTATATTGATTCCGACTACCTCGTTACGTGGGATCATAATGTCACTGACTGAAACTTTTTCCAGATCAAGAATGTTGACCAGCATGTTTTGGTGACGAACAGGTAAGTGGGTGCTTGATTCATAGACCACTGTCTTTAATTCTTCTGTAGTGAGATGGTCGCCATCCATGTCGTCAATATCGAAGCCCAGCAGACGAACCAGATAATTTGATAGGGTATTTACCAGCCAAACCAAAGGGTGAAAAATTCTTAATAAAAAAACTAATGGTAGGCTAAAGGGAAATGCAACTTTTTCCGGATGAACAGCAGCAATAGTTTTTGGTGTCACTTCAGAGAAGATTAAAATGACAATAGTAAGAATGATGGTGGCAATAAGAATGCCGGCGTCGCCAAATAACCTGACGGCAATAATGGTCGCAATCGCTGAGGCAAAAATATTAACAAAATTATTGCCGATCAGGATTATGCCGATCAGACGATCAGGTTGCTCGAGTAATTTATTGGCACGGATTGCACCCTTGTGATTACGTTTAACCAGATGCCTCAGTCTATAGCGATTAAGCGCCATCATCGATGTTTCTGAGCTGGAGAAGTACCCTGAAATAATAATTAAAATAAGCAGAATGCTGAAAAGGGTTTCTAAAGAAAGATTACTCATTGTGGTTATGAACTATTAATTCGACGGATAATTAGGCGCGTTCTAAGATCAGTTCAAGTACAAACTTGCTGCCAAAATAGGCCAGCACAAGAAATATGAAACCTATTAGAGTCCAACGTATCGCTATAGCGCCTCGCCAACCGGCGAAGTGTCTTCCCCAAAGTAGGATTGCAAATACAATCCATGAGCTAATTGAGAGTACAGTTTTATGTGAAAGATGTTGACCAAGAAAGTCTTCAGTAAAAAGTATGCCGGTAATAATGACGCCGCTCAATAAAAAAATTCCCACCCAGACAATTTCGAACAATAAACTTTCCATAGTTTGTAAGGCTGGCATGTGTCTGATTAAACGATAACCATGCTTTTGTTTTAGTTGGTGATTTTCATAGGACATAAATACGGCCTGAACTGCACCAATGGTGATAATGCTGGTGGCTAAGATGGCTAATACGATATGCAAGGCCAAACCTCTACTGTAATCTGCATGCGGGGTATAGCTGCTTGGAATCAACAGAGAACATAAAATACTGATAACCGCTAAAGGAAAAATTATTAAAAATAAATTCTCCAGCGGCTTTTTTAAACTGCTCAAAATCACCAGACAGGAAATAGAAAAGCTGAATAAAGTGGCTATTTTGAAGAATCCAAAATTATAGCCTAGAGGCGTACTGATCACTTCAACCATATTGATCAGATGAGCGAGTAAAGCTATGCCGCCACAAATTAAGACAAGTGTTCGGCCATTAGGTTTATTATCACCCTGAAATATACGCTGAGCCTGAAACCATGTCCCTAGTAAATATAGTGCGACTGCGATGATTCCTGAAAGTGTTGCGAGCATTGCGAAAGTCTCTCATAAGTACGCACGCCATTGAAGCTTTTTTGTTGTAGAATTATCCACAATAACCAGCAAGCAAAAAGTGGTGAAAGATGTTTGAAACCTTAACAGAGAGATTATCCGGGGCCTTAAAAAGCATTACCGGCAAAGCCAAGCTATCTGAAGACAATATTCAGGAAAGTTTACGAGAAGTTCGCCGCGCTTTACTTGAGGCGGATGTGGCTTTGCCTGTCGTAAAAGACTTTATCGACCAAGTTAAACAGCGTGCGATTGGGCAAGAAGTTAGTGCCAGTTTAAATCCAGGGCAAGCTTTTCTGAAAATTGTACAGGCCGAGCTACAAGCCTTGATGGGAGATGCTAATGAGGCATTAAACCTGAAGGCGGTGCCGCCAGCCGTTATTTTAATGGCAGGATTGCAGGGTGCTGGTAAGACTACCTCTGTCGCCAAACTAGCACTGTGGCTAAAAAACAATCAGAAAAAATCAATTATGGTCGTCAGTGCGGATGTTTATCGCCCGGCCGCCATTAAACAGCTGGAGACCTTGGCTGAGGAAGTAGGAGTCGAATTCTTCCCTAGTGATGTTGGGCAAAAACCTGAAGATATTGTTAATAGTGCTTTAGCTGCTGCCAAGAAAAAATTTATAGATGTGTTGTTTGTGGATACAGCCGGTCGCTTGGCAATCGATGATGAAATGATGTCTGAAATCAAGACCTTGCATGCTGCCATCAATCCGACTGAAACGCTGTTTGTGGTGGATGCCATGACCGGTCAGGATGCGGCCAATACTGCCAAGGTTTTTAATGAGGCCTTACCCTTAACAGGCGTTATTCTGACCAAAACTGATGGTGATGCCAGAGGTGGTGCAGCCTTATCAGTGCGGCATATCACTGGCAAGCCTATTAAATTTATGGGGATTGGTGAGAAAGTCGATGGTCTGGAAGCTTTTCATCCTGACCGGGTTGCCTCAAGAATTCTCGGCATGGGAGATGTCTTATCCCTGATTGAGGATGTAGAAAAGAAAGTCGATAAGCAAAAGGCTCAACGTCTGGCTCAGAAAATCAAACGCGGTAAGCGGTTTGATCTCGAAGATTTCAAAGAACAATTGCAACAAATGCAAAATATGGGTGGCATAACCAATATGCTGGATAAAATGCCGGGCATGGGAGGCATGGCGCAAGCTGCTGCAGGCAAGGTGGACGATAAGATGTTTGCTCGCATGGAGGCGATTATAAACTCCATGACCATGCAGGAAAGGCGCAACCCTGATGTTCTGAATGGATCTCGCAAACGACGCATTACCCAGGGCTCTGGAACCAATATTCAGGATTTAAACAGGCTCATCAAGCAACATAAGCAAATGCAACGTGTGATGAAGAAAATGAAAGGCGGAAAAATGGCCAACATGATGCGAGGTTTGGGTGGAATGAATAAGCCTGGCGGCATGCCTCCACCAGGTGGCGGTTTTCCGGGTAGATAAAAGAATAATATTTTATGTGAAATCAGTGATTTAAGGTTCCAATGCAGGTGCTTTTCCCTTAGAATACTCGCCTTTTTTCCGGTCAGGAAAGTCCTGGCTGGAAAACGCTCAGCATAAAGCTATTTATTTGTTGGGCAATAATAGAATTTATCATTTAGGAACAATAACTTATGTTAATGATCAGACTTTCTAGAGGCGGTGCCAAGAAACGTCCTTTTTATCATTTTACAGTTGCGGACAAGCGTAAAGCTCGTGATGGTCGCTTTGTAGAACGTATTGGTTTTTTCAATCCTGGTGCTAAAGGTCAGGAAGAACGCTTGCGTATTGACCTCGAGCGAGTGGAATATTGGAAAGGACAAGGTGCTCAGCTTAGCGACCGAGTTGCTAGTTTGTTAAAAGAAGCGGCAAAGGAAACAGCGGCAGCCTAAATGAATGAGCAGCTCTTTGCTGATCATGTTCTGATTGCTCGTATCGGCGCTGCTCACGGAATCAAAGGCTGGGTAAAGTTAATATCTTATTCCAGCCCAAAAGCCAATATCCTCAATTATCAGAATTATTGGACGCTGCAAGCGGGCTCTTTAGTCAAGCTGGAAATAGATAATTGTAAGGCTCAAGGAAAGGGCTTTGTTGCCCATATCAAAGGGTGTGATGACAGGGATAAGACCCAAGAATTTACGGGAAAAGATTTATATATAAAAAAATCTTTTTTACCCCAACTGGATGACGATGAATATTATTGGTACCAGTTATCCGGGTTAAGGGTGCAAACACTGAGTGGAGATGATCTTGGAGTAGTGGATCATCTGTTAGAAACTGGTGCAAATGACGTCTTGGTTGTTAAGGCTGATGAGCACAGTGTTGATGAAGAAGAACGATTAATTCCTTATCTGCTTGAGCAGGTAATTGACAGTATCGACCTAAGTCAAAAAATGATAAGGGTGAACTGGGAAAAGGAATACTGAAATATAGTATTAAAAATAACAGCACTTACTGCTGTTAGGGTATAGGGGAACGTGATGAAAATAGCCATAGTCACTCTGTTCCCTGAAATGTTTACCGCGGTGACCGAATACGGTGTAACGGGTAGAGCTGTGAAGCACGGGCTGGTGCAAACACAGTGCTGGAATCCAAGAGATTTCACTCAGGATAAACATCGCACAGTAGATGACAGACCATATGGCGGTGGCCCCGGTATGCTGATGAAAACTGAGCCTGTAGTGGCGGCAATAAATGCGGCACGTACAGCATTGTTAGATTCAGAATTGTCAGGGTCAGAATCAACAGGAAGCACGAATAAGAACAGCAGGCCTAAAGTATTGTGTCTAAGCCCTCAGGGTAAAAGATTAAAGCAGAACGATATTGAGGGTTTGGCCAAAGAAAGTAGTTTGATTTTACTTTGTGGCCGTTACGAAGGTATAGATGAAAGGGTTATAGAAACCCAGGTAGATGAAGAATACTCATTAGGTGACTATGTCATTAGTGGGGGTGAATTGGCAGCGATGGTTTTGATGGATGCCATGATTCGTTTGCAACCGGAGGCGCTTGGCCATGAAGACTCAGCTTACGAGGATTCTTTTGCTGCTGGTTTGCTGGATTACCCGCACTATACCAGGCCAGAAGATTTTTCTGGCTATAAAGTGCCGGAGGTGCTGCTTAGTGGAGACCATGCCGCTATTGCGCGTTGGCGGTTAAAACAAAGTTTAGGCAGAACCTGGTTAAGAAGACCGGATTTGTTAAAAGAAATAGAACTGGATGATGAACGAAAGACCTTACTGGAAGAGTTCATCAATGAACAAGGTTGATCAATATCGATAATTATCCATAGCAACTAAATAGTTTGGCTGGATAAGTAAACTGGAGTAAGAAGATGAGTGGCAAGAACGCTATTATTCAAAAAATTGAGCAAGATCAGTTAAAAACTGATATCCCTGAATTCAGTCCTGGTGACTTAGTTGTTGTGCAGGTGCGAATTAAAGAAGGTGATCGTGAGCGTTTACAGGCTTTTGAAGGTGTTGTTATCGGCAAACGTAACCGTGGATTAAATTCAGCTTTTACGGTTAGAAAAATGTCTCATGGTGTTGGCGTGGAAAGAACTTTTCAGGCCCATAGCCCTTTAATAGAAAGCATTGTCGTCAAACGACGTGGCGATGTTCGCCAAGCTAAGCTTTATTACTTGAGAGAGCTAACTGGACGAGCTGCGCGCATCTCTGAAAAACTGGATAAGAAAGCAGGGCAAGACGCTTAATTGTTTAGGGAATTTTGCGTAGTCGCTTTGCGACTTGTTACAATGCCTGCAAACGTACTGGTCTGGATAGTTTAGAACCCAGATCATCTGAAAAGAGGCAAACATGTCGATTCATCTTTCTAAAATATTGTCTGGCAAAGTTGCGTCAATTGTTCTGTCGTTCCTGTTTGTTCCTCTTGTAGACCAAGCTCTAGCGCAAGGTGTGTCAAGCAGTCTGATCGATGATACTCCTGAAGTTGCTGCAATACGTTCAGTGTTGCTGCAAACCCAGCCCGGAATAGAAATTCAAAGTATCGCTCCTAGTCCTATTGATGGCCTATACGAAGTCAGAATTCAAAATGGCCAGGCTATCTTTGCCAGTGCCGATGCAGAATACTTTCTTCCCAGTGACCTTTATCAGGCTACCTCTGACGGTTTTGTGAATCTGGGAGAAGGGCGTCGTAATGACATAAGACGTGATTTAATTGCAGCCGTAGATGAAGCTGATATGATCATTTATCCTGCTGAAGGAGAATCTAGAGCGACGCTTACAGTTTTTACTGATGTTGATTGTCCTTACTGTCAGCGCCTGCATAGTGAAATTTCCAAACTCAATGAATATGGTATTACCATTCGTTATCTGGCATTTCCCCGCAGCGGCTTGGATCAAGTCACCTACCCTAAAATGGTTTCGACCTGGTGCGCTGAAAATCGTAATTTAATTTTCACAACGGTATCAAGAGGGGCTGCCATTCCTCAGCTTGAATGTGAAAACCCTGTTGCTGAACAATATCAATTGGGTAGGGAAGTCGGTGTAACGGGTACACCGACTCTGGTGTTTGAAGATGGGTCTTCTGTACCAGGTTATGTGCCTGCTGATGATTTGGCAGCATTTTTATTCGAAGACGAATAAGCCCTTTCCTTAATTAATTTAATTCAAAGGATTTCAGGAGATTAGCTTGCAACCAATCAATATTGGTATTTGTGGCTTGGGTACTGTTGGCTATGGCAGCTTCAAAGTGCTTGAGCGCAATCAAGAAGAAGTTTCTCGTCGCTTGGGGAGAGCTATACGTGTCTCGCATATTGCACTAAAGACTCTAAAGGACGGGCAAGATGTTGGTGAAGTAAGCATTACTAATGATGCTATGTCTGTTGCCTCAGACCCTGCTGTGGATATTATTCTGGAATTAATTGGCGGAACTGAATTTGCTTATGAATTAGTACTTAAAGCCATTTCAAATGGTAAACATGTGGTCACGGCAAATAAGGCACTTATTGCAACTTATGGCAACGAAATCTTTAAAGCCGCTCGTGAAAATAATGTTACCGTTGGTTATGAAGCGGCTGTTGCGGGTGGGATTCCAATCATAAAAGTAGTAAGAGAGGGCTTGACGGCCAATAAAATTAATTGGCTCGCTGGAATTATCAACGGAACCGGTAATTACATTTTGACTGAAATGCAGTCAAAGTCTCGACCTTTTGCAGATGTTTTGAAAGAAGCTCAAGAATTAGGCTATGCCGAAGCCGACCCTACTTATGATGTCGAAGGAATTGATGCCGCTCATAAATTGACTATTCTTTCCGCGCTGGCATTTGGAACACCACTGCATCTTGAAAAAGCCTATACCGAAGGTATCAGCGAGATAACACCTGAAGACCTGAAATATGCTGGAGAACTAGGTTATCGGATTAAACATTTAGGGATTAGCAGCATCTCAGAACAGGGTATCGATCTACGAGTGCATCCAACATTAATAGCCAAGCAGGCTTTGATTGCAAAAGTTGATGGCGTTATGAACGCAGTATTAATGCATGGTGATGCTGTGGGCTCAACGCTTTACTATGGCGCTGGAGCAGGTGCTGAACCTACAGCATCGGCAGTACTTGCAGATGTGATTGATATTGCCAGACGCATGGAATGCATGCAAAAAGGGCAAGAGCAGATACCGGCTTTAGGCTTTCAGGCAGAAGCGATTAAAGAAACCAGGATATTGCCGATTGAAGAAATTATCTGTGCCTACTATTTGCGAATTTTGGTGCAGGATAAAGTTGGTGTGATTGCTGATATTACTGAAATATTGGGTGAGAACGGCATTAGTATTGATGCGATGATACAGAAAGATCCTGATAAATCTGGCCAGGACCATAATGCAATTTCCGTGATTATAATGACTCATGAGATTCAGGAATCTGTTATGAATAAAGCAATCACTGAACTGGAGGCTCTCGATGCGGTGACTGCTAAAATCACGCGAATTCGAGTGGCTGAGTTAGACGAATAAGCTTTATCTTTATCCAGTTAGAAATAGTCGAAAATCTAGAAAAAATAAAATGAAATATATAAGCACTCGCGGGCAATGCGAACCACAGAGTTTTGAGGAAGTTGTTCTAACTGGCTTGGCGCCAGATGGAGGACTGTTTATTCCTGATACAGTTCCTCAGCTTAGCCATGAGCAAATTTTAAGCTGGAAAAACCTCAGTTATGCTGATCTTGCCTATGAAGTAATTCGTCTATATGTCGATGGGGCAATAGAGGATGAGGTGCTAAAACAGATGGTGGCAGAAACCTATGCCGAATTTGATCATTCAGAAGTGGCACCATTACATGCCTTAAACAATAACGAGTGGGTGTTGGAATTATTTCATGGGCCGACATTGGCTTTTAAAGATTTTGCCTTGCAATTGCTTGGTCGCTTACTGGATTATTTTTTACAAAAACGTCAGCAGCATGTTGCCATCTTAGGCGCGACCTCTGGCGATACGGGTTCTGCTGCTTTGGAAGGTTGCAAGCATTCAGAATTTGTCGATATTTTCATATTACATCCACATAACAGAGTGTCCGAAGTCCAACGTAAGCAAATGACGACGGTCCTTGGCGATAATGTTCATAACATAGCAATTGCCGGTAATTTTGACGATTGCCAGCAAATTGTGAAACAGGCATTTTCAGATCAAAGCTTTTTGCCGGATGGTTATCAGCTAGTCGCAGTAAATTCTATAAACTGGGCAAGAATCATGGCGCAGATTGTGTATTATTTTTATGCTGCCTTGAAATTTATTGATCACAATGAGACGGTTTCTTTTTCTGTGCCTACTGGAAATTTTGGTGACATTTACGCTGGTTATCTGGCTAAAAAGATGGGCTTACCAATTAAACAGCTAATCATTGCCACTAATAAAAACGATATCCTTCATCGCTTTATCAGTAAGAATCAGTACAACTTAAGTGGTCTGGAAGCTAGTCTTTCTCCAAGTATGGACATCATGGTGTCAAGTAATTTTGAGCGATTTCTTTTTGATATGTTTAAGGGCGATGCTGAAAAAGTCACCAACTTTGTTACTGGTTTAAGCAGCGATATAGAGAAAGTTTCTAAAGACGAGTGGGAGTTTGCCAAAGCTATTTTTGATTCTGCAAGCGTTGATGATGAAACAACCTGCTCAGTGATTAGAGAGGTTTTTGACAGCCAGGGGTATTTACTCGACCCACATACTGCTATTGGCCTTAAAGCCGCACAGCTTTGCAAGAACGACGATGTAACACCAATGATAGCCTTGGCTACAGCGCATCCGGTTAAGTTTTCCGAGGCCATCACCAAAGCAGGTTTGGCAATGCCAGCTTTGCCTCAGCACTTGAGTGATTTATTAGAGCGTGAGGAAAATTACGCCGTTATGCCAAATGCACTCTCAGAAGTTGAAAGCTACATTAAGCAAAGCTTGTAAAAGATTTTAAGAGTATAGAAGGATAAAACTAAAACGGCTCTCTTAAAAACCTCCAGAAAGCCGTTTTTGGTTTGCTGATTAATATAAAAACAGCTTAAGGGTTTGTTTACCAACCTGGGTTAGTGACAAAACAGTCCTGAGGATTCCATTTAGAATCATCAGTTTCTTTTTTAAAGTTTCTGCTAACCACATAAGGTTGATTCAGATAAACCGGGTCATCAACAATGACAACATCAATCAGCCATGTGCTGCCATCAGCAATCTCGATCACATCAAAATACTCGGTGACCGTCGTCTGGTCACTGTGAGGAATTCCGTTTTTGCGTAAGTAACCGGGTATAAGGTTTGTTGTAAATGCTTCCATGGAGCTAGGTGGTTGGTTAACCATGTTCATTCCTAGACCAAATTGTCTAGGGCTTGGGTCAGATGGGCCAGCCCATCTGGCAATTGTGTGTCCTTGTCTTGAAGGCGAACCAGTGGGCTCTGAATCATCAAAATGAAAGTATCGGGTTTGCATGCCGGAATCGATTTCCATTTTTAAAGTAAGATCATCCTCCCAGCTGATTCTTAATCGTGAAGGCTCACTCATGATGGCTGCAGCGCCGTAGGCTCTGCATTCGTTGCCTTCATCCATTTCGGGGCGCCAGGCCATGGCGATCTCTTTTGCGGCCTGGTTTTCCGGAATGCTGGAGGTATCACCAATTAGAGGTGTAACCATGCGTGTTGGCCAGTCTTCTGTAATGATAGAAACCCATGTGCCGGTCAAATCTATAGGGGCGCTTTCTCTTCCCTGAATAACGTCCGGTCCTTGTGGTATTGGTATGAATTGCGCAGTAGTTATGCTATTCAGGCCAAATAAAGTGATTGATAGTATGCAAATGCGTTGTATAAAAGTCTTCATGGTGGAGGTCCTTATTCTTGAGTCAGGCTTTGATAAATAGCCGTGATGAATTCTTCATTGCTGGGGCCGCCGCGATGACCGCCATATTCCGTGTCGTAATCGAAGCTTGGATCTGCCGCCAGCACTTGTCGGAGGCTCATGTTTCTATCGATCATGTCTTGAATGCGATCTCTAATTATATAAATCATATTACGGTATTCGACGATATCAATTTCGTCTCCGATGCGACCATGTCCTGGTACTACATAGGTCCCAGCTTCAGCGAAGGGCCCTGGTACCATTAATTCAAGCATGAAATTCAGAGCATCGATTAGACCATTGACACTGCCGCCGCGCTCAATATCAATATCAGGGTATTGACCAGGGATGTATATATCGCCAGTGCTGATAACATCCGAGCTTCTGAAATAAACGATACTGTCACCGTCGGTATGAGCATTTGGCATGTGGTATATGATGATACCTTCGCCATTGGCATAAAAATCTTTAGTCTCTGTGAAGTAGGTTGTCGTCAGGTTAAGGCTAGGGATGTCATGCTCGGTTAAATAAAAACGATTTAACATGTTTTCATGGCCGATTATGGTAACTCCGCCTGCAGCGCCTCCGGCAACTACAGCACTTGGTCGAGGAGGGCCGAAAGAAAATAAGCCAATGCCAGCTTCGTCTCCCATCGTGCTAATAATGTCATTACCAGAAACATGTTGAAAATCCAGTCCAGTGTTAACAATATATCTGGCAGGTCTATCAGAAATCTCGCCAATTAAAGCCATCATTTCAGGGATAAGCTCAGGTGCGGGGCTATCAACAAAGACTAGAGATTCTTCACCAATCTGAACGGTGACATTCACATTCGCTCCTGAGAGCATGTAAACATTTCCCTGTACATGAAGTAGTTGCAGATTTTGAGCATGTAAGGCTGAAGAGAAAAGCAGCAAAAGGGCTAAAGGTAAGACCCGAATACTTTTGTATTTAGTAAAAATCTTTTGTACTAACATTGATTTACTCCAATGTGTAAAAACAGGTTCAAGGGGGCTAGGCTAGGCATCGCAATCTTCATGACTACAAAATTCATTCTCGCCTAGCAGAGGGCCCATTTCTTCACGAAACTCAGGATACAAAGTTTCAGCCCCGCCGCTGACGCCTGACATCGGTAGATGATAGATTTCAGCAAACTCTTCCAGATAAGGATTCTGATTGGGCAGATAATTAGGCACTAGATTGTCTGGATTAATAGGGACTTCAATAGTGTATTCACAATTATTAAAGCCGCCACGACGCAAGGGGTCTAGCACAAAATCCTGGCTGCGCACCAAAGGCTCTGTTAAAAATACTGGATCATTGATGACAGTGATTACAGTCAGGTATTTTCCGCCATGTAAAAGCCAGTGTTCTGTGAAAGTACGCTCACTGCTAGCCGGTAAGCCATTTCTTCTCAAATAGCTTTGTTTCAGGTGGGTGGTAGTGATCGTCAGCATGTTGCCTTCAAAGACGCCTGTAGAGAAGCCTTGAAAAGTATGAGGCGCATCAGCTGGTGGGTGATCGCGACCATCTAGCCAAATTGTACGTTGCATATTGTGAAAGCCCATTCTGGTTTTGAATGCGACTGCTTGCTGTGTACGTTCGTCAATTTCTCGTAAAATTCGTAAGTCTGCTAAGCCTCTCATGGCATAATCGCCACCATGTTGACGGCAAATATATTCTGTCACGACTGAAATTCGATTAGGGTCATAGCTATGGCCACGCATGAGGGCAGCATCATTAATTGGGATGCCTGAAAAATCACCAAAGGCCGGACCGGGCAGGCGTTCAATAGCGTCTTCATGAAAGATAGGGCGCCATTCACCAGAAAAGTCGACCTGTTGAGCTGAGGCAAAAGTGCTAAGAAAAATGGAAATGATTGCTAGCAGTTTTAGCAGAGTAATACTTTTCATAATCTCCCCTGTGGGTTTTAGAATTTTATGGTTTCTGGAATTTAACGAGCGCTACACCGCTTTGAAGAGGTCTGATTGTATGGTTTATTAAAAAATAAATGCAAGCCTTTCCGAGAAATCTTCTTAAGGAGCTGTCATAAAGGCGTAAAAAGATGAGCTAAAAGACTATAAAGGTTCTGATAGTTCGACTTCAAACGACATTTCATCCTGATTGCGGCGTTTAGTCAGGACTTCAACCAGATCGCCTGGTTGAAATTGCTCGAGTGCATTTAGGAGGTCGTCATTATTTCTGATAGTCATGCCTTCAATTCCGACTATTACATCGCCCAGGATAATATTGCCACTTTGGTCCTGATTCAGGCCGATGAGCCCTGCTTCTGCAGAACCTAGCCCATTAGTTACTTCTGCGACGATAACGCCTTCGATATTATTTCTGGCGCTCACTGCATCGTTCAGGTTTGATATTCCCAAGATAGGTCTAATTTCTCGACCAAATTCCATTAATTGTGGAATAACCCGTCTGACAGTGTTGACTGGTATCGCAAAGCCAATACCGGCATTGGCGCCAGATGGGCTGACAATTTGGGTATTGACGCCAACAAGTTGACCAAGTGAATTCAGCAGGGGGCCTCCTGAATTACCTGGGTTGATGGAGGCATCGGTTTGGATAACATCCCTGATAGTACGATTGGTCAGAGAGGTCATTTCTCTTCCCAGGGCGCTAACTACACCCACGGTAAGAGTGGTATCGAGTCCAAAGGGGTTGCCTATTGCTATAACCTTGCGACCCACCTGCAGGTCGGCTGAATCGCCCACTGGAAGAGGGCTTAGTATATCTGCAGGGGCATCAATCTTGAGTAAGGCAAGGTCCTTGTCGGGCGCTACACCAATAATTTCTGCTGCCCAGCTGCTTTGATCCTGAAGCCTGATCATTATTCTATTAGCTCCCTGAACAACATGATAGTTAGTTACTATCAGTCCTTCTTTGCTCCAAACAAAGCCCGTTCCAGCACCTTGAGGAATTTCTTGGACATTTCTCGTGAAAGGGCTTCTCCTTACCAAAGCCGTATTGGTAACGTAAACTACCGACGGGCTGGCTTGACTAAAAATCTCTATGTTATTCGCTTCATCCTCGGTCTGAAAACTCAGGTAATCCGGTGCAGCTTGCGTGATTAGCTGTGTTAAAGCGGCGCTAGCAAGTACTGCGCTTACCAGCAGGAAGTTAATAGTCTTTTTCATAGTAATTTTCATGGTTATGTACTAGGTTTATCAATTCAGATGTTTTAAAAGTTTCGAGTTTGCATTTAGGTAAGTTTTATATTCAAAAGTTCCAGCCTGTCTGTTGACAAGCGATGAATTTTATAAATTTTCAATTTTGGTTCACATTTACTTTATGTCGAGGTTAGCTAATCGTTTTTCAAGTGTGACTGATTATTAAAGATGAAAAGGTACATAAGTGAAAGATGGGGAAGTTTTAAAGGTGAGTAGTTGTTAGAAGTTACAGGAAATATCATCAGCCATCTTAGTGATGCGTGTAAACAGCATGCTGACAATACAGCCTATACACTACTCGGTAGGAATTTAAGTTATCGCGAATTGGATGAATTAAGCGACGATCTGGCTGCTTATCTAATTAAACATACACAACTAGAAACTGGCGATAGAATAGCTATACAGCTACCCAATATTCTTCAGTTTCCAATCGCTGCTCTTGCCGTATTTAAAGCAAATATGGTCGTGGTAAGTACCAATCCCGAATATTCAGAAGACGAACTCAAGCATCAATTAAATGATTCCGGTGCAAAAGCATTAATTGTTTTTTCTGGTTGTGCCAATACCTATCTTAATATTCAGGAGCAAACCAAGATTGAAGAAGTCATCATTACCAATATTGCCGATTTGCATCATCCTTTAAAAAGCTCGGTGATTCACACATTGGCACGTGTCGTTGGTGGCTATCGATCTTGTTTGGAATACCCAAAATTACAGAAATTTAGAAAGGCTTTACGTCTTGGCAGGCAAAAAAAAGAGAGTTGTGATTTAAAACAGGCACATGACAACCATAGCGACCAAGTGGCCATACTGCAATATACCGGAGGCACAACAGGTATATCCAAAGGCACTATGCTATCTCACCGAAATCTGTTATCAAACTTTTTACAATTGAAAGCTCAGTTAGGAGATGATTGTCCGGCAACTAAATCAATAGTGGTAGCGCCTTTGCCTCTCTATCATGTATATGCTTTCACCGTGAATATGCTTTTTAGTCTTATGATGGGTTATCACAATATTTTGATAGCCAATCCAAGATTTATTTCTCTATTCATTAGAGACATTAAGCCTTACAAAATAAATATTTTCTGCGGAATAAACCCTTTATTTAAAAAACTGTGTGAACATTCGGAGTTTAAGAAACTGGACTTTTCTGAGCTGTTAATTTGTACAACCGGCGGAATGGCTTTGGGTAAAGATATTGCTGAAGAATGGTATAAAGTGACCGGCTGCAGAATTCTGGAGGGCTATGGTATGACAGAAACATCGCCGCTAGTGGCTTGTAATACTTATGATGATTATCAAACCGATAGCATTGGTAAAGCACTTCCCCTTACTCAATTAAAAGTCATTGATCAAGATGGCGTAAGACTCTCTCAGGGAGAAGAGGGTGAACTTTGTATTCGTGGTCCACAGGTAATGCAAGGTTATTGGCAGCAACCTGAAGAAACAGCCAAGGTTCTGAACAAGGAAGGTTGGTTAAGAACAGGTGATATCGCTAGCATCGACGCCTTTGGAAATTTAAAAATTATCGACCGTTTAAAAGATATGATCATAGTTTCCGGATTTAATGTTTATCCTGTGGAAATTGAAAATGTTGTTAGTACTTATTCGGGGGTAAAGGATGCTGTTGTGATAGGTGTTAAAGATTCTGAGGGCGTTGAACAAGTAAAACTCATAGTTGTTCCTGCTAATTCAGCGCTGGATAAAACTGCACTTTTAAATTATTGCAAAAGAAAGTTGGCAGCCTATAAGGTTCCCAAAATCATAGAATTCAGAACTTCATTGCCAAAATCAAATGTGGGCAAAGTGTTAAAAAGAGAACTGCAGAATGATTTAACACGATAAGCTTGCACACTGGATAACGAAATAATCAAGAAATGAAAATAAAAGCTCGAGAAGTTTCAGCGTCTGCTGAATTGTCACAAGGTTTGCATCCTGTATTGCAACAAATAATGCTAAGCAGGGGTGCCACAGATGAAAAAGATTATGCCCTTTCCATTAGCGACCTGTTAAAACCGGATCTCTTACTAAATATTGATAATGTAGTGACTTTGCTGCTCGATTCTGTTGGGCAGAGAAGCAAAATTCTTATTGTTGGTGATTTTGATGCTGATGGCGCGACCAGCACTGTTTTATTAAAGCTTTGTTTGGAAAAATTTGGTTTTACGCACGTTGACTATCTGGTTCCCAATCGATTTGAGTTTGGTTATGGGTTAACGCCTGAGATAGTTGAAGTAGCAAAGGAAAGGCAGCCAGCACTCATAATAACAGTTGATAATGGCATTGCCAGCTTCGAAGGTGTAAAGAAAGCTCATGAATTTAATATAAAAGTGCTGGTCACCGATCATCACCTGCCTGCTGCTGCCTTGCCAGAAGCAGACTGCATTTTAAACCCTAATCAGCATGACTGCTCCTTTCCATCCAAAAACCTGGCAGGAGTGGGTGTTGTTTTTTATTTAATGCTGGCACTGCGCACAGCCTTGCGTGACCGGAATTGGTTTGCAGAAAATAAAGTGTCAGAACCGAATATGCTGCAGTTTCTAGATTTGGTCGCACTTGGGACCGTTGCGGATGTCGTTCCTCTGGATAGAAATAATCGTTGTTTGGTCAAACATGGCGTCAATCTGATTCGTGCTGGACGTTGCCGTCCTGGTATTAGTGCAATTCTGGATATTGCGAGTAAAAACAGAGCAAGCATTAATGCTGGCGATTTAGGTTTTGTACTAGGACCACGTCTGAATGCGGCAGGCCGACTGGATGATATGAGTGTTGGTATTGAATGCCTTTTAACTGAAAATCCTCACAAGGCTTATCAGTTGGCTCAGCAACTTGATGATCTCAATAAAGATCGAAGAAGTATTGAGCAGTCTATGCAAACTGATGCAATGAAGTTGCTTTCTGAAATAAACATTCAAACTAATGAGGATCTGGGAATTTGTTTATTTAGTGAAGGCTGGCACCAGGGCGTGGTCGGAATTCTGGCGTCACGTCTCAAAGACAAATTCCACTTACCAGCTATTGTTTTTGCTGCTTCTACAGATAACCCCGATGAAATAAAAGGCTCGGCTCGTTCAATACCAGGTTTACATATACGAGACTTACTGGACCTCGTAGCAACCAATAACCCAGGCCTGCTCACAAAGTTTGGAGGTCATGCGATGGCAGCTGGTCTAAGTCTGCATCTAAAAGACTTCCAAGCTTTTAAAAAAGCACTGGCGGCCGAATTAACAGGGTTGCTTGATGCTGCAATGCTTGAGCAGGTGATTTATACCGATGGCTGCTTGGATGAGGAGTGTTTAAATCTCAGTTTCGCTGAGTTATTACAGGATGCAGGGCCTTGGGGACAGCAATATCCAGAGCCTTTATTTACAGGTGGTTTTGAGGTTGTTGAAGCCAGAGTTTTAGCTGAGAAACATTTAAAGTGTATTTTGAAACTCTCAGACTCGGAACATATGATTGATGCGATTGCGTTTAATGTCGATGTCGAAATCCTGAAACAAGCATTAAGTGTTGTCGAAATTGTATATCATCTTCAGGTGAATGAATTCAGAGGGAAAAGGTCGGCACAACTGTTGATAGTTCATTTTGTTAGTGCCGATTAGTATAAAAAAGCCCCGTTAAATAACGGGGCTTTTTGGTCATACTTTAAAGTGTTATCAGCACTGTTAAGGCTGATAATGCTATTAAAATGGAAGCCCAAAATATGAGCAGTCCCATTAAAAACGGATATTTAACCGCCTAAACTCTCAATATATGCGGATACATCTTTAATTGCCTGATCAGTCGTCAAGGTTTGAGCCATTGGAGCCATTTGCTGACCATAGACGTCGCGGGGGTCTGAGCCGCGAGCACCAGATTTAAAGTTTTGTAATTGGCGCTCGGTATACCAGGCTTGCTGTCCGGCGATTCTTGGGCCATTCAAGGCTTGTAGGCCTTCTCCATTTGGACCATGACATGCGCTGCATACGCCATAGAGAACTCTGCCAGCTTCTAGATCTTGAGCCAGTAGGTTGCTAGAAAAAAATGATAGAAAAATACCTGATGCTAATATCAGTTTGAACTTCATTATAAAACTCCCGATAAATGTTTAGTATGTAATATATACGGAACGACGCTGTAAGTGGATTTAAGCTGCAAGACTCCAAAAAAAGCGGACATATTATAGCAAATTTTATACTGTCAAAGTTAGTCTTAACTGCGTAATATGTGCATTTTTTTGATTCGCTTAGATCGCTCAGCGTGAGTAGGTAAATCAAGCATTTTTAACCAAGCAATAACTGGAAAAAAGTATGACAATTAAATCTGACAAATGGATTCGCACCATGGCGGAAAATGAGGGCATGATTCAGCCGTTTGAGGCTGGTCAGGTTCGAGAAATAGGGGGTAATAAAGTTATTTCCTATGGCACTTCCAGTTATGGCTACGATGTGCGCTGTGCTAGTGAGTTTAAAATTTTTACTAATGTTCACACCACTAGCGTTGTTGACCCCAAAAATTTTGATGAAACCAGTTTTGTCAGTATCGATGAGGACTATTGTATTATCCCTCCAAACTCATTCGCCCTTGCCAGAACGGTTGAATATTTTAAGATTCCTTCAAATGTACTAACAGTATGTTTGGGCAAGTCTACCTATGCCCGCTGCGGGATAATCGTCAATGTAACCCCTCTTGAGCCTGAATGGGAAGGGCACGTAACTCTGGAGTTTTCTAATACAACCCCCTTGCCTGCAAAAATTTATGCGAATGAAGGTGTGGCTCAGATGTTATTCTATGAGTCTGATGAGCAGTGTGAAGTGACTTATAAAGATCGTCAGGGTAAATATATGGGGCAGACAGGAGTGACTCCTCCCCGCTCTTGATAAATATAGCTTTTGTGCTTGCAAATTCTTCGTCGAAAGCAGGATTTAATTCAGTCACTTACAGCTTGGTGAGCGTCTTCTTTAAAACCTTCTTAGGCCTCGTTTTTTTGTCCTCATCACGCTATTCAAAAATTATGAAAATCCTTTTTTGTTTCATCAAGTTACATCTTTTCTGTAAGGTATAATGCACCAGTTATGCTGAAAGTTAATAAACTATATTGTGAACGTGATGAACGGGTGCTTTTTCAGGATCTTGATTTTAGCGTTACTGAAGGAGAGGTCTGGCAGATACAGGGCTCCAATGGAAGTGGCAAAACGACTTTGTTAAGGATTTTATGTGGATTAAATGATGAGTTTTCAGGCGAAATCCACTGGCGCGGCAAGCAGCAAAGACAAGCTCGTCAGGAATTCAATCTTGAGGTTTTTTTTCTTGGACATGCACCCGCTATTAATAAAACCCTTAGCCCCAGAGAAAACCTTAGCTGGTTTTGCGCATCGCGAGGTCTAGAGAATACAGATCAAATTAAAACGGTTCTGCATAGTTTTAATCTCTATGGTTATGAAGACATGCCTTGTTACTTGATGTCTGCAGGCCAGCAACGCAGAGTGAGTTTGGCCAGGATGCTGCTGAGCCAGGCCAAGCTATGGATAATTGATGAACCCTTTACTGCCCTGGATAAACAAGGGGTGCAGGAGTTAGAGACCTTGCTAAGTGCACACGCTCAAGCTGGAGGTTCCATCATTCTGACAACGCACCATAGTTTACAAATGGATTATCCAATACGGGTTATTGACCTGGATGCTATGGCAGGATCAGTAGGCGTATGAATATCATTAAAGCCACCTTAAGGCGGGAATTACTAATTGCCTTTCGCAGTCCGGGTGACATCATTAATCCATTAATGTTCTTTGTTATTGCAGTCAGTTTATTCCCTCTGGGAGTGGGCGCTGATCAAGCATTTTTAATGGAAATAGCCAGCGGAGTAATCTGGGTCACTGCCTTATTGGCGGTAATGCTTTCAATGGATAGCCTGTTTCGTTCAGATTATGAAGACGGCTCGCTGGAGCAGTTGTTATTAAGCCCCCAGCCCTTATATTTCATTATATTGGCCAAGGTATTCAGTCATTGGCTGGTTTCAGGCTTGCCACTGGTTATATTGGCCCCATTGTTTGCGAGCATGCTGGCCCTATCTGAAGAGGGCTTGTTTCCATTGATAGCCAGTTTGTTGATTGGAACCCCAATTTTAACCTTGCTTGGAGCTGTAGGTATGGCATTAACGGTAGGCCTTTCAAGGAGTGGTTTGTTGTTGGCTGTGCTAATATTGCCGCTTTATGTGCCTGTGCTGGTTTTTGGCACTGGCGTAGTTGATTCAGCTTTAAATAGTTTAGGTACGGCTGGTTTATTAGCCTTATTAGGGGCGATGCTGGTATTGGCTATCAGTCTGGCTCCACTGGCGATAATCGCGGCATTAAGAATCAGCGTAAGTTAGTGTATGAACAGGTAATCAATAGGTTTTGTTAATGTGGCAATGGCTTTATAAATTAAGTTCTCCTAAGTGGTTTTATACAATTAGTGGACAAGTAATGCCTTGGTTGGTAGCTCTCACTACCTTCTTGCTTGGAGTAGGCTTGGTCTGGGGTTTGGCCTTTACACCTCCAGACTATCAGATGGGTGAGAATTACAGAATTGCTTATATCCATGTTCCAGCAGCATCCATCGCCATGGGTTGCTATTACATGATGGCACTCATGGCAGCAGCTTTTTTAATATGGCGTATTAAAATGGCGGACATGGTAGCCAAAGCCTGTGCTCCGGTGGGTATGACATTTACTGCTTTGGCTTTATTTACCGGCTCAGTCTGGGGTATTCCAACCTGGGGCACCTGGTGGATTTGGGATGCCAGATTGACCTCGACCTTAATTATGCTGTTTTTGTTTATTGGCGTGATGGCTTTGCGATCTGCCTATGATTCAGAAAGCTCAGGGGGTAAGGCTTGCGCAGTATTGAGTTTAGTCGGTGTTGTGAATGTGCCCATCATTAAATATTCAGTTGAATGGTGGAATACCCTGCATCAGGGAGCCAGTTCTTTGTCCTTAAGTAATACCGCAGCAAATCCTCCTGAGATCTGGTTGCCGGCTATTTTCGTAGGTTTTGGTTTATTCGGCTTTTACTTAATAGCGATTATTTTACGAACACGTAATGAAATTTTGATCCGTGAACGCAGAGCTGAATGGGTTGGTGAAGTTCTCAGTGCTAGCCTTAGTATTGAAAAGGGCAAAGCCTGATGGGAAGCTTTGATAGTTTTAGTGACTTTATAGCGATGGGTGGTTATGCATCTTATGTTTGGTCGGCATATGCATTTTTCGTATTGGTGCTAGTTTTTAATGTTTTACAGCCTGTCCTATCCAGAAAAAAGTACCTTAAGCAGCAATTAAGGCGTGAGCAGGTACAGCAAGAAAGAGCGCAAGCGCAACAAAAACGTAAGGAGAATACAGATGGCAGCGCCACGTAAACAACGTATGGCAATTGTCGGTTTTATCGTAGCAGGCTCGGCTATTGCTATAGGTTTAGTGTTATTTGCCCTTAATGAAGGCATCAATGTTTTTTATACCCCGACTGAGGTAGCTCAGGGTGCAGTCCCAAGTGGTCAGAATTTTCGCATTGGCGGTATGGTAAAAACCGGTAGTCTACGAACTGGAGAACTTGAAGGTACTCTGGTTGAGTTTTTAGCGACTGATTGTGCTCAGGATATTCCGGTTACCTTTACTGGCGTGTTGCCGGATTTATTTAGAGAAGGTCAGGGGGTTGTTGCCGATGGTTATATTGATAGTAACGGTGTATTTCAGGCGTCTCAAATTCTGGCCAAACATGATGAGAACTATATGTCTGCGGAATCGGTAGCAGCCATGGAAGCATCAGGAGCGACATGTGATCCCTGAACTCGGTAATTTTTCGCTGATCTTAGCTTTTTGCCTGGCCTCGCTGATGGTGGTTATTCCCATGGCGGGAGCAGTCACCAACAACCAGCTTTGGATGTCATTATGCAGACCTTTAAGCTCTGGTATCTGGGTGTTTATGGTTTTAAGTTTTGCCTGCTTGGCTTATGCCTTCCTGCAGGATGACTTTTCAGTCAATTATGTCGCCAGAAATTCAAATAGCCTGCTACCAGATCGCTATAAATTTGCGGCGGTTTGGGGCGGTCATGAAGGGTCGCTATTGCTGTGGGTGCTGATACTTGCCTCTTGGTCTTATGCAGTGAGCCTGTTCAGCAAAAATTTGCCACAGGATATATTGGCCCGGGTTCTATCGGTGATGGGTATTATCCTCGTAGGCTTTTTGTTATTTATGTTGCTGACTTCAAACCCTTTCGATCGTACTTTATTAAACACGCCGCTTGATGGCGCTGATCTTAATCCATTGCTTCAGGATTTTGGGCTCATTGTTCACCCACCGTTTTTATATATGGGATATGTCGGGTTTTCAGTCGCCTTTGCTTTTGCCATAGCTGCCTTGTTAAGTGGCAGGCTTGATGCGGCCTGGGCTCGCTGGACACGTCCGTGGACCAATGCTGCCTGGGCATTTTTGAGTATTGGGATTGCACTGGGAAGCTGGTGGGCTTATTACGAACTCGGTTGGGGCGGTTGGTGGTTCTGGGATCCCGTTGAGAATGTTTCTTTCATGCCCTGGCTAGTAGGCACAGCGTTGATTCATTCCTTAGCGGTTACAGAAAAGCGTGGTGTATTCAAAAGTTGGACAGTCTTGCTGGCTATTGCTGCTTTTTCATTGAGTTTGCTGGGTGCTTTTATTGTTCGATCTGGGGTTCTAACTTCGGTTCACTCCTTTGCCGTCGATCCAGAGCGAGGAATGGTTCTGCTAACCATAATGCTAATCGTTATAGGGTCTTCTCTTTTACTTTATGCTATTCGAGCGCCAGTGGTTAAGGGCTCAGCCTCTTACACGCTTACCTCACGAGAAGTGCTCTTGTTAATCAATAATATTATTTTGGTTGTATCGACTGCTGCTGTATTACTGGGAACCTTATACCCATTAATTCATGAAGCAATTTATGGTGAGGCAAATCGGGTTTCAATTGGACCTCCTTATTTTAATACGGTGTTTGTTCCTTTAATGGCGCTTTTGGCATTTGCTTTGGGCATAGGGACTTTTTCACGTTGGAAAAAAACATCCGTCACTTATTTAAAACAACAACTTTCTAAAATACTGATAGCAAGTCTCGCTCTAGGTATTGTTATTCCGGTTGTTGTGACATCGGAATTTAATATATCAGCTATCGTTGCTGTCTGCTTAGCCTTGTGGATTGTGTTCTCAATCTTAAAAGATATTTTTAATAAAACCTCCAATAAGGAAAGTTTTATCAAAGGCTTGAAAGCTTTAAGCCTAAGCTACTATGGTATGCAGTTTGCTCATTTTGGCATGGCAGTCACTATTTTAGGGGTATGTCTGACCAGCCATTACAGCGTAGAAAGAGATGTCCGTTTAGCCCCGGGAGATTCAGAAACAATTGGTAAGTATGAATTTATTTTTGAGGGTGTCACTCTGGAGGGGGGCGCAAATTATCAGGCTGATCGCGCCGTTATCAGAGTGTTGAGAAATGGCGATGAATATATAACTCTGCAACCAGAGAAGCGTCTCTATTATGCCTCTCGTACAACACAGACCGAGGCAGGGATAGACGTCGGATTATTTAGAGACCTGTTTACCGCTTTGGGAGATGAAAGAGGGGATGGCAGCTGGGTTGTACGCATCCACTATAAACCCTTTGTACTTTGGATCTGGTTAGGTGCCATTTTTATGGCTTTTGGTGGCATTTTGGCGATTACAGACAAGCGTTATCGAAGCAAAAAAACAGTTCAACAAACGCAAAGCCGAAGAACTTCAAACAACACTATTACTGAATCTGAACTCTCAGCGGGGGCTGGATGAATAAGCGTGCCTTACTAATCATTCCGGGGCTTTTCTTTTTTGCCATGCTCGGCCTTTTGCTTTTTGGCTTAGGGCGAAATCCAAACATGGTGCCTTCAGCATTGGTTAATCGCCCCTTGCCCGAGTTCTCCTTGCCAGGCCTGGAAATGGACACATCTGCAAGCATTGATAATATTGCTTCGGAAGATCTTTTAGGTGGGATTAGTATTATTAATTTTTGGGCTACCTGGTGCCCGCCATGCCATATTGAACATCCTTATCTGGTCGAAATTAGTGAGCGTGAACAAGATCTCAGTTTCATTGGTGTGAATTACAAGGATGACCTTGATGAAGCACGCCTGTTTTTAGATGAGAAAGGTTCGCCTTTCGAAAAAATAATTGTTGATCTCAATGGCAGTCTTGGAATTGATTTCGGGGTTGCCGGGGCGCCAGAAACATTTATTGTCGATAGCTTTGGTATGATTCGTTATCGTCATGTCGGTGTGATTGATCATCAAATATGGGAAGAAACATTTGTCCCTGTTATTTCTCGCATCAAGTGATTATGCGCAAGTTACTCTTCATCTTTCCATTATTTTTTGTCTGTATTTTATCGGCTAAAGCGGCAATAGAAGTCTATCAATTTGATGATAACAGCCAGCAAGAGCGCTTCAATCAATTAAGCGATCAGTTACGTTGCCCCATGTGTTTGAATTCAAATTTGTCAGGTTCTGATGCTCCGATAGCGGCAGATTTGCGTGCAGAGATATATGAGCAAATTTTAGACGGAAGATCGAATGACCAGATCGTTGAATTTATGACCCAACGCTATGGTGATTTTATTAATTACCGACCTCCATTAAATTCCGGCACTTTTTTACTTTGGTTTGGTCCGTTATTTTTGCTGATAGCCGGTTTGCTAATTGTTTGGCGTATTGGTAGAGCCAGTCAACGCTTAAAGCCAAGCGAGCTGAGTGATAGTGAAAAACAAAAGTTAAATGATATTTTGGCTAGTAAAAAATAAACTAAAACTTAAAACTCCAGGATTCAATAAGATTTAAAGAATGACAACTCTCATCCCCTATATATTATTGCTAATGCTGGTTGCAGTATTGTTTGTATTAGTGCCGGTTTTACGTTTTCGTAATCATGGTGCAAAGCTGCAAAGTGAAGACAGAGAACAACAAAATATAAGTCTGTTTCAGCAAAATATTAGTGAACTGGAAGATAATCTAGCCGATAAATTAATTGAGCAGGATGAATTTGAAAAGTTAAAACTGGAGCTTGAAAGAAACTTTCTGAATGACATGGAAAGCGGAAAGGCCAGCAAAAAAATATCTGCTTCTGCTTATACCAAGCTGCTGCCTTTGGCGTTGGTGTTTTTTATTCCGATAGTCAGTTTTTTGTTCTATCGTAGTATTGGTTCTGGCCCTGAACTGGTTTTGCCTGAACTCATTGATAAACTGAATGTAAGCGAATCTGTCGATGAGCAATTATTGGTATTAACTGAAATTGCTGATGTTCTGGATCAACAATTTCAGCGTCGTGATGATGATGTTCAGGCAGGTTATACGCTAGGAACCCTTTATATTTCTCTTGAGGAATTTGCGAATGCTGTTCGAGTTTTCTCGACTCTTGCCGCAGGAATGGAGGCTGACCAGGATAAAGCGGCGGTGCTTGGTCAGCTAGCGCAATCCCAGTATTTATTGGCTGACTCAACTCTTACTCCGGCTGTACAAGAAACGATTGATGAAGCCCTTTTGCTCAATTCCAATGAGCAGGCCATTATGAGTATTCTAGCAGTTGAAGCTTTATTAGCTGAAGATCTTGCCGGCGCTGCAAATTACTGGCGAAGACAGGTGTCACAACTACCTGTAGGCAGTGAGCAAATTGCCCAATTAAACCAACGGATTGAGACAATCGAATCCTATCTTGTCGAAGAGAATGATGAAGAAATTGTTGATGCTAATGATGGAGTTGAACTTTCGGTAAGAGTGAATATCGATGAGAGTATTCAAGATCAAATAGAAGCAGGGATGAAAGTTTATATTTTTGCTCGTAGTGAAGGCACGCCACCTCTAGCCGCATTGGAGTTGAACCCTGAAGATCTGCCAGTTACGGTCACCTTGAATGATGGCATGGCTATGCTGCCTCAATTTAATTTGTCTTCTGTCACTACTGCTTATGTTGGAGCCAGTATTGCCCGTCAGGCTGTTGCACAATCGGGTGATTTTCAGGCCTTATCTGAGACATTTGTAATAGCCGAACAAGAAGAAACCATTGTACTGTCCATAAAAGATAGACTTCCGTAACAACTTCATAAAGAGAGATTTCTTTTGGCAGACCTTTCTGCATTACGCTCACTTTTTTCTAATAGAAATTTTGCTATTTATGTCAGTGGCAATAGCATTTCTCTTATTGGTTTTTGGATGCAAAGGGTGGCCATCAGCTGGTTAACCTGGGAGATTACTGAATCAGAATTTTGGGTTGGCGCTGTTGCTTTTGCAGAGCTCGGGCCTTTATTAGTGATTAGCCCCATTATGGGTGTTTGGACAGATCGGGTAAATCGTAAGCTTCTGACAATTATAAACCAATCAACCATGATGCTAGTTTCATTTGTATTGTTTCTTCTTATCATTTTTGACCTGATTTCTATTCAGGTACTGTTTACATTTGCACTACTTGATGGAATTTTACAAGCAACTCACCAGCCAATACGCATGGCTATCATTCCAAATTTAGTTGATAAAAAAGATATCGTTTCGGCCTCATCTTTCACAGCTGTTGTCTTTAATGTAGCCAGGTTGCTTGGACCTGCTTTGGCAGGGATTATTATTGCTCTATTTGGCACTTCGGTTGCAGTTATTTGTAATACTATCTCCTACATCCCTATTTTACTGGCATGGTGCTATATCAAACTGCCTGCAATGAAAGCTCATAATTCTGAAGATAGTTTTACAAAAGGTTTGGTTGAAGGGATTAATTATGTAAAAAATATTCCTGCGCTAGGACATATATTTGTTTTGCAGACCATCCTTGCCTGTGGAATTCGACCAGCGACTTTGATGTTGGCTGCGTTTGTGGGTGCTGTGTATAAGGGTGGAGCAGAGCAATTGGCTCTTTACACCGCAGTATTAGGTATGGGCGCTGTGATTGGCGGTATGTATATCACCCTGCGCGGCAAGGCCAAAGGCCTGGTTAATAGCATGCTGAGAAACAGTCTGATTTCAATTCTCGCCTTGGCTGTTTTTGCCTGGACGACGAATGTCTATACAGGTTTGTTCTCTATATTTGTGATTGGCTGGACTATTACTTTAAGTTCTGTCTCCAGCCAAACCATGGTGCAGAACAGTATTGATGACGAAATACGTGGACGTGTTTTAAGTTTGTGGGCAGCATTAACGCGGGGTGCTGCCGCAATAGGAGTCTTGGTAATTGGTTTTTTTGCTGATTATTTTGGGCTGTTCTGGACGAATATCACCGCCGCCCTGTTATGTCTGATTGGTCTAATTTGGTTTTGGCAAAAATCTATGCAAATGCAGTCTTACTTCGAAAAATAAATGTATCTGCAGAGTCGCTAGTGGGTCAAAGAGTAAACTGCATAATTCACACCCATTTGTATTCCTAGCGCTGCATCCCGTTGAGGGTAACGTGGATTATCCTGATGCTGCCAGGAATCTCCCATATCATTATTAAATGATATGGCGACCATTACACGACCATTATCATCCAAAACAGCTTTCCATTGAGGGTCGTGACCATCTGCACGGTAGGGTACACCGCGACCAGAAAGTGAACGCATATTAGCAATTTGTTGACGGTCACTTAAATCATAAATAATATCAAAAACAGGGTGCTCATCCGCCAAGTCAATTACAGCCCTGCCTGGAAAAACTCGCCGAAGGCTTGTTATAAATCCTGACCATTCGCTGGTGCCAAAAAAACTATCGGCTAATAAAAAGCCTCCCCTGAGTAAATATTCTCGGAGTTTGGCAGCCTGGCTGTCAGTTAAATCCCAGCTTCCGGGCATGCCTACAATCAGAAACGGCCAGTTGAAAATATCATCGCCATCATCCAGATTAACTGGCTGTTCGACAGAACGCACATCAACAGTCGTTAGACGTCTTAATAAGCGGGCATAGGTTCTATCACCAAGTGGATAGTCGACTGCCCAGTTAGTTCCTCCCATCTGCCAGTTGCCTCCACCACCAAACATGCCTCCATAGGAAGGATACATCAAGCGACCGACCACAAATTCTCCAGGCACCATGTAATCATCCGGTAAAGCAGCATAGGCATCACCCTCCAGGCTTTGTAATACTCGGAATTCGCGTTGTGCAAAGATAAAAGAGCTGGACAGACTAAGCACTAAAGCCAGAAAGAGGGAGGATTTGTTATTGCTAAGCCATGAAGACATGAGCTAGTTATATCAGATAAAAAGCAGCGCGTACAAGATGGGAGAATTTTTTAATTCTAATTACTGTTTTAAATGCAGTATTTTCTTTATCTAGACATTATAAGGCGAGATCGCTAAAGTGGATTACGATTTTAAAATCATGAAAATAACGAATAGCGATATAAGAAACAACCAAGGCTTAAAGGGGTAAGCAGCAAGATGCATGGTAAGGAAATTGAATCTACTGCGACAGCTACTGCCAGTGCCTTACATCGTTTTAACCGTTACGAAATAAAGTATTTCCTGCCTGAGAATCAAATAGCCGAATTCAAGGAAAATGTGCAACAGCGCATGGATACTGACGCCCATGCAAAAGAGAGTTCGAAACGCATTACCAGTCTTTATTACGATACTGAAGATTTAAGGTTCTACTGGGAAAAGATTGAAGGATTAAGGTTTCGACGCAAGTTACGCATTCGTGCATATGGTGAACCTGATAGTATTAAGGACGACAGCATGGTCTTTGTTGAAATTAAACAGCGAGTCAATCGAGTAACGCAAAAACGTAGAGTCCCATTGCCGTATGCCATGGCAAAAATTTTATGTGATGAAAAAATTGATCCGGAATACCCGGGAGTTCGGCAAGCCTTTGTTGATGAAGTGCTCGCACTCGGTGAAATAGCTGACTTACGACCCATGGTAATTACGACCTATCACCGTGAAGCCTATGTGGGCGTGGATGCGGATCTTGGTCTGAGAATTACTATGGATCACCGTGTACAGGGGCGAGAAAAAGATTTTAATTTAGGTGTAAGATCAGAAAATAAATTTATTATTCCCTCATATTTATCTATAGTCGAAGTCAAAGCCAATGAACGGATACCCACATGGTTTACAGATCTGGCTGCAAAAATGAGTTTGGATGTTATTCGTGTATCAAAATATTGCAAAGCAATTGAAGCAAATTTGGTAGGGGTGAGAGCTAACTTGCACGCAAGGAACTTGCCTGGATCATAAGAATTATATGAAATTAATTAGCGCTGGGAGTGAGAGTAAATGAATTTTGATGTTGTTGATTTGTCAGGTACCTTCAATACTCTGGATATTATTTTAGCGCTTTCTTTATCCTTTGTTTTATCTACAATTGTAGGATTGGTTTACAGAGCAACTCACAGAAATATTTCATATAGCCAGTCTTATGTGCAAACCTTGGTTGTAGTTTGCATGGTGCTTTCCGTACTTATGTTGATTGTCGGGTCTAATATTGCCCGAGCCTTCGCTTTGGTGGGCGCTTTCTCAGTCGTGCGATTCAGGAATGCCTTAAAAGAGACGCGTGATGTAGGCTTCATCTTTTTGGTTATGGCCATCGGTATGGCTACTGGAACTCAGTTTTATGTATTGGCCATTGCAGCAACAGTTGCGATTTCAGTCGTCATACTATTGATGACAAAGTTAAATGCATTCGCCAGTAATATTCATCGCCAGGTAGTTAAAGTTCAAATTCCACCGCAAGGTGATTTTGATAAATTGGTCGAAGATGTCCTAATAAAACTGACAAAAAGTTTTGAGTTAGTGAGTACCGAAACAATTCGAAATGGCGCTTTGATGGAATTATTCTATACAGTAGAGCTCAATCGTAAAGTTGAACCCAGAGATTTAGTCAATCAGATCACTGAAGTAAATACGGGGCAACGCGTTACGATACTAAGTGGTTATGATCAAACGGATCTCTGATGGCTCAAGGCCTATGATTGTGAAGCTCTGTGTTTTAGCAAGCTAGTCTGGGTGTTGCCGGTAAGCTATTACACTTCAAGTCAAAAAAAATTCTATGCTAAGATAGAAGCAGGGTTTATGAACAATATACTTTTATCACTTAAGCACTATGACTCTCGATTATGAATCGAAAAAGTGATCCTGTCTCTTATGACCGCTCCTGGTGGCAACGGACAATTCCTGTGCGTATCAGGCACAACAGTCGTTTAATTTTTAGTTCCATTTTTATATTAGTGATCACTGGCCTGATACTAGGGTCTTTTCGTATTGATCCGATTGTTTTCACTCAAGAAAGCCAAGAACAAAGCTACAAATCCCGTTTCAATGTTATTGGGGCTGTTGATTTATTTGATTTAAATGTGCCTCATGAAATAGAGATGGTGATTAGTCCTGGTGATTATCAAATCATGATGAATGATTACCAGCGCCTGGGTTTAAAAACCTGGGTGCCAGCAAACATTACAATTGATGGAACTTTGATTGAAAATATTGGAATAAGATTGAAAGGAAATTCTACCTTAAGACAACTGAGTAGAAGCGCTCGAGGTTGGGGAAGACCAGGTCGAATGAGTAATGCGACATTTGATAATCCTTCTACTTTGCCTTTTGCCGTAAGTTTTGATGAATACGAAGACGATGTTACCTATCAGGGGAGGGAAGAGTTAGCCATCAGACCAGCAAAAACTGGCGGTACAAATATTAATGAAGCGCTTGCCTTGCAACTGATAGAAGATTCCGAGCAAATATCTCAGGATTATACTTGGGTCAATTTTAGTGTTAATGGTTACCCGAGTGTAACACGCCTGGTTATAGAAAATCCTGATAAACGTTATGCTGCGGCTTTGGGCTTGGGTAGTGGGGTGCTTTATAAATCCACTAGCACTAACCGCTTTCGGTATCTTGGAGACGCCCCTTTGAATTACGAGTCAGATTTTGATCAGATTAATGCTAAAGGAACCCATGATCTAACACCGATTATTAATTTGCTAAAGTGGTTGTCAGAAGCTGATGCCGATACCTTTGAAAACGAATTAGCGCAATGGGTAGATATAGATAGCTTTGCCCGTTATGTGGCTACTCAGGATATTTTACAAAACTTTGATGATATGTCTGGTCCAGGGCATAACTTTCTTCTTTGGTATGATCTGATTGATGGAAGATTTACTGTTATTAGTTGGGATATGAATCTGGCCCTAGGGGCTGGAGACTTTATAGGCGGTTTTGATGGTTTTGGTTACGGTGGTGGAAATGCTCTGAAAGAACGGTTTATGCGTAGCAATTTTAGAAATGAAATTGCTCAGGCTCGCGAAGAGCTACTTGGTTTATGGGTTAATAATAACTATGCGCTCAGAACTATGGATAGACTGGCAGATGTAATCCCGCTATCTGATACCTTGACTGAAGAGCAATTTTTGAGAGATATCGCTTTAACTCGCAGAACCGTGCAATTTCTTCGGTAAGCTTATTATTAACTGGACTTGTTATTAACCAGAAAAGGAAGATAAATTTTGACAGCCTGGATTGATGGTACGGTAGTAGAAAGTATACATTGGCATGAGAATTTGTTTTCTCTGAAAATTGAGGCAGATATTCCACTGTTTTCTGCCGGACAATTTGTCAGCCTAGCACTCGACATTGATAATGAAAGAGTAGCCAGACCCTACTCAGTTTTAAGTTCACCCGGTCAAAACCCTTTGGAATTTTTCTTCTATGTTGCCTCTGATGGTGTGCTTTCCAATGCTTTGGTTAATCTTGAAAAAGGAGATAAAGTATTTCTTAAAGATAAAGCTCAAGGTTTTTTTATACTGAATGAAATTCCAAGCGCTAAAGATTTATGGATGATTGGTACAGGCACTGGTATCGCTCCATACTTTTCTATTCTGGGAGATGAAGAAGTTTGGCGAAAATATGAAAATGTTGTTTTGGTCGAAGGTGTTCGGTCAAGCAAGGATTTGCCGTATCAGGATTTAATAGAAAAGCTTGCACAAGAGCATCCTGATAATTTTAGATTCCAGGCCTTCGTGAGCCGGGAAGATTACCCGGGCGCAATTAAAGGTAGAATACCTGCCAGCCTTGATGATGGTGGTCTTGAAGATAAAGTTGGATTAACTCTCAGCCCTTCAGATTCACAAATTATGTTGTGTGGAAACCCGGATATGGTTAAGGATTGTGTCGGAATTCTTAAGAGCAGAGGGTTTGAAAAGAATCTGAGAAGAAAACCAGGTCAAATTACCACAGAAAATTATTGGTAGTAATATTGTTATTTTGATTATGATGTTCAGATAGCTCTTAAGCTAATACTGCAACACTTTTAATTTGAGCAAAAACTGCCTTTCCTCTTTTGATCTTTAAATTTTCTGCGGATTTCATCGTAATCCTTGCTAATACGGGTAGCTCTTTGATGATTAATCGCACAGTAAGCTGGGCCTTGCTTTCTTCATAAAGCTCATCAATAACTGCTGGGAAAATGTTTAGGATGCTAGTGTTGCTTTGTTCTTCAAGCGTGAGGCTAATATCCTGAGCCAGCAAACGAAGTCTTAGTTTTTTTTGTGGTGCTAATTTTTTTCCGGGTACTGTAAAAGTGCCAACATCGGAAGATAAATAATTCAACTGAAATTTTTCATCATAATTATCTGCTGTTGCAAAAATTAATGATTCCGCCTGTCGCCGATGTGCCAATGATAAATCGGTTCGAGTGAGTAGTTCACTGATAGGGCCGAAAGCTTTTATAACAGTATCTTCTATAAATATAAGCTGGTCAGCTAATCTGCCTATTTCCTCATTGGAATGACTGACATAAAGAATAGGGATTTTCATCTCTTTATTGACGATTTCAATGTAAGGCAATAGTTCAGTCTTGCGGACTTGATCAAGGGAGGATAAGGGCTCATCCATTAATAATAGCTTTGGGTTAGCCGCTAAGGCTCTGGCAATTGCAACGCGTTGGCGTTCCCCTCCTGAAAGAAAAGCGGGTTTTTTATTCAGTAAGTTTTGCAGCCCTAATAGATCGATGACTTGCCCAACAGAAATACTTCTGCGGTCAGCAGGAGCTCTTTTAAAACCATATTCAATATTTCCTTTAACGCTAAGATGTTCAAACAAGCTGGCTTCCTGGAAAACATAGCCAAGGGAACGCTGGTGTGGCGCCAGAAAGATATTTTCATCCTGCCAGATTTCATCGCCGACTTGCAGTGTCGAATTTGGATGCAATTCAAGCCCGGCGATGGCTCTTAGTAATGATGTTTTCCCGCAACCTGATTCCCCGAATATTGCAGTGATACCTTCAGCTGAAATATTAAAATTGAAATTTAGCAATTCAGAACGTGCAATTTGAAACTGTGCTTTTAACCTCATAATCGGACAACCTTAAAGCGGCCATTGATGGCATAAACGGCTACAAGCATAAGGAAGGATAAGATGACAAGACTGCCAGCTAATAAATGGGCATTTGCGTATTCGAGAGCTTCGACATGCTCATAGATTGCAATCGAAAGCACCTTGGTTTCGCCAGGAATATTTCCACCAATCATCAATACAACCCCAAACTCACCCAAAGTATGGGCAAAGCCAAGCACGATTGCAGTCAGCACACCTTGTCGAGCCAAAGGCAAGGCAACGCTTATAAAGCGATCAAAGGGCGAGGCACCAAGCGTGGCTGCAGCTTCCATGGGTCTTTGACCAATATTATTGAAAGCGTCTTGCAAAGGTTGTACAACAAAAGGCATGGAATAAAAAACAGAGCCAATTACCAGCCCAGTAAAGCTAAAGGCTAATGGTTCAGCACCGATGGATTCCATCAAGTACCCCAGCGGACCATTATTGCCAAGTAATAATAATAAATAAAATCCTAATACGGTCGGGGGCAGTACCAGTGGCAGTGCAACAAGGGCTTCGAGGAAAAATTTATATCGCCAGCGACTTCGAGCGAGGTACCAGGCCAAAGGCGTACCTAAAATTAATAAAATTAAAGTGGTAATGAAAGCGAGTTGTAGTGTTAAAAAGAATGCTGTTAAATCTGCTGATATAAACATTAGCCTTGGCTTGCTTCAGATGCTTTCTAATAATGAGTAATTCAATGGTAAGTGTGCTTGAGGCACCGTGTCCAGTTATATGGCTTTTTGGCCAGTTAAATTTAGCGACAGTTTTTTAATTCCTGTATTATTGCCCTTTGCTGTTAAAAATTAATCCAGCAAACCTAGAGCGTAAACGAATGTCTGAATCTGCAACAACTTTGATTGATAAACATGGGCGTCATATTGATTATGTACGACTGTCGCTGACAGATCGTTGTGATTTTCGTTGTGTTTATTGTATGTCTGAAGAAATGACCTTCTTGCCACGTAAGCAAATATTAAGCCTTGAAGAAATATACAAAGTCGCATCAGCGTTTACTGAATTAGGGGTTAATAAAATTCGCTTAACGGGTGGAGAGCCATTAGTGCGAAGGAACGTCATGTCCTTAATCGAAAATATCGGACGCTTACCTGGTTTGGATGAGTTTCTACTCACAACGAATGGTTCGCAATTAGAAAAAATGGCAGGCCCTTTAAGAGACGCGGGTGTTAATCGCATTAATATCAGTCTTGATAGTCTAAATGCTGAAAAGTTTAAAGCTATGACGCGCACAGGTAAGCTGGAGCAAGTATTAAAAGGGATTGAAACTGCAGTGGCTACAGGTTTTGACAGCATTCGTCTGAATTCAGTAATTTTACGTGGAGTTAATGATCATGAAATTATTGACCTGCTTGAATATGCCATAGGTTTAGGGATAAACATTGCGTATATAGAAGAAATGCCATTGGGCGATATCAGTGATCATGAAAGAGTGGATACGGTGTTTTCCAATGAGAATGTTAAGGAAAAAATTCTAGAACATTATGCTATAAGCCCAATAGATATGAACACAGCCGGCCCGTCTCGTTATTATGAAATTGAGGGGCAGCAAAGCCGAGTTGGTTTCATATCTCCGGTTAGTCACAATTTCTGCGAAAGCTGTAACCGAGTAAGGGTGACTGTCGAGGGGCGTTTATTATTGTGTTTGGGTAATGAGTACTCAACTGATCTTAGGCAATTACTCAGGGAGCAGCCTGACAATTCAGAATTGTTAAAGCAGACTATCGTTGAAGCTATGGACATCAAACCGCTACGTCATTATTTTTATGACGAAGAGCAGCCGCAAATAGTTAGATTTATGAATATGACAGGGGGTTAGTGAGTGGCCAATAATAAAGCTCAGGCATCTTTTGTCGCGTTAAACATCGCTGTTGTGACAGTGTCGGATACGCGTACTGAAGAAAATGATACTTCCGGAGGCTATTTACAAAAAGAACTTGTCAAAGCTGGTCACAGTCTGGTGGAAAAACATATCTGTAAAGACGATGTCTATCGTTTGCGTGCTCTGCTTGCAAACTTAATTGCGGATAGTAGTATCCAAGCCGTGTTGGTCACTGGAGGAACCGGATTTACTCGACGCGACAACACTGTTGTGGCGATAAAGCCTCTACTGGATTCCAGTATTGACGGCTTTGGTGAATTGTTCAGGGCCCTGTCTTATCAGGAAATTGGTTCTTCTACAATTCAATCCAGAGCTTTTGCTGGTCTCAGTAATGACACCGTAATCTTTTGTATGCCAGGCTCGACGGGGGCATGTAAGACGGCCTGGGAAGGTATAATTGCTGAGCAGCTAAACAGTCTACATAAACCCTGTAATTTTGTTGGCAGAATTACGGATCATTAAATCGCGGGCAAAAAAAAGCGCAGCCTAAAAAAGAAGGGATGAATCTGCAGGCTGCGCGAATAGTAATTTAGTTAAAATATCAGCTGGTCAAGCAAAGGGGGATAAGCTATCTCAGCTGAATCTAAATCTGGGTTAGGCTATCAAGTGAATGATGCCCACAAAGTTAATACTGGGATGATCAATATAGCCAGGGTGCTTAAGGCTGATTTGATATATTCCACTATTGTTTCTGTGTCTTCTAGACTTTCTGTTCTCTCTGTATTTACTGTATTTGCTGTATTCATTACTGCTTTGTCCATCGCGGTGCTCCTTATAAGAATATGGGATGATTAAGACGTCTCTTTTGAAAACGTAGCGCAATGGTAACACATTTTTCGGAATAAAAGTAACGCTTTGTTAAAATAATTCATAATTTATGCTAATTTGTTACTTATTGTTGCTAAAAGTGCATATTTCTTAAAGTTGTTTGAGTCCAGTAAATCAGTTCTAATAGCAAGAAGTATAAGATTAAGTTTAATGAAAGCAGTACTAAAAGTAACATATTAAATAAGTTGTACACAAAATGATCATAAATTCATTACATTTCAAGCAAAAGTGTTACCTTGCTCACATAATGCTAGGAATGGCGATCATTAAGGCCTGCATAATGTGCTTGGTCCTTGATAAGTGATTGTGCACATATATTGGAGAGCTAAATGCTAGATCCTAGTGAGAGTCTTAAGGGAAAAGTGGTTGCGGTGCCTGAAAACAGACAGCTATTGTTGTTAACAAGGATGCTGATTAATCGCGAGGCTGATGTGATTTCAGTGCCTCTAGTTGCCATCCATGATGCACCTGATCCAAAGCCTGTATTAGACTGGATTGAGGCTTTCATCGCTAAACCGCCAGATATTTTAATTTTGTTAACTGGAGAGGGCTTGAGGCGCTTGATTAGCCTGTGTGAGAAGAGTGCTTTAAAAAATGCCTTCATAGATGCTTTAAATAAAGTAGATGTCTTATGTCGAGGACCTAAACCTAATCAGGCTTTACGAGAAATTGGACTTGAGAGACAGTTTGATGCAAAGGCACCAACAACTGATGGCGTTATTGCCAGACTCGATGAGTTGTCAATTTCGAGTAAATCTGTTGCTGTGCAGTTGTATGGTGAAGAACCCAATCTAAAGTTGATCTCTTATCTGGAGCAGCGAGGCGCTATAGTGAGTACTGTTGCACCATATGTGTATGCCAATAAACTGGAAGATGAAAAAGTTATTGAGCTCATCAGCGCAATGTCCAATGGTCGAATTAATGTAATTGCATTTACTTCTCAACCCCAGATACACCGTTTATTTCAAGTCGTCAAGCAAAATCAGCTTGAAGCAGAATTAAAAGCAGGTTTGGGCCTTTGTCATGTTGCTGCAGTAGGGCCAGTTGTCAAAGAGGTTCTAAATAATAAAGGCATTACAGTTGAAATAATGCCTGAGCGTACTTTTTTTATGAAACCGATGGTAACGGCAATTGTGAAGTTCTTGAACGCAAAGGGCTGAATAGCATTATAATGAGCAAACTCTATACTACCTGTAAACTATATTGAAAATTATTCAGGACCATAACAATGAAATTAGTCAAAATATTAGCCAGCATTATTATCAGTGGTATCTTTGCCCTTAATTTACAACTACAGGCGCAGGCTCAGGAAAAAAAAGATCCTGCTGAACTGTATGCCGTGATTGAAACTGATCATGGAACACTTGAGTTCCTGCTATATAAATCTGTTGCACCAATTACGGTGGCAAATTTTGTCAATCTAGCTACTCGTGGCTACTACGATGGCTTAACGTTTCACCGTGTAATTGACGATTTTATGGCGCAAGGAGGAGATCCCTTTGGTGATGGTTCTGGCGGTCCCGGTTATAACTTCGAAGATGAAATCCGTATGCGTCATAACCAGGATGGTATTTTGTCTATGGCCAATGCAGGGCCTGATACCAATGGGAGTCAGTTTTTCATCACTCATGTTGCTACCCCGCATTTAAATGGCTTGCATACGGTATTTGGCAAAATTCACAGCGGTAGAGAACTAATCAGGCAAATTAGAGTAGGTGACACAATCAACTCAATAACAATTGAGGGCAATGCCAGAGCTTTTTTGGAAAGCCGGGATGATAGGGTTTATCAGTGGAATGTCATCTTGGATGAGCGCTTTCCAAATCTAAAAGAAGCATTGACCGATTAGAGTTAGTGGCTGGCAGGAGGTTTTTCAGTGGCCTTTATGGTGGCCTCCTCATCCTCATCTTCCTGCAGGTAGGGCATCAAGTAAAAGGTTTGTCCGATTATAAAGAGGAAAATCAAACCCATACTGCCAAAAACTTTAAAATCAACCCAGTACTCGTGAAACGTAAAAGCTACGAAGAGATTGATAGCGCCCAGGAATAAGAAGAAATATGCCCAGGCGAAATTTAAACGTCGCCAGGCGTGTTCAGGCATTTCTACGGCATGTTCCAGCATTAATTGAGTGGCATTTTTCTTGGTAAAAAAATGGCTGCCAAAAAAGATGGACGCGAAAATCCAGTTAACAACAGGGGCTTTCCATTTTAGTATTGCTTCTTCGCGAAAAATGATCGTGAAAGAGCAGAAGATGATAACGGCAACAAGAGTGATAAGTTGCGTGCGTTCCAGTTTTTTATGCACAAGAAAAAGCGAGCCGTAAACCAAAATAGAACTAACAACCAGTATCTCGGTCGCGCTGAAAATTCCACCCAGGTTATAAGTGAAGGAGCCAAGTTGTACGCTACGCTCTTCCATTTTGTAGACAATAAAAAAGAAGATCAGCGGAATATAGTCAATTAATTGTTTCATAGCTGCATTCTAGAGGATATCACTAAAAGTCGCTATCTCCACTACAAGCTATGATAATCTTGCCAACTTTCAAAGTAGTGAAGTAGTACAGCAATGTCTCAAGTGTTACATATACATGCCGAAAATCCGCAATTAAGGCTGATAAAACAAGCTGTTGAAATAATTAAAGCTGCAGGGGTCATGATTTATCCAACAGACTCAGCCTATGCATTGGGTTGTCGAATAGGAAATAAAGCTGGTTTACAGCAAATATCCAGGATTCGTCAGTTTGATTCTAGGCACAACTTTACGCTGGTTTGTCGAGATCTTTCTGAAATTGCACTATATGCGAGAGTTGATAATAGTGCTTACCGTCTACTTAAAGCCTATACTCCTGGGGCCTATACTTTCATTTTACGGGCAACATCTGAAGTTCCACGTCTGCTCATGCATCCAAAACGCAAAACGATTGGTATTCGCATACCAGATCATCCCGTTGTTGAGGCTCTATTGGGAGAATTAAATGAACCCATTCTCAGCAGCACCCTGATAATGCCCGGAGAAGATAATCCACCTTATGAAATTAACGATATTAAAGATGATTTAGGCCATGCCGTTGACTTAATTATCGACTCTGGTTTTTGCGGTCTAGAAGCAACGACAGTGGTTGATTTAGTGGAGGGAAGCCCCCGCTTATTGCGAGCCGGTAAGGCTGATGCAAGCCCCTTTCAAAATTAATGTTGGCGGCTTCATAAAACCCTGTGTGATTTGGCTAATAATATCTATTTCATCTGATGATAAAGCTGCCACGCGAACGTAAAAACTAGTTATAATAATAACAATAGGTAGTTGGGGAAAAAGATTGAGCTCAGTAGATTCGCAGCAGCGAGTATTATCAGGAATGCGTCCAACAGGACGTCTCCATTTAGGCCATTATCACGGCGTTATCAAAAACTGGATAAAGCTACAGCATGAATATGAATGCTTTTTATTCGTGGCTGACTGGCATGCTTTGACCACAGATTATGATAGTCCGCAAACGATTGAAGCCCACGTCTGGGATATGGTTATAGACTGGCTTGCTGCAGGTGTTAGCCCAAGCGCTGCGACCTTGTTTATCCAGTCAAAAGTACCTGAACATGCAGAACTGCATTTGCTCCTGTCCATGATGACGCCTCTGGGTTGGTTGGAAAGAGTGCCAAGTTATAAGGATATGCAAGAGAATTTAAGAGAGAAGGATCTCGATACCTATGGATTTCTGGGATACCCCTTACTGCAAAGTGCCGACATTTTAATTTATCGTTCCGGCTCGGTGCCAGTCGGTGCCGATCAGGTGGCTCATGTAGAATTAACCCGCGAAGTGGCACGACGCTTTAATCATCTTTATGGTCGCGAACCGGACTTTGCCGAGTTGGCTGAAATCGCGGTTAAAAAAATGGGAAAGAAAGGCGCTAAACTATACAGTGCTTTACGTAAAAGTTACCAGGAAGAAGGAGATCAGGAAGCTTTGCTTAAAGCCCAGGCCTTATTAAAAGAACAGCAAAATATAACTCTTGGAGATCGTGAACGCTTGTTCGGTTACATAGAAGGTTCCGGCAAAATGATTTTACCCGAGCCTCAGGCTTTGTTAACACAAGCAGCCAAAATGCCGGGCCTTGATGGCAGAAAAATGTCCAAGTCTTATAACAATATCATCAGTCTAAGAGAAGACGATGATGAGATTATGCAAAAACTTAAAACCATGCCTACCGATCCTGCCAGAGTGCGTTTAACGGATCCAGGTGATCCCGATAAATGTCCAGTGTGGCAGTTCCATCAGGTTTACTCAGATGAGTCTACTTGTAATTGGGTGAAGCAAGGTTGTCGTAGTGCTGGCATAGGGTGTTTGGAGTGCAAGAAGCCCGTTATTGATGCCGTCGTAGCCGAACTATTGCCAATAAAAGAGAAAGCCAGGCAATTCGAAGAGAATCCGTCTTCAGTAAGAGCAATTATAGCCGAAGGGACAGAAAGAGCTCGGGAAGTCGCCAAAGAAACCTTGGATGATGTAAGGCAGGCTATGGGATTAAATTACCGGTAAATATGCATGAGTGAAGATACCGAAAAATCATTGGATCGCCAGCATAATCGTATCAGTCTTCTGAATGAAGCCCGACAACAAATGGGTGAACAAGCCGAAATGCCCTTTGCTTTCGTGGCCGGTCAAGCCTTCACTGATTTACCAAAAGATTTATATATTCCACCTGATGCTCTTGAAGTATTCCTTGAAGCCTTTGAAGGCCCACTGGACTTACTGTTATATCTGATCAGACGGCAGAACATTGATATTTTGGATATCAATATTGCTGAAATCACTGAGCAGTACATTGCTTATGTTGAGTTGATGGATGCTGCGCAATTTGAACTGGCCGCTGAATATCTGGTTATGGCAGCCATGCTGGCAGAAATTAAATCAAGGTTTTTGCTGCCGCGTATGGAAGAAGAAGGTGAAGATGAAGAAGATCCTAGAGCGCAACTCATCCGTCGTTTACAAGAATATGAGCGTTACCGCGATGCCGCAGAAAAAATTGATGAACTGCCCAGGCGTTATCGCGACTACCATGTTGCTTCGGCAGAGTTGCCGGTTTTAGAGAAAGAAATTCCTTTACCTGAGGTTGATTTGCAGGAAATTTTAATGGCCTTTGCCGATGTGCTGCGGCGTTCTGATTTAAAAGAAAGCCACCATATACAACGTCAGGCATTATCTACTCGGGAAAAAATGTCACAAATATTATTGCGTATTTCAGATAAGCAATTTACACCTTTGATGTCACTGGTTTTGAAGGATGAGGGTAAGTTAGGAATTGTAGTGACTTTTCTGGCAGTGATGGAATTAATAAAGGAATCGCTTGTGGAATTAGTTCAAAGTGAGCCCTTTGCTCCTATTCATATTAAGGCAATTAGCACATGAATGATCTGGAAAAAATAAAACAAATTATCGAAGGCCTCTTGCTCACAGCGGGGAAGCCTTTGACGCTTGATAAAATTGCAGAGATCTTCACTAAGGAAGAATTACCTGAGCGTAGTGTCTTGAAAATGGCAATGGAAGAAATTGAAAAAAGTTGTGAAGGCCGTGGTTTTGAATTAAAGAAAGTTGCTTCGGGTTATCGTTTGCAAGTACGACAGGAATTGAGTGACTGGGTTGGTCGTTTATGGGAAGAAAAGCCGCAACGTTATTCAAGGGCCTTGTTGGAAACCCTCGCAATTATTGCTTATCGACAGCCAATTACACGCGGCGACATAGAAAAAATTCGTGGTGTGGCGGTAAGTTCCAGTATTGTTCGCACCTTGTTGGAAAGAGATTGGGTTAGGGTTGTCGGTCATCGAGATGTGCCGGGGCGTCCGGCCATGTATGCGTCTACTCGTGAATTTCTGGATTATTTTAATTTACAGAATCTGGATGAATTGCCAGCCTTAACTGAAATTCGGGATATGGAAGGGCTGAATGAAGAACTGACGCTTGAAGAGGATAAACCAGAAGGCAATGTTCTTGAATTTCCAGTTATGGCCGAAGAGGATGATGAAGTGATTGTTGCTGATGAAGAAGAGTTGGCTGCAGCAGCGATTGGGACACGTTCAATCGATGAAATTCTAGGTATTAAAAAAGAACCAGAAGAAGAACCAGAAAAAGAACAGGATGGTTTATTTGAAAAACCTGAGGGTTCTGAACAAAATGATGCAGAAATTACCGAGGCATCTACAGACGAAGCAGTAGAAGAAACATTAACAGGTAGTGAAGAGCATAATGATGAAGACGAAGAATCATTAGGCTGATCAGTGAATCAATAATTAATTTCGTGAGAAATCAATATGAGCATAGCCTCAGATGAAAAGTTACAAAAAGTCCTTGCTAGAGCGGGCTTCGGTTCTCGCCGAGAAATGGAGCACTGGATTAAGGCAGGCAGAGTTAAGGTCAACGGTAAAATAGCAACGCTTGGTGATCGGGTTAACAGTGAAGACAAGATAACTGTTGATGGCAAAAAACTTTCTGCAAACACCGCTAAATCTGTCATTCAGACAGTATTGCTATATAACAAGCCCGTTGGTGAGATTTGTTCACGTAATGATCCAGAGGGTCGCCCTTCAGTTTTTGATAATTTGCCAAAGTTACAACATGCACGTTGGGTTGCTGTAGGGCGTTTGGATATAAATACCAGCGGACTATTGTTGTTTACTACTGATGGTGAGTTGGCCAATAAGTTAATGCACCCCTCTATGCAAATTGAGCGGGAATATGCTGTTAGAGTGATTGGAGAAGTTACACCAGAAATAATTCAAAATATGCACAAAGGCGTGCTGCTGGAAGATGGCATGGCAAGATTTAGTGATATTCAGTTTTTTTCCGGAGAAGGTGCTAACCATTGGTATCACGTGGTTATTATGGAAGGTCGAAATCGTGAAGTTAGACGCTTGTGGGAATCTCAGGGTTTGAAAGTTAGCCGTTTAAAACGTGTTAGATACGGTAATGTTTTTATCCCCAGTGTTATCAAGGTTGGACAGTTTCGTGAATTGCCGTCAAGTGAAGTGAAAGACTTATACAGTCTGGCTGGATTAAACTACCGCCCATCCAAAACATATCAACAGCAAAAAAGTTCGCAACATCCTGGTAAAAGGTTTTCCAGAGCGCGTAGATAAAAATCTTCAGATTTCAATGAGGAATTCACGATGGCAATTATGAAATTATATGGTAATTCACCTTCTCCATTTGTGCGACATTGTCGCATTGCATTGATAGAAAGCGGTATGGATTTTGAATTTTTGATCGATACGGATTATCAACTTAGTCGTCAACGCTCACCTACACAAAGAATTCCATTTCTGGAATACGAAGAGCATGGGAATACTTGTGTCTTGACAGATTCCAGTTCAATACTGCGCTATGTTCGTGAGAAGTCAGGGCAGGTTTTTTTGCCAACTGTTGCAGAATTAAACAATTTCTGTACTGTGACAACCCTAATGGATGCACAGGTAAATATATTTTTACTTAAAAAAGAAGGACTGACTTCAGACAAGGTCAATTATTTAAAACGTCAGGAAAATCGAATACAAACTGGCTTGAAGGAGTTTGAGGCGATGGATTTGTCTTCTCGGGCGCCTTGGTCAGACGTTGAGCTCAGGCTGGTCTGTTTTCTAGACTGGGTTCGCTTCAGAAATCATTTCAGTCTAAAGAGCTTTCCGAAACTATTGGCCTTTATGGAAAACATGGAAACGCATCAACCTTTTGTTGAAACGACAATAGTTGATAATACTTAAAACTTATTTTTAAAATCATTGAGCATCAAGCTGTTTGCCGTTTTCGAACTGGCTGTCCTTGCCCATCAAGTATAAATAAAGCGGCATAATATCTTCAGGTTTTGGCAGGTTTACCGGGTTTTCTCCTGGGAAAGCCTGGCTACGCATTTTAGTCGCTGTAGCGCCAGGGTTTATTGTGTTAACTCTGATGCTTGAGGTGTTTTCCAACTCTAAAAATAACACTTGAGCCAATGCTTCAGTAGCGGCCTTAGAAACGGAATAAGCACCCCAGTAAGCATAAGGTTTTCGACCAGCTCCAGAAGAGGTAAATACAATTGAGGCTGTATCTGCTTCTTGCAGCAAAGGCAGGCAGTATTTTGTCAAAGCGAATTGGGCGTTTAGATTGGTTTGAATGACCTGATTCCAGGTTGTCAGATTATAAGTTTGAATGGGTGTTAATGAACCCAGTATAGAGGCGTTATTAAGTAAGCCATCCAGTCTTCCAAACTCCGAATGAATACTGTTGACGAGCTCCTGGTATTTTTCTTCATTGGCTTCAATCAAGTCAAAAGGCGTTATAGCCGCCTGAGGGTGGCCTGCGCGTTCAATTTCATCATAAACCTGTTCCAGTCTCTCAACATTGCGCCCCATTAGAATGACGGTGGCCCCGTGTTCAGCATAAGCAAGGGCGGCAGCTTTGCCAATTCCTGAACCTGCACCACTGACCAGTATAATTTTATTTTTTAGTAAATCTGAAGGAGCTTGGTAATCAAACATGCTTTTCTCAGTTAAAGTCAGGCTTTAGTTAAATAATAAAGAGGCAATTTGTTCTGGAGAATCAACGATCACATCCGGCTTCCAATCCTGTAGTTGGATATGCTTAGGGAAATATCCCCAACTTACCGCGATAGTCTTGATCCCGGCATTTTTTCCTGCATCAATATCACGCTTATGATCACCAACATAAATGCATTCTTCGGGAGCGCATTCCAGTTTTTTGCAGGCCAATAATAAACTTTCAGGAGAGGGTTTGGCCTGGCTAACATGATCGGCACAAACAATTAGAGCGGCGCTTTGCATTGCCGAAAAGTTTTGTAATAAAGGCGTAGTAAAACGTGAGGGCTTATTAGTAACAACACCCCATTGAAAGTTTTCACTATTAATTCTTTGTAAGAGCTCTGGGATGCCATCAAATAATTCAGCTTCGGTTTCAGGAATTTTTATGGCGTATAAATCAAGTAATTCCTGTAAATAGTTATCAAAATCTTCATGGGTCTCATCAATGGCAAAACCTAGCTTTATCAAAGCTCTGGCGCCATCAGAAACGGTCTCTTTTACTTTGGAATGATCAACTTTATCTCTGCCATATTGTTGCAGAAGCTGATTAAGTACCTGAGTGAAATCTTTGGCTGTATCCAACAGGGTGCCATCGAGATCAAAAAGAACATGTTTACTCACAAAGACTCTAACTCTATTAAGTTTTATTCAAATACATTAAATAATTAACATCGACATTATCGGATAAGCGATACTTTTTGGTAAACGGGTTATAAGTCATGCCCGTTAGAGTATCTAGTTCCAGAGAAGCATCCCGTGCGTATTTTGCTAATTCTGAAGGGCGAATAAATTTTTGATAGTCATGCGTTCCTTTGGGTAGCATCTGCAGTATATATTCTGCACCAAGAATGGCAAAAAGATAAGATTTTGGATTACGGTTGATCGTCGATACAAACAAGTGACCACCTGGTTTAAGTAGACGATGGCAAGCTTTTAGGATGGATCCAGGATCAGGTACATGCTCCAGCATCTCCAGGCATGTCACCACATCATATTTACCTGAATATTCTTCGGCAAATTTTTCTGCTGAAGATTGCTGATAGTCTATTTCAAGTTGGCTTTCAAGCAAATGCAGTCTAGCAACAGCTAAAGGCGCTTCTCCCATATCGATCCCGGTCACTTGAGCGCCTCTGTGAGCCATTGCTTCCGTAAGAATGCCTCCACCACAACCGATATCCAGGACTTGAAGCTGCGCAAGGTTAATTTTTGAATCAATAAAACTCAATCGCAGAGGGTTAATGTCGTGCAGGGGTTTGAATTCGTTATTTCGATCCCACCAGCGTGAGGCCAGAGCTTCAAACTTGGCTATTTCGCTGTGATCGACATTGGCATTTGTGGCTTTAGTCAAGAAATGTTCCTTTAAGTCTTTATGGGTTAAAGCAGTTTAAGCTGCCTGAATTTTTGCAGCCCAATGATGCGCTTTTTCTTTCAGAATTTCTGAATTGGTATTGATCAATTTTCCGTCTTCAACATTTAGCTGTCCAGCCACCCAAACGTGACTCACTTGTGAGGCTTGTGCACTGTAAACCAAAGTGGACACAGGATCATATACGGGACTGGTGTTGATATGGTTTAGATTGACCGCTGTTATGTCAGCAAATTTTCCAGACTCTAGCGTACCAATATGATCTGACAAACCCATTTGTTCTGCTCCATTTACGGTAGCCATAGTCAGGACATCCCAGGCAGATAAACAACTTGCATCTTCGGAGTAGCCTTTACCTATCAAGGCTGCAAGGCGCATTTCATTAAGCATATTGAGCTCGTTATTACTGGCGCAACCATCAGTACCAAGTGCAACATTTACCCCCGCTGAACTTAGTTTATAGGAAGGACAAAAACCACTGGACAGCTTCAAGTTAGAAGCAGGGCAATGGACGACAGAAACGCCACTATCGGCGAGCAACTGTATTTCTTCATCATCAAGTTGTGTCATATGGACACATTGTAGATTTGGAATTAATAAACCCAAGTTTTGCAAACGTTTAAGGGGTCTCTGGCCGCTTTTTGCAATTTCGTCTTCAATTTCCTGGGATGTTTCATGGACATGCATATGAATATTTATGTCCAGTTCATTAGCCAGCGTAGCAATTTTCTGCAGGGGTTCATCCGAAACAGTGTAAGGAGCATGAGGCCCAAACCCCACATAGATATGATCGTTGTTTTTGTAGTTGTCGTGCAGCTCCATTGCCTTATGAATATATTCTTCTGGGTTTTGTGCCCATATGGTTGGGAAATCCAGCACTGGAGCAGCAAGGTGTGCGCGAATATTGTGTTTAATCGCCGTCTTGGCAACATGATCAGGAAAGAAGTACATATCGGTAAAGCTGGTTGTGCCTGCAAGAAGCATTTCGGCGATGGCCAGTTCCGTGCCATCACTGACAAATTCTTCGCTGACCCAAAGTCCTTCAGCAGGCCATATTTTCTCTTCCAACCATGACTTTAGAGTTAAATCGTCTGCGAAACCTTTGAATAAACTCATCGCAGCATGGCCATGAGAATTAATTAAACCGGGTATTACAACATGCTCATCTAGTTGATAAATGTTGCTACTACGAAAATATTTTTCAGCTTCTTCATTGGGCAGGATTTCTCTAATTAAATTATGTTGAATAATCAGACTGTGATTTTCAAGAACTAAGCCCTGATCTGTCATGGGAATCAACCATTTGGTTTTAATGATTGAATCGACTTCTTGACGGCTTTCAGAGTCTTGATTAGATGACATAAAAGATTGATTAGACATTATTAATTGCTGTTGGCGGGAGTATACCGATAATTAGCCAAAGTAGGTACTTTGATAATTCTTCCTTCAAGCCCATTTTTAGGCCTTTTTATCGCCAATTTATAGTCATGTTTTAGCGCAGTTTACACTGTCAGTTGAGGCCTAGAATATGCTAGAATTTAGCCCATTAAATTAGTCATTTTTTAATCGGCCAAAAGTCTACAAGAAGAACATTGCTGGCAGGTTAAATTAGGGGACAAAAAGTATTATATGTCAGATATTATCGATCAAAATGACGGTGAGAACGGCGGTCAGATTCAGTCAGTTACCATAGAAAATGAAATGCGCCAGTCCTATCTGGATTACGCCATGAGCGTGATTGTCGGTAGGGCACTTCCTGATGTTAGGGATGGCCTCAAACCTGTGCACAGACGCGTGCTGTTCGCGATGAATGTGCTTTCAAACGATTACAACAAACCCTATAAAAAATCTGCACGTGTTGTCGGTGATGTAATCGGTAAATATCACCCGCATGGTGACTCTGCTGTATACGAAACCATCGTTCGTATGGCGCAGGATTTTTCTTTGCGTTATCCCCTGGTAGATGGGCAAGGCAATTTCGGTTCTATCGATGGGGATTCTGCTGCGGCTATGCGTTATACCGAAATCCGCATGAAAAAAATCGCTCATGATTTATTGGCGGATTTAGATAAAGAGACGGTAGATTTTTCAGAAAACTATGACGGTACAGAACTCATCCCTGATGTTTTGCCTACCCGTGTGCCTAATCTGCTTATTAATGGTTCTTCAGGGATAGCCGTTGGTATGGCAACTAATATTCCACCGCATAACCTCAAAGAAGTCATCAATGCGACTTTTGCTTTACTGGATAACGAAAATATTGAAATTGATGAGTTAATGCAGCATATACAAGGCCCGGACTTTCCTACTGCAGCCATCATCAATGGCCGCGCTGGAATTGTTCAAGCCTACCGTACAGGACGTGGCAAAATTTATATGCGCGCACGGGCTGTTATTGAAGAAAACGAAAAAACTGGCAGACAAACCATCATTGTCAGTGAGATTCCCTATCAATTAAATAAGGCGCGTTTAATAGAGCGTATCGCTGAACTGGTTAAAGAAAAGAAACTTGAAGGCATTAGTGAGCTTAGAGATGAATCAGATAAGGATGGCTTGCGTATTGTTATTGAATTACGAAAGGGTGAAGTCGGCGATGTGGTATTAAACAATCTTTTTTCTCAAACCCAAATGCAAATGGTGTTTGGCATAAATATGGTTGCATTGGTTGACGGTCAGCCAAAAATTCTGAACTTAAAAGAGATACTTGATGCTTTTATTCAGCACCGACGTGAAGTTGTCACTCGCCGCACTGTCTACTTGTTGCGCAAAGCCAGAGAAAGGGGACATATCCTGGAAGGTCTAGCTGTAGCGCTGGCTAATATTGACGCTGTGATTGAGCTGATTAAAACTTCTCCAAGTTCATCCGAAGCTAAAGAAAAACTTCTGGCCCGAGGCTGGAGTTCTGAAGGTGTACTAGCGATGTTGGGTTCTGACCCGGATGTTTGCCGACCTGATCATCTACCGGAACAATATGGTTTAAAAGAAAATGAATACTTCCTGTCTCCCGACCAGGCTCAGGCGATACTGGAATTACGATTACACAGACTGACAGGGCTTGAGCAAGAAAAGCTTATTAATGACTATAAAGAGCTGTTAAAACAAATAACGGAGTACTTGGAAATTCTGGCGAATAACAGCCGCTTGATAGAGGTGATTCGTAAAGAGCTAGAAGAAATAAATGAAAATTATGGTGATGAAAGACGCACTGAGATTCAGGATTCTCAGCACGACCTGACCATTGAAGACCTGATTACTGAAGAAGACAGAGTGGTGACTATTTCCCAGACGGGTTATGCCAAAAGTCAGCCGCTGTCAGATTATCAAGCCCAACGTCGTGGCGGGCGTGGTAAAGCCGCAGCTACCGTGAAGGAAGAAGATTTTGTTGAGCACTTATTAGTTGCCAGCAGCCATGATACTTTGTTGTGTTTCACGACGACCGGCAAAGTTTTTTGGATAAAAGTATTCCATATTCCAGTCGCCTCAAGAACAGCTCGAGGCAAACCTATTGTTAATATTCTGCCTTTGGAAGAAGGTGAGAATATCACCAGCATGTTACCAATTCGGGAATATCCCGAAAATGAGTACGTGTTTATGGCAACCTCTAATGGAACCGTTAAAAAAGTAGCCTTAACTAATTTCGCTCGCCAGCGAAGTGTCGGTTTACGGGCGATTGAATTGGATGAAGGGGATACTTTGGTAAAAACGGCTATTACTAATGGTGAGAAAGATGTTCTGTTGTATAGCAGTTCCGGCAGAGCTGCTCGTTTTAATGAAAGTGCTGTGCGTGCAATGGGCAGAACAGCTCGCGGTGTCAGAGGCATTAGACTTGAAGAAGGTCACCATATGGTGGATATGATCATTCCTGAAGATAGTGGTCAGATACTCGCGGTGAGTGAAAATGGATATGGCAAAAGAACTTCGGTGGAAGACTTTCCTTGTAAAGGGCGCGGAGGTAAAGGCGTTATCGGCATGAAAACCGGCGACCGAAATGGTGCTATTGTAGGTGCCGTGCAGGTGTTCGAGGGCGATGAAATCATGTTGATCAGTGATAAGGGTACCTTGGTCAGAACACGAACTGATGAAATTTCTTCTCAGGGCAGAAATACACAGGGCGTTAGACTCATTAAATTAAAAGAGGGTGAAAGCCTGGTTGGTCTGGAGCGTATTGAAGAGCCTGATGAAGAACCGGTCTATGATGAGGAAGTTGATGGCGAGTCTGGAGAGGCAAAAAAAGAACCAGTTGATGGTGCTGAGGGTATAGCAGAAAAACAGTCTGAAGAAAATGCAGAAATGGACTCTAAAGAAGACGCTGCTTCTGATGAAGATAGCCCTCCAGTAGACGATGAATGATATTAGCACGGACCTGCCAGTTGCATACTTGGGTCCAGAAGGCACATATTCACACAGCGCTCTAATTCGGTATTTCGGCACAGAACAGTCCGGTCTTCCCCTGGCGACTATTGAAGATGTTTTCACTAGTGTAGAAGTTGGAGACTGTGATTACGCGATAGTTCCTGTGGAAAATTCGTCTGAAGGTTCAGTGACGGCTACACTGGATTGTTTCAATAAGAGCTCGCTGGTCATTTGTGGCGAGATTTCGTTACGTATAAAGCATGTTTTGCTCGGTAACGCTCAGCTAAGCAAACAAAACGTGAAAAAAATCGTTTCTCACCAGCAGTCTTTGGGTCAATGTCGGCAATGGTTGGATCAGCATTTTCCTGACATAGACCGGGTGCCGGTAAGTAGCAATGCCGAAGCTGCCCTTATGGCTTCCCAGGATTCCGGTGTTGCTGCTATAGCGAGCAAATCTGCTGCAAAAATATATCAGCTCTCGATTCTGGAAAAGGATATTGAAGACGCAGCCGATAATACAACTCGTTTCCTGGTCATCAGTAAAAAGTATCAGGCCCAACCCAGTGCCAACAGCTCTGATGACAAGACCTCCCTAATTGTTACTATCTACAATGAGCCTGGCGCATTATTGAAAGTCCTGCAGCCTTTACAACAATATTCCGTGAATATGAGTAAATTGGAATCCAGGCCTTCAGGTAAAGAGGCCTGGTCTTACAGCTTTTATATTGATGTGGATGGTCACCAACTGGATTCCAATGTTGCCTCTGCTTTAGCGGCACTTAAGCAGCCAAAAATTAATGTCAAAATTTTAGGTTCATACCCTGTTTCGGGTTTGATCCACAGTGAACAGAAGAGAGCGTTAAGCGAGCCAGCCTTATTGAACAAAAAGATAGTCATTATTGGTCTCGGCCTCATTGGAGGTTCTGTTGCCAGAGCGCTAGCAGATAGAGGACTAACAGATCAGGTATGGGCTGTAGGTAAGAATATAGAAGCCCTGCAGCAAGCCAAAGCCAAAGGGGTTATTACTGATTACAGCACTGAACTTGAGCCTTTTTGCTCCGATGCAGACTTAATACTGATAGCGGTGCCGGGTTTGAGTGTTACTCCCGTTATGCAGGGTTTGGTGAAACTCGTTAAAGATGACTGTGTCATTACAGATGTTTCAAGCGTTAAGCAATCGACTGTAGATGCTGCAATCAGTGCTTTTGGAGAACTGCCAGTAAATCTTGTGCCCGGGCATCCCATCGCTGGTTCAGAGAAAAGCGGTTATAAAGCTGCAAGGCCTGACTTGTTTGAACGTAAAAAAGTCATTCTGACACCTTTAGCTGAAACCAGTAAATCAGCCCTCGAACTAGTGAGTAGTTTATGGCGTGAACTCGATGCTGAGGTTCTGGAAATGCCAATCCAACAGCATGATGTAATCTTGGCCGCCACAAGCCATTTGCCGCATTTGCTGGCATTTGCCTTGGTTGACTCACTTTCACAGCAGGGGAGCAGCGATGAAATATTTCGTTATGCAGCTGGCGGTTTTAGAGACTTCACGCGCATTGCGGCAAGTGACCCAGAAATGTGGAGAGATATTTTTTTGAGCAATACTGATGCTATTTGCGCTATTCTTGAAACCTTTGAATCTGATATGGCTGGATTTAAACAGGCAATAGAAGCTGGCGATGGTGAAGAAATCAAAAAAGTATTAACACGAGTTAAACAATCCAGAGAAAAATTTCTTTTTAATTAATCATGAGTCTTAAACAAACATACCAGGTGTCTCCAAAGGGCACACTGCAGGGCAGTATACGTGTCCCTGGTGATAAATCTATTTCTCATCGATCTATCATCATGGGGTCGATTGCTGAAGGCCTTACTCATATAGAAGGCTTTCTTGAAGGCGAAGATAGCTTGGCTACTTTGAAGGCATTCAGAGCCATGGGTGTTGAGATTACTGATCCCCATAATGGCAGTCTAAATATTCGTGGAGTAGGTATGCATGGGCTGCGAGAGCCAGAAGAACCGTTAGATATGGGTAATTCAGGTACTGCTATGCGTTTGTTATGTGGCTTGCTAGCAGCCCAGAAATTTTCTTCTATACTTGTTGGGGATGAATCGCTTTCAACGAGACCAATGAAACGAGTCACCAACCCCTTAATCTCAATGGGCGCCAATATAGAGCTTGAAGAAGGTGGGGTGGCGCCTATCAGAATTGCTCCTGCTCAGCTTAGCCCGATAAATTATGATATGCCGGTTGCCAGTGCCCAGGTTAAATCTTGTTTGCTATTGGCTGCGCTTTATACTGAAGGGCAAAGTACAATCAGTGAGCCTGCGGTTTGCCGTAACCACACTGAATTGATGTTGCAGGGTTTTGGTTATCCGCTTGATCTTGCAGGCAATAAAGTCACTATCAAAGGCGGCGCTAAACTCAATGCCTGTGATATTGATGTTCCTGCTGACATTAGTTCAGCAGCCTTTTTTATAGTGGGTGCATGCATAGCCCCCGGGTCTGATCTGACGCTTAGACATGTAGGGATCAATCCTACCAGGGTCGGGGTTATTAATATTTTAAGGGCTATGGGTGCTAACATTGAATATTTAAAACAGTATGAGGCGGGCGGTGAAGCTGTTGCTGATATTCGCGTTTGTTATGCGCCTTTACATGGTATTGATATTCCACTCGATCAAGTACCTCTGGCAATTGATGAATTTCCCGTTTTATTTATAGCAGCAGCCTGTGCGCAAGGTATCACTACCTTAAGTGGTGCGGAGGAGTTAAGAGTTAAGGAAAGTGATCGAATTCAAGCGATGGCTGATGGTTTAGTTACGCTTGGAGTTAAACATGAAGTGAAGCCTGATGGGATAATTATTGCAGGATCTTCGATAGGCGGTGGCGTAATAGACAGCAAAGGGGATCACCGCATCGCTATGGCCTTTGCTATAGCGGCATTAGTGGCAGAGCGCGATATTACTATATTGGACTGCAACAACGTAGCGACGTCTTTCCCGGGTTTCGCTGAACTGGCTCAAAGCTGTGGAATTGATTTAAGGATAGTAGATTGAAGACAGATTTAATCTCAGAGGAAGCTCCAGTGCTTACTGAAGCTCCTGTTATTACGATTGATGGACCCAGTGGCACAGGCAAGGGGGCTATTTCTCATTTACTCGCTGAGTCCCTGCATTGGCATCTTCTTGATAGTGGTGCTCTTTATCGTCTGGTTGGCGTCGGGGCGCAGGAAAACGGAATATTACTCAAAGATATCAATGAGTTAAAGAGATTTACTATAGAGATGGAGGTCTTTTTCTCAAGGCTGTATGAAGGTTCCTTGGAGTTAAATGGTGAGGACATCACCACGGTCATCAGGCAAGAATCCAGTGGTGATCTGGCTTCCCAGGTTGCTGTGATTCCTGAAATTCGTGAAGCGCTTTATGAACGACAGTTAGCCTTTCGGCAGATGCCGGGTCTGGTTGCCGATGGTCGCGATATGGGTACTGTGGTATTTCCTGATGCAGTTCAAAAATTTTTCCTTACCGCTTCACTCGAAGTGCGAGCGCAAAGGCGTTATAAGCAGTTGATAAATAAGGGACTTAGTGTTAATCTGCGCGACCTTTTGCAGGATATAGAAACTCGTGATGAGCGAGATTCATTAAGGGCAGTTTCTCCATTGGCTCCTGCTGATGATGCTCTAGTGATTGATACGACTGATTTAAATATAGATCAAGTGTTTAACGAGGTGCTAGTTGCGACTCAACAAGCACTTAACTTAGAGCTTTGAATTTAAATTGCTTAGATAAATGGACGGTAGGTTTTAAGTGCCAGTTAATGCTGAAACCTACTAAATAAAAACTGGCCCATATTAACTGGAATATGGATTGATATGAAAACTGGCCTTGGCATAGTTTTCCTTTATAGGTAAGTATATGAGCGAAAGTTTCGCAGAGTTATTTGAAGAAAGTTTAAAAGATATTCAAATGAAATCCGGTTCCATTGTTACTGGAACTATCATAGATATCGATTCGGACTGGGTTACAGTTCATGCAGGTCTGAAATCTGAAGGCGTTATTCCACGCCAAGAATTCCTAACCGATCAAGGTGATTTTACTCTACAGGTTGGTGACGAAGTTAAGGTTGCCCTGGATTCTGTAGAAGATGGATTTGGAGAAACAAAACTCTCCAGGGAAAAAGCTAAACGTGCTGAAACCTGGATGGTTCTTGAAAATGCTATTGAAAAGAATGAGCCTGTTATTGGTGTCATTAATGGCAAGGTTAAAGGCGGTTTTACTGTTGATGTAAATACTATACGAGCCTTCTTGCCAGGCTCACTGGTTGATGTCCGTCCCGTTCGTGATGTCGATCATCTTATGTTTAAGGAACTTGAATTCAAGTTAATCAAGCTGGATCAAAAACGAAATAATGTTGTCGTTTCTCGTCGTGCAGTCCTTGAGTCTGTTAATAGCGAAGAACGTGACGAATTACTTTCAAATCTTCAAGAAGGTCAGTCGGTTAAAGGTGTTGTGAAGAATCTTACTGATTACGGTGCCTTTGTTGATTTGGGCGGCGTTGACGGCTTGTTGCACATAACCGATATGTCCTGGAAGCGCATCAAGCATCCGAGTGAAATCGTTGAAGTTGGTGCTGAAATTGACGTTAAAGTATTGAAGTTCGATCGTGAACGAAATCGTGTTTCCTTGGGCTTGAAACAATTGGGTGAAGATCCTTGGGTAGAAATTAAAAATCGTTATCCTGAAAACACCAAAGTTAAAGCGGTTGTGACCAACCTGACTGATTATGGTTGCTTTGCTGAACTTGAAGAAGGCGTTGAAGGGCTGGTGCACGTTTCTGAAATGGACTGGACCAATAAAAACATTCATCCATCAAAATTAGTTAATCTTGGTGATGAAGTTGAAGTAATGATTCTGGATATTGATCAGGAACGTCGTCGAATTTCATTAGGGCTTAAACAGTGCCAGAAAAATCCTTGGGATGCGTTTGCAGAAACCTTCAAAAAAGGTGACAGAATATCCGGTAATATCAAATCGATCACTGATTTCGGCATATTCATTGGTCTTGATGGTGAGATTGATGGGTTGGTACATCTTTCTGATATTTCATGGGAAGAAGCTGGTGAACAGGCGGTTCGTCAGTACACTAAAGGTGACAAGATCGATACAGTGATTCTTTCCATTGACCCTGAAAGAGAGCGTATTTCTTTAGGTATTAAACAGTTATCAGGAGATCCGTTTGCGTCTTATACTGAAAAACACGATAAAGGTGCTGTTGTTACCGGAACGATCGCTTCAGTTGACACAAAAGAAGCTGTGGTAACTTTGGCTGAAGGTGTTGAAGCTATTTTAAAATCGTCTGATATTAGTCGTGACCGCGTTGAAGATGCACGTACTGTCTTGAATGAAGGTGATGAAATTGAAGCGATGATCGTCAATTTAGATCGCAAAAATAGAACGATAGCTGTTTCTATAAAAGCGAAAGAAATTGGGGAAGAAAAAGATTCAGTTGCAGAACATAAAAAACAAGCTACTTCTGCTGCCGCTCCGGCCACAGTTGGTGATTTGATTAAAGCGCAAATGGATAAAGAATAGCGTCGATTTCTAGTCGATTACTAAAAGAAGCAAAGTAAAGCAGACTGTTAGGGTGGCAATGTTATGACTAAATCGGAATTGATAGAAAGAATAGCTGCAAAACAAACTCAATTGTCATTAAAAGATATTGAGTTAACGGTTAAAGCTATTATTTCTTATATGTCGGAATCTCTGGCTGAGGGAGGTCGCATAGAAATTCGTGGTTTTGGTAGTTTTTCACTACATTATCGTGCCCCTCGAGTAGGCAGAAATCCTAAAACTGGAGAAGCAGTGGACTTAAAAGGTAAGCATGTTCCACATTTCAAAGCTGGTAAGGAATTAAGAGATCGTGTCAATGACAGTTTGCTTAGAGAAAGATCGTAATATCTCTATTCTTTTTTGATGTTAATAAAACGGCGGGACCTGAAGCAGGGACCGCCGTTTTTTTTAAGCCTTTAGTTTTATTGTAGTTCTAGATAAAGTAGCAAGATGTCTAAGATAACGCGTTTTATAGCTGGTTTGTTCTTTTTACTGGTGGTTCTGGCCGGGTTTATATTCACTAGTAACAATAGTGTCATGGTCCCGCTCTGGATTGGTGTAGAGCTTTCCCCTCAAAGCCTGGCAGTTTGGGTGTTGTTGGCTTTTGCCTGGGGGGGCGTTCTGGGTTTGTTGCTAGGTTATGGCTTGTTCCGCCGCATTAAAGCTCAATTTAAAATCAATCAGCTAGAAGCTCGGCTTAAAAAAAATGAAAGTAATAATATTGGCTTGGTATCAGCAAAGCATAAGGCTGTGAATAAAGGGAAAGATTGATAGGCAGCTTATGGAATCAGGAAATTTATTTCTCGCTCTATTAATGCTGATTGCTGTAGCCTTGGCTTGGTATTCAGGCTACAGGACACAAATAAGATCTAAATACTTACAAGATAAAAAAGATAATAAAGATTATTTTATTGGCTTGAACTACCTATTGAATGACGAACCCGATCAATCTATTGATGCCTTCATATCGACGCTGGAAATAAACTCTAACACTCTGGAAAGCCATCTCGCCTTAGGCAATTTATTGATGCGTCGAGGGAAAGTCGATGGCTCAATTGCGGTTTACCAAAAACTGTTAGCAAACGCTCAATTAAATAATGCTGAATTAAACCAGGTTAAACTTGGCTTGGGGAAAAGTTATGTTGCAGCTGGGTTGCTGGATAGAGCAGAAAAATTGATTGACGAATTAAAAGTGGCTAATACCGAAATTCAAATAGCGGCTTTAAATATGGGGCTTACGGTATATCAGCTTGAAAAAGAATGGCTCAAGGCTATCAAGGTTGCTAATGATTTGCTCAAGCTTTCTATGCCAAATGAGCGTCATGCCATTCAAGTTAAGGCCTCTCATTTTTACTGCGAACTAGCCGAGATCGAATTGCAGCATCAGCATTACAATCAGGCAAAAGAGTATCTCAATAATGCAATAAATATGCATCGCTCCAATGTAAGAACCAGTCTGATTTTAGGTAAGCTTGAATTTGAACAGGCCAATTATAACCAGTCTATTAAGGTGTTGCTGAAAATATCAGCTCAAGATCCTAGTTTCACAACTGAAGCCTTTGATTTAATTATTGCTTCATATAAGGCACTAGATAATCAAAAAAAATTAAAAAAGTTTATTGAGCATAGTCTTGAAGAGCCATTTTCTGCAGGGTTGTTATTAAAATTGATTGGCTATATTAAACACACGGAAGGTAGGGATAGTGCCAGAAAAATTCTGTTCGAGCGGATTGCAGAAAATCCATCAATCGAGTTATTAGGTCAGGCCATCTTGCTTAATGATAATACAGATAGTGATGCTAATGCCGAAAAGTTCCACGGGATTTTAGAAGATTATTTAAAAAATAAATCAAAATATCAGTGTGATAGCTGCGGATTTAAATTGAAAAAATTACATTGGCAATGTCCAGGCTGTAGTGAGTGGGGTTTTATTACACCCATAGAGCCATTTATTGAATAGGAAGGTTTGTCAATTCAGAACGAATGAATAGACTTTTGACAATATATTTAAAATAAATATCGTAGGGTAGGTAGGGTAGAAAGATGAAGTATAGCAAGCAAATAATAATTGCTTTGGATTTTCAAACTGAAAAAGCCTGCTTGGATTTTTTACAAAATGTTGATCCAGCGCGATGCCGCGTAAAAGTAGGTAAAGAATTATTTACACGAAGCGGTCCAGAGTTGATTAAAAAAATTAATGCACAAGGCTTTGAAATATTTCTGGATTTAAAATTTCATGATATCCCTAACACTGTTGCGGGGGCATTAAAGGCTGCAGCTGATCTTGGTGTCTGGATGGTAAATGTACATGCTTCAGGTGGTCAGGCTATGCTGGATGCTTCGCGTGAGGCGCTAAACTTTAAGCAGGCACCCCTGTTAATTGCTGTAACAGTACTGACAAGCATGAGTTCTGAAGATTTATCTCAAATAGGCTTAAACACTAATCCGCCGCAACAAGTTCAATTATTGGCTGATTTGGCCGTTAATTCAGGCTTAGATGGTGTAGTGTGTTCTGCACAGGAAACAAATTTTTTACGACCGCAGTGTCCGGCAGAGTTTAAGTTGGTTACCCCAGGCATTCGTCCAAAAGGTGACAGTGTCGATGATCAAAAAAGAGTAGTTACGCCTCAATCAGCACTAGAACAGGGTAGTGATTTCTTAGTGGTGGGTAGACCAATTACTCAAGCTGCCAACCCTTCAGAAAAGTTGGATAGTATTATCCAAGAGATTGAATCTTGATTCTAAAATAAAAAAATGAAAATTTTATAAGCTCTGCTAGGCTTATATTGCAGCGCTAATGCTGCATTCATTTATTATTTTAAAGCCTAAAATCAGGCTAAAGAAGATTGAGATGATTAAGACAATTGAATCGATAGAATCGATTAAGTCGATTAAGTCGATTAAGTCGATTGAGTCGAAAGGGTGCATGTCTGTTTTAAAAGTTGCAAAAAAAGAAATGATCAATAAGCTGAAATTTCTTAAAGTCACTTGCTTTTTTATGTTGTTGTTAGCTTCCCACAATAGTCTGGCGCAAAGTCCGTCACAAAGTGAAAGCATAAATACTTTGCAAAGCGAGCTAAGCGAGCAAGTAAATATTAATCTGGCTGATGCGGAGACTATTGCCATGGTCTTGGATGGCGTAGGTTTAAGCAAAGCGGAAGCTATTGTTGATTATCGAGAATCTAATGGGGATTTCAAAGCCATCGATGATCTGGTTATGGTCAGCGGGATCGGAGAAGTTACCGTTCGCAATAATGTCGATAAAATTATTCTCATCAACGATTAGTTTTGTACTCTTGGAAAAAGCCGGATAACTGACTGTCCTAGCCAATCAAAAGCTGGCTTTAATGGCTACAGAAAATGCTTTGGTTGCTTTTTAGCCAAGCTTTATCCGGCACCCCACGTTTACATCAATTTATTTGATTTTTAATATTCCCTATGTTTTTTTAGCAGCGGTGAGCTAAGCTCTTATCCTCTGAGAGGTAACAGTGAAGAGAGTTTGGCTAAGACTATATTTTGTGGGAAGGGGGGAGGAATTGGCTGCCCAACCTGGACTCGAACCAGGAACCAAGTGATTAACAGTCACCTACTCTACCATTGAGCTATTGGGCATTAATTTCTATATTAACGTCGAGCTGAAGATTATAACTCTTAAGCGGCGCGTATGTTAATTAGATTTACTCAAAGGGTCAACCACATCTTGGTATTGGCCTGATTTTTACTCTGGAAGATTGACAGAAGCCAATATAGCTTTGGCCAGGATCTTATCGCAAACGACCTCTGGCTTATTTCTGAATAGAGTTCATTTAGTTTTTTAATGCGCTTACAATGGTCTATTTTGTTCTGGGACAATAAACTTGGATCGTTTTGAATTACATGCCCCTTACTCGCCTGCTGGTGATCAGCCGACAGCGATAAAGGAATTAGTAGAAGGTCTTGAAGATGGGCTGGCTGCACAAACCCTGCTGGGAGTAACTGGCTCTGGGAAAACCTACACAATAGCCAATGTCATCCATAAAACTCAGCGTCCTGCCTTAATAATGGCTCATAATAAGACCTTAGCAGCCCAACTATATGGAGAGTTAAAAGATTTTTTTCCCAAAAATGCCGTAGAATATTTCGTATCTTACTACGATTACTATCAACCTGAGGCCTATGTTCCGGCTTCTGATTCCTATATTGAAAAAGATTCATCTGTAAATGAGCACATTGAGCAGATGCGGCTATCTGCTACCAAGTCTTTATTGGAAAAACGGGATGTCATCGTTGTCGCAACAGTTTCATCGATTTATGGTTTGGGTGATCCGACAACTTATCTGGATATGGTCCTGCATCTTAATGTTGGTGGGAAGCTGGATCAACGTGTTTTGCTTAAGCGTCTTTCCGAATTACAGTACACGCGCAATGAAATGGATTTACATAGAAGTTCTTACCGTGTTCGGGGGGATGTCATTGATATCTATCCGGCTGAATCTGACAGTCATGCGATTCGAATTGAACTTTTTGATGATGAAATTGAGAGTCTGGCTTATTTTGATCCGCTTACCGGTGAGGTTTTACAAAAAGTCTCGCGTCTTACAGTTTTTCCCAAATCACATTACGTCACGCATCGCGAGCGCATGCTGGAGACTATTGAAAAGGTCAAAGTTGAACTGGATCATCGACTAAAGTATCTGGAAGAAAATAATTTTCTGGTTGAGGCTCAGCGGCTTAAGCAGCGCACTCAATTTGACCTTGAGATGATGGCACAACTGGGCTATTGCACTGGCGTTGAGAATTACTCGCGTTACCTTTCCGGTAGAGAAGAAGGGCAGCCGCCTCCGACATTATTTGATTATTTGCCTAGCGATGCATTTGTGGTTGTTGATGAATCCCATGTCACTGTTCCTCAAATTGGCGCCATGTATAAGGGGGATCGCTCTCGCAAAGAGACCCTCGTACAGTATGGATTCAGATTGCCCTCAGCATTGGATAACAGGCCTTTGCGTTTTGCCGAATGGGAACAATTGGTTCCACAGCTTGTATTTGTCTCGGCAACACCCTCAACTTATGAAGAGGAACATGAAGGCCAGCGGGTTCATCAAGTTGTAAGACCTACAGGTTTATTGGATCCGAAGCCAGAAGTAAGACCCGCCACTCATCAAGTGGATGATCTCTTGTCAGAAGTCAAAAAACGCGTTGCCATAAATGAGAGAGTGCTGGTAACGACTTTAACCAAGCGTATGGCTGAGGATCTAACCGATTATTTAGCCGATAACGCAGTGCGTGTTCGGTATTTGCATTCTGATGTAGATACAGTCGAGAGAGTAGAAATCATACGTGATCTGCGTTTGGGTGAATTTGATGTCTTGGTTGGTATTAACCTTTTGCGGGAAGGGCTGGATATCCCCGAAGTGTCTTTAGTGGCTATTCTGGATGCCGACAAAGAAGGTTTTTTGCGCTCTGAGCGATCTTTGATCCAAACAATGGGTCGCGCCGCCAGAAATATTAATGGCAGGGTGATTCTTTATGCCGATCGAGTTACAGACTCCATGCAGCGGGCAATAGATACAACAGTGGAACGGCGTCTTATCCAGCAGGAATATAATGAAAAACACGGCATAACCCCGGAGGGCATTAAAAAAAGTATAGCTGACATTATGGAAGGTGCCGGGCAAACCTTGGGTAAAGGCAAGCGTAGTTATACTAATTTGCGTGAAGTGGCTGAAGCCGAGAGTGATTATGATCTTTCTGTGGGAACAATGACTCCGGTGCAGATGGCCAAAGAAATTAAACGCCTGGAAGAACTTATGTACGAACATGCTCGAAATCTGGAATTTGAAGAAGCGGCAAAAGTTCGCGATCAAATTTCCAAAATTAATGATAAATTTATTGCTTAGATAATTGCTGCATCATAGTTAGAGTTTGTGAATCAATATTCAGACTTCCTATTTTATTCAGAGCTTGCACCAACTCCTTAATTTCCTTGTGATTTTGCCCTAGTATCTCTATAATCGCCGCTCTTTTCTGAAAGCCTGCAAGCAGCGTATTTAAAGGGTTTTAGAAGGGCGAAAAGTGAAAGTGAAAGAGAAAGTAACAGGCGCGTAGCTCAGTTGGTTAGAGCGCTACCTTGACATGGTAGAGGTCACCAGTTCGAATCTGGTCGTGCCTACCAATCCAAAAACGTTAAAAGTAAGTCGTGAATAGATTTAAAAAAGGGGAAAACAGAACAAGGGTTTCTGTTTCAAAAAAATGTTAACTATTACATTACCAGATGGCAGCAAGCGCGAATTTGATAAGCAAGTGACTGTGTATGGTCTCGCCGAATCAATTGGGCCAGGTTTAGCTAAAGCCGCTATTGCCGGTAAAGTTGATGGTCAGCTCGTCGATACTTCATTTGAAATTGAACAGGATGCCGAAGTCGCTATTGTCACTTCCCGTGATCCAGAGGGTCTGGAAGTTATCCGCCATTCCTGCGCTCACCTAATGGCTAATGCAGTAGAAAACTTATTTCCTTCAGCTCAGGTGACTATCGGTCCGGTGATAGAAAATGGTTTTTACTATGACTTCGCTTTTGAAAGACCGTTTACGCCAGAAGATCTGGAAGCCATAGAAAAAGAAATGCTTAGACTCAGCAAGGAAAATGTCTCAGTTAAACGAAGCATGATGAACCGGGATGAAGCGGTTGCGATGTTTAAGAAAATGGGCGAGGAATTTAAAGTTCAGATTATTGAAAGTATTCCAGAGGCTGACGGTCTGTCATTTTATGAGCAGGGAGAATTCATTGACCTGTGTCGAGGTCCACATGTTCCCAGCACAGGTCATATCAAAGCTTTCAAATTGATGTCTGTTGCTGGAGCCTATTGGCGAGGGGACTCCAATAATGAAATGCTTCAGCGTATTTATGGCACGGCCTGGACTGATAAAAAAGAATTAAAAAACTATTTACATTTGCTGGAAGAAGCCGAACGTCGTGATCATCGAAAAATTGGCAAAAAACTGGATCTTTTCCATTTTCAGGAAGAAGCGCCAGGTATGGTATTTTGGCATCCGCAAGGCTGGAGAATTTATCAGCTGGTAAAAAGTTATATGCAAAACCTGTTTGAACAAAATGGTTATCAGGAAATTAACACGCCGCAATTAGTTGATTACAGTCTCTGGGATAAATCCGGACATTCAGCCAAGTTTTCTGAGCAAATGTTTAGTGTTGAATCAGAAAATCGTATGTATGCCATTAAGCCTATGAACTGTCCCTGTCATATTCAGGTTTTCAACCAAGGCTTAAAATCCTATCGTGACTTGCCTTTACGCTTGGCAGAGTTTGGTTCATGCCACCGTTATGAGCCATCGGGTAGTATGCATGGTTTGATGCGCGTTAGATCATTTACACAGGATGACGCTCATATTTTTTGCACGGAAGACCAGATACAGGATGAAGTATCGGTATTTATTGATTTGGTTTATCAGGTCTATCAGGATTTTGGTTTTGATGAAATTATATTGAGACTGTCAACCCGGCCAGAACAGCGTGTGGGCTCTGATGAAGTCTGGGACCAATCAGAAGCTGCGTTAAAAGAAGCCTTGGACAAAACCGGCAGGGAATGGCAACTCTTGCCTGGTGAAGGTGCTTTTTATGGTCCTAAAATTGAGTTCGCCCTGAAAGATTGTATGGGGCGAGAACAGCAGTGCGGTACTATTCAGGTTGATTTTTCCATGCCAGGGCGACTAGGTGCTCAATATGTTGCTGAAGATAACAGCCGCCATACACCCGTCATGTTACATAGGGCAATTTTTGGTTCGTTTGAGCGTTTTATCGGGATTTTAATCGAGCATTATGAAGGCGCTTTTCCTGCTTGGTTGGCACCAATTCAGGCCGTGGTTTTGAATATAACCGATAAACAAGCCGAATATTGCGAAAATATTGTAGATTCCCTTAAAAATAAAGGGTTTAGAGTCGAAAGTGACTTGAGAAATGAGAAGGTCGGGTTTAAAATCCGCGAGCACACAGTACAACGAATACCCTACCTGCTTGTAGCCGGTGACAAAGAAGTTGCCGCTAATACTGTTTCGGTCAGAGATCGAAGTGGTAAAGATCTGGGAGTCATGGAAATTGACCAGTTCGAAGCGCTACTACAGCAGGATATTGACAATTATAGTCGTGCTTAAATAAACAGGGTTGAGCGGTACTAAAGATTAACTTATACGGAGAAATATATTATTAAGCGTGACAATGCCAAAAGCAAAAAGGCCATAATCAATGATGACATTGAGGCAGAACAAGTTAGATTGATTCTTGCCGATAGTTCCCAGAAGGGGATAGTCAGTCTGGATGAAGCAAAACAGGAAGCTGCTGCGGCCAAACTGGATTTAGTACTAATTTCTCCTGATGCTGAACCACCCGTTTGCAAAATTATGGACTATGGCAAACATGTTTTTGAACTAAAAAAGCAGAATGCTGCTAATCGAAAAAAACAAAAAGTCATTCACGTTAAAGAAATCAAATTTAGACCAGGGACGGAAGAAGGAGATTATCAGGTAAAACTACGCAACCTGATACGTTTCCTCAACGACGGAGACAGAGCAAAAGTCACGGTACGATTTCGTGGCCGCGAGCTGGCTCATCAACATATCGGAATGGAGCTGATTCAGAGATTGAAAGCTGATCTTGTTGAACACGGCACCGTCGACCAGGAGCCTAAAATGGAAGGTCGACAGTTAACCATGGTGTTAACACCGGTAAAGAAAAAGCTGTAAGAGTTTCCCCTTTTTTCTTCGTGAAACCCGAAGACCTTGGGAGGAAATGCTTTTACTTAATTTAAACGTAAGGAAGCCAAACAAAATAAAACGGCTTACCTTAAATGCGGAGTACGACAATGCCTAAACAGAAAGTACACAGTGGTGCTGCAAAGCGCTTCAAAAAGACCGGGTCCGGCCTTAAGCGCAAAAGCGCCTACAAAAGCCATATCCTCACCAAAATGACGACCAAACGTAAGCGTCAATTACGGGGCACTTCTGAGGTTCATCCTTCAGATATGTCTAATGTAAAACGCATGCTGCGTCAAAACTAAGGGGGAGTTTACTAATGGCAAGAGTTAAACGTGGTGTAGTAGCGAACCGTCGACATAAAAAAATTCTAAAGCAGGCTAAAGGTTATTACGGTGCTCGTAGTCGAGTATTCCGTGTAGCTAAACAGGCTGTTATTAAAGCGGGGCAATATGCCTATCGTGATCGCAAGGTTAAGAAACGTGTTTTCCGTGCCTTATGGATTACCCGCATCAATGCACAGGCTCGTGTTAATGATATTAGCTATAGCCGCCTGATTGCTGGCTTGAAGAAAGCTGAAATTGCAATTGACCGACGAGTATTGGCCGATTTAGCCGTTAATGATAAAGAAGCTTTTACGGCAGTGGCACAAGAGGCAAAAGCGGCACTCGCTTAATCATTAGCCAGACGAGACCTGGATCAGGTATGGACAATCTGGAAACCCTAACAAGCTCAGCACTGCAGGCTATTGAAGAAGCCGGTAATGCGGCTGAGCTTGATAGTCTGCGGGTGCAGTACTTGGGCAAGAAGGGCAGTTTAACTGAGCAGCTAAAAACGCTGGGGAAATTGCCTGCCGAGGACAGACCAGCTGCTGGAGCAGCAATTAACCAGTGTAAACAGCAAGTTCAGGATGCTATCAATCTGCGCAAGCAAGCTATTGATAGTGCAGCGACATCTGAGTTACTGCAACGTGAAGCAATAGATGTCACTTTGCCTGGCAGGCATCAGCAAGCCGGAGCATTACACCCTGTCACCAGAACTATTGAACGCATAGAAGATATTTTTTCTGCGGCTGGTTTTGATACGGTTGAAGGTCCCGAGATCGAGGACGATTATCATAACTTTGAAGCGCTTAATATCCCGGATCACCATCCAGCGCGTGCTATGCATGACACCTTCTATTTCGATGCCAGTACTTTATTAAGAACCCATACCTCAACTGTTCAAGTAAGGACAATGGAAAATGGAGAAGCGCCATTTCGAATTATTTGTCCAGGTCGGGTTTACCGCTGTGATTCTGACTTGACCCATACGCCTATGTTTCATCAGGTGGAAGGCCTTTTAATTGATGAGAATGTCAGCTTCGCTGATTTGAAAGGTATTATCGAAGACTTTCTTAAAGTGTTTTTTGAAGCCGATCTTTCAGTACGCTTTCGACCTTCCTATTTCCCCTTCACTGAGCCATCCGCGGAAGTTGATGTGCAATGTGTGAATTGTGGAGGAGAGGGTTGCCGAGTCTGCAGCCATACTGGCTGGCTGGAAATTCTTGGCTGTGGCATGGTGCATCCTAGAGTATTGGAGATGTCTGGGGTTGATTCGGAAAAATTCTCTGGTTATGCCTTTGGCATGGGCGTGGATCGCTTGGCAATGCTACGTTATCAGATTAAAGATCTGCGTTTGTTATTTGAAAATGACCTGCGCTTTCTGCAGCAGTTTTCATAGGAGCAGGCCCCAACGATGAAATTCAGCGAAATCTGGTTGCGTGAATGGGTAAACCCGAAAATTTCTACCGAGGAATTAGTGGCTCAATTAACTATGGCAGGTTTGGAAGTTGACGCTGTGGAGCCTGCAGCAAATCAATTCAACGGCGTTGTTGTTGGTGAAGTTCTCAGTGTTGAAAAGCACCCTGATGCCGACAAACTTAATATTTGCCAGGTTAACAATGGTAAGGAAAGCCTACAGGTAGTCTGTGGTGCCCCTAATGTGGCCAGTGGTCAAAAAGTTCCTTTTGCTTTAGTCGGTGCTCAACTGGCTGAAGATTTCAAAATAAAACAAGCCAAATTACGTGGTGCTGAATCCAATGGCATGCTGTGTTCTGCTGAAGAACTTGGTTTGGCAGAAAAATCTGATGGCATTCTAGAACTCCCCACAGACGCGACAGTTGGTCAGGACATACGAGATTATCTGAAACTCGATGACACGCTGATTGATGTGGATTTAACACCGAACCGTGGTGATTGCTTGAGTATTCAGGGTATCGCTCGTGAAGTAGCTGTACTCAATAAGCTTGAACTGGCAGCACCCGATTGCGGTGAAGTGCCAAGCAGCATTGATGATGTTTTTCCGGTTGAGCTGCTGAGCCCGGAAGATTGTCCAAGGTATTTAGGGCGGGTAATTCGTAATGTTGATGTCAGTGCTGTCTCTCCTGTCTGGTTACAGGAAAAACTACGACGCAGCGGCATAAGAAGTATTGATCCGGCGGTAGATGTCACTAATTATGTGATGCTGGAACTGGGTCAGCCCTTGCATGCCTTTGATCTGGATGTTTTGCATCAAGGGATTCAAGTCAGAAGGGCCAAACAGGATGAAAAACTGGTGTTGCTAGATGGTCGAGAAGTTGAATTGAATGAAGAAACATTAGTCATTGCCGATCATGAAAAAGCTCTGGCCATCGCCGGAGTCATGGGTGGAGAACATAGCGGTATTAATAGCGGCACTCAGCATATATTCCTGGAAAGCGCATTTTTTAACCCTCTAAGCATTGTGGGCAAGGCACGCACTTATGGTATGCATACTGATGCCTCTCATCGTTTTGAGCGTGGCGTTGATTATGACTTGCCCAAACTGGCGATTGAGCGCGCCACTAAATTATTGCTGGACATTGTCGGCGGAGAAGCGGGACCGGTTGTCGTGACTGATGCTGATTTGCCAGCCTCCCGAGAAGTAAGATTACGTGCAAGTAAGGTGCTCAGTTTGCTTGGTTTGGATATACCCGCCGCAGAAATTGAAGATATTCTCACTCGGCTGGGACTAGAGATTGTCGATAGTGATAGTGGTAGCAAAGAGACTAAAGAGAGTAAGAAGAGCAATGAAAGCTGGTCGTTCAAAGTGCCCAGCTGGCGCTTTGATATAAGCATAGAGGCTGATCTTATAGAAGAATTGGCGCGCATCTATGGCTACGATAACCTGCCAATTAGCAATGCCGCTTCGGGCGGTAAATTACGCTCTTCCAGCGAGAGCAAATTAGGCTTACGACAGCTTAAACGACGGCTTATTTCTCTGGGTTATCAAGAGGTTATCTCATATAGTTTCGTGGAACCGGAACTGGAAAACAAGCTTGCTTTGCCTAAGGTTCAGTCCATAAGCTTGTCTAATCCGATTTCCAGTGAAATGTCAGTTATGCGCCGAAACCTATGGCCCGGCTTATTACAAACTCTCAAGCATAATCAAAATCGACAGCAGGAAAGGGTGCGGTTATTTGAATCCGGCCTGGTGTTTTCGAAGACAGATGAGACAGGAGGGCAGATTAACCAAGAAGCCAGATTGGGTGGATTAATATGGGGTAATCAGGCACCGGAGCAATGGGGTGAACGAGCTCGTTCGAGTGATTTCTATGATATTAAAGGCGATGTAGAAAATCTGCTTAGCATGACCAATGACGCTGGATCTTTCAGCTTTGAAGCCGCCAATCATCCTGCATTACAGCCTGGCCAGAGTGCCTGTGTTACCAGAAATGACGAGGTTTTAGGCTGGTTAGGAGCCTTAAATCCTGAGATACAAAAAAACCTGGATATCCCCGGCAAAGTTTATTTGTTTGAGTTAGACATCAAAACATTAGAAAACGTGGCAATGGCCAAAGTCAGTGCTCTATCAAAATACCCATCGGTAAGGCGTGATATTGCATTGGTGCTTGAAAAAGAACATAACTATGCTGATATAGAAGCGCTGATTCGACAGCAGGCGGGTGACTTTCTTGAGTCTTTAGTCTTGTTTGATGTCTATCAGGGAGAAAACCTGGGAGCCGATAAACAAAGCCTGGCTTTGGGCTTAACTTTCCAAAATCCTGAGCGCACCCTCAACGATGAAGAGATAAATGAGATAATTAATAAGTGTATCAAGGCACTAGAACAACAATTTAATGCAGAATTAAGGTGATTTTCGTCTAAAGTTAGGCCATAATTGCCAACCCAAGTCGAAAAATAGTTAGAAAATACAAGTATTAAGGCAAGAACTATGGGTACTGGAGCACTGACAAAAGCAGAAATGGCCGAACGTCTCTTTGACGAGATGGGCCTGAATAAGCGTGAAGCCAAAGAACTGGTGGAACAGTTTTTTGAAGAAGTCAGGCAGTCGCTTGAAAACAATGAACAAGTGAAACTATCTGGTTTTGGTAATTTTGATTTACGCGATAAACGCGAACGTCCGGGCAGGAACCCTAAAACCGGTGAAGAAATCCCCATTCAGGCACGCAGAGTGGTGACTTTCAGACCAGGGCAGAAACTTAAATCAAGAGTAGAAGGCTATGCTGGAACCGAGTCATAATTCAGAGTTGCCGGAAATTCCGGCCAAACGTTATTTCACGATTGGTGAAGTCAGCGACCTATGTGAAGTTAAACCACATGTACTGCGTTATTGGGAGCAGGAATTTACCCAATTAAAGCCGGTTAAACGTCGTGGTAACCGTCGTTATTATCAGCGTCAGGATGTCATTCTGATTCGTCAGATTCGCACTCTCCTGTACGAACAAGGTTTTACTATTGGTGGCGCCAGACAGCGCATGGCAGGTACTGCTGAGCCTGTTGAAGTGAAACCGGTAATAAACCAGCAGGTGATCAAGGAACTGATCGAAGAAATTGAGGAAGCATTAACTCACCTAGCATCCTAGTTCGGGTTAATCGCTTTTTATATTGGTAGTTTTCTACTAATACCCCTAAAATCTAAACAATCGGAGTGTAGCGCAGCCTGGTAGCGCACCACACTGGGGGTGTGGTGGTCGTCGGTTCAAATCCGGCCACTCCGACCAATTCATTTAGATTCTTACTTTTAGAAATTTCTTAAGAAATTTCTAAAAAGTATAGAGAGTAGTCAGTTTCCAGCGAATACATGCCTTCACGGGCTGCACTGAAACAAACATTCCTATCGTTGGACTCATCCGGGAAGTAGCTACAGACTTCCAAAGCTACTTCTCCATTAAAATCAGCCACTTTCCACATGCCCCCTTCAATGCACATCTGACGGTCCTCATTGGTGCCGATAACACATAGTTTAGACAATAAATCTGTTTGTGCCATTGTGCCGGCTATAAAAGCTGCGCCTAATCCATGAAAACAACCAAGGCGTTGTTTATTTGGTAGAGCAGTGCATTCATTGATGATATCAAGTGTAGATTTACCATCGTCTGCCGATGCGATAAGAATATGGGCCATTTTATAGCGATAGCAGGCAGCAGAATAATTTTGCATGCTATCACAAGGAGAATGACTAGAAGTCTGCATCTCAGAATTTGCGAAAAGCAGTTCATATTCCATAAAACCGCCGGTTATACAGAAATAGGTAAAATTTTGATTGGGTGCCAATTCACACAATTCAATCGTTTCATCGATATCGTACTCACTTAGAAACATCATGGCGTGCCCCATGCCGTGATAACAAGTCCCGATATTAAAATACTGTCCAATATCATTATTCTCGCAAAGAGAATTCATCCTGGCTGAGACTTCTTTAATGCCGAGGTGGTCATCTCCACTGGTAAAAAGCTCCATTAGGACACCATGGAAACAACCAGAGGTGCAAGAATTCTGACAAGCATGAATGGAAGCGCTAAAGTCATTCAGTCGAGAAAACACAACTTTGCCCAACTCATGCCCCTGAGCGTGGCAAGCCTGTGCTTCGGTGACTTCGTATGTGAGCTATAACACATTTTTCACTAACTTTTACTAAAAATGAAAGCATTTTAAAAAAGAGCTATTACAGGCTTTCAAAAGAATGGGCGCCAGGATCTAGGGATTTAGAAATCATGAGTAAGCTACAAAAAATAAAAACTTTACGGGAATAATTTAAGCAAGCCTAACTACTTGTTATTAATGGGAAATTAATTTTATATCTGCGTTCGTTATTTTATCTATTAGCAAGGGCTGCTTGATAGATTCGTTCCCAATAGCGAGCACCTGATACTTATTATCTGCCAATACAGCGACATCGATAATTTTACCAACAGCCTTGTTTTCTGTTGTACTGATAAGCATGTCCTTCTCGGGTTTGGTATCGGCGGTAATTTGAAGCACATAAAGCCGTTTCTTGGCTTTACCTAGATAGTGCATACGGGCAACAATTTCTTGTCCTGTATAACAGCCCTTTGTGAAGCTGATATGGCCTAGCTGGTCATAGTTTAATTCCTGAGGAGTATAAAGCCCTGAATCTTCGACTTGTAATCTGTATAGGCCCAGGGCTTGATCAAGTAGTTTCCAATCCTTCCGTTTCCCTTCAGCTAAGCCAAAATTGTTATCAGATAAAATAGAAGAAGAGGAGCTGGGTTGCCACAGCTCATAACGCTGATTGACCGGGTCAGCCAATCTTAAAAATTTTCCTTCGCTCTCTTCGATCTGATTTGCTGCTACAGGAGTTGTTGGGAAATGTTTGGCAAGGTAAGCTTCAGCTTCGGAACCAATCAAACCAAATCGATGAAAGGCTTCATTGTTGGTCACAATGTCACTTTTATAAAAGACAGCATATTTTTTTAGGTGTTGTTCTGCTATAGCCGCTACACCGGCTTCCATTTCCATGTAGAATGCATCGGTAATTTTCCAGAGAGTGAAGCTTGCCAGAACACGCCCCTTATTGTCACATAAGCAGCCTGGGCAACTATCTAGCTCTTTTAAGGATTCAAGGTCACAACTTAATTGTCCCTGGAGAAAACGTTCACTATCAGCTCCGCTTACAACAAGCAGATCACGGTAGTTTAAATTGATATAATAATTATTCATTGCAAGTAATTATACGGCTCATCGCTCAGCTAACAAAGTTAATATAATGAATGAAATAGAATTAAAAAGAATGTGGTGGCATAGCCGTAGAGGCATGCTGGAATTAGATCTGCTTTTACTTCCGTTTGCGACAGACAGGTTGGCCGGACTCGACGAAGATCAACAAAAGATTTATCAACGATTACTAGAGCAGGAAGACCAGGATTTATTTAGTTGGTTGATTGAAAAAGAAGTGGCGCCCGATGAAGAATTAAAACAGATGGTACAACAGATTCTGGCTAACAATGACAGTCAAGTGAGCGCCAAATAAAATGCCAACAAGTAAAGAAATGAATTAAAAATTTTCAGGATTCAAGATTGTGTCAACATTAGTTTCAAGTTGATCTGGGTAGTCCAAAGTATAATGAAGTCCTCGGCTTTCTTTTCTCTCTATGGCTGACTTTATTATTAGTTCTGCAACCAAAGCCAGATTGCGAAGCTCCAATAAATGAGTGCTGACTTTGTAATTGCCATAATACTCCTGTATCTCATTTTTCAGGAGTTCAATACGATTGGCGGCACGTTTAAGCCGCTTATTGGTTCTCACAATACCAACGTAGTCCCACATGAGCCGTCTAATTTCATCCCAGTTATGGGAAATCACGACATCTTCATCTGAATCGGTCACGCGGCTTTCGTCCCACAGAGGGGGCTTGGCATTAAACTCAGTGCTGGCTAGTTTTTGTTTAATATGTTCGGCCGCCGAGAAGGCGAAAACAAAACATTCCAACAGGGAGTTACTGGCCATTCTATTGGCACCGTGCAATCCTGTGAAACTGGTTTCACCGATGGCATATAGATTAGATACATCAGTTTTGCCATTCTTATCGACCATGATGCCGCCACAACTGTAATGTGCAGCAGGTACAACAGGAATTTGTTCTGTGCGTATATCAATGCCAAATTTTAAGCACTTCTTTAAAATGCCTGGGAAATGCTCCTGAATAAACTCCGGAGATTTATGTGTGATGTCGAGAAAAACGCAATCACAACCCAAACGTTTCATCTCTGAGTCGATGGCACGGGCGACAATATCTCTCGGCGCCAGTTCAGCCCGTTTATCATAGGCAGGCATAAAACGTTGCCCGTTCGGTAAACGTAAAATGCCGCCTTCTCCACGAATAGCTTCTGTGATCAAAAAAGATTTGGCATGTGGGTGATAGAGACAAGTAGGGTGAAACTGATTGAACTCCAGATTGGCAACACGACAACCAGCCCGCCACGCCATTGCAATTCCGTCACCGCTAGCGCCATCAGGGTTAGAAGTATAAAGGTAGGCCTTGCTGGCTCCGCCAGTAGCCAAAACAACAAATCTGGCATTATAGGTACTGATAGCTCCGGTATTTTCATCAAGAATATAAGCACCACTACAATACTTATTTTTATCGCCAGGAGTTTCATTACTTATTAAATCTATCGCAACAGTGTTAGTGAGTACCTTAATATTTTTATTTGCGAGTACTTTTTCAGATAGGCTTTTAAATATGGCTTTTCCGGTGGCATCAGCAGCATGAATAACGCGGCGATGGCTGTGACCACCTTCCTTAGTTAAATGAAAATCCGAGAATGCTGAAGGCTGTTTTAAGTCAGAAGACGCAGAGTCATTGTCTTTATCAAGCAGGCTAAAGGACACTCCTTGCTGCATTAGCCACTCAATACATTCGGGACCACGACTTACGGCATACTCCACAATATCTTTATGACAAAGACCCGCGCCGGCCTGTAAAGTGTCTTCTACATGAGAGCTTTCACTATCCTGGGTGTCTAAAACAGCAGCTATACCGCCTTGTGCATAATAGGTGCTGCCCTGATGAAGGGAACTTTTTGAAAGAATAGTGACCTTAGTAAATTCGGCTATTTTGAGTGCTAAGCTAAGGCCAGCTGCGCCGCCACCTATGACAAGCACATCATGATTGCTGTATGCTGGCGATGTGTAAGTTTTTTTCATTCTGTAAACAGTTGCATGATTTTTGACATTCTACCTATTTGGGTCTGGTAAGTAATTAAAAAGGGATAGCTGAGTTGAATACGGGTAAGGCCAAACAAACGGATCAACAATTAGTGGATCAGGTTTTCAAAGGTAATAAACATGCCTTTGACATATTGGTATTACGTTATCAGCATAGAATATTGGCATTGGTGTCTCGTTTTATTCGTGACCAGAGTGAAGTAGAGGATGTTTGTCAGGAAGCCTTTATCAAAGCTTACAAAGCCTTGCCCAAATTTAGAGGAGATAGTGCTTTTTATACCTGGCTCTACCGTATTGCAATCAATACAGCAAAAAATCACATGGTCACCAAGGGAAGAAGACCGCCAGGCACGGACGTTGATCTGGGAGATGCTGATTTGGCTGAGCTACCTGCTGAATTGGTTGATACGGGTAGTCCTGAGGAAAAATTATCGAGCACTGAATTGCATCTTCTTATTAATAATGCGATTGAGGAACTCCCTGAAGACTTGCGAACTGCTTTTACCTTGCGTGAGTTTGGAGGCTTGAGTTATGAAGAAATTACCCAAATTATGGACTGCCCCGTTGGAACTGTTCGATCAAGAATATTTCGAGCCAGAGAGGCTCTGGATGCTGTTATCAGCCCCTTCATAAAAAATGGGCAAGTAGCAGAACCAGGTGTTTTGAATGCTCATAAAAGCGATTTAAAGAATAAAAAGAATAAATAAATGCGAATTTTGGAATTTTTTTTGAGAATTGTTGTCTAGTTTGTAGGGCTTTAGCTCTGAAAGTTCGAAAAATCTAGAAATATGAAGAAGAATATTGATTTCAGGTTAATAAAGTGAAAAAGAATATGAGTAGTAAAGGCCAAGAAAAACTCAAAGAGTCATTGTCTGCGCTAATGGACAATGAGGCGAGTGAATTTGAATTTCGTCGTATTCTTAAAGAATCTGAAGCCAATCCTGAGTTAAAGCAAAAATGGGAGCGTTTTCATATGCTTAGCGCTGCTATCAGAGGAGAGTTAGATAGCACAATTGATGCTGGTTCTGCTGTCATTTCAAGTGATGCAGGCAAATCCGATGAAAAGCGACCTGATCTGCTCTCTCGAATTAATGCTGAGCTGGATGGACTGGATGGAATAGATAGCAGAGAAAGAGAAGACCTTACTAGCGAAGCATCAAATGCCCAAAACAAAACAGACCGTAGAAATGCTGTTAATAGTAATCATTCGGGTATTTTTAAGCGGTTTGGGCAGGGTGCTATCGCGGCATCGGTAGCAGCAATAGTCTTTATAGCGGGAGGGAGTCTTAACCCTTCAGTGCCTTCAGGGATCGAAATGCAAATCGCTGAGCAAGCTGAGGCGACTGAAAATATCATGCCTGAATTTAATGATGCTTATTCCCCTTCAGAATTTAGTCGTGTTCCTCAATTAAATACAGAAATTGCCGGAACTGAGTCTACGGACGAGGCTGCTCGTGTTCGCCTTAGACAGGCCGTTTTCCAGGAGTTCGTTGGAGAACCTCAAGAGTCTTTGGAGTTGCCAGTCAACTTCAACGTCATTATCGAAGAAGAGTAAAACCTTTTATCGAATTTAATCGGCATTGCTCTAATTCCTGTATCGCCTTTTTTGTTTGACTTATTTGTCTTACTTTTCAGTTGTGTTTTTCTGGCATAATTAGCCTATTTGAATAAGCGATACTTTTGATACTCATATTATGCTTAGCGAAATAGTCAAGGTTTCTTCAATCGACCCGCGCTTTGTAAGATTTAAGCCATTTAATAATAGCTCCTGCACAAGTTGCGAGCTCAAGCCCACATGCGGTCAATATTTGTTGAATTCTTTTTCCCAGAATCGTGAGTTAGCAATACCCCATGAAATATTACAAAAAGAAATAGATACCAGGTCCTTGAAAAACGGCACTCAGGTCCAAATTAATATTGAAGCCAAGAAATTAGTACAGATATCCTTGCAGATGTATTTTTTACCGGTGCTTGGCATATTGCTAGTAGCTTTAATCGCTCAGCTGGCCGGCTTTAACGAAATGATAATTTTGGCTTTAGTGGTATTTGTTCTATGCTTTAGTATGACAATTTTGCACCGCTATTTTAAAAAGCATATTGGCCTGAGAGACATTAATTTAAGTTTAATTCCAGATAGTGACTAGTGATATCAGTTCAATATATGAACCATAAAACATATGAACCATAAAACGCTCAAAACCGTAAATAGAAATGACAACAAAAGCTAAATATAAAAATATAAAAGAGAATGAATATGTCTAGAGAACTATTTTTAACATTGATGAGATCTGCAGCTTTAATTTTAGCGTTTAGCTTGTCGGCACAAACCTCTGCGCAATTCTTGCCTGATTTCACTGAGCTTGTTGAACAAACTGCGCCAGCGATTGTTAATGTAAGAATACGCAGCACAGTCGCTGGTGGCGACAGGTTCAATGATTTTGATGGTGATATAGGTGAGTTGGAAGAATTTCTTGAATTTTTTGGTGATCGTCTTCCTGATGGCTTTGATATGGGTGAGCGAGAGAGTGGATCTCTTGGTTCGGGTTTTATTATTTCAGAAGATGGTTACATTGTTACTAATGACCATGTAATTGATGGTGCAGATGAAATCACGATCACCTTAAATGACCAGCGTCAGTATAGTGCCGAAATTATTGGCTCTGATCCGCGTTCAGATTTAGCACTAATTAAAATTGAAGCGGAAGGTTTGCCGACGGTGCCTTTTGGTAATGTAGAAGATGTGAAAGTCGGGCAATGGGTTTTAGCTATCGGTTCTCCTTTCAATTTAAGCCACTCCGTTGCAGCAGGAATTGTAAGTTTTGTAGGCAGGAGCTTGCCGTCACAGATTACTGGGCAGGGTAATTATGTGTCATTTATTCAAACAGATGTGGCAATTAATCCCGGCCACTCAGGCGGGCCATTATTTAATTTGGCTGGTGAAGTCATTGGTGTAAATTCACAAATATATTCTAATTCAGGCGGTTCAATTGGTTTGTCTTTTGCGATTCCTGTTGATATAGCGGCCAATGTTATTAGCCAGCTAATGGAAACTGGTAATGTTTCCAGAGGTTGGATGGGAGTGGCGATTGCTGATGTTACTCAGGAGCAGGCAAATACTTATAACCTGCCAACACCAAAAGGTGCATTTGTAAATGATGTGCTTCCTGGTGGTCCAGCAGAAGCTGCTGGCTTTCAGGCTGAAGATATTATACTTAGCTACAATGGTGATGAAATTAGAAATAGTGCTGATTTACCTTACCATGTAGGCCTTTCATTACCAGGTAGCGAAGTTGAAGTTGAATTGGTTAGAAATGGTCGACGTGAAAATATTCGAATGCTCGTTGGAGATCTGGACGCCGTTTCTAGCCAACAGCAATTTCAACTAGGTTCGGTTGCCCCGGTTGAAAACACGCTTGGATTGTCAGTAAGCGAAATATCAGAAACGGAAAAACAGCAATTAGGTCTGGATCATGGCCTTAGGATTAGTGAAGTGATTGGGCAAGTTGCTGAAAGGGCCGGTTTACAAGCGGGAGATATTATTTTGAGCCTTAATGGCAGAGATTTAGACTCTCTTGCTGATCTGGCTGAAATTAATGCTAGCTTGCCCACTGATAGCCCGCTTCCTCTGCTCGTTGAGCGTGATGGTCAACAATCATTTTTCACTATAATGCTCGACGGTTAGCCATTAATTAATTAGCTTGCCCCCTGTTATTTCCAGCAGGGTGTTCTTCATGTTATGCGCGAGTTACTGTAGACTTGCGGACTTTTTATACTAGAGCGAATCTCCTTAGTGAGCGACTTAAGCCACATTCGAAATTTTTCAATTATTGCCCATATCGACCATGGCAAATCAACCATTGCTGATCGCTTTATACAGGATTGCGGAGGTTTGACTGAGCGGGAAATGTCAAGTCAGGTCCTTGATTCCATGGATATTGAAAAAGAACGTGGTATTACGATAAAAGCTCAAAGCGTCACGCTCAATTATAAATCTCAGGATGGTCGAACTTATCAGTTGAATTTCATTGATACTCCTGGACATGTTGATTTTTCTTATGAAGTGTCTCGATCACTGGCAGCATGTGAGGGCGCATTATTGGTGGTAGATGCAGCTCAAGGGGTTGAAGCCCAATCTGTTGCAAACTGCTATACCGCTATAGAGCAGGGTCTAGAGGTTATACCTGTTCTTAATAAAATGGACTTACCACAGGCAGAACCGGAGCGCGTTAAGCAGGAGATTGAGGATATTATCGGGCTGGACGCCCAGGATGCGGTACTTGCCAGTGCAAAAACAGGGCAAGGTATTACTGATATTCTTGAAAATCTCATTAAACTGGTGCCGCCGCCGCAAGGAGAGATAACAGATGATTTACAGGCGCTGATTGTTGATTCCTGGTTTGATAATTATCTTGGTGTTGTCTCACTTGTCAGGGTTCGTCAAGGCAGCATTAGAAAAGGCGATAAAATTATTGCTAAATCCACCGGTAAAGTTCATGTGGTGGATAATGTCGGCATATTTACCCCCAAACGAACTATCACAGATGAACTGAAGGCCGGTGAAGTAGGTTTTATAGAAGCGGGAATAAAAGAAATTAAAGGTGCACCTGTTGGTGACACCATCACGCATTCTAAAACGCCAGATGTCGAAGCATTACCAGGCTTTAAGCGGGTTCAAGCACAAGTTTATGCCGGGATGTTTCCTATATCCGCTGATGATTATGAGAATTTTAGGGATGCCCTTGAGAAGTTAACACTTAACGATGCCGCTTTAATTTATGAGCCTGAAAATTCAGACGCTTTAGGCGTAGGGTTCCGCTGCGGCTTTCTGGGTATGTTGCACATGGAAATCGTTCAGGAGAGACTTGAGCGGGAATATGATCTTGAACTGATAACCTCAGCGCCTACAGTGGTGTTTGAAGTCTTAACCAAGGCAGGCGACGTCATCAAGGTAGATAGTCCCTCACGATTACCGGGAATGGCGAGCGTAGAAGAAATGCGGGAACCTATTGTAGAAGCTAATATACTGGTTCCACAGGATTATGTCGGAAATGTCATCACACTGTGTGTGGATAAAAGAGGTGTTCAAAAAGACATGCAGTTTGCCGGAAGTCAGGTAGCTATTCGATATGAACTACCAATGAATGAAGTGGTATTAGATTTTTTTGATCGCTTAAAATCAGTGAGCCGGGGTTATGCATCTTTGGATTATAATTTTGTTCGATTTCAGGTGGCGAAACTCGTTAGGCTTGATGTCTTAATTAATGGTGATACGGTAGATGCATTAGCGTTAATTGTGCACAGAGATCAAGCACAGGCGAAGGGTAGAGTGCTAACGGAAAAAATGAAAGAATTAATTCCCCGACAACTTTATGATGTCGCCATTCAAGCTGCAATTGGAGGACAAATTATAGCGAGGAGTACCGTGAAAGCTTTACGTAAAAACGTAACAGCAAAATGTTATGGTGGCGATATTACGCGTAAGAAGAAATTATTGGAAAAACAAAAAGCAGGAAAGAAACGCATGAAAAAAGTTGGAAACATTGAGGTTCCCCAAGAAGCATTTCTGGCTGTACTTAGGGTGGATTCCTAATGAACATAGACTATTCGTTGGTTCTTTTAATTCTGGTCTTGGTCAGTGGGGTGATTTGGCTCATTGATGCGATCTTTTTTGCTAAAAGTCGAACACAAAAATTTCGCACCTATTTGAAGGAACATAAAATCAAAGAAGAAGATTTATCTTCCTATAAAAATAATGCTGAAGAAAATAAATCTACATTCAATCAAAAAATCCAACAGAAATTAGAGACAGCCTTTGAGATCAAGAAAGATCCAGGGCTGGTTGAGTACAGCAAATCTTTCTTTCCAATTTTGCTTGCGGTCTTGATTTTTAGGTCCTTTTTAATAGAGCCTTTTCAGATTCCTACGGGATCCATGATCCCTAGTCTGAATGTAGGCGATTATATTATTGTTAATAAGTATTCTTATGGTATTCGTTTGCCGGTTATAGGCACGAAAGTAATGGATATAGGAGATCCTCAACGTGGTGATGTCATGGTTTTTATCCCCCCGCATGACCCTGTGTATTATGTGAAAAGGGTAGTTGGTTTGCCCGGCGACCATATTCGTTACACAGATAAAAAGCTTTATATTAACGGCGTTGAGCAGGCTCAGGAATTTGTTGATATGACGCAAGATGGATTCAGAAATGTGAATCATTTACTAGAACAGCTGGGGGAAGTGGAGCATGATATCTATGTTTCACCACCATCGCCTTTTGGGGAGCCCAGATATGATTGGATGCGACCAGAGGGTAGAGTGGTCCCAGAAGGGCATTACTTTATGATGGGAGATAATCGGGATAATAGCCTTGATAGTCGCAGTTGGGGAGTCGTTCCCGAGGATAATATTGTGGGTAAAGCAGTAGCAGTTTGGATGAATAAAGAAGCAGGAATGAATTTGCCAACATTCAGTCAGAATCGTTTTATCAACCCTTAATTTTCAGAGGTATCAAATGAACTTAAATAATAATTCTTATAAGTTTGCTTCGCTTAAAGCACAAAAAGGCGCATCAGTTTTTGGTATCGTAATTTTATTGGTTATAGTCGGTATGTTTTTACTGTCTGCGTTAAAAGTTGCGCCATCCTATATGGATAACAATGTCATTGTGAACGCTATGGAAGGCATCATCAGTAACAATGATTTTGAGGCGATGAGTATTTCTGAAGTCAGAGCAAGCCTACAAAGAACCCTGACGACTAATAATATTAGAGAATTTGACATGACTAATGTTGTGCTAACTAGGGAAGGTGATGACAGGTTTGAAGATATTAATTACGAATCACGAGTGCCGCTATTTTATAATATCGAAATTCTTGTGGTCTTTGAAAACAGATTCGATAAGAACTAGTGTCAATCACTTCCGGACGAATATCCCACCACTTTAAAGATAAGGCTTTATTAAAGCTAGCCTTAAGTCATCGTAGTAATGGCAAAATTAATAATGAACGTCTGGAATTCCTGGGCGACTCTATTCTGGGTTTTATTATTGCCGAATTTCTTTATCAGCGTTTTCCTGAGGCCAGCGAAGGCGAATTAAGTCGCTTGCGTGCAGAATTTGTAAAAAAAAATACTCTGGCAGATATTGCTCGTGAGCTTTCACTGGGTGAACTCTTGATTCTGGGTAGTGGTGAGTCAAAGAGTGGTGGAGCCAATAGGGATTCTATCTTGGCGGATGCTCTGGAAGCAGTTGTCAGCGCAATTTATCTTGACGCAGGATTAAACGCGTGTCGCAAAGAAGTCATCACTTGGTTTTCCTCAAGGCTTCAGCAACTTGACTCTAAAGAAGATATTCCACAAAAGGATGCCAAAACACGCTTGCAGGAATACTTGCAGTCTAAACAAATGGGTTTACCTGAATATGTTGTATCCAAACTTGGCGGAAAAGATCATGAGCAGCAATTTACGGTCAGTTGCAAAATAGATTTATACAAAAAAGAATTTCATGGGCATGGCAGCAGCCGAAGAGAAGCAGAGCAGCAGGCAGCAAGCGTAATACTGGAAAAGCTTGGCTTGTAATTGACTATTGGATGGATAAATTAAATTAAGTGAGCCAATCGAATAAGAACATAAGTGATAAACACTGTGGACTAGTGGCCATAGTAGGCAGGCCTAATGTTGGCAAATCAACTTTGCTTAATCATATCCTTGGCCAAAAAATCAGCATAACCTCCCGTAAGCCTCAAACTACACGTCATCGTTTATTGGGAATAAAAACCACCGATAAGGCTCAAATTGTTTTTGTGGATACTCCTGGGTTGAATATTGGTGTTGATAAAGCGCTGAATCGTTTTATGAATAAAACCGTAAGTGCTGTGATTCAAGATGTTGATCTGATTTTATTTATGATCGATGCAAATAAGTGGACTCAAGAGGATGAAAAAGTGCTGGAGAATATCCGCAACAGCCCTTCGCCAGCTTTTTTATTGTTGAATAAAACAGACACAATAAACAATAAAAATGAGCTACTTCCCTTTATGGAAAAGTTAATGGCTATGCATGAGTTTGATGAAATCATTCCTATATCTGCATTGAAGAGTAAGGGCATAGATCAGCTTGAATCACTGGTCATAGAAACATTGCCTTTAGGCACCTATTTATTTCCTGAAGATCAGCTTACCGATAAAAATTCTCGTTTTCTTGCTGCCGAATTTGTCCGTGAAAAAATTACTCGCCAAATGGGCGATGAATTACCATATGAAGTCAATGTTGAAATAGAGGAATTTAAGGCAGTAAAAGGTATGCTGCATATCAGCGCTTTAATATTGGTTGAAAGAGAAGGGCAGAAAAAAATTCTTATAGGTAAAAATGGTTCCAGTCTGAAATTAATTGGCTCTGAAGCCCGTAAGGAAATGGAGCTGCTTTTTGATGCTAAAGTCATGCTTAATTTATGGGTTAAAGTTAAGACAGGTTGGTCCGATGATGAGCGAGCCTTGAGAAGTTTGGGTTATATTGACCAATAGGCATGTACAGATTAGATGCTGATGAGTAATTCTATACAGTCACAACCTGCTTACTTATTGCATAGCAGGCCTTATCGAGACACCAGCCTTTTAGTAGATTTTATCACTCAGGATTTCGGTCGAATTAGCGCTGTAGCCAAAGGAGTGCGAAATCCAAAATCAAAAAATAGGGCGGTATTACAACCTTTCATCCCTTTATTAATCAATCTGAGTGGGAAAAATGAACTAAAGACGCTAGGCCAATTTGAAGCACAAGCGAATAGCGTAAATCTTAGGCATAAAGCCTTATTTTCAGCGCTGTATTTAAATGAATTGATAGTTCGGCTGATTCACAAACAAGAAGCGGATGCTGAAATTTTTAACTTGTATGAGGGAACCTTATCAAAGCTATCAGAGCAAAGTGATATAGAGCCGGTTTTAAGGTCATTTGAGCTAAATTTACTTGAATTGCTGGGATACGGAATTGATTTTAGTGTGCTTGAAGAAAGCCCTGTCGAAGAATGCTGGTACCACTTTCATCATGACAGCGGTTTTGAGCAGGTTGATGCAGCGAATGACAATCCTGGGAAATACTTTTCGAGTATAGTCCTGCAGCAAATAGCAGCGAAAAATTTTATTGACCTGGAAATTCAAAAAGCCGCTAAGCGACTGTTGAGATCGGCACTTTCAGGACATTTGGGAGAGAAACCACTCTCAAGTAGAAGTTTATTTCGAAAAAACATAGGATAGCCACAGTTTTGCCTTTTTCCTTGTACTTGCTTCAAGGTAGAATTTTATTTTATCAATTGCAGTTTCAACCATAGCCCTAATCATGTCGATTCCATCTATAGATTCATCAATGTTCCCAACAATAGAAAGCACTATTGGCAATACGCCGCTTGTTCGACTGCAACGCTTACCAGGACAAAGTTCGAATACAATTCTGGTTAAACTGGAAGGAAATAATCCAGCAGGCTCTGTCAAGGACAGGCCAGCACTTAGCATGATTTTAAAGGCCGAAAGTCGTGGCGATATTAATCCAGGAGATACGTTGATAGAAGCAACCAGCGGTAATACGGGTATTGCTTTAGCTATGGTTGCAGCAATAAGAGGCTATAAGTTGATTTTGATTATGCCTTCTAACTCAACACAGGAGCGCAAGGATTCCATGTCTGCCTATGGAGCCACTCTTATAGAAGTTAGCGAAGAGGACGGCATGGAAGGCGCTAGAGATCTTGCTTTGAAGATGCAGGCACAAGGCGAGGGTATAGTGCTGGATCAATTTGGCAACCCGGATAACTATGCAGCCCATTATGAAGGTACTGGTCCTGAAATTTGGCGTGATACTAAGGGGAAAATAACACATTTCGTCAGTTCCATGGGAACAACAGGTACCATTATGGGCGTATCAAGATTCTTAAAAGAACAGAATCCAGAAATTAAAATTATTGGCTTGCAGCCTCAGGAAGATTCTCGTATTCCTGGAATAAGACGCTGGCCAGATGCCTATTTGCCTAAAATTTTTGAACGGGATCGCGTTGATCAAATCATTGATATTAATCAGCATGAGGCTGAAGTCACCATGCGCGACCTGGCAAAAAAAGAAGGTATCCATTGTGGTGTCTCGTCTGGTGGTGCAGTTTTCGCCGCATTACAACTCTCCAAATCACTGGAAAATGCAGTGATTGTTGCCATTATTTGTGACAGAGGAGATCGTTATCTGTCCAGTGGCGTATTCACACCTGAATAATCAAAGGAAAGCTCAATAAACATGCGTCGAAGAAGACGGCAAAAATTGCCTAAAGAACCTATTGTTTTGGATATTGAAAAGCTTAGTCATGAAGGTCGAGGTATAGCCCACCTCGAGGGTAAGGTTGTCTTTGTAGATGAGGCTTTACCTGCTGAACAGGTTTCGGCTGTTTACACACAAAAGCGTGAATCGTTTGATCAGGCAAAAACTATAGATGTACTACATGCTTCTGAGGAACGAGTTATCCCCCAATGCCAGTATGCTTCAATCTGTGGCGGTTGCAGCCTTCAACATTTTAACTCTGAGTCACAGTTATTATTTAAAGCCTCTGTCTTGGATGAATTGTTGGGACAAAGCCTCAACGGCGATGACTATACAAAAATGCCGCCTATGACCGGGCCACATTTTGGCTATAGGCGAAAGGCCAGATTGGCAGTACGTTATGTCCATAAAAAAGAACAGGTTCTAATAGGGTTCAGAGAAAAGAACAGCAGCTTTATCACTAACATGGACAGTTGTGAAGTTCTGGATCCTCAAGTAAGTCATTTATTACCCGCCTTAAGGAAACTGGTTGCTTCGCTAAGCGCCTATAAGCATATTCCGCAAATTGAGGTTGCTGTTGGAGATGAGCATACAGGTGGAAATTCTGTGGCCTTGGTCTTTAGGCATTTATTGCCCTTGGGTACTGACGATTTGGAGAAAATGACTGCTTTTGCTAGTGATCATAAGCTTGATTGCTATTTGCAAAGTGGCGGTCCAGATACGGTTGCCAAATATTACCCTAAAACAGATACGGGTAGATTATTTTATGACTTGCCTGAGTTTCAATTAAATTTGGCCTTCCACCCTATGGATTTTACTCAGGTCAATGCACACATTAACCGTAAGATGATTAGCAAGGCTATAGAATTACTAGAAATAAATAGCGAGGACAAAATACTGGATTTATTTTGTGGCTTAGGAAATTTTTCCTTACCTATGGCGACGAAAGCAAAGTTTGTGCTCGGTGTTGAAGGCAGTGCGGCCATGGTGGACAGGGGGAAGGAGAATGCTCTGCGCATGGAACTGGAGAATCTGGAATTTAGCAGTGCCGATTTAACGGAAAATCTTGAGACCAAACATTGGGCGAGCTATGGCTTTACCAAAGTCTTAATTGACCCACCACGCTCTGGAGCCATTGAAATTCTTCCTGCTGTTGCTCTGCTGCAACCGGTAAAAATTGTTTATATCTCCTGTAATCCAATTACTTTGGCAAGGGATGCCGCCTGCTTAAAAGACTTGGGGTATCATTTGGATTCGGCCGGCGTAATGGATATGTTTCCGCAAACAACCCATGTTGAGTCCATAGCCTTATTTAATAAAGTATAGAAAGGTCAAACTAACAAAGATATCTGGAAGAGATATGGAGAGCAGTAGTAAGAAAATTACTGAGCTATTAAAGGTCATGTCCTTGCTAAGAGATAAGCATCATGGCTGTGCATGGGATTTAAAACAGACTTTTAAGTCCATTGCACCACATACTCTTGAAGAGTGTTATGAAGTTATAGAGTGCATTGAACAGGAAGACTTCCAGCACCTGCCTGAAGAATTAGGCGACCTGTTATTCCAGGTGGTGTTTTATGCACAAATGGCGAAAGAAGAAAGCTTGTTCAGCTTTGATGACATCTGTGATGCCATCACTCATAAACTGCTCACAAGACACCCTCATGTTTTCCCTGATGCAACAATTGAAAGCTTTGGCAAAGAAAATAATTTAACACCTGAGCAGGTGGAAGCTAATTGGGAAAAAATCAAACAGCAGGAAAGACAAAATCAAAGTGATGAGAATAGTCTCAGTCTACTTGATGATATCCCTCAAGCTATGCCTGCCTTGTTACGCGCTAAAAAGATGCAAAATAGAGCGGCAACAGGAGGCTTTGACTGGAAAGAATCTAAAAGTGTTATCAAAAAGATCCATGAAGAAATCGAAGAGTTGGAAGAGGCAATGCAAGCCAATAACCGAAAGCATATCGAAGAAGAGTTTGGGGATTTGTTATTTAGTGTCGTCAACTTATCCAGACACTTAAAACTTAATCCTGAATCAAGTTTACGCTCGGCAAATACTAAGTTTAGTCAGCGTTTTAGGCTGATCGAAGCTATGTTAAGAGAACAAAAACTGGAAATGAAAGATTTAACGATTGACGAGCTCGAGTCATATTGGGTGTTAGCTAAACAGAAACTGGCAAAGCAAGCATAAACTTGTAGATAACAAAGCAAATGTGTAATGTATTGAGCTTTATTTAGGGGAAGCTATGAAAATTATTCTTTTAGGTGCGCCGGGTGCTGGCAAAGGCACACAGGCCCAATTCTTAATAGATACCTTTGGTATTCCGCAGATATCAACAGGAGATATGCTACGCGCAGCTGTTAAGGCGGGTACTGACCTAGGCCTGAAGGTTAAATCAGTCATGGAAAGTGGTGGCTTGGTTACTGATGAAATCATAATTTCATTAGTGAAAGAAAGAATTACACAAGATGATTGTGCTAATGGCTTCCTTTTTGATGGTTTTCCTAGAACAATTCCACAGGCTGAGGCCCTTGTTGATGCGGGGGTTGATATTGAGTATGTGCTTGAAATCCATGTGCCTGATGAAGAAATTGTAAAACGCTTAAGCGGCAGGCGTGTTCATCCTGCTTCAGGTAGGGTTTATCATCTGGAGCATAATCCTCCACAAAGGCCTGGCATCGATGATGTGACTGACGAAGCTCTGATCCAAAGAGAAGATGACAAAGAAGAAACTGTCAGGAAAAGGCTTGAAGTTTACCATCAACAAACTCTCCCTTTAGTTGACTTTTATCAGACTCTAGAAAAAGAAAGCGGGACAGTTAAATTTGCCCAGATTAATGGAGTAGGCGATATAACTGATATTAAGCAGGAGTTACTGTCACTATTGAGCTAGCAATAATAATTTTATTTTCACGAATCTATCTGTCTAAAATTATAATAAATTAATTTCCAATTTTTTATTTTTAAAAATCTTAATTTCAATCTTACTTTTTTAATCTTGTTAATTGTTTTTTATGAAAAAAACTGTCTTATGATTTTTATAAAAAGTTGTAAAAAACAAAAAAACTGTGATATGTTGCGCTCGTTAGTAAAGCAATAACAACAACTAAAATTTCCAGTAGTTAAATTTTATGTTCTAGGAGAAAAATTATGGCTACAGCCAAAGCTAAACAAGCAGCACCTGTTGCTAAAAAACCTGCTAAACGAAAGTCCATTTCTGCTACAAGCAAAGCAAAATCATCTTTAGCAAAAGCACAACGAGAAGTTGCTAAACAGAGTAATGCTATTAGTGCTGCCAAGAAGAAAGCTTCTGCCGCAAAAACTAAAAAAGCTGCTGCTTCTGCTAGGGCACAAGTAAGAAAGTTAACTACCAAACTTGCTTCAGCTAGAGCGAAACAATTAAAAGCAAAACAATCAATGCTTACAGCTGCCGCTGTAGATGCCGCAAAAGCCAAAGCTGCAGCACAAGCTAAAGCCGTAGCTGCTTACAAGAAGGCGCTTGAGAAGAAAGCTGCTTCAGATCTTAAGAAAAGTATCAAAAAAGCTGAGGCTGCTATTAAGAAACAACAATCTAAAGCTATTGCCAAGAAAGTAGCTGCTAAACTTAAAAAAGAAGCGGCTAAAGTCAAAGCAGCTGAGAAAAAATTAGCGGCTAAAGCAAAAGCGGCAGCGAAGAAACTGGCTTCTAAAGCTAAAGCCGCTGAAAGAAAAGCAGCTGCTAAAGCTAAAGCTAAAGCAAGAGCCGCTGCCAAAAAAGCTGCAGCTAAACTTAAAAAATCAGCCTCCAAGAAAAAAGCACCAGCTAAACGAAAAGTAACTGCCAAAAAAGCGCCTGCAAGAAAAAAAGCAGCTAAAAAAGCACCTGCCAAGAAAAAAGCAGCTAAAAAAGCACCTGCTAAGCGTAAAGTAGCGGCAAAAAAAGCGCCTGCTAAGAAAAAAGCAGCTAAAAAAGCACCTGCCAAACGCAAGGTAGCCGCCAAAAAAGCGCCTGCTAAGAAAAAAGCGCCAGCCAAGCGTAAAGCCGCTGCAAAAGCAAAAAAGAAATAATTACTTTTCTTGAAATGTAATATAAATCCCTCGTAGTTTCGGCTGCGGGGGATTTTTTTATAAGCCTCCAAGGTTATGCCAATAATCCTAGCCCTAGATAGTTCAACTGAAGCCTGTTCTTGTGCACTAGCTATTGACGGTAAAGTATTTGAATCTTTTGAAATCTTGCCAAGATTACATACCCAGCACATTTTACCGATGATTCAAAACTTGATGCTGGAACATAGCCTCAATTATTCCGAGCTTGATGCAATTGCCGTTGGTTCAGGTCCAGGCTCGTTTACAGGGCTAAGAATTGCTGCTGGTGTCGCACAAGGTATCGCCTTTGGTGCTGAGCTAGACGTAATCCCCGTATCAACCCTGGCTTCACTTGCCCAACAGAGCTTAAAATCTGAAGCTAAACATATATTGACTTGTCTGGATGCGCGTATTGGTGAAGTATATTGGGCTATATATTCTAAAACGGAAAATAAAATTCAATTAGTGGGACAAGAACAACTCACTATGCCTGAGATGATTGATATAAAATTAACAGGTGCATGTTATGGGGTGGGTAATGGAATGAATTTTATAGATAAGATGCCTGAGCACATACAATCTGCAATTTCTTCCTTTGATAGCGGCGTTTATCCTCGAGCAGCGGCTATAGCTGAACTAGCCCAAGGGTATTTGGATCAGGGAAGGTGTATCAAACCAGAAGATTTTTCACCGACTTATTTGCGTAATAAAGTGACACAAAATTAATATGGCAGGTTTTGATTTTATAAGGGCCACCTGCCTCGCACTTATTCAGGGGCTAACCGAGTTTTTACCAATTTCCAGCTCCGCTCATTTAATTTTCCCTTCCGCCCTATTGGGATGGGAAGATCAGGGCCTGGCCTTTGATGTGGCGGTCCATTTTGGAACCCTCTTGGCTGTCATTCTGTATTTTAGAGATGATATTTATCATATTTTAAGAGGGTGGAGTCTGCATGTTATAAAAGGCCGGGCCAGTGATGAGGCACGTTTAGGCTGGATGATCATTTTAGCGACATGCCCCTTGGTTATTGCCGGTCTTTTCTTACAGGATATTGTGGATACATATTTTAGAAGCACCTCTGTGATTGCCAGTACAACAATCATTTTTGCCTTGCTATTGTGGTTTGCAGATAAAAAAAACGAGACTGGAGAAAACCTCAATAATCTTCATTGGCGCGCTTTTCTAATGATAGGGTTGGCGCAGGTCTTGGCTCTAGTGCCTGGAACATCACGCTCTGGTGTTACCATGACAGCGGGCTTGTTTTGTAAGCTAAACCGAAAAGATTCAGCCAGACTATCTTTTTTATTATCAATTCCTGCCATTGCCGGTGCTGCCCTGTTATTGGTTATTGATCTTTTAAGTGAAACGTCTGTGAATTGGTTTGAATTGGTGTATGCACTTATTATTTCGGCCATCATTGCTTACCTCTGCATTCATTATTTTCTAAAGCTGGTGACTAACTTGGGCTTTGTCCCTTTTGTAATTTACCGTTTATTACTAGGCGCAGTGTTGTTTGTGTTTTTCGTTTAATGGCAATATTGATTTCATAAAAAATTGATAAGTTATGATTTGTTTATCTGCCCCATATGATTCATCATTTATGCTAATCAACGTTTGTTTAGGTAAGGTATGTCAATAGCTGAAAACACAGTAGTGGATGGTTGGCGTAAAAGACTGCCAGATAGTATCCGCCCTTATGTTGAAGCAGGCCCCCTTGCTGCCTTTTTTTTGGGAGTTACATCGGCCTTTCCCTATGCATTAATTGGAGCAACACTAACGACACGCTTAGCTCAAGATGGTATTACCAAAAGTGCCGTTACTGCCTTTGCCTTAACTTTCCTGGCCTATAACTTTAAATTTTTATGGGCCCCGATGGTTGATAACGTTAAATTACCGGTGATTGGCCGTTTTGGACAAAGGCGTTCCTGGCTCTGGGTTATCAGTCTGTTTGTTATTTTTGCTGTTATATTTCTAGGTGTCGCCGATCCTAATCAGACATTGTCTACTGTTGCAATCGCAGCAATCAGCCTGGGTATTGCCGGCGCCACGCTGGATATTATTATCGACGCTTTTCGTATTGAATTGTTGGAGCCTCACCAACTTGGAACAGGTTCGGGAATGTCTCAGTATGGATGGCGTATTGGCGCGGCAACGACCTCGGCTCTGGCTCTTATCCTTGCCAGCAGTTTTGGTTGGACCCTAGCGTATATTGCCTGTGCAGTTTTTGCCTTACCAGCCATATTGGTTAGTGTATTCATGGGAGAGCCAAAGCGTCATCGAGAGCCAGTTGCCACTAAAGGCATAGCACAGGCTCTGATTGAATATTTTAGTCCGCTGCTTGAGTTTGTTAAGCGACAGGGCGCCTGGCTTGTTTTGTTTTTTGTATTAATCCACAAAATTGGTGACACCCTCGCTAATTTAACCCTACGCCTTTTGTTTGATGATTTAGGTTTTACTAACGAAGAAATCGCTTTTTATGATGTTGGTTTTGGCTTTATAGCCTTTCTTGTCGGTATTTTTATTGGTGGCATGATGTATGTGCGCTTGGGTTTAAAGCATGCAGTGTTAGTCAGTTTGATTCTGATGGCAGTTTCCAATTTCAGCTTTGCTGCCTTAGCTTTAGTTGGGCATAGTAATATTGGAATGGCTGGAGCTGTTGGTTTTGAGAATTTCGCCAGCGGTATTGGCGGCGTTACTGTTGTAGCCTATTTGTCGGCACTGTGTAATTTGCGCTTTACCGCGACACAGTATGCATTACTTTCGGCATTGGCCAGTATTGCGGGCAGGTTTATCACCGGGACCACTGCAGGTGGGCTCATCGAGTCCATGGGCTATGTTAATTTTTATTTACTCACCACACTGGTAGCTTTTCCCGGTGTAATACTGTTTTGGTATATGATTCGTAAGGGCCTCGCTGATATTTCTCTCGGAGACGCAGCTACAAAAGAATAAAAAGCTAGATTTCCGCCATAATTCATCCACTGCTTTAACAGAATCTCTTGATTTAATGGTTTCATCAAATCTTTTATTGCGGCTAGAGGTGAGCCATGGTTTTCAAAGAGAAAAAAATACCCAAGCATTTAATCATTCAGGATGAATATCAATATCAGCAACGATCAAAGATTAATATGTTCAAGATTGTTGTGTATTCGCTATTGTTTTTCTGTCTGAGTTATTCTGTCGTGTTGATAGCTCCCTAAGCCCATAATAAGCTAAATAATTGGTCTTAGTTGGGGTCTTTAGGCATCGCTGCTTGATTCCCCACCCTTAATTCCAGATAATGCCTAGTCTTGATTGATGGCAGGAATTTAGCGCTTAAACGCTTAAAATTTCAAGATTTATGGTATCTCTTGTCGGTCCCCTCGCAATGCTCGGTTGTGAACCCCGTCAGGCCCGGAAGGGAGCAGCGGCAACAGCTTTTGTATGTGCCGGGGTGTGGCTGGCAGGGGGTACCTCCATACATTAATAATACTTTAGTAGTAAATTGTACAAATCAGGCCAATGTCTTATCAGGTTCTAGCAAGAAAGTGGCGTCCTCGCAGTTTTAAAGAAATGGCTGGGCAAGGTCATGTCCTCAAGACTTTGATCAATGCCCTTGATAACGATCGTTTGCATCATGCTTATCTGTTTACAGGCACCCGTGGTGTAGGCAAAACCACTATTGCGCGTATTCTTGCACGTTGTTTGAACTGTGAAGAAGGGGTCAGCTCTGAGCCTTGTGGAAAATGTAGTGCTTGTCTGGAAATAGAAGAAGGCCGATTTATTGATTTAATTGAGGTCGACGCCGCTTCTCGCACCAAAGTCGAAGATACCCGGGAATTACTGGATAACGTGCAATATGCTCCTAGTAGAGGGCGTTACAAGGTTTACCTTATTGATGAAGTTCACATGCTATCCGGGCATAGTTTTAATGCCTTATTGAAAACCCTTGAAGAACCTCCTCCACATGTAAAATTTCTCCTTGCGACGACTGATCCACAAAAATTGCCCGTAACTGTCCTCTCTCGATGCCTGCAATTTAGTCTGAAAAATCTCAGTCCGGAAATGATAATGAATCATCTTAAATTCATTTTGGAGCAGGAGAATATTGAATTTGAAGAAGAGGCTCTTTGGCAGATAGGGCGTGCCGCTAAAGGCAGTGTCAGAGATGCGTTAACTTTACTGGATCAGGCAATTTCCTTTTGTAATGGCAAGCTTACCGATGGAGAGATCAGTAACTTTCTTGGCACTATCGATCAGAATATCTTGTACCAACTTGTAGACGCTCTTATTGCGGAAGATGCTCAGGCAATATTGGCATTAATAAATAAAGTTTCTGACCAAGCGCCTGATTTCGCCTCAATACTTGAAGCGCTTTTGTCCTATTTACATCGTGTTGCTGTCGCTCAGGTTGTGCCTGAAGGTTTGGATAATAGCCAAGGTGATAAAAAGCAGATACTTGCCCATGCCGCCGCATTGCCAGCTGAGAATGTTCAGCTTTATTATCAAATGGCTTTAAAAGGCCGGGAAGAATTACCATTGGCAGTTGATGAGCGCTCAGGAATTGAAATGGCCTTGTTACGCATGTTGGCCTTTACTCCTCAAGGTGTGCCCAATAAGCCAGAAAAGTTGTTAGCTAAAGCGGGCAATGCAGTCACAGCATCCAATGAGTCGACAACAATTGAAAATAATAGCACCGAAAACCTTGTAAATAATGTAGAGGTCGAAAAAAAAAAGAACCTAGAAACCATTGAGGTAAAAACTCGTCCTGAAAAAACTGCGCCTACCTTTGTTGAAAAAAGCAATACTGAAAAGCCTCTAGAAAAAACAAAGTCTGAAGAAGTCAGTGATTCAATTTCCTCTCCCTTACCTGGGTTGGAATCAAGTGAAGAAAAACTTAGCCTAAGTACTTTAAAACCTGAACAGTGGATTTCATTATTCTATAAGTTAAACCTGTCCGGCATTACTCGGAGTATTGCGGCGCACTGCCTGCTTTTAGGAGTCAATAATAATATAATCACTCTGGCACTGGATGCCAGCCATTCAAAAATATTAAATGAAGGGCATCAGGAGCAGATTGCACAAGCAATGTCAGATTATTTTTCAACGCAGATCAGCCTTGAAATTTCTCAGGAAGAGTTGAATTCTGATTTAGAAACACCGGTTGCTTACCGACAACGAAAGCAGCAAGAGAGACAGCAAATCGCTGAAGAAGTGTTTAAAAATGATGATTATGTAAAGTCCATAGTGGAACGTTTTGAGGGCAGTATTTTGCCTGATAGTATCGAACCACTAACTCCAGAAGATTACTAAAAGACTAAATTTGATGAGGTCCCAATGACAGATATCGCTGGCCTGATGCAACAGGCAAAAAAAATGCAGGAACAAATGCAAAAAGCACAGGAAGAACTTGCCAAAATGGAGTGTACTGGTGAGGCTGGTGCGGGGCTGGTAAAAGTCACCATGAATGGCAAGCATGAAGTCAGGAAAGTCGATATTGATCAAAGTTTGCTTGAGGAAGATAAGGAAATTATTGAAGATCTAATCGCAGCTGCAATGAATGCTGCTGTTAAGAAAGTCGCTGAAAACAACCAAAACCAGCTTTCAGGAATGACAGCAGGCCTAAATTTACCTGAAGGCTTTAAGCTGCCTTTCTAATCATATATTTGGTTTTCATGAATTACAGTCCTTTAATTGATCAACTCATAAAAGCATTTCAGCGTTTACCCGGAGTAGGCCCGAAATCGGCACAGCGAATGGTCTTGCATTTTTTGGAAAAGGATCGAGATGGAGGAAGACATTTAGCTAAAGCATTAGATGCAGCAATTGAAGGAGTAGGGCAATGTCAGCGTTGTCGAACATTGTCTGAAGAAGAAATCTGCCATATATGTAGCGACCTCAAGCGTGATCAGAATCTGCTTTGTGTTGTTGAAACCCCAGCGGATGTCTTTGCGGTTGAGCAGTCCAGTTCTTTCAGAGGCTATTATTTTGTTTTGATGGGACATCTATCGCCTATAGATGGTGTCGGTCCTGATGAAATTGGTATTAGAGATTTACTTAATTTGGTCAGGCAATCAGAGATCAATGAAGTGATTTTAGCCACTAATCCCACAGTGGAAGGGGAGGCAACTGCCTATTTTATTGCTGAGCAACTTAAAATTCCTGAACTGGAAACGCGAGCATTAAAAGTAAGTCGAATAGCTCACGGAATTCCACTGGGGGGCGAACTCGAATATATTGATGGCGGAACCCTTGTACACTCATTCGCAGGTAGACAATTAATCAGTGATAATTAACCTAGAGCTCTAAAAGGCAGTTAAATAAGTGCTTAGTCCAGAAAGTTTTAATACTGATTATGTTCTGATCAATGATAATGAAATTTTAAATCAGCGCTGTGAAGACTGGCAGGGACTTAGTTACCTGGCACTTGATACAGAATTTATGCGCACTGACAGCTTTTATCCAAAAGTGGCATTACTTCAGGTCAGTGATGGTCAAAATAACTATTTGATCGATCCTCTGACGATTAGTGATTGGCAGAAGTTTCAATCTCTAATGTTAGCTCCCGAAATTACAAAAATTTTCCATTCATGCTCAGAAGATTTACTGGTTTTTATTTATCACTTTGGCATATTGCCTTCACCCATATTTGATACTCAGGTGGCGAACGCATTTTTAAATCAGGGTTTTGCACTAAGTTATCAGAATATGATTTCTGAACAATTCGATATTAATTTACCAAAAGGCGAAACAAGGTCAAACTGGTTGCAGCGCCCCTTGAGTCAACAGCAATTGAACTACGCAGCACTGGATGTAGTATATCTACCTGAAATATATTTGCGTCAAAAGACAGCATTAGCCGAGGTGGATAAGTTGGCGTGGGTAGATGAAGATTGTCAGCGGCTTTTAAGCAACTATAAAGAAGAATTAGATCAGGATTTCTCGCAGACATATCGTAATATTGGCGCTGCCTGGCAGTTGGATGAAAAACAGCTTCTCATATTAAAGATGCTAGCCGAGTGGAGAGAAAAACGTGCCAGACAAAGAGATAAACCAAGAAACTGGATTATCAAAGATAAAGAATTGCTGAATATTGCGAAGACTATCCCAGAAAATATTACTCAATTAGGTCAAATTGAGGGCCTGAATACAAATTTTATTAATTATGAAGGGCAGTCTGTACTTAAATTAGTCCAGAAAGCATTCGAGCAGGAAAATGTTTTGCTTCCTGAAAAAATTGCCAGGCCATTGAGTGGAGCACAGAAAAAGCAATTTAAAAAAGCACAAGCTCTAGTTGAAAGAAAAGCAGAAGAGTTAAATTTGCCAACCGAGGTCTTGGGTAGGAAGCGTACTTTGTTAAGCTTGTATCAATCCATTCTCGAACTTAAGAATGCAGCTGATGAAGGCATCATAGAAATCGAAAAAATTAGTTTGCCTGATGAATTGCTTGGCTGGAGGCATGATATTTTAGTGAAGGAACTTATTGAGATAATGCAATGAAATCGATGCTTTGTACCATTTATAAAGGCTCTCATGAGGAAGAATTGTATCTCTATGTCGCTAAAGGGGATGACCTTTCACAATTGCCCTCAGAATTAATGGATAAGCTGGGTGAATTGACAGAAGTAATGACCTTGGCTTTGGATGAGAGCAGAAAGCTGGCTCGGGTTAAGGCCAAAAGCGTATTGGCTGAAATTGAAGCTAAAGGATATTTCCTGCAATTACCTCCTAATATAGACCCCTTGATATTTACTTTAGGTGAATAATGTCTACTGGAGATAGGTTTTGGCAAAGTAAGTCGCTGGCGGAGATGTCGACTGAAGAATGGGAGTTGCTATGTGATGGTTGTGGCAAGTGCTGTTTACATAAGCTGGAAGATGAAAGTAGTGGAGAAATTGCATATACGCGAGTAATTTGTCGTTACTTTGATGAGAGTAGCTGTCGTTGCCAGGTGTATACTTCTCGTCAGTCCCTGGTCCCAACTTGCGTTATACTGAAGCCGAATAATTTGAAAGATTTACCCTGGATGCCATCGACTTGTGCTTACAGGCTTTTATACGAAGGCAAAGATCTTCCAGATTGGCACCCACTGATAAGTGGGAATCGCAAAGCTATCGATGAAAGTGGAATTACCGTTTCAGGCAAGGTAATCTCAGAGGAGTATGTTCATGAAGATGGTTATGATGAACATCTTGTTACTTGGGTCGACTAAGACTGTAGCCGTATGTCATATAAATTAATCTACAACTAAAATGTTATAAGTATGGAAACTATTGACTATATTGTTGCATGGCTGATCTACCTGATTGCGGCGCTAGCAATGTCTTTTTTATTCTGGAAAGTCGTCAAGAAGATCCTTTGGGTCGATTTGGCCTATGTTATGCAAGTTACATTTATGGCAGTTATATTCACGCCATGGTATGTGGAAGCAGATGGAAATGTGCTGGCCCCAGCAATCATCATATTCGTAATGGACATCGTAACAATAGAGACGGTTGCGGGGATCAGATCCCTGGTTCCCATAGCAATGGCAATATTGTTATCGACCATTATCACGATGGTCGGCATTGCAAGCTATCGGGTACGCAAAGTCAGACGTTTGCTTACTATCAAGAAGCACCGCAGGACAAGAAAAGCTGCATAAGACAGAAATCTTGTATTTTGTTGTCATTCCCGCTTGAATATATTTCATGCCCATAAAATTCCCGATTAGTTACCCGCAAGAGCTGCCTCTCAGCCAGAAAGTGTCGGCGATAAAAGACGCTCTGGAGCGAAACCAGGTGCTGATAGTCGGTGGTGAAACAGGCTCGGGTAAAACCACACAACTTCCAAAGATTTGTCTGGAGTTGGGAAGAGGGCAAAAAGGATTAATCGCCCATACCCAGCCACGAAGGCTAGCTGCAAGAAGTGTGTGTCAGCGCATTGCAGATGAGCTTGAAGTAGAAGTCGGCAAAGAGGTCGGCTATCAGGTGCGCTTTAATAACCTTACCAGTGACATCACCCAAATAAAATTAATGACTGATGGCATTTTGTTGGCTGAAATTCAGCAGGATCCCCTTCTAAAGCATTACGATACGGTGATAATTGATGAGGCTCATGAGCGTAGTTTAAACATAGATTTCTTATTGGGTTATTTGAAGAATCTGCTGCCGCTCAGGCAAGATTTAAAATTAATTATTACATCAGCAACTATCGATTTAAATAAATTTTCTGCCCATTTCAATGAGGCGCCAATAATAGAAGTATCAGGCAGAACCTTTCCTGTAGACATCGTCTACCGGCCTCAGCTAGAAGCAGAAGATAAGGATCTTGCCGATAGTATTATTGCTGCAATCAAGGAGTTGCCTCAATTGGAAAAGCAGCAAAATCAAGGCCAAAAAATTAGCAAAGGCGATATTCTGGTATTTCTCAGTGGTGAGCGTGAAATTCGGGATGTTGCCCAAGCCTTGCGCAAGGAAAAGTTGAGTAATACAGAAATATTGCCACTATATGCCAGATTAAGTAATAAGGAGCAAAATAGAATATTTCGATCACATTCAGGGCGTCGAATTGTACTGTCAACTAATGTTGCTGAAACCTCAATTACTGTACCTGGAATCACTAGTGTTATTGACCCAGGGCAGGCGCGTTTGAGTCGTTATAGTGTTCGTAACAAAATTCAGCGCTTGCCCATAGAAGCAATTTCTCAAGCCAGTGCTAATCAACGCGCTGGCCGTTGTGGTCGTATAGCACCAGGCGTATGCATTCGTCTTTATAGTGAACAGGACTTTCTGCAAAGGCCTGAATTTACAGATACTGAAATAACCCGCACTAACCTCGCTTCTGTCATTCTGCAGATGCTAAATATGGATCTTGGCGATATCGATAGTTTCCCGTTCCTGGATAAGCCCGAAGCAAAAGCGATTAACGATGGAATCAAGGTTTTACAGGAACTGGGCGCACTGACTGAATCTGGAGAATTAAATAAAACCGGCAAAATTATGGCCGATATGCCGGTCGATCCCAGATATGCACGAATGTTACTGGAAGCTTCGACACGGGAATGTCTGCAAGAAGTTCTGATAATTGTTAGCGCAATGAGCATTCAGGACCCCAGAGAGAGACCTTTGGATAAACAACAGGCGGCCGATGAAAAACATCGATTGTTCAGACACCCTCAATCTGATTTTCTGAGTTTTTTACAGTTATGGCAAAACTTTGAAGATGAACGACAATTGCTAACCCAAAATCAGCTACGCAAATTTTGTCAGAAACATTTTCTGTCTTATACGCGGATGCGGGAATGGCGTGAGATCCATCGCCAATTACATCTGCAGTGCCGTGCTCTAGGGTTAAAAGAAAATAATAATCCAGCGGATGAAGAGAATATTCATCAATCTATTTTGAGGGGGCTGATACTACAGGTAGCAAGACATCATGAAGATCAGGATTACATTGGCACAAGAAACAGAAAATTTCAGATTTTTCCAGGATCCAGCTTATTTAAAAAGAAATGCAAATGGATATTAGCGGCTGAACTGGTTGAGACCAGTAAATTATATTCCAGACTCAATTGCCAGATAAAACCAGAGTGGGTTGAGTCACAAGCATCTAATCTGCTTAACCATGAATATTTTGAACCTCATTGGGAAAAACGTCGAGGCCAGGTAATGGCATTTGAGAAGGTTTCTCTATATGGATTAACTCTGATTGAAAAACGCAAACTTGCTTTCAACAAAATTGATCCGATCGTCAGCCGTGAGCTCTTCATTAGGGAAGCTTTGGTAGCTTTAAATCTTAGAACTAGAGCTGATTTCTATCACCATAATCGTCAACTCATTGAAAAAGTAGCTCAGCTAGAAGATAAAACGCGACGAAGAGACATATTGATAGATGAAGAAACGCTTTTTGAATTTTATGATTCTTTGCTTCCTGCTCACATCTTCAGTGCCAGAAATCTGGAAAGCTGGTACAAAAAGCTGGAAAAGGCAGATAAAAAAGCTTTATTTCTGACTGAACAAGATCTGATAAGTAAGAGTAGTAACGAGTTTGACCTAGGTGAATTTCCTGATCAATTAAAAACACCATCCATGGCATTAAAGCTGGATTATGAATTTGCACCTGGAAAAGATTCAGATGGCATTTCAGTTGATGTGCCAGTGTCAGCATTAAAGCAATTGAAAGAAGAAGATCTTGACTGGCTGGTGCCTGGAATGTTGCGAGAAAAATGCATCGCTTTAGCAAATGCTTTGCCTAAACCCGTACGAAAGTTGTTGGTACCTATTCCTGATACGGTGGATCAGATATTGCCTCATTTGAAACAAGAGTCGAGGGGTAATTTGCGCTATTTATTTGCCCAGCAAATAACAGCCAAGATAGGCCAGCCGCTGGACCCGCAACTCTGGGAAAACTATAAGCTGGACGAACACCTACAAATGAATATTCGAGTTCTTGATGAGGCGGGGAGTCTATTAGGAACAGGCAGGAACCTGGCGTCCTTGCAGGAGCAGTTTGCAGATGAGATACAACAAAACATGCAACGGTATTCAGAAAATTTCATAGATCGTAGCGATATTACAGAATGGGATTTTCCCGAGCTTGAAGAAGTGCATGAAATTCAGCATGGCGGTGTTAAGTTGCTAACTTACCCTGCATTAGTCGATGAAATTGACAGCGTCTCTTTGACGCTCTGTGACAACTTAGCTTTAGCCAGGCAGGAATCAATCTGGGGAATAGTCCGATTGCTGATGCTAAAAAGTTCGCAACAAGTAAAATATTTAAAAAAGTTGTTGTTGAAGGATGCGCAACAGAACTTACTCTTAAGCCATTTAGGCAGCAAAGATGAAATACTGTTACAGCTTATTCGAGCAGCTTATCGACATTGTTTCATCAATGAAGATAATTTGCCGAGAACAAAAATAGCCTTTGAGGAGGTTTATGATCGTAATAAAGGAAAACTGGTGAGCTGTGCTGAAAAAATTGAAATGAAACTATATGATATTTTTCTGCGCTACCATCAGACTCAAAAAGCACTGAAAATGTTTTCACGCACCGGGAGCCAGGCAGCTTATAAAGACATAGGAGGGCAGCTAGAAGAGCTCTTACATGCAGATTTTATTTGTGACACTCCAAAAGAATATTTTGTAGAAATTCCCCGTTATTTAAAAGCAATTAATGAAAGGATAGAAAAATATCCACGTCAAATAGAAAAAGACAAACTTTGGACCAAAATGCTAGAGCAATACTATTCTCAATATAGTAATCACTATCATCAGCTCGTAAAACAAAACATGGTCTCAGTAGAGCTTGAAAAATATCGTTGGTTATTAGAAGAGTATCGGGTTTCCCTATTTGCTCAATCTATGGGTACTAAAGAGCCTGTATCAGAGAAACGTTTACAAAAGTACTGGCAGGAAAATATACTAAAAACTAGTATTTAGTGAGTATTTTAACCCCAAGGAAAAACTGTTCTTCTTCAAGATCAAAGATTCGCGCAATTTCAACCATGGCCTGATATTCATTTTTATTGGTTTGACCATCATGAATTTTAACTTTGCATTCTGTTCCCATTGGGATGACCTGGTCAGTCATGATCCCCATTCCACACTTGCTGATATTGACACAAAGCGCCTCGCATACTTTTTGGGGGTGGCCATAGTATAAAGTGATCGCAGTATTAACCTTTGCTCGTTCAAACTCACGTTGGTCATGGAAACGAGTCATGGTGTGGTAGGTGCCTCTAAGAAGGTCTCGCATTTTTATCATGGTTGTAGGACCTATTATGAGTAAATTAAGATGACTGAGCAAATAATTCCGCACTGCCAGTATGCACTACCTAAAATTTATATTTTGTGAAGCAATTAACGAACTTTTGTTGCAGTCATTTATAGAACGGAGTAAGGTATAATTTTTCTGGTTTAGGCAATCAAATCCACTGGCTACAGCTAATCTTGTCATGATCACAACCCAGTGGTGAGGGATTCAGTAAAAAGAAATCTCTTTATTTATAAAAGAATAATGGAAAAAGGGGATAATAGTACTGTCTTGGTAATTGATGACGATCTAGTTGTCAGGGATGGTATTGCCGATTTTTTATCTGAGCTCGCTTATCGAGTGGTTGTCGCATCTGATACCAAGGAAGGCATGCAAGCTTATCATTCAGCTTCTCCCGATTTGATTATCTGTGACATGAACCTTAAAGGTGATTGTGCTCTTGATTTTTTAAAGTCCATATTCCAGCAGGTCGCTTCCCAGCCAGTAATAGTCTTGTCGAATAAAGACGTGCTTGATGATGTTGTTGAAGCAATGAAGCTGGGTGCCAGTGATTATTTAATTAAACCTGTCACTGAGCTCATTCTATTACAGCTCTCTATCAATAGCAGCTTGAAGAAAGCTCAAATTCTTAAAGAAAATGAAGCTTATCGCAAGAAGTTAGAAAGTATTAATCATGAACTAGAGTATAACCTTGAATTGTTTGAAACCGATCAGCAAGCAGGCAGGTTGGTGCAGATTAGCATGTCGCCTAATCCTCCACAGGTAATAGCTGGCTATGAAATTAATCACAGGGTAGTTCCATCCCTTTATCTGAGTGGCGATTCACTAGATTATGCCGCTATATCAAAATACAGCGTTTTATTTTATCTGGCTGATGTCTCAGGGCATGGTTCTTCTTCTGCTTTTATAACTATATTCTTAAGGTTCCGGACAGAACAAATGCTCAGGGAGCAAAGTCAGGTGCCATTTATCAAAAAAATAACACCTGCGGAAATTCTCACTAGATTAAATAAAGATATGATCGATGCTGGTATTGATAAGCACATCACCATGTTTGTCGGCTTATTGAATCGTAAGGATAATACACTTACCTATAGCGTAGCAGCACATCATCCTCTCCCAGTGATCTATAAAGATGGAAAAGCAAGCTTTATTGAAGTGGAGAAGAGCAGTTTTCCAGTCGGCTTATTACCTGAAGCCGAATATTTTGAAGAAAAGATTCCTTTTGAAAAGGCGTCGCTTACTTTATGTTCTGACGGTATTCTTGAAGTTTTACCCCAGTCAAGTCTGCTTGATAAAGAAAAAAGAATTATTGAAGTCGTAGAACAAAGTAGAGGAGAATTTCAGCTTATTAGGGAAGCATTTCAACTGAAAAATCTGCATAATATTCCTGATGATATTGCAGTTATGAATATCAGTGATTTGTAATTGATATAAGCTTGAAAAAGAGTAGGCTTGGATATTAATGAAGTCAGGAAAAATATTAGCTACTGAATTAAATAAGATACCGGTTCTCAAATTGGCAGGAGATGTTCGTGTCCTGATGAGTTCAACTATCGATAATTATTTTACCAGCCTCTATAACAGGGCTTTTTTAGAAGCCATGATTGTTGACCTGACTGAAACAACCGGAATTGATAGTACAGCCTTGGGATTGCTAGCTAAAATGGCTATCCAGCTTCGAAACCGTTTCAACGTCAAGCCCAGTATAATTTCAACTAACCCTGATATTACTAAAATTATCAAAGGCATGAGCTTCGATATTATTTTCGACATTGTTGAAGACCCGCTTGAAGAAGAAATTAATTTTGGTGAACTTAATCATATCAGTGAGCCTGAGAATGTAATAAAACAGAAAGTAATTGTCGCTCATCAGGCTCTGATGGCACTGAGTGAAGAAAATAAATTGGAATTTCAGGACCTGGTAAGTGCTCTAAAAAATAATTAGAGATTTTTGACAGCCAGTTTGGTTTTTATGAAATCACTATGAGAAACATATAAAAGTTCTGCGACTTTTCTAATTAAGTGCTCCTCATACCGGTCTAAATTTCCATCAGCAAAAGCGACTTCCCACATGTTTTGGATTAAAATAATTTTGGCCGGGTATTCATAAGCTTCATTAATGAGGCTGGTGAATTGATAAAGTGAAGTCGCGTCTTCGGCTTCTTGTTGAGCCAAATCGAACAGCTCTTCCAGGGTGTCTTCAGGCAAGTCGAATTTTTTTTGTAAAATACTGGATATCTTTTTGAGTTCACTGTCATCGATACTGTAATCTGCTTTAGAGAGTTCAATCATTAGGGCTGCTGAGGCTAAATGAAGCCTATCTATAATTTCATCACCAGTATCACTTTCTAGAGTTGGGTTTAGGTATTTTTCAAAAAAAATGCTGATATTTTGTAACATATTGTTTCCTGCCTAGTATTGGACCAGTTGCATAGCATGCTTAAGAACATTCAAGTCAGCATCAGCTTTATAAGCATTTTCACTGAGATACCGACGAAATTTTTTGCCTCCGGGCTGGCTTTGAAATAAACCTAGTATATGCCGCGTAATATGCCTTAAGGCTGTTCCATTTTTAAGCTCTTCATCAACGTAAGGTAAGAAATTCTCAAGAACATTCAAGCGCTCAGGTATTTCACCGTGCGCATTGAAAAATTCCTTATCCACAGAGGACAAGATATAAGGTCGCTGATATGCTTCTCGGCCCAGCATAACGCCGTCAACATGTTTCAAATGCTCATGAGCTTCAGTTAAATTTTTGATTCCACCATTAATAATGATTTCAAGTTCCGGGAAATGGCGTTTGATATCATAAACTCGCTGATAGTTTAAGGGTGGGACTTCCCGGTTTTGCTTGGGGCTCAAGCCTTTTAGTATTGCAATACGGGCATGTAAAATAAAACATGAACAGCCAGTTGAACTAACAATAGAGATAAAATCTGCTAGTTCGTCATAAGTGTCCATATTGTCTATACCAATACGACTTTTCACCGTCACCGGGATAGCAACTGAATTTTGCATGGCGCTGACACTATCAGCAACCAGTTCAGGCTCTGCCATTAAGCAAGCACCTATTTTACCATTTTGTACACGATCACTTGGACAGCCAACATTTAAATTTATTTCTACATAGCCAGCATCTTCTGCCATTTTTGCGCATTCAGATAGTTCTTTTGGGTTGCTTCCTCCAAGTTGAATCGCGACTGGGTGCTCTTTCGGATTAAATTTCAGAAAACGTTCTTTGTCGCCGTGAATGAGTGCGCCACTGGTCACCATTTCTGTATATAACATGGCATTTTTGCTCAACAGTCTAAGAAAATACCGGCAATGGCGGTCGGTCCAATCCATCATGGGGGCAACACAAAAAGTATGTAATGGCTCGCGCATGGTTTTAGTGTAATTCTTCGGTCTCTATAAGAGTTCCGTGATTATAAAGTTTGGCCAGCAGACTAATACAGTCCAGGTTGTACTGATATGCGAGGCAATTTACCTGGCAGATGCTTTTGTCGCAAAGCTCTCCAAGTAAGGCTTTAGTACCTGCATCGTTTTGCTCCATGGTGAATATTTCACCATCTGCAAAAAGGTAAATAAGTTCATCTTTTATATAAAAAGCCAGCCGTGCTGCAGGATGTTTTTCTAGTGTTAGTCCATTATTCAGAGCATCAAGCAAGAGAGTTGTTGTCATTTCTTTATCGGGGAAGTAACTCAGCTCCGGGTATTTTCGCTGAGTCATGAATCGGCCAAACCATTGCTCAATTTCCTGTTCATTTTGCAGGATATCCAATAATAATGATTTCATTCGATGCAGGCTTTCAATACTAAGTTCTGCTGAATTCGTTTGAGGGCTTAGGTCAGGATCGCTGTAGCGCTGATCTTCTGTTGTCTCAGCACACAAATTTGCTGCGTATTGACTAATCATTTCGCTATAAGAGGGGGCTCGAAACCCGATTGAATAACTTAAGGAGTCATTCATGGAAGTTCCCTGATGCGCCAAGCCAGGAGGAATATAAAGAGCATCTCCGGGCTCTAAAATAAATTCATCAGAGACAAAAAAATCTTGCAGTATTTTTAATTCACTGTCTTTCCTTAAAGCGCTGTGGTGGTCGCAATGTTGACCCAGTTGCCAATGTCTTTTGCCTTGGCCTTGAATAATTATTACATCGTAATAATCAAAATGGGGTCCAATACCGGCTTTTTCGGTAGCATAGCTCACCATGACATCATCAAGTCGCCAATCAGGAATAAAGCTAACACTTGTTAAGAGGGTCTTTACTTGTGGTAGCCATTGATCAACAGCTTGTAACAATAAGCTCCAATTTTCATTTGGAAGAGAGGTGAAATCTTCTTCTGTAAAAGGACCGTTTTGTAAGCGCCAAGTGTCTTCTTCGTTAAAGACCAGCCTTGACTCGACTTCTTCCTCGCAGGCCAATCCGGCGAGTTCTTCCGGACTAATAGGATCCTTAAGGGTTGGAAAGGCGTTTTTGATGAATAATGGTTTTTTTTGCCAATATTCACTGAGAAACTTTTCCGGGCTAAGGTTTTTAGGAAGCATTACACGTTGAGGGCCTGGGTCGCAGCATTCCCGATGTAGGTTTCAGGCCTTAGCTTTTTAAGTTCCTGTTTTACGTCTTCAGGTAAATCAAGAGTTTCAACAAATTCAGCTAGTACTTCAGCATTAATCTTTTGCCCTCTGGTTAACGCTTTTAACTTTTCATAAGGCTCAGGAATATCGTAACGACGCATGACTGTTTGAATCGCTTCTGCAAGTACTTCCCAGCTTTCATCCAGGTCTTGAGCTAGGGCATCGGCATCAAGCATCAGCTTGGAAATTCCCTTGAGTGCTGCTTGATAGGCAATTGTGCCATGGGCAAAGCCCACTCCTATATTTCTCAAAACGGTAGAGTCAGTGAGATCTCGTTGCCATCTGGAAATTGGCAGTTTTTCAGCAAGATGCTGCATGATGGCATTGGCAATACCCAGATTGCCTTCTGAATTTTCAAAATCTATAGGGTTCACCTTATGTGGCATGGTAGAAGAACCCACTTCTCCGGCAACCATTTTTTGTTTGAAATAACCCTGTGAAATATAGCCCCAAACATCGCGATTGAAATCAATCAGAATGGTATTAAAGCGACTCACTGCGGAGAACAGTTCAGCGACATAGTCATGAGGTTCGATCTGTGTGGTATAGGCATTCCAGCTTAAACCCAGTTTGTTAACTAAATCTTTTGCATTAGCAGCCCAATCCACATTCGGGTAAGTCACCATGTGTCCATTATAGTTACCAACAGCGCCATTGATTTTGCCTAATAATTCAGTTTGTTCAATTTGTAAATATTGGCGCTTCAGTCTGGCTACCGTGTTGGCAAATTCTTTACCCATGGTAGAAGGAGTCGCTGTTTGACCATGCGTGCGAGAAAGCAGGGGGGTGTCGGCATACTCATGAGCTCTATCTCGTATGGCATCAATAACTTGTTTTAACTGTGGTAGAAGGCAATTAGAGCGATAATCTTTAAGCATTAAGCCGTAAGATAAGTTGTTGATGTCTTCTGAGGTGCAAGCGAAATGCACAAATTCTTTTATTGGTGCTAACTCTTTGTTTTCACTTAATTTATCTTTTATAAAGTACTCAACAGCTTTGACATCATGGTTGGTAACTGCTTCAGTATCTTTAATGGTTTGAGCATCATTTTCATTAAAATTATCGATTAAACTCTCTATAAAGCTGTTAGCAGCTTCGCTGATACCCGGTACTTCCTTGATCCCAGGATTTGCTGCTAATTGTTGAAACCAGCGCAGCTCCACAATGACACGATAGCGAATTAGGGCATACTCACTGAAGTAATCTTTCAGCTGCTTGGTTTTGTTATGGTAACGGCCGTCTATTGGGGATACTGCATTGAGGCTTGTCAGAGACATATATGCTAAACCTGTCTTTTTCTAAAGCGGCATAATACATTATTTCAAACGAAATTATCACTAGCTAAAATGACATATGCTTGACATATGAATAATCAATCGTATACTCCCTGAGAAGTAATGCAAAAGGAGTGTTTCATGCCAGCCAAAGCAAAAATATTTATCAATGGTCGCAATCAGGCTGTTCGAATACCACGGGAGCTTGAATTTAAAGGTGTTGATGCAGTCAGCATTGAAAAACAAGGTAATTCTCTTTTGCTTAGCCCGGTTCGAAGTACCTGGAGCTCCTTTCAGGATGAAGATAGAGCCGATGAAGACTTTATGCGCATCCGCCCGCGTTTAATTAAATCCACTTGAACTCTAAAGCAGGCCTTTTATGCTTATATTGCTGAGTCCGGAAGTTTGCCGCCACGTAGTTCTCACTCATGATGACGCAGTACTGAATCTGCTGGAATCCTGGTCTGCTCGTGGTGATGAAATCTTGCTGTCTGCTGTTACTTATGCTGAGTTGGTTGCAGGCGCGTTGAATACGGCCGATAAAAAAAAGCATATGAATTTAGTAAAGGCTTTTTGTGAGCGCCTTGATGCCATTGTTCCTTGGGATGAAGCTGCTGTAGATTTCTACACTGAAATACAAATGAAAGCTCTGGAACAGGGTGTCGTAACAAATATGAATAATGCCATGCTTGCGGCTCATGCCATAAGCCTTGAGGCCAGCCTGCTGTGTTTGAATAAGAAGAGCTACTCTGGAATAGAAAGATTAAATCTTATTGAGATTGAAGCTTGATGCTTTGCCTGAAGTAGCATTTGTGAGCTAAGAGGAATGTTAATCAAAAAAAAAGGGCAGCTAAAGCTGCCCTTTTTTAATTCTGTTGAACCAATATTCTTAAGCCATTGGTCCGCTTTCTTGAATGCCTGTAGTGACAGCGCCAACTTTGATTGGAGCAGTCTCTTTGAAGAAAAGAGAGCATATAAACCCAAGAATCATACCGAAGAAAGCTACCCAAAGCGGGCCAGCAAGTCCTAAATTAGGTACCACAAAACTACCAACAATTGGCCCCATACCACCACCAATGATTTCACCAAGCCCAACGACTACACCAATAGTCGCTCCGACTAATCCCTTTGGAGCTGATTCAGTAGTAATCGGACCAGTAATGAGCGCGATGTTACCGAAACAGAACAGGGAGGTAAGGAAAAGTGGAATGAATAGGCCCATAACACCGGCACTCGCATCAAGTTGCAGGAACCAATACAAAGAGATTGCTGCTGCTGCGAAGCCCAGAATGGCAATTGGCTTTCTACCGACCTTATCGGATAGAGCTACCCAGCCAAATTGCCCAACAAAACCACCGAAGCCTACGGCTGAAGTTACTATGCCCATTTGAGCAATAGCTAAACCAAGTACGTTTTCCAGGTAAACGGGCATGAAAGCCGCTAGAGTAAATAATCCAGCCATTGCGCCTAGTAGAGAAATAGTCGCAATTGGCACGTTATAGCTTTTAAAGGGCTTTAAATAGCTCATTAAAAATTCACCAGCGCTAATTTCTCCAGTTTCTTTAACGATTCCACGTGCTGCAGCGCCTTGTGTATCTTCTGGCTCTTTTAGAACTTTCCATAAAAAAGCAGCCACAATAAAGCCTGGTGCCGCAATTAGAATGAAAATCATTCTCCAGCTAAATCCAGCGTTTAGTAAAGCCGCTGCAATAATTGGCGCCATAGCCAGACCCAGGAGAGAAATACCGGACTGCTGAAGTCCCTGAAGAGCTCCAAGGCGACTAGGTTTTGCCGCTGATGCGACCGCAGCAAAGGAGGTAGGTGTATAAGCACCTTCCATCACGCCAAGCAGTGTACGAATGACTATAAACATGGTCATACCAGAAGCCATACCGGTTAAACCACCCGTTAGTGAGAAGAGCACAACGGCACTAAGAATAATTTTCCTGTGCCCCCATCGGTCAGCAAGTCTGCCGAAAACGATGGCGAATATACCCCAGGCGAAAGCCGTTAAGCCGGCAAGATTACCGATGGCGCCAGGATCAAGATTAAGGTCGCCAGCGATAGTATTCCACAAAGTACCAATAACAAATCGGTCCATACCTACTAGGCCAAACGCTAAAGTAAGAAGGAGAATAGCCTTCCACTCATAAGACGTATCCCAGTTATTGTTGTTTTGCATTAATTCATCCCCCAGGTTGTTGATATTATATTTGCTGGCTTAGATATGCCTCTTAGAGAGCGTTCTGTCAGCGATCTTTAAACAAGCGACGATAATAAACACCATTTATTAAAATGTCTACGCTATAGAGCTGTTAGGACGCTCTTATTAGGGAAATATTTGCTTTAGACAGGGGGGCGATTGAGTAAAGTTTGAATATCTTTTGAAATTCTGCTGCGGAAAAGTAAAAAATGCCAGCGTCGACCACCTAGCTGCTGCCACAATACAGCCGATCTTATGCCTGCAAGTAAGATCGCTCGAATAGTATTGGCGATCGCGGTATTTTTTAAATATTGAGGTTTCCCTGAGACCTGGATTCGAAATGAAAGTGTGCTGATGGTTTGTTGGTAGAGACGCGCAAGCTGATTAATGATGTCGGGGTTCTCGGCAAGCTGCATATTGGAGTCTTGATTATCCTTGTCTGTTTTTACCAGGCCGTCTGCAATTTTTTCTAGCATCCCCGATTGCTTGCGGAGTCTAACTTCCAGGTAAATTAATCCTATTAGGTAACGCATTGAATCAGGGCTTTTTAAAGAACTTTCTTTGGTGATAAAGATTTCTTCCAAGACCTGCAAGCCTAATTTTAATTTATCGACATCGCCATACACTTCAATGGTCGAACCGGGTTTGGTAATAAACAAACTTTGGAGGCTGGTGCTTAGCTTGTCTTGAGCGGCTAAACCATGCTGGGCCAGTTGATCAACCAGAAAAGCGGCTTGTGCAATACCAGCAAGTGCGAGAGTCTGTTGAAGTTTATTATCCATAATTTTTATTTAGCGTTATAAATATCAAGCATTAGTAGGACGCTTCTATTACTCCACCGCCAAGGCAAACATCTTCAAGATATAGAACGATAAACTGTCCAGGTGTCACGCTGCGCTGGGCTTCCTCAAAAACCACGCTGTATAAATCGCCTTCTTTAGTAAGTATACATGCCTGATCCTGTTGCCGATATCGAACTTTGGCATGGCATTGCAGTGGCAGAGTCGGTTCTAGCTGATTGATCCAGCTTATTTCGGAACATGTTAACTGTCTGGAATATAACAGGTCATTTTCGTTTCCCTGAACAACAACAAGCACATTTCTTGTCAGATCTTTTTTGGCGACATACCAGGGGGCTTCTTTATGATCTTTTAAGCCGCCGATACCTAGTCCCTGTCGTTGGCCTAATGTGTGATACATCAAGCCTTTATGTTGGCCAAGGACATTGCCATCAGCATCCTCAATATTGCCAGGTTGAACTGGCAGGTAGGTTTCAAGAAAGTCATTAAAACGTCGCTCACCGATAAAGCAAATACCCGTGCTGTCTTTTTTGTCATGTGTCAGCAAATCATGCTTTTCAGCAAGTGCACGAACCTCTGGTTTTTCCAGTTCTCCAACGGGGAACAAGGTCCGGGCCAGTTGTTCCTCTTTCACTGCACACAAAAAATAACTCTGATCCTTATTGTTATCGAGTCCTTTGAGTAGATAGGTAGTGTCACTGACTTGTTTTTTTCTGACATAGTGCCCTGTTGCAATAAGATCTGCTCCAAGTTGCATGGCATAATCCAGAAAAGCTTTAAATTTAATTTCTCGATTACACAACACATCAGGGTTTGGTGTTCGTCCCGCTTGATATTCGTGTAAGAAATGCTCGAATACATTGTCCCAATATTCCGCCGCAAAATTAGCATTATGTAATGTTATGCCGAGTTTATTGCACACGGCGAGTGCATCAGCCAGGTCTTCCTTGGCAGTGCAATATTCTGTGCCATCATCTTCTTCCCAGTTTTTCATGAACAGCCCTTCCACTTGATAACCTTGCTCAAGCAATAAAAGGGCGGCTACCGAAGAATCGACTCCTCCGGACATGCCAACAATCACTTTTTGGTCTGAGTTTTTCATGAGGTGAGGTGGTGATAAATCAACGACAGGGGAAAACGCTGGCCAGCTAAATAGTCTTGCAGGACCTTACCAACGATGGGACTTCGAGCTTTAAAGTCAAACGCCAGAATTTCCTTGGCGCTTAACCAGTGAGCCGCAATAATATCTGTATCCAGGGGTCGCTCGGAATAATGCCTGATGGGTGAGGCAATAAAACAATGCCTGATATAAGTTATACCATTATGCGGGGAATAATATTGATAGGTGCCAAGAAAAGCATTGAGTTCAACTTCCCAGCCAGTTTCTTCCAGCGTTTCTCGCAGCGCGGCCTCATATAAGGTCTCATTTTCATCCAGATGACCTGCCGGTTGATTAAATACAGTTTGACCCTGGTCTTTTTCTTCGACCATCAGGAAACGACCATTGTCCTCTACAATGCATGCGACTGTTGTATGTGGGTGCCAATTCATAAGCGAGGCATCCTACCCGAAATTGGGGGCTACATAAACGTTAAACTAATGCGATAATCGTTTCTTTAATGAACAAATAACAGTAAACAGGCGAATTCAGCAAAATGAGTGATCTGACACATCTAGATTCGAAGGGCCGAGCGCAAATGGTCGATGTAGGCGCAAAGGAGATAAGCCAGCGTATTGCAACAGCTGAAGCCTTTGTGCAGATGAAGGCTGAAACCCTGGCAATGATTACAGCAGGTAAACATAAGAAAGGTGACGTGTTTGCGGTGGCACGTATTGCAGGTATTCAGGCAGCTAAGAAATGTCCTGAATTAATTCCTTTGTGTCATCCACTTATGTTGAGCTCAGTGAATGTCGATTTAGAGGCGGATGCAGCCAATAGCCAGGTAAAAATAAGCGCAACATGCAAACTGGCCGGACAAACCGGTGTCGAAATGGAAGCTTTGACGGCCGCATCCGTTGCAGCATTAACGATTTATGATATGTGCAAAGCAGTTGATAAAGGCATGACCATTTCCCAAATACAATTAATAGAAAAATCAGGTGGGAAGTCAGGCCATTGGAGCCGAGAGCAGGAAAAGTAAGAGGAGAACAAACAATGGCAACTGTTCATTATTTTGCCAGCATACGGGAAAAGCTGGACTTGTCTTCTGAGGAGCTTGAGTTACCAGCTCAGGTTAATACTGTTAATGCTCTCGTAGCTTTGCTGATTGAGCGTCATGGTAGTACTTGGGAAACCGCGTTAGAAAAGTCTTCTGTTCTGGTAGCCGTCAATCACTCAGTTGCCAGTTTTACTTCTAGTATCAAGAACAGCGATGAAATAGCTTTTTTTCCACCCGTTACAGGTGGCTAGGCGGCTAACAAATATACGGTAAAAATGAGTCAGTAATGCGTTCACTAAAAATATCCATTCAGCAGCAAGACTTCAGTATTGAAGATGAATGTGCTGAGATAAGAGCAGGGCATAAGGATATAGGTGCACTGGCAACTTTTACTGGTTTGGTCAGAGAGATGAATGATGAAAATTCCTCACAGCAGAGCGTTTCCTCTCTATTTCTTGAACATTACCCGAGTATGACCGAAAAAAATCTGCAAGATATTGCAGAAGAAGCTGATCAACGCTGGCCCTTACTTGATGTTGTTATCATTCATCGTATCGGGGAATTAAAAGTAACAGAACAAATTGTTTTTGTCGGTGTGAGCAGCATGCATCGTGAAGCAGCTTTTGCAGCCTGCGCTTTTATAATGGATTATCTAAAAACAAAAGCGGCCTTTTGGAAAAAGAGTAAGACTGAGGATAACGGACATTGGGTCGAGGCAAAAAAATCTGATGTAAAAGCGACTGAAAAGTGGGCAGATACTAAACAGAAGCGCTAGAATACGCGCTTTTTTCCAAGGAAGTTTAAAATGCTTGAAGTAAATAGCTTGTTGCAGCAAATAAAAGATAATCTGGAACGTATTACTGTTCTCAGGGGGTATCTTTGACTTCGAGCAAAAACAAGAGCGCTTAAGCGAAGTAGAGCTCGAATTAGGCGAGTCTGCGGTCTGGGATAAGCCTGAGTATGCACAGGAACTAGGCAAAGAACGAGCGAGTCTACAGGCGGTGGTCCAAACCATACTTGAGCTCGAACAAAGCTATGCGGACATAGAAAGCATTATTGAGCTGGCCAAGGAAGAAGAAGATAAAGAATTGCTTGACGAAGCTTTATTGGATTTAAAGAAGGCCGAAAAATCTCTGGAGCAACTGGAAAAACGCCGCATGTTTTCCGGTGAAATGGACCCCAACAATGCTTATCTGGATATACAAGCAGGTTCCGGTGGCACTGAAGCTCAGGACTGGGCAGAAATGATTATGCGCATGTACCTGCGCTGGGGCGAGCAAAAAGGTTTCAAAACCGAATTGGTCGAATCAACACCGGGAGAAGGGGCCGGGATTAAAGGTGCGACGCTCTATTTTGAAGGAGAGTTTGCCTTTGGCTGGCTACGCACTGAAACGGGAGTACATCGTCTAGTCAGAAAATCGCCTTTTGACTCAGGAAATCGTCGTCATACCTCTTTTGCCTCAGTGTTTGTTTCACCGGAGATAGATGATGATATTGATATTGATCTGGATATGAGCCAGGTAAGAGTTGATACTTATCGCTCAAGTGGTGCTGGTGGTCAGCACGTTAATACCACTGACTCTGCTGTACGCTTGACTCATGAGCCCAGCGGTATTGTTGTGCAGTGTCAGAATCAACGCTCTCAGCATAAAAATAAAGAAACAGCGATCAAACAGTTAAAAGCTAAACTTTACGAAATGGAAATGCTGAAGAAACGTGAAAGTTTGCAAGCAGTAGAAGATACCAAAGCCGATATTGGCTGGGGCAGCCAGATAAGGTCCTATGTATTGGACGCTTCAAGAATTAAAGATTTACGTACCAATGTAGAAACATCCAATCCCGGCGCAGTATTGGATGGCGATCTAGACCAGTTTATGGAAGCCAGCTTAAAAATGGGTTTATAAGCTAGGGTAAATTAAGTTAATAGCAATGAAACTAAACAAAGCACTGAGAAGTTAATAATGAGTGATAACGATACGAACGAAAATACGCTAGATGAAAACAAACTAATCCATCAGCGTCGTGAAAAACTAAAAGAAATACGACAGCAGGGAATCGCTTTTCCTAATGATTTTCGTCGTACGGCTTTTGCGAACGATTTGCACGCGAGCTATGACGGACAAAGTAAAGAGGCTATAGAAGAAACTCATACTGTCGTCAGTGTTGCGGGTAGAGTAATTCGTATGCGTGGACCCTTTATGGTATTGCTTGATGGCAGTGGTCAAATCCAGCTCTATTTGAATTTTAAAGGCTTTGATGAAGATAAAAATAAAGAAATTAAGAGCTGGGACCTTGGCGATATAGTGGCAGCGACAGGTGAGGTGTTTAAAACAGGTAAGGGTGAATTATCTATTCGGGTCAGTGAAATTCGTCTATTGACTAAATCCTTAAGACCGCTTCCAGATAAGCATAAAGGCTTGAGTGATACTGAAGTGCGCTATCGTCAACGTTATGTTGATTTAATTGCTAATGAAGAAGTAAGAGAAACTTTTATTGTACGTTCAAAAATCATCAATGCCATCAGACGCTTTATGGATGCGGATGATTTCATGGAAGTGGAAACTCCAATGTTGCAGATGATCCCGGGTGGTGCAACTGCTCGACCCTTTGTGACTTATCACAATGCCCTGGATCAGGATATGTATTTGCGTATAGCGCCGGAGTTATATCTTAAAAGATTGGTGGTAGGTGGATTTGAAAGAGTCTACGAAATTAACAGGAATTTTCGTAATGAAGGTTTATCAACCCGGCATAATCCAGAATTCACCATGCTGGAATTTTATCAGGCTTATACGGACTACCATCATCTCATGGATTTCACAGAAAAAATGCTACGTTATATAGCTGAACAAGTAATAGGTGAAACCACAATACATTATCAAAATATTTCTCTGGATTTCTCCAAGCCCTTTGCCAGAATGACAGTCTTAGAAGCTATCCTGAATAATCTGGATAGCGTGACAGAAAATCAATTGACTGATATGGCAAGCCTTAAAAAACTGGCAGAATCATTTGGCATAACAGTCAAGCAAACCTGGGGCCCGGGAAAAATACAAATGGAAATATTTGAAGAAAAAGTTGAACACCTTTTGCAGCAGCCAACTTTTATTACTGAATACCCAACCGAAGTTTCACCTTTGGCTCGATGTAACGATTCTAAGCCCGAGGTCACAGACCGTTTTGAATTGTTTATTGCTGGCAGGGAAATTGCGAATGGCTTTTCTGAGTTAAATGATCCTGAAGATCAAGCCAAACGTTTTCAGGCTCAAGTTGCTGAAAAAGATGCAGGTGATGTTGAGGCTATGCACTTCGACAGCGATTATATTACTGCGCTTGAATATGGTTTGCCTCCTGCAGCAGGAGAGGGTATAGGTATTGATCGCTTAGTAATGTTGTATACAGATTCTCCATCTATTCGCGATGTGCTTTTGTTTCCGCATATGCGCCCTCAACATGGCTGAAAATGAAGCACAAATAAATCCTACTGAGCAGCAAACTCAAAACAAGATACAACTGGAAGAGTCCTGGTTAGCTGAACTTGCAAGTGAGTTTGATCAGGCTTATATGCAAAAACTAAAAGCGTTTCTGCAGCATGAAAAAGCAGCACATAAGCAAATCTATCCGCCGGGTAAATTAATTTTCAATGCTCTTAATGTTACGCCTCTAGACAAGGTTAAGGTCGTTATATTGGGTCAGGATCCTTATCATGGGCCTAATCAAGCACATGGGCTATGTTTTTCTGTATTGCCCGGTGTCAAAATCCCTCCATCTTTAGTCAATATATACAAGGAACTTTCTGCTGATCTGGCAATAAATCCGGCTCAGCATGGTTGTTTAACTCATTGGGCAGAGCAAGGGGTGCTCTTACTTAATTCTGTTCTTACGGTTGAAGAAGCTCGCGCTGCTTCTCATCAGGGTAAAGGCTGGGAGCGCTTTACCGACAAAGTTATTAGTATTCTGAATGAAAAGAAAACAGCTCTGGTTTTTTTGCTTTGGGGTAGTTACGCACAAAAAAAAGGAGAATTTATTGATAGGAAAAAGCACTTGGTGCTGCAATCTGCGCATCCTTCACCGTTATCTGCGCATCGGGGTTTCCTGGGAAACAAACATTTCTCCCAGACCAATAATTATTTGCAAGAACAGGGTAAGACAATAATTGATTGGCAGCTTCCGGTTTTGGATAAATTTTAAAATCTGCTTTGGCAAAAGCAGGTGGTAAAAAAAGTTTTTTATTGTTCACTTCTTTAATTTTTATAAATGCTTTTTTGATAGTGCGATATGGAAAAGATAGATCATCAAAAGTTTTTGATATTTAAGTGATAGGAAAAGCCTTACATAAAAAATATGGGCTTCCGGCAGCTTGGCGATATAGGATATCTATTTCTGCCTTTCTCTTTAATTCATAGGCATAACTCGTAGATAAAACAACACACTAATATGCCAGGTAATATTAATGTCTGAAGAATTATTTCAGCAGTACCTCATCATTCTTAGTTTCTCTTTAATTGGAGCAGTCATTTTTCGGCGCTTGGGTATGGCAACGATCGTTGCATATATGGCCATTGGCGTTTTGGTCGGACCTTATGTGCTTGGTTTTATTGATACCCCTGCACAATTTAGCTTATTAGCTGAGTTTGGAGTTGTATTTTTATTATTTAATTTGGGCCTAGAGTTCAGCCTGAAAAAAAATGATGGCCATGCGCTTTGCTGTTTTTGGTGTTGGAGGGTTTCAGGTCATAACCTGTACGCTTGTTTTCGCCACTGCGGTCTACTTTTGGGGTACTCCTTTTTCCACAGCATTTATGATTGCTGGAACATTGGCCCTTTCTTCTACAGCCATTGTCACTCGCGAATTGCTCGCTAACCGTCAATTACATAACTTGCACGGACAGCTTTCAGTAGGCGTGTTGTTATTTCAAGATCTGGTTGCAGTGGTATTTCTAGTTCTGATACCAGTACTTGGAGGTTCTCAAGATGCCTCTCTTATCGGCAGTTTGATACAGGCTGCATTCAGCGCTGTAATTCTGCTTGTGATTCTTTTGGTTGCCGGAAAATGGATACTTCCCGTCATATATAGAGAAGTAGCAAAGAGTCAATCAAACGAAATATTTGTATTGAGTACTCTGGTTATTGTTTTGCTTGCAGCATGGTTAACACATAGCTTTCACTTATCTATGGCACTAGGGGCATTCGTGACCGGCATGATGCTTGGAGAAGGGCCCTTTAAATATCAAGTTGAAACCGACATCAGGCCTTTTAAGGATATATTACTTGGCTTGTTTTTTGTGACTATTGGAATGGGGCTGGATGTCTCTTTACTCTTAATTTATTGGCCAAGAATTTTAATTTTTACAATTGGCTTAATTGTTATAAAAAAGATATTGGTTGGTTTGGTTGTTCGCCTACTGAAATACAGTAGCTATGATGCATAAAGTGTAGGGCTGAATCTGGCTCAGGCAGGTGAATTTGGGCTTGCTTTAATGGCCTTGGCTACGATTAATGGAATTGTTCCTACAGAACAGGCGTCCTTTATTATTTTAATTATTACTTTTAGCATGGTTGCAAGCCCGTTTTTAATTAGGCATGCCACCTGGATAAGCAAAAAGGTTTAAAAGACCAACAAAAAGAAACAAAAAAGAATCCAGTAAAACTGCACCTGGAAGAGCATGTCATTATCGGAGGATTCGGCCGGCTTGGTTCCACTTTGTCGACCTTTCTGGAAAGTAATGATGTTCCTTACATTGCCATAGAAAAAAATATTGATTTAGTTGATAAATATAGAAATCAAGGTAAAAACATTATCTATGGTGATAGCAACAATATCGAAATTCTTAATCTTTGCCACTTGGATTCTGCACGTTTGATTGTACTGACTTTCAAATCTTTGGAGGAAGGAAAGGTCGCTATCGAAGGAATTCGACAACGTAACACCAGTGTGCCAATTATAGTGCGTTGTCAGGATCATCATGGTTTGGATGAATTAATGTTGCTTGGTGCTGACCATGTCTATCCTGAATTACTGGAATCGAGTTTGCTAATCAGTCGCCATGTGCTTGGCCTGTTATCAATAGATGAACAGGAAATCACTAAACAAATAGAAGATTACCGATTGTCTCCTCCGAAATAGCCAGTGGAGGAGAAGTAAACCAAATTACCTTTATGTCTTTGTAATGACTTTATAGATAAGTACTAACAAAATGATATCCGGCCTGACTCGGTATTCATTTTAGATTGATCTAAAGCTATTAAGTTTTACATCAATGATTTGTTCGTAAAGAAATTAATCTAATGGAAAGCCCAGGGTTTCAACCCCAGATATCCATACAGGAAGGTTGTCGATTAGCCTTATTTTCCCATCCAGAATTTTAAAAATCTCAGAAACATACATGATGCGGTTGTTAGGAAAATGCAGTAGCGTTATCCCCACCAGAACCCCTCTTTCAGGGTCAATAATTGGAAAGCGGTGATCGACAGCCGGACCCCAAGGGCCTTGCATGGCTTCGAAACAAGTGCGTGAGCCGCTGGCTTCTTCCATGTCGCCGGCGTTGTTGGTTATTTGTGCGCCACTATGAATACGGTTACAGCGATTATCATCAAAGTCTGCCGCAATAGGTCTGTGATCGCTTAGCGAGGCAAAATATGAGCGTCCTATTCTTTCCAGCTCTTCCCTGGTGGATCGCGCTTCAGAAGGCACGATAGTTGGGAATACCGGATCGAGCATAAGAATTCGTTCTGGCACTACAGTGCTGGTATCGTCAAAACTTATTTCTACTTCAGTGATCAAGCCATCATTTAGCTTAAGACGCGTAGATACGTAGGCTATCCTACCAGAGTTAAGCCTTACGCCTGTTTTGGCTATCACGTGGCCTGTTATGGGGTCCGCAAATGTTTGTTTGGAAACAATTTCCTGAACATTCTGCCAGCGACTGTCCGTAAGCTCAAATTCATAGCCGTTTTCTCTTAAAATGGCATCAGGTGCTAACTCTATCCAATCCGTCCTCTGTTTAGAAATATGCGTCAAAAAAGATTCAATACTTAGCAGTAGGTCATGCCTGTTATCGCTTTCTTGTGCAAGGGATAATTTCAAGGGCTGTATTACCATTGCGATAAATAGGAAACATGCCAAATAAAGTTTTTGTGATGGAAGAATTCGAATTTTCATTTTTTTTAAGACCTTTCTATTGTTAAGTAATGCTGCTACCAAGCAATTATCGAAATTTAATCACCTTTATAACTACACCCGCTGGTGCAGGTTTCGCAAATAACAATTTTACTTAAGGGTAGCAGACTTTGAAGCCTACCCCAGATCCATCGAGCCAGATTTTCACTGGTGGGGTTCTCAAGACCAGGAATATCGTTCAAATAATAATGATCCAGTTCTTTGATTATTGGATGCACGATTTTTTTAATCTCCGCAAAATCCATGACCCAGC
>CBFICB010000004.1:199756-244349 GCA_965661005.1 Pseudohongiellaceae bacterium
TAAGCTGATCATCCAACTCTCCTGAAATATGAACCTGAACTCGATAGGAATGGCCATGCAAGCGGCCGCACTTATGTCCTGTGGGCACATTTGGCAGCAGGTGAGCGGCTTCAAAAGTAAATTCTTTGTAGATTTCCATAATTAGCGTCAATCATCATTCCAAGGCGGCGCAAAGTGTAGCGATTGCCTGTCTATCTGTACAGTGATTTGCATGCACTTTGTTCAATATTGCTTATAATGCCAAGGGTGTAAATAAATATGAATTGCAATGCCATTTTATAAACGAATACTTCGTCTACTGAGTAGAGCCAGACTGCAGCTGCTTAAAGGCTCACGATTGCCACTATTGTTAGGTTTGCTGGCGATGTTACTAACATTGTGGCTGCATATCGATGCTCCTGCATCGGTGTCTAGCTTAGTAGATCGTCTGGATAACATTTTATACGATCAGCGATTCAATCTTTTTACTCCTTCTCGTGGAAATGGTGATCATAAAATCGTAATTGTAGATTATGATCAAAAGAGTCTTGACGCCGAAGGGCAATGGCCCTGGTCGCGTTTTAAAATTGGCGATATGGTTGAAAAACTAGCGGAAGCCGGAGTTTTAGTCATCGGCTTTGATGTGACCTTTCCAGAACCTGCAAGAAATCTAGCGTTTGAAATAGAAGAAAGGCTGGGCAGTGAAGGTATGGAATTAATTAATGATTTGGATCGAGTGCAGGAGGCGCTGGATGCCGATGCTTATTTTGCTGAAAAACTGCAAGCGACCCATGTGGCTCTGGGCATGTCTTTTCGAGCGCTTGATAATCTAAGATACGGGACTCTGCCGGACCAGATCATAGAAATGGATACTGGAAATGTCGGTTTTGCGACCTTGATTACTATGCAGGGCTATGAAGCCAATATAGCTAAATTACAGGATGCCGCATTTGGAGGTGGTTTTTTTGACACCATTCCTGATCTTGATGGAGTCATTCGTTCAACGCCTTTGGTATTAAACTTTCAGAATCAGATCTATCCCGCGTTATCGCTGGAGATGGCGCGGCTTTATTATTTTGAAGACAATTTTACGCTGCAAACTGAAGCCGATAGTTTTGGTAACTTCAGAAGAGTTACTGGTATTAACATGGGCTAAATTACTATTCCTACAAGCGCAGACGGTAGGGTTTTAATCCCATATAAAAGACGCTCGGAACTCGGGCAGGGCGGTACTTTTCCTTATATTTCAGCGAGCGACGTATTACAGGATACCCTGACTGATACTGAAAGGGAGCAGCTACAAAACAGCTTGGTTTTGGTCGGTACTACTGCGACGGGCTTGTTTGATCTGCTATAGACTCCACTGGAAGCTGTTTATCCTGGAGTAGAAGTTCACGCGAATGTGCTTGATGCCTTACTGAATGCCTCGCCTACTGTTACGATCGATCAACTTGATTCAAACGAAATGTCCGCTCTTGGGAACATGTTTTCTGAATTTAACTTTAGTCAGGATAACCCTTTTCCAAGCAGGCCAGATTGGGTAAATGGGGCTGTTACGGTTGCTATATTTATTATTGGTTTATTTCTGTCGTTAATTTATCCTCGTTTGGGGCCAGGATTGTTAGGCCTTTCCAGTTTGGCATTTATGCTGGGACTAGTTGCGCTGAATTTCAAGCTATGGATTGATTACAAGCTCGATATTTCGTTGGCTATTTTGCTGTTTTTGATTTTGCTTATAACGGTAATCAATATGACATATGGATTTTTGATGGAAAGCATGAATCGAAGGGCGATAAAAATGATGTTCGATCAATATGTTCCGCCAGCACATATTGATGCCATGCTGGATGATCCTGACAACTATAATTTTGATGGTGAGAGCAAGGAATTAAGTGTATTGTTTTCAGATATCAGGGGCTTTACCTCAATCTCAGAAGCCTTGTCAGCCAGTGAATTAAAAACATTCCTAAACGATTTCTTCACACCAATTACGGGTATTATCTTTGAAAATAATGGGACTATTGATAAATATTTAGGAGATATGGTGATGGCCTTCTGGGGTGCACCTCTTACAGATACTGATCACCGCAAACATGCTGTGTTAGCCGGCCTTAAAATGCTGGAGAAAACCGAAGAACTCAAATTGCAATTTATTGAAAGGGGTTTGCCAGAGGTTAATATTGGTATTGGTATAAATTCAGGTTTCATGAATGTTGGAGATATGGGTTCAACCTATCGTCGTTCTTATACTGTGCTGGGCGATGCTGTCAATCTGGGGTCCCGGATGGAAAGTATTACCAAGTTTTATGGAGTGAAGTTTCTGATTGGTGAAGAAACCTATGATCACATAGAAGGTTTTCTCTGTCGGTTGATTGATAAGGTTCAGGTTAAGGGTAAGGAGCAGCCGGTTCGAATTTACGAGCCGATTTGCTTCAAGGAAGATGCCTCTGCTGAACAAATTAAGCTGCTTGAAGAGTATCATGAAGCGCATGAATTTTACCTCCAACAAAACTGGGATAAAGCTGAAACATGCTTTAAGGCATTGCAGGAAAAGGAAGCTAATAAACTGCTTTATTCTGTTTATCTGGAGCGGATTGAAAACCTTCGAAATCAGGTCCTGCCTGAGGACTGGGATGGGACTTTCCGTCATACCACGAAATAGAATTGACATGCTGCATCAAGTCGGTAAAATGCGCAGCCTTGACGCTTTGGGTGATTAGCTCAGTTGGGAGAGCGTCGCCCTTACAAGGCGAATGTCGGGGGTTCAAATCCCTCATCACCCACCAAGGTGTCATTTTTTTTGTGTCGCGGACCGGTAGTTCAGCTGGTTAGAATGCCGGCCTGTCACGCCGGAGGTCGCGGGTTCGAGTCCCGTCCGGTCCGCCATCACATAAATTAACCCAGTGCATCTATCCTGCAGCCTTTGTTAATCTGCATAAGCTCATAAATTCTTTCTTGACCATAAAAAAAGGCTCAAAAAATCAGATTTTTTGAGCCTCTAAAAAGAATATCTCGTTCAGTTTTTCTTGATAAATAATTTGTACAAGAAATGCCCAACAATAATAACAGCAGCAACACCAACAAATACGTAAATCAGATCAAATGAAATGCCTCCAAGAACTTGCTGGCCATAGGCATTGCTGCTGTATCGGAAAATATCCATTGAGCTATTTGCACTGAAAACTATTAGCTATCCCTGATTGCGCGCTTAACAAGGTTTTCCATCAAAGGAATTTTGAAGCCATTGTAGTTTAAAACTGTAGCTCCTCGTGCAGCCGCTCCAGCCGCTAATTCAATTGTCTCTTCATCTCTTGTGCTTCCGCGTACAATGTCTTCTACGCCATTTAAACGACGAGGGGTGCATTGGACTCCGCCACAAACGATTCGCAGGTCAGCTATGGTATTGCCTTCCATTCTTAAGACAGCAGCAACGTTAGCCAGTGCAAAATCCCAGGTGGCCCGGTCTGCGACTTTCTCAAAATAATAATTCGCACCAGCCCAGGTTGAAGGAATACGAATTGAAGTTAGTATGTCGCCAGGTTCTAGTATGGTTACCCGTTCAATATCGACATTAGGGCCTATAAAGAAATCTTCAGCGGCTACTTCCCGAACGCCATTGCTATTCTGAATAATCATAGTGGCATCAAGCGCAACCAAAGCAGGTGCTGTATCGGAAGGTGTGACAGCAACACAGCGGTCAGCTTCAAACAGGCAGTGTTCTCGGTTTAAACCCTCTGGAGTATCAGCATAGCAAGTGTCACCACCGGCTCGATAGCAATTCACACCAGAGCGATAATACCAACAGCGCACATCTTGGCAAATATTACCGCCAATGGTGCCAATGTTTCTGATCTGCGGACTTGCGACTCGGCTGGCAGCTTCTGCCAGAACGCCATAGTTGTCTTTAACCAGCGAGCTCTCAGCGATATCAGTTAAGGTAGTCATAGCGCCGATTTCAATACCATTAGCGGTTTCATTAATTCCTGTCATGCCGGGAATTCCTGCTAAATCGATTACGGCTACTGGGCGTTTAATACGATCTTTAAACCAGTCAAGGCTATCTTGGCCGCCAGCGAGTGGCCAGGCATCGGCACCATATTGATCAAGTAGATCAGTAGCATTCCCCATATCAGAAGGCTGGAAAAGATCGAAGTTTGGCATCATATCTTTAGTAGACATAGTCAGCTCTCCTATTGGGTAAACAGTTGAAGTGGCGTGTAGGATTGTTCCCGGCCAGAAGCCGCATTCAATATCATGTCAGATGTGACAGGGTTGCGATTGAAATAGTGACCTCCCAGCGCGTTGGAAACGGCGGCAAGAACTGCTCCAACGGCTGCGCCAACAGGCGGTTCACCGATACCTTTCATCCCCATAGGATTGGTTGGGTCTGGTTTATCAACCGCAGAAACATCCATAAATGCAGGTACATCCAGATAAGAAGGCGGTTTTGCCTGGTAAAGGCCTACACTGCCCGGCAAACCATTTTGTGGATCGTAGATCTGGCGTTCAGTTCGCGCCATACCAATACCCATACAAGCACCACCTCTTAACTGGCCGACAAGACCAAGAGGATGGTTGACCGTGCCGCAGTCACCAGAGCTCACGAAGTCCAGAATTTCATAAGTACCGGTTTCCGTATCCAGCTCAATCATGACAAAAGTCGCTACCATGGCAGAAATATGCTCATTTAATGGTGTTGTGTCTCTGGCGACGCCAATGAGTCCAGTGCCTGCAAGGCCAGCAACTGATGCCTGTGTAAGCGGATTGGTGTCATTAGGATCTTCACCGGCGTATTTGCCACCGAGTTCTAAAGCTCTTTGCGCGGCCTGAGCATAAGTGATGCTTTGCGAAGGGTCATTGATATTGAAAACCGTTTCATCAGCAAGATCATAATCCTCGGCATTGCCACCCAGATCCATCGCGGCAATTTCCTGAAGTTTTTGTTTCATATCAACGGCGGCGGCATAGTTTGCACGCGACATGGTATAAGTCGTCAAGGAGCCGAACTGGCCAATGGTCCAGGGAAGGTGTTTACTGGTATCTCCACGTTCTATCACGCAGTTATCCCAGTCCATGTTGAGTACTTCTGCAGCAACCCTACAGGTAGAAGCATAGGAATATGTGCCAAGATTACCTACGCCAGTATGTATATGTAACTTGCCATCCGGAAGGATTCTCATCAGACCGTCAAAGCCTGAAATACCGGCAGAGTGATAACCCTGACCGATGCCAACACCAATCACTTTTGATCCGTTGCGCTCGCCATTACGGGCAAATTTATTTGCCCAGTCAAAACGTTCAGCTGCCATATCAATAGCATCGAGCATATAAGAACTGGAAACTTTCTGTCTGACAGGTCCGCCAGTAAGAGTCTCATGATTGGAGGCGTTAATTCGTCTAATTTCCAGCTGATCAATACCCAAGGCATTGGCAGCTTTATCTAGTAAGGGCTCAATAGCTGCAGACATCTGGTTTTGCCCAGGGCCACGTTGAGGACCACAAGGGGTTGTGTTGGTTCCAATTGGAATAGCTCTGAAACGCATACTGTCTGGCGTATAAACTAAAGAAACCATGCCTCCAGCTGCTCCAAAATCACCAAAGGGATTTTTGGCTCCACCTTGTTGAACAATAAAGAGGTCTGCTCCGGTCATTTTACCCTGAGCATTAAAGGCTAATTTTGCTCTTCCCTGGAAACTGGCACGGGCAGAGCCAAGATAATATTCTTCAGCACGGCTGATACGTAGCATGCAAGGACGCCCAATCATTCGTGAAAAGTGTGCTGGGACTGCCATTACAGCATACGCAGCGCCTTTGGAGCCAAAGCCACCTCCGCAAAATTCAGAAATATAAACCAACTCGCTAGGTGGAATCCCGATAAAGTTAGCCAGACCAGGCACAACAAACATCTGACTCTGAGTCGAACCGTGCACATAGCATTTACCGTTTTGCCAATACGAGAATGCACTTCTGGGTTCCATGCTGTGATGCGAATTACAAGCCGTTACAAAGGTTTCATCCAATACCAGTGCAGCATCATTAAAAGCCCCATCGAGATCCCCGTATTGCCAATCCATGACTGGTTCTCCAATGGGAAGCTGGCCTTCTTCAACCGCAGCAAAGTCGCGGGCTGTCCATTTGTGGCTAGTAACACCAATATCGCCAAGTTCATCTTCTTCTTCAATACGCAGAGAAGAGACCAAATTACCGCCGCTATAAGCATCATTGCCACCTGGATAAAGACTTTCAAGTGGGTCTAATACAAAAGGTAACTCTTCATATTCCACTCTAACCAATTCCAGCGCGTTGGCTGCGGTTGCTTCATCAACAGCGGCAATGGCCAATATTGGTTCACCGATAAAATTAGGTTCATTGCTAAGAATCTGTTCGCCTGGGTTCGGGAAAGTAGGCACGTCATCTGCCGTCATAATGCCGTATACACCTTCCATAGCCAGGGCTTCAGAAGCGTCTATGTTTCTGACGATGCACTTAGGCATGGGGCTTAATAACATTTTGATATAGGCCATGCCTTCAGCACGAAAATCTTCGGAATACGTGGAAGCACCAGTAACCTTGGCTTCAATATCTGGAGGCGTAAAGTTTTTGCCAATGTGTCTATAGGTAGGATTATCAGCCATTATGCTATCTCCTCTGCGGCACGTAACACAGCATTTAAGTAATGATCGTAGGCACCACAACGGCATAAATTCCCAGCCAGTGCTTGGCGAGCTTCTTCACGTGATGGATTTGGATTGCTATTGAGTAATGCGACCGACGAAATGACCTGACCAGGAGTGCAGAAACCACACTGGGGAGCCAGTTCTTCTATCATCGCTTGTTGAACAGGATGCAGCCCTCCAGCAGGACTGGCTATTCCCTCAATAGTTGTAATATTTTTACCCGTTACTCGGTGGCTTAACATAGAGCAAGAATTATTTGGCACACCATCTATTAATACGCTGCAAGCACCACATTCACCACGATCACAGCCAATTTTTGTACCGGTTAGTCCGAGCTTGTTACGTAAAGTCATCGCCAAGGTTTCATTGGGTAAGACATCAACTCTGCGGACAGTGCCATTGATGTTGAGAGAGATTAATCTTTCTACTGAACCAGGAGCAGGAGTGGTAGTTGTTTCAGAACAACCGCTTACAAACATCAGGCCGCCGGTTGATACTACCGCTCCAGAGGCGATGATACCTTTAATGAAACTTCTTCTGGATTGATTTTGAGGGCGCATAATTATTCTTTCCCATAAGAGCAATAAATATTAGTCGATATTATCTACATTTTTTAAATTGCTCAAGTATCTCATAAGAGACAGAGCTCAGGTGTACGGCTAACAATTGAGGCAAGCAGATGCCTCAACAAAAGGTTTGCCTGACAAAAAACCCTTCCCTATAATCGTCAGTCGGTTAGCCACCTTATTCGTGGCAAAATTCTATTTTCAGGTGTTCCTGCTGCATGAAGCAAACAAAAATAATCCGTCATCTCTTAATCGACCGATTATTTCATTGGGCCTTTGCTATTTCTATTTTAATTCTTTTATTTACTGGCTTGTTGCCAGTTTTTGGTTTCGAGGCCAGTTTGATTGTTATCCATTGGATAACTGGTATTGCACTAACATTGCTAGTGCTGATTCATATTTTCAGATCATTTTTTTGGAAGAAGCTGGGTAGTATCTGGTTTTCCCGCGCTGATGTGAGTTTGAAACACAAAAAGCATGGGAAATATTCATTAGCGCAAAAAATGATGCATCAATTTGTTTCCCTGTTAACCATTGCAGGCCTTGTTACCGGGATCATAATGATGATTCGAATTGATACCCCAATTTTTGAAAGAGATCCATACTGGCTTGAGGCAGGCATATGGGGTGTTGTTTACTCTATTCATGGTTTAGTGGCGTTATTATTTATCAGTACACTTATGCTGCATATTTATTTTTCGCTAAGACCTGAAAGCAGAATGTACTTGCGTTCTATGTTTAAAGGCTGGATAAATGAAAATGAATATAATCAAAAGCATGATCCTGAATTGTGGCCAATAAAAGATCAGCAAGAGAATAAGTAAATTCATTGCCATTCAGTTTAAAAAAATTATTTAAACATTAAAAATCAACAGGAAAAAATATGTCAGAGACAGCAGAAACCCGATTGCAGAATTCGATAGAAAAAATAGAATCCGCGTATGAATATATGTTGGCATATGCTGCACAAGGTAGAAAAGATGAACCTGCTGAAGGTGACGCAAGTAACACTCCTTCTATCAGAAATTTTCTCGAGAATATGCTTTGGGGGGTTGAGAACATAACCGAAGGTTTTTCTGAATTGGCTCAATCCTTAAGTGATGAGACATCTGTAGAGGAGTCTTTTGAAAATTTTAAAGTTGTTCTTGCCAGAGATGCTGAATCAGCCGCAGCGGTAGTAGCGATGGCACTTAAAGTGCCTTCACTTAGTTCGCAACTTATAGATAATTTGAATGCGTCTACCCATCTTCGTTGCCTACTAACAGATATTTTTCTATTCGATGAAGTGCTTAGAATTCATCAGCAAAAACGCTCTTGAAAAATTTCAGTTAAAACCTTTGTTTAAAGACGATAAAGGTTTTCATGGATAGGGAACAAATATTTTATATCAAAGATAATACTATGGCTTTTGCCAAACTTTCTTATCTGATCAATTCCTAAACTTCGAAAATCATCGTGAGCAACTGCCAGAATAATAGCGTCATACTTGTTGATATGAGGCTGCTCTAACATTGAAATAGCATATTCCTGTTTAGCCAGGTCTGGTTCTATCTAGGGATCATATACATCAGTATTTACATGGTAAGTATCTAGCGTATTGAGAATATCAATGACTTTAGTGTTGCGCAGGTCTGTGCAGTTTTCTTTGAAGCTAAGTCCCATTATTAGGACATTTGCGTCAACCACATTGATCTTTTCCTGTGTCATTTTTTTTACCAGTCGATCAGCGATATAACTTCCCATACCATCATTTATTCTGCGTCCAGCCAGTATGACCTCAGGTCGATAGCCCAGGGATTCGGCCTTGTAGGTTAGATAATAAGGGTCGACTCCTATGCAGTGACCACCCACCAGGCCTGGCCGAAAAGGTAAAAAGTTCCATTTGGTACCTGCAGCATTCAAGACTTCTTCCGTATCAATGCCGACTTTATGGAAAATAATACAAAGCTCATTGATTAGTGCAATATTCAGATCTCTTTGAGTGTTTTCAATCACCTTGGCAGCTTCAATATTTGAGCCTGAGGTGATTTTTTGTATCGTTGTTAAACGATGAACTTTATCACCTGGATTAATTCTCTCAGGGCTATAACCCAGAAATAGATTTTCATTTAGCTTTAAGCCTGAAATTTTTTCCAGAATAGGAACGCAGACTTCTTCACTGGCTCCTGGGTAAACAGTCGATTCATAAATAACAAGATCGCCTGCTTTTAAATAAGGAGCAATGGTTTCACTCGCCTTCTGTAAAGGTTCAAGTAAGGGGCGTTTATGATGATCAACGGGGGTGGGTACAGTGACAATGAATACATTGTAATCTATCAGCTCAGAAGCAGTACTAGAATATTGAGCATATTTAGCTTCTGTCAGTTCTTCAGTACTAAGCTGAAGTGTGTTGTCATGCTGCTGCTTAAGTGTGTTAATTCGTTCGGAGTTTAAGTCAAATCCAAGAGTAGGGTAGTGTTTGCCAAATTCTACTAACAGCGGTAAACCGACATAACCTAGTCCGACGACAGCTATTTTGATATTTTCAATATCCACAGATTCTCTTCCTAAAAAGCTTCTGCATTATAGACGCGACTTGCCCTGAAATAATAGCTAGTAGACCTAAAGCCCATGATATACTTCACACTTTTAAATGCCTAGGTTGGGTGAGCTATGTCAGAATTTTCTAGTATTGGTTTAGTTGGTAGGCAAGATAATGCCAACATTACCGATTCATTGAATTCACTTGCTGATTTTCTTTTACAGCGGCAGGGCCTAAAAGTTGTTGTTGATCAGGCTATTTCGGAATTTATGAAAGGGCACAGTGCTGTCGCTGACATGCTGATCGTACCTCAAGATGACCTTCATTTGCATTGTGATCTGGTGATTGTTGTTGGTGGTGATGGCAGCATGTTAAAAGTCGCTAATAGCTTGGCTGACCAGAATCTGCCCGTAGTTGGTATTAACCGTGGAAGATTAGGTTTTTTAACGGATATAAGCCCTGAAGAATTTGAGCAGGTACTAGGCCAGGTGCTGGATGGTAAATACAAGGAAGAAACACGCTTTTTGTTAAATGTATGTATTGAAAGAGACGGTAAACAAGAAGACATTGGTTGTGCTCTGAATGATGTGGTTCTGCATCCAGGTATTGCCGCTCAAATGATTGAATTTTCCTTATTCATTGATGATGAGTTTGTCTATCAACAAGCATCAGATGGTTTAATTATTGCTACACCTACCGGCTCTACTGCCTACTCTATGTCAGCTGGTGGGCCAATTATGCATCCAAAACTGGACGCTGTAGTGCTAGTGCCAATGTATCCGCATTCGTTGAGTAGTCGCCCTGTTGTCATTGATGGCCAGAGTGAAGTCAAAATAGTAGTAGGTGACAGGCACAACATGATGCCTCAAGTTAGTTGTGATGGCTCAGTTGAATATACTGCCGAAGCAGGTGACCAGATTCATGTCAGCAAGAAAGCGGAAAAGTTACGTTTGTTGCACCCAATAGAATATAACTATTACGCAACATGTCGAAGTAAACTGGGCTGGTCACACAGGCCTGGATCGTCCTGAGGCTGATTGATGTTCAAAGCCCTCGAGGTCCCCACAGGTGAGAATCTCACTCAATTTAGTCGTCTGCTTTGGCAGCAAAGTATATCTCACCGTATTTATCATGAAGATCAAATACAAATAGTCGCAGTCGCTAAGCCGGAAGATATTTCAATAGCCTTTACTTTATATGGGCAATGGCAAGCAGGTGACATAGAGCCAGCAGAAGAAGATTCTTCTGGTATTAATCGCTACCTCAACCCACTTAAAGCTGTAGAGCAATTGATGCAGGCCTTGTTGCGCTATCCTGTTACTATTGCATTGATAATACTATGTTGTTTGATGGCTGTTATAGCCCCTTTGGATACACTGTCAGATACCGTGCGCTTATTTTTATATCCAGATTTTGCTTATGGCACCAGAACAATAAATTTAGGCTTCGTCATGTCGAATTTAAGTCTTCGCCAGCTTTTGAACATGATTTCACCGATGATTCTGCATGCTGGAGTTTTGCATTTTGCTTTTAATATGCTTTGGCTCTGGGAGTTTGGTCGACGAATTGAAACCCGGCAAGCGAGCTGGGCTATGTTGGTATTAATAATTGTTTTGGCCTTGATATCCAATACCGCTCAATATCTATATGGTGGCAGTATTTATTTTGGGGGTATGTCTGGCGTGGTGTATGGACTATTTGCCTATATTTGGATGTGGCAATTGTTTGATCCTGCTAAAGGCTTGGGACTGCCAGGCAATTTGGTGTTTTTCATGCTCCTGGCTTTAATCATTTTAACTACGATGGGTTTGGAGGGTATTGCCGATACTGCTCATGTGGCAGGCTTATTGTGTGGCGTCGTTTATGGTGCAGTTGTGGCGACTATCAGCAGAATACAGCGCGCAGTTAATAATGCGTAGTTTTCAATTAAATATACAACTAAATACAGTAAAACAATGAGTTTCAAGAAATGAATGATACGCCTGACAGTTTTGCAGAATTATTGTCTTCCATTACGCCTGAAGTTCACAGCAAGTTAAAGCAAGCAATTGAGCTTGGGCGCTGGGAAAATGGTGAGCGTCTCAGTAAAGAGCAGGTTGAGCTTTGCATGCAGGCTGTTATTGCCTATGACGAAATTCATTTAAGTGAAGAAGAGAAGGTTGGCTATATTGACCGGAGTAAATTACAAAATAAAAAGAAGGGGCATTAATGACAATTAATGTAAGTGGCAATATAAAAAAGATGCAGGCGCGTCTGAATGATCCCGTGACATATAGCCTGGTTTTTAATAGTGAAGTTGTCTCAATGAATGAGCTTATCGGTAAAAAAATAAGTCTCGAATTTTCAGGAAAAATTAATTGTGTTCACTGTGGACGCAATACCAACAAAAGTTTTAATCAGGGTTATTGTTATCCTTGTTTCCAAAAATTAGCTCAGTGCGATACTTGCATTATGTCACCGGAAAAATGCCATTATGAAAGTGGTACCTGTAGAGAACCCTTATGGGGAGAAGAGTTCTGTATGCAGGATCATATCGTTTATCTTGCGAATTCTTCCGGTATAAAAGTGGGCATTACTCGAGCCTCTCAAATTCCAACCCGCTGGTTGGATCAAGGAGCAATTCAGGCTTTGCCTGTTTTTAGGGTGAGGACCAGGCAGCAATCAGGATTTCTCGAAATGCTATTTAAACAACACATCAGTGATAAAACCAATTGGCGCACCATGTTGAAAGGCGAAACAGAAGAGCTGGACTTGGAAAGTCAAAGCAAGCAATTGCTTGAGGAATGTGCTGAAGATATTAAGGGTTTACAAGATCGCTTTGGTATTCATGCTATAAGTGTTTTAACGGGAATGCACACAACCTTTATTGATTACCCGGTGGAGAACTATCCCAGCACGATCAGTTCATTGAGTTTTGATAAAGAGCCAAAAATCGAAGGAGTATTACAAGGCATAAAAGGTCAGTATTTGTTATTAGATATTGGTGTCCTTAATGTACGCAAATTTGGTGGTTACGAAATTAGCTTAAACGCTTAATTCCAATTAATTGTTAGTAATTGTTAGTAATAAAAGGTTAAAAAATACAGCATGAAAGAAGCACAAGCTCGAAGTATTTATTTAAAAGATTATAAAGTTCCTGATTTTTTTATCGATAAAATATTTTTAGATGTCAGTCTTTACGAGGAAGAAACTATAGTGACTTCTCGACTAGGTGTTCGTAGAAATCCTGAGTCATTGGATCGTTCTGCTTCACTAGTACTGAATGGCGAAGAATTAAACTTACTTGAATTACGCCTGCAGGATAATGAGCTATCTGGAACAGAATATGAGCTAAATGATAAAAGCCTTACTATTCCCAAGGTGCCAGATGTATTTGAATTAGAGAGTGTCGTTAGCATTAAGCCACAAGAAAATACCAGTCTGGAAGGTTTGTACAAATCAAGTAATAAGTTTTGTACGCAATGTGAAGCTGAAGGTTTCAGAAAAATTACCTGGTTCTTAGATAGGCCCGATGTCTTGGCAAGCTTTACTACCCGTATTGAAGCCGATAGAAAGCGTTATCCCATACTTTTGTCCAATGGAAATAAAATTGATTCAGGCTCTTGTACAGAGGCTGATAAAGAAGGTCGGCATTGGGTAATTTGGCAAGATCCATTTTTAAAGCCTTCCTATTTGTTTGCCTTGGTGGCGGGTAATTTATTTCCTGTGGACGATAGTTTTACAACATGCTCTGGACGGGATGTTGCCTTGCAGGTTTTTGTGGAAGAAAAAGATCTGGATAAATGTGACTTTGCATTAAGGTCTTTGAAAAAAGCCATGCGCTGGGATGAAGAAGTGTATGGTCGTGAATATGATCTGGATATATTTATGATCGTGGCTGTTGATGATTTCAATATGGGCGCAATGGAAAATAAAGGCTTAAATATTTTTAATACCTCCTGTGTGCTAGCCAAACCAGAAACTTCGACAGATTTTTCTTTCCAACGAATCGAGGCCATAGTCGCTCATGAATATTTTCATAACTGGTCAGGTAATAGGGTTACGTGCCGTGACTGGTTTCAATTAAGCCTTAAAGAGGGCTTCACTGTTTATCGGGACGCTGAATTTTCTTCTGATATGGGCTCTAGGGCGGTAAAACGTATTGATGATGTCAATTTCCTGCGAACGGTTCAGTTTGCTGAAGATGCAGGGCCCATGGCACATTCTGTTCGACCAGAGTCCTACATGGAGATTTCTAATTTTTATACCGTAACAATTTATGAAAAAGGCGCTGAGGTCGTTCGTATGATTGCGAATTTATTAGGCCCCCAACTTTTTCGTCAAGGCACTGACCTTTATTTTGAAAAATTTGATGGTATGGCGGTTACAACTGAAGACTTTGTAGCGACCATGGAAGAGGTAAGCGGCTATGATTTGACGCAATTTAGACGCTGGTATTCTCAGGCGGGAACACCAGTTTTGAATATAAAAGGTTCTTACGACGAAGCTAAAAAGACTTATACATTGAGTGTTGAACAGAGTTGTCCTGCAAGTCCCGGTCAGGCTCAAAAACACACTTTCTATATCCCTTTCGCTATTGCTTTACTTGACGGTCAGGGCAACTCTATGAAACTTCAGCTTGAAGGAGAGGAGAGCCCTAAGGGCTATGGTGATCGTACTGAACATGAACAGAGCATGGTGTTGGCTGTCACCGAACAACAACAAAATTTTGTGTTCACTGCTGTCACAGAGCAGCCTGTTCCCTCATTATTAAGAGGCTTTTCTGCGCCTGTGAAAATGCATTATGAATATTCTCGTGATGAGCTCATGTTTTTGATAGCTCATGATTCTGATGGTTTTGTGCGCTGGGAAGCAGCACAGCAATTAGGTTTGCAGATTATTAATGACCTGTTGTTGCAGAGAAGTCTAAACAAAGAGTTTGAGCTTGATCAACGCTTGATACAAGCCTTTGAAGCGGTACTGGATATTGCGCTTGAAGCAGATGAGGGGGGCGACTTAAAGCCCGATTTTGCGGTACTGGCACGACTATTAGTACTGCCTTCGGAGGCTTATATTGGTGAGCTATCTCTAGAAGTTGATATCGATGGTATACATGAAGTTCGAGAGTATTTACGTAAAGAGCTAGCGAATAATTTAGAAAATAAATTTTCCCAGGTTTATCAAAAGTTACGCAGTGACAAAGCTTATCAAGTTGAAGCTGAAGACATTGCGCAGCGAGCTATGAAAAATACTGTTTTAAATTATCTTGTCCTATTGGATGATGAAAAAATTGAACGGTGTTATGAGCAGTACCAAGCAGCCAATAACATGACGGATCAAAGCTCCGCTTTACGCGCTCTGCTTTCTGCGGAAAGCTCACGTGCAATAGAGTTGAAAGAGATAGTATTTGCTGAATTCTATGAGCGCTGGAAGCACGAACCTCTGGTTATTGAACAATGGCTAAGCATGCAGGCAGGCTTATCTAAAAAAGATAATTTATCTGAAGTGCTGAAACTGACCCAACATGAAAGTTTTGATATTAAAAACCCAAATAAAGTCCGTTCAGTGATAGGTGCGTTCTGCCATCAAAATCTGGTTGGCTTTCATCATGAGTCAGGTTCGGGTTATCAATTTTTGGCTGACAATGTCATCACTTTAAATAAAATAAATCCGCAAATTGCATCTAGACTGTTAACACCACTAACTCATTGGAGAAAGCAGCAAGCATATAGGCAAGAGCTAATGCGGGCGCAACTGCAAAGAATATTGGCTGTCGAAAGTTTATCTAAAGATGTTTATGAAGTGGTCTCAAAAAGTTTAGAGTCCACGGAGTGATAAGACCTTCAAGGTGAAGGCTTTTTTTGCGGGCTTCTCCCTTAGTGCTGTTTCAATTGCCCTTCAAATGTATGCCAAAGAAATCAATGATTCTATGGCGAGCATCATCCGCTGATATTTCGTGGTAGCCACCTCCCATGAGTTTTAACATAACTCTCAATACTACCGGGATTTCACTTGCAACATGATCATTGAGGAAGCCATGACCGGCTTCAGGATACTCTTTCACATCATGGGGGATATTGTTCAGGCTTAATGTATGCTCAAGCTGTGCTGCAGCATCTCTTAATGAAGCGTCTTTACCGCCAAAACTACCGACTATAGGGCAGGCGCCCGCAAAAAACTTATCAGCATCTTTTGGAATTTGGCCATAATTTGGCGCCGAGGCGGAAAAGCCACGATTAGGTGCAGCTAAAAGCAGTGCAAAGGCGCCTCCCATGCAAAACCCGATAACACCTATTTTTTGTGTGCAGTCCGCCTGATTCGATAGCCATGCTCGCGTGGCTTCAATGTCGTCAAAACTTCTGCCTTCACGGGCATTCATTTGACTGAACACTGACCGAACGCATTTAATTTTGCCGCCCCAGTAAAACAAATTAGGAGCAACAGCAAGATATCCTTCACTGGCCAGCCAGTCTGCATGTTTTTTTTGATCGGTCGTCATGCCGAAGATATCATGTATAACAATGACAGCAGGCCAGGGGCCAGCACCAGCAGGTTTTGCGATATAGGCTGGCATCTCACCTTGTGGCGTTGTAATCATTATTTCAGACATGGGTATGTTCCTTTTTATTGGTATTAAGGGAATAGAAGATTGAAGCTATTTTCCTCGTTCTATTTTAATTATCAAGGAATCAACTGGTGCCAAACCTGCATCCATTTGTCTGTCTTTGAGCCTAGCTTTGAGTGTGCAGAAATTTTGTTTGAGATTTTAATTGTTTAGAGGCCATCGCTAGTCCTCCATCACCGCCATCAATGAAGTGCAAGTGATCACCTTGTTGAGTGCTTTCAACAAAACAAGTCATCAAGGCTTCATTTGACGCATGTAAACCGTAATATATTTTTCCCTCTAAATAAGCTTTTTCCAGCTCATGCCTTAAAGTTTCGTAATCTTCTTTTTTGCAATCAATTATTAAGCGTAAGGTGTCGTCAAACTTACGGTAATCGCTATGTTGATTAATGGATTTTTTATATTTCTCTGCATTAAATAAGAAGAATACCGGGTTTAGTTTGTAGCGAAAAATAAGAACAGCAAGAGATATATCAATTAGACGATTAAAAAAATTAATAGAAAGCAGCTTGTTATGGTACCTGTATTCATCCTTGATAGCGGGCCAGAAATTTTTATATTTTTTATCAGTCAGGCTAATGGGGTTTGCTTCTTCAATACTGCAATTTAGAATATTGCGAATTTTCATTAATACTTCCTGATAAACAGATGAGATATTTTCTCCTCTGGCGACAACCAGCAGACTAATAATCAGGCCTTTTTTCGCAGGAACCGGGCTCCAGCGACAAGAAAGTCCTTTAAGCTCGCTGATTGTTTGGCTATGTTTTTTATAGAGAATGTCTGTTCGGAACTCTTGGCAAGTTGATCAGCATATTCCAGACCTCCACCGCGAAAAAGAGCGATATATTTGCCTTTAGTAATCTCAAGTTTCGAGACCAGGAGCTCTTTGTTGGCTTGATAGATTTCTTTAACAGGAATACAGGCAACTCGAAGCTGTAATGAAAAGTTATTTTCGGCAAAGCGAATTAATTTAGCGAGAGCTTGAATAACCAATTTAGTATGTTGCGGAGGGATGCAGATTGATGCCCCATCGCCACCAAAAACAAAGGGGAACTCGATATTGTCAAGAGCTTGTATAGACAGAGTGATGCTTGCTGCACCAATTAAATTAACTTCTTTATACTGGCCTTGCTCAATCGCTTGGGTGGAATTTTTAATGTCAGCGATAAATATAGTCCAGTCTTCCGGCAATCTTCGATAGTGAGTTTGTTCAATAAACTCCTCGAATTTTTGAAAAGCCGAAAGCTGGCTATAAAAATTATCGCTTATCAGGCACTAACCTCAAAATTAACAGCAGGGATAGTTTTCGCTTTATCCGCACCTTTCATAAAAGATTCGATTTCATTGAAATTCAGGTAACGGTAAATCTCTCCAGACATAGTATTCAGGCTATCCATAAAGGCCATGTATTCTTCCATGTTCGGAATTTTGCCCAATGCAGCACAAACCGCTGCCAGCTCTGAGGAACCCAGAAATACATTGGCGCCGTCGCCTAAACGATTCGGGAAATTACGAGTTGAGGTTGAAATGGCTGTTGATTTCGGCGCAATTCTAGCCTGGTTCCCCATGCATAATGAGCAGCCTGGCATCTCGGTTCGAGCGCCAGCACTTCCAAAGATTGCATAAATGCCTTCTTCTGTAAGCTGGTGTTGATCCATTTTGGTGGGAGGAGATATCCACAGTCTTGTTGGAATTGAGCCTTTTAACTGTTTAAGGACTTCACCGGCAGCACGAAAGTGACCGATGTTTGTCATGCATGAGCCAATAAAGACTTCGTCTATTTTAGTGCCTTGGACTTCACTTAATGGTTTCACATCATCAGGATCATTCGGGCAGGCTAACAGAGGTTCTTTAATTTCATTAAGATCAATTTCGATAATTTTATGATATTCCGCATTGGCATCTGCTTCCATTAATTGCGGATTTTCAAGCCATTCTTCCATTGCTGCTGCACGTCTTTCCAGTGTGCGCGGGTCACCATAGCCCTCTGAAATCATCCAGCGTAATAGGGTAATGTTGGATTTGAAGTACTCAACAATAGGTTCTTTATTCAGTTTGATAGTACAACCACCGGCTGAGCGCTCTGCAGAGGCGTCGGATAATTCAAAAGCCTGCTCAACTTTAAGGTTAGGTAAGCCTTCAATTTCGAGAACACGACCAGAGAAAATATTCTTTTTGCCTTTCTTCTCAATGGTCAAATCACCGGACTGAATAGCGGCATAAGGAATTGCATTAACCAGATCACGCAAAGTGATGCCAGGCTGCATTTCTCCAGTAAAGCGGACTAATACTGACTCCGGCATATCCAGAGGCATAACGCCGGTTGCAGCGGCAAAGGCCACCAGGCCGGATCCAGCCGGAAAAGAAATGCCGATAGGGAAACGAGTGTGTGAATCCCCACCAGTGCCGACAGTATCAGGTAATAACATGCGGTTTAACCAGCTATGGATAATGCCATCACCAGGCTGCAAGCTTACGCCGCCGCGTGTTCGAATAAAGTCAGGCAGGCTATGTTGGGTAGAAATATCGACAGGCTTTGGATAAGCCGCTGTATGGCAGAAAGACTGCATCACTAGATCAGCTGTAAAACCCAGACATGCCAGATCTTTTAATTCATCTCGAGTCATGGGGCCAGTAGTATCTTGTGAGCCGACTGTTGTCATCTTGGGCTCGCAGTATGTGCCTGGACGAATACCATCTACACCACAAGCTTTGCCGACAATTTTTTGAGCTAGGGTATAACCTGCATCACTGGCGGTATTGGAAGTTGGTCTGCGGAAAACAGGTGAAGGATCAAGACCTAGCTCCTCTCGTGCCCGTTCAGTCAGACCGCGCCCGATGATTAAAGGTATTCGGCCGCCAGCTTGTACCTCATCCAATATCATTTCAGTTTTTAAACTGAATTCACATAAGACTTCATCAGTACCATGTTTGGTTATCTTGCCGGCATAAGGGTGGATATCAATAACATCGCCAGTGTTCATGTTGCTAACATCGCATTCAATTGGCAGGGCGCCTGAATCTTCCATGGTATTGAAGAAAATTGGCGCAATTTGACCGCCGATACAAATACCGCCAGCTCTTTTGTTGGGAATATGAGGGATATCATCACCTATAAACCAGAGCACGCTATTGGTGGCTGATTTCCGTGAAGACCCTGTACCAACAACGTCGCCAACCAGGGCAACAGGAAAGCCTTTTTCTTCTAGTTCATTAATTTGTTCTTCTGCATTAGTTACGCCTTCTCGCGGCATTTTGTACATGGCTTTAGCATGCAAGGGAATATCTGGGCGCGACCAGGCATCAGGAGCAGGTGATAAATCATCAGTATTGGTCTCTCCCGGGACCTTGAACACACTGATGGTTATAATTTCAGGGACTTTGTCGCGGGAGGTGAACCATTCAGCTTCAGCCCAGGATTTCAAAGTGGCGGCAGCATGTTCATTGCCTGCCTTGGCTTTTTCAGCAACATCATGAAAGGCATCAAACATCAAGAGCGTGCCAGAAAGTTGCTTAGCTGCTTCAGCGCCTAATTCCGCATCATCCAGCAGTTCAACCATGGTCGCGATGTTATAGCCACCCAACATAGTGCCTAATAATTTGACAGCATCTATTTTGGAAATAAGTGGAGAAGTATCCTCACCCTTAGCAAGCGCGGACAGGAAAGCGGCTTTGACGTAAGCAGCCTCATCAACACCAGCAGGGACACGGTTTGAAATTAAATCAAGAATAAAATCTTCTTCACCGGCAGGTGGGTTTTTCAGGAGTTCAATCAACTCTGCAACCTGTTCTGCATTTAGTGGAAGAGGGACTACACCAAGTTCTTCGCGTTCTACGACATGTTTACGATAAGCTTCTAACACTACTTATTCCTCTTGAAAAGTCTGGGGCGAGCTATAAAAAAGAGGCTGCATTCTACAAGAAAACAGCTGTTATCGCCAGTTGCTAGGCCTCCTGAATGCTGAATCAGGCTTGGGATTTTGCTCTTTCAATGGCCTCCAGGACTAATGATTTGGCTGTATCTGCATCTTTCCAGTTATCAATTTTGACCCATTTTCCGGGTTCTAGATCTTTGTAATGCTCAAAGAAATGCTCAATTTGATTCAAGGTGATTTCAGGTAGGTCCGTATAGTTTTTGATATGTGTATATCGTTGCGTTAAATGATCGGAGGGCACTGCAAGAATTTTTTCATCCTGCCCTACATTATCTTCCATTATCAATACACCAATGGGCCTCGCATTGATAATGCAACCCGGTACTAAAGGTCTGGTATTGCATATCATGACATCAATGGGGTCGCCATCTTCAGAGAGAGTATGTGGCACAAAACCGTAATTTCCAGGGTATGTCATGAGAGTATAAAGAAATCTATCGACAACCAGGGTGCCAGATTCCTTATCAAGCTCATATTTTATAGGTTATCCGCCAATAGGTACTTCAATGATAACGTTGAGGTCTTCTGGTGGGTTGGAGCCAATCGAAATTGCATTAACATTCATGAATTTTTCCGCGCAAAGGCTAAGTTTAGTGAAGCGCGTGATACTAAAGAAATTACATTACTGATAGAACACAAAGGCTGATGAATGATAGAATTGCCACCCATGAATCAAATAAAGACTCCTTGTATTGGTATTTGCTCGACGACCTCTTTTGGAGACAAAATATGTCGAGGCTGCAAACGCTTTAGTTTTGAAGTGGTCAACTGGAATACTTATTCAGAAGAAGAAAAACTGGCAGTATTTAGTCGTATAGACTTACTCACTGAGCAAATTATCAGAAATAAGTTTCGTATAGTCTCAATAGAGAAGTTGCAGAACGTGATGCAGGATTTCAGATTTTTTTATCACCCCGATTTATCTCCCTATTGCTGGTTGCATGGTCTCTTGCAGAAGTATTCCTACAGGGTCCAGTCCTTGAGTGAAATTGGTGTTGAGCTCATGCCCGAGGTCAGGACTTCCAGTGTTAATGAAGTAATGAGTTTGATCAATGAAGAGCTGCAAGTGTTAAGTGAGGCTCATTATCAGCGCTACTTTCAACCTCAACCTTAAGAGTCTTGTTCTTTGGATTTAAGCTGGTCTTGTTCAAGCACTTGTCTGAGATCTTCTTGTCTTGCCCTTATCGCAAGACCGTAACTTTTATCATCTCCCCATAACTCAGCCAGTTGATGCATGGTTTCTTCGTCATGTGCACTGAAAATTTTCGCCGCTCGACTGGAGCTATCTTCAGAAATGCCCAGAGTTTGAAGTGCTTCTGTGCCTAAATGGAGTGCCGAGTCAAAGGTTTCCCGACGAATACCTTCAATATTTCTCTGTAATAATTGATAGGCGTGGCGACGGTCGATAGCGCGGGCAAGAATTTTCATATGAGGAAAATGTTGCTTTGCATTATCAATAATTTGCAGGGATTTATCTGCATCATCGACTGCGACTATCAAGAGCTTTGCGTTATCGGCTCCAGCCGCCGCTAATAACTCGGTTCTGGCTGCGTCACCATAAAAGACAGTCGACCCAAAACGCCTCACCATTTCAACCTGGCTCGGGCTATGATCGAGTATGGTGAGTTCAAAGCCTTGAGCACTAAGTAAACGGGCAACTATTTGCCCAAAACGACCGAATCCTGCAATGATTACCTGGCAACTCGGAGATGTATCTGTATCAGCCTGTTCTTGCTTGTTTTGAGTGCTGCGGCTAATGAAGCTTTCATATAGCACAAACACTAATGGAGACAATAACATTGATAAGGCTACTACAAGTGTGGCTCCGGTATTTTGGCTAAAAACAGAAAATTGGTTCGCGCTGCTCACAATAACAAAAGCAAATTCTCCACCCTGAGCCAGGGCCAAACTGAATAAAAAGCCTTGTGGACCGGCGATCTTAAAGAGCACCGCTAAAGCATAGAGCACGGCAAACTTGATAAAGAATAAAGCCAGAACGAAACCAAAGATTAAAATAGGGTTTTGCTGTAATAATGCGAAATTGATACTGGCACCAACAGTGATAAAAAATAAACCCAGCAAGAGACCTTTAAAAGGTTCAATATCGGCTTCAAGCTGATGGCGAAATTCGTTCTCAGCTAAAACTACGCCGGCTAAAAATGCTCCCAGTGCTGGTGATAAGCCTAAAGCACCCATTAGGCCTGCAATCGCTAACACAATCAGTAAAGCGACAGCGGTAAATAATTCTCTTAATCGGGTAGCAGCTATATATCGAAAAATAGGTAAAGACAGGAAGCGACCAGCAATAATAATCCCGGCAACAGTGGTCAGTGTGACTAGAGTTGTGTTAGCGCGCCGAGATCAGATAATAAACTCTCAGCATGATCTTCAGTGATAAGCTCAACGCCACTGACTGCCAGTAGGGGCAAAATGGCTAATGCAGGAATTACGGCTATATCTTGAAACAGTAAAAACGAAAAAGCATTGGTTCCTGCCTGAGTATTTGTTAAACCTTTTTCATTGAGCGATTGCAGAACAATAGCAGTTGAGGATAAGGCCAGTGAGATACCAATTGCTAATGTTGATTGCCAGGCTAAATCCGTAAAAGCCATTAGCAAGAGCCAAATCAGTATCGTTGTAATGACTACCTGTAAACCACCAAGGCCGAGAATGGATTGGCGCATTTGCCAGAGTCTGCGCGGTTCAAGCTCCAGGCTTTAAGAAACAGCATCATGATGACACCGTATTCTGCAAAATGCATAACATCAGTTTGGTCACCTACAAGGGATAAGGCATAAGGGCCAATAACTACTCCAGCCAGTAAATAGCCTAGTACTGAGCCCAAACCTAATTTTTTGGCTATCGGCACACAAAGGACTGCGGCAAAAAGATAAATGAGAGAATTGGTTAACATAGTTTAATTAAAGGATTAATAAGGCAAGGGCGTAAATTCTTCTGGATCACTTGGAATGGCAGGGAAGCGTCTTTCGCGCCAATCTGATTTAGCTTTCTCGATTAGCTCCTTGTGAAAGGAGACAAAATTCCATTCGATATATGGAATCGTATCCCAGGCTTTACCCCCCAATAAAAGGCATCTTAGATTTGTGACAGCTTTGAAAACTTGCTCATTGTCCAGCAACAAAATTTGACCACTGGTATATTGATTACTCTCAGATTCCAAGCTTCCATCCAAGACATAAACTAAACATTCGCAATCTGGTTCAGGACGTTGGAATACACTGCCAGCAATCGCATCGACATCTAAAAAGAAGCATGGAGAGTAAGTATTTACAGGTGATCGTAAGTTGAAAACATTGCCTGCGACCAAGGTCATGCTAAGTCCTTCATCTTCATATCTGGGTAAATCCGCTTTTGCAGTGTGTTGAAAGGATGGCTCAATCTCAGCTTTATCTTCAGGTAAGGCCAGCCAGCATTGAATGCCATTGAGCCGGTGAGCATGGGAGCTTAATTCTTCAGGCTCTCTTTCGGAATGAACAATGCCTTTACCAGCTGTCATTAAATTAACATCGCCAGGCACTATTTCTATAATATTGCCCAGGCTGTCCTGATGTAAAAGTTTACCTTCAAGCAAATAAGTTAAAGTAGACAAGCCAATATGGGGATGTGGCAATACATTCAATGCTTCATTAGCGGCTAGATCCAAAGGCCCCATATGGTCGAGAAAAATAAATGGGCCAACCATGCGCTTCAGTAGATGCGGCAAAACTCGATTGACGGGTAAACCATCTAGATCTCTTACTTTACTGGAGAGTAGGGTCGCCATAATTAATCAACAGGGGATTCTATTTTGTGGAGTGATAGCTGCTCTTCAGTCCAGCTTATATACCAGGCTCCATCATCCCAATCACCCAGCACCATGCGCTTGACTGATTCCGCAACTCCAGATAGCTCATGCACGGCAGGGCGGTGGGTATGACCATGAATCAGTTTTAAGACATTATATTTTTGCATTATGCCCACCACGGCTTCAGGTGTGACATCCATAATGTCAGCTGCTTTATTGCTGCTCATGTTTTTGCTTTGTTTGCGGGCTTCAGCTGCAAAGGCTATTCGTTCATCTATAGGTCGATTGAGGAAATCCTGTTGCCAGGCGGGATCTCGAACCATTTGACGGAATGCTATGTAATCATGATCTTGTGTGCAAAGCGCATCACCATGCATTAGCAGTAAGGTTTCGTTAAAAGCATCAAGCAAGTAGGGTTCTTGAATCAACTCTGCGCCACAAGATTGCGCAAATTTTTCGCCCATCAAAAAATCCCGATTGCCATGCATTAATTTAATTATGACGCCAGATTGGTTGAGAGCTTTGAGTTTTTCAGCCACCTTAAGGTTAAGTTCGCTTATATGGTCATCACCAAGCCAGACATTAAAAAAATCACCAAGAATATATAAGGCCTGAGCATTGGCAGCATGCTGTTCCAGAAAATTAAAAAAAGTCTGGCTGATATCCGGTCTGTCAGGCTCCAGATGCAGGTCTGAGATAAACAGGATTGCTTTACCTGACATTTATTCCTCTACAGTGACTGACTCAATAATAATATCTTCCACAGGAACATCCTGATGACCAGCCGCTGAACCAGTCGTGCAGCCTTTGATATTTTCAATGACGTCCATGCCGTCGCTTACTTTACCAAAAACAGCATAACCCCAGCCTTGGGGTGATTTGTCAGTGTGATTGAGAAAATCATTGTCGCTAACATTAATAAAAAACTGGGCAGAAGCAGAGTGTGGTTCCATGGTTCTGGCCATAGCAATCGTGCCGGTATCATTCTTTAAACCATTGCCAGCTTCATTTTGGATGCTTGCATTGGTGGCTTTTTGTTTCATTCCTGGCTCAAAACCGCCACCTTGAATCATAAAGTTATCAATAACCCGATGAAAAATAGTGCCGTCATAATGTCCTTTTTTGGCGTATTGTTTGAAATTTGCAGCACTAATGGGTGCTTTTTCAAAATCCAGTTCCAGAGTGATATCACCAGCAGTGGTATGCAAAACGATCATTTATTTCTTTCTCCTGCGTTTTTCCAATGAGTGGAAAGTATTGTGTGTAGTTTGCTTAGGTTAAGGGCGCTATAATACCGCCCTTTAGGTCGCATAAATAGTGTCGCAGAATAAGCAAGCAGGGAAAATGGCAAATAGCATGACAGAAACTTCCAGTAATTTTATTCATCAGATTATTCAGGAAGATCAAAAGAACAATAAGCATCACGGGAAAGTGCATACGCGTTTTCCGCCGGAACCTAATGGCTATCTTCATATTGGCCACGCTAAATCTATATGTCTGAATTTTACGACAGCGCAAACTTTTTCAGGGTTGTGTAATTTGCGTTTTGACGATACTAATCCTGAAAAAGAAAACCTTGAGTATATTAATTCCATAAAAAGCAGCATTCACTGGTTGGGTTTTGACTGGGAAGACCGTGAGTTTTATGCCTCTTCCTATTTTGATCGTCTATATGAATTGGCAATCAAGCTTATCGAAGATGGTAAGGCTTATGTTTGCAGCCTGACTCCGGAACAAGCCAGAGAGTATCGTGGGACTCTGACAAATCCTGGTAAAAACAGCCCGGACCGTGATCGCTCGCTTGAAGAAAACCTTGATTTATTTAATCGCATGAAAGCTGGTGAGTTTGGTGATGGGGAATACAGTCTGCGTGCAAAAATAGACATGGCGTCACCCAATATGAATATGCGTGATCCAGTCTTATACCGTATTCGACACCAGCATCATCACCAAACAGGTGACAAGTGGTGTATCTACCCTATGTATGATTATACGCACTGTATCTCGGATGCTCTGGAAGGCATTACACATTCACTGTGTACTCTTGAATTTGAAGATCATCGCTCTTTATATGACTGGGTGCTGGATCAACTAGATTTGCCTGCTCATCCGCAACAAATAGAATTTGCAAAACTAAATATTAATTTCACCTTATTAGGTAAACGTAATTTAAAACAAATGGTGGATGAAGCTCTGGTCTCGGGCTGGGATGATCCTCGCATGCCGACATTGGAAGGAATGCGCCGCCGTGGCTATACCCCGGCATCTATTCGTAATTTTTGTGAAAATATCGGAGTGACTCGAACCAATAGTGTGGTGGATGTCGCTATGCTTGAGCATGCTTTACGAGAGGATCTCGATCAGACGTCGCCTCGAGCCATGGCAGTGTTGCGACCCTTGAAAATTGTCATTGTAGATTACCCTGAAGATAAAGAAGAGATTCTAAACTTAAGCCGCCACCCCAAGGATGAAACGATGGGGCAAAGACAGATTCCATTTAAACGACAGTTATATATCGATCAAAATGATTTTGAAGAGGTTCCACCGCCAGGATTTAAACGACTTATTACCGGTGGTGAAGTACGTTTGCGTGGCGCCTATGTCATTAAGTGTGAAAAGGTGATCAAGGATGCTGAGGGTAATATTACTGAACTGCGCTGCACTCATGACCCAGCAACTTTGGGTGCTAAGCCGGAAGGGCGCAAAGTAAAAGGAGTTATTCACTGGGTGCCAGCGCAAGATGCAGTGCAAGCAGAAATTCGTTTATATGACCGTTTGTTTATTGATGAGAACCCAAATAGAGCTGAAATTGATTTTCGTGACTTTATTAATCCGGATTCATTGAGAGTTTTCCAAGGCTGCATGCTGGAACCTAGCTTGAAAGGTGTTGAAGCCGAACAGCGTTTTCAGTTTGAACGTGAAGGTTTTTTTGTAGCTGATAGAAAAGATTATCGATCGGATGCTCCGGTATTTAATCTGACTGTTGGTTTGCGAGATACCTGGGGCAAAGCCCAAAATAAATAATCGGACCAGATAAACAGAATAAAAAACGTGCTAAAAATTTATAATACCCTGACGCATAAAAAAGAAGAATTCCAGCCAATCGAGGCCGGCAAAATTCGCATGTATGTTTGTGGGTTAACGACCTATGATTATTCTCATATTGGTCATGCTCGAATGCTGGTCGCATTTGATGTCATTGTAAGATACTTGCGTAATAGTGGTTATGAGGTCACTTATGTCAGAAATATCACTGACGTTGATGACAAAATTATCCAGCGGGCCAATGAGAATAAAGAAGCCTTCAGTGAACTGACAGAACGTTTTATTAACTTGATGCATGAAGATGAACGTGCCTTGAATATACAGGCCCCTGACCAGGAGCCCAGAGCAACGGCGCATATCTCTGAAATTATTGAAATTATCGAGCAGCTGATGCAAAAAGATTTTGCCTATGCAGCAGATAATGGCGATGTTTATTATGCTGTAAACAAGTTCAGGGATTACGGCAAACTTTCTCGAAAAAATCCTGAAGAATTGCTGGCCGGTGCACGGATTCATATTGAAGAAAGTAAAAAGGACCCAAGAGATTTTACCTTGTGGAAACAAGCTAAAGAGGGAGAGCCAGGTTGGGATTCACCCTGGGGTTATGGACGTCCCGGATGGCACATTGAATGTTCTGCTATGTCTTCATGCTGTCTTGGGGAGACCTTTGATATTCATGGTGGGGGCAGTGACTTGATGTTCCCGCACCATGAGAATGAAATAGCCCAGTCAGAAGCGGCTAGCGGTAAAAAATTTGTGAATACCTGGATGCATAATGGCGCCGTGCGGGTAGATGATGAAAAAATGTCTAAATCCTTGGGCAATTTTTTTACGATCCGTGACGTCTTAAAAAAATATCCTGCAGAAGTTATCCGTTATTTTTTACTTTCCAGTCACTATCGCAGCGCGATTAATTACTCTGAAGAGAATTTACAAACTGCATACGGTGCCTTGGAGCGATTTTATAATGCCTTAAAAGGCTATGATTCAGAGCAGGGGCTTGCCCCGACAGAAAGTGAATATGAAGCGCGATTTCATGCGGCGATGGATGATGACTTTAATACGCCTGAAGCAATTGGTGTTTTATTTGAATTGGTCAGAGAAATAAATCGTTTGAGAGAAACGGATCTAGAATCGGTTCGGCAACTCACTGCCTTATTAAAAAAACTGGGTGGTATATTGGGGATACTTGAGATGACAGCAGAGGATTTTCTCCGTGAAGGAGGAGATGATATAGATGCTGAGCATGTTGAATCATTGATTATCCAGCGTAAACAGGCAAGGGTAGATAAAGACTGGGCCTTGGCTGACCAGATTCGTGATGAGTTGACAGCACTTAATGTCGTGCTGGAAGACAAGGATGGCGTGACAAGCTGGCGAGTGGAAAGGGGCTGAAATTTTTAGCTAAATAAGGCATTGTTTTATAAGCCTTTCAATCTTTGCTTTGGTTTTATTCGGCGCTGAGGAACTCGTCATTTCGCGTTCCAGTCAGTCCTCGCTTTAATCCGAATAAAATCAACGCAAAAAACATATCAGCAGGCTTAAAAACAATATCCTTTTTTTCTAGTATTTTCGAGGGCGTTTAATTACTTGCTAATATAACTACCTTTGAATCTAAAGGGCTTTAAATTTTTACCTAAAATTGAGAGAGTCAGACTGGTTGTAGCTGAGAAGTGGGGTGAACCAGCTATAGTTAAACTGGTTCAAAGGACGTGATTTTCAAGGCACTACTACTTCTTTAATTGCATAGATATATTGACGTATTCATGCCGCATGAGTATCATGCCGCCTCTTCGCAAGAAGTCGTTTTTGAAGAATGTTCGGGGTATAGCGCAGTCTGGTAGCGCGCCTGCTTTGGGAGCAGGATGTCGGGAGTTCGAATCTCTCTACCCCGACCAATTTCAACCTGCTATATTGTGAACCCGTTTTAAGCGCCCGTAGCTCATCTGGATAGAGCATCGGCCTTCTAAGCCGAGGGTAGCAGGTTCGAATCCTGCCGGGCGTGCCAGTTTTGCTCGAGGTATGGTTCGAATAGCAAAACTTAAGAATTTTCTTAATGGTGGCCGTAGCTCAGTTGGTAGAGCCCAGGATTGTGATTCCTGTTGTCGCGGGTTCAATCCCCGTCGGCCACCCCATTTCAATATTTCATAATATTCCAAACAGTCCATAAGTCTCTATACTTATTGCTTTTTACCCCGTCTCTGTGTCCATTGTGGTTCTAAGAGATACCCCCATATTCTTAAAATTTAGGGGTACTTTTGGGGGTACTTTTCACTATTGCTGTATTAGGTACCCCCAAATTAGGCTAATATGCTTAAAAAAGGGGCTATATTATGCTTACAGATGCCAAAATAAAGAACGCTGAAATACGCGATAAACCATACAAAATAGGCGATAGCGGTGGACTGCATCTTCTTGTGAAGCCTAATGGTAGAAAATATTGGCGGCTTAAATATCGCCATGCTGGCAAAGAGAAGCTACTAGCCCTCGGGGTCTATGGTGATTCTGGTGCGGGGGTGTCGCTAAAAAATGCTAGAAAGAAACGTGACGAGGCTAAAGAACAATTATCAAAAGGCATTGATCCTTCATTAGCAAAGCAACAACTCAAAGCACAATTTTATGATAATCAAGAAAACAGTTTTACCGTAATTGCCAATGAGTGGCATATCAAAAAGTCACAATCACTTGCAGCAACAACAGTCAATCGCCAACGTGATTTACTCGATAATGATATTTTGCCCTACCTTGGTAGGCGACCGATTAAGCAATTAGAAACCTTTGAGCTAGTAGGCTGTTTAAACCGTATTGTGGATAGAGGCGCTTTAACAACAGCTCATAAAGCTAGACAAGCTATTAACCAAATTTGTAAATATGCCAAGCAAACAGGACGTATTAAATTTAATCCAGCAAATGATATGGAAGGTTCTATTCCCAAAAGGGTTTTAATGTCTGCTTTCGGCCAAAAGCGGACATTAAATTTTAAGCAATTCTGTCCGATAATCATCACATCACTGTCAAATATGATTGAATTATTAATTTTCGGACGTAAACTTGTAAGCAATATATTCTACCCCAGCATTTGAGTTGTTTAGGAGATGATAATGACTAATCCACGCAAGATTTGGCTTCTATTACCTTTTTTAATAATCGGTATCTTTGTTGTGGTTTTTTTTACGCAGTCGGCGGATAGTCAATCGGATTCGATTTTGATTGACTCCGATGACATTGGTGGAGTGGTCACTGGGTCTGCTGGTCCTGAGGCCGGTGTATGGGTCATTGCCGAAACTGATGATTTGGCAACCAAGTTCCGCAAAATCGTAGTAACAGACGATCTCGGCCGCTTTGTCCTTCCTGACTTACCAGATGCTAATTATCAAGTATGGGTAAGAGGATATGGCTTGGTTGATTCTCCTGCTATCACCGCAGCACCAGGAGAACTTCTCAACCTAGCGGCAGTAGTCGCTCCGAACCCACAGAAAGCAGCTGAAATTTACCCAGCAAATTACTGGTATTCACTTGTTGAAGTGCCTCCAGAAAGTTCATTTCCTGGCACCGGTGAAGATGGAAACGGCATTGCTCCGACAATGCGAACCCAGACTGACTGGATCTACCAGATGAAGGCAACCTGTAACTTGTGTCACCAGATAGGTACAAAAGCGACCCGCGAAATCCCTGAATCACTCGGGACTTTTGCTTCTTCACATGACGCTTGGATGCGACGTGTCCAGTCAGGCCAAAACGGAGCATCCATGGTGCGAGGAATGGCCGCGTTTGGGTCACAGGGTTACGCCATGTTTGCAGATTGGACAGACAGAATCAGTGCTGGCGAGCTTCCTCCAGAACCACCGAGGCCGGAAGGACTTGAGCGCAACCTTGTCTTAACTCTTTGGGAATGGGGTGAAGAGACAGCTTTTATCCATGACGAGATCACAACCGACAAGCGAGATCCAACTGTTAATGCCAATGGTCCATTCTACGCAACTGATTTCCACAACGACTCTCTGCTAATTCTGGATCCGCAAACCAACATTGCGTCACAAGTGCCCGTATCAGTCAGAGAGCCATTCGAGCCTAGGGACAATAATTTATTGACCTACAGCAATTTCGCCGCATCGCCTTATTGGGGCACGGAACAGCTATGGAACAACACTGCACACCCGCATAACCCTATGATGGATCAAGATGGTAAGGTTTGGATGACAGCAGCTGTGCATGAAGGTCCAAACCCTGAATTTTGTGGTGAAGATTCTGATAACCCTTCAGCAAACCTGTACCCATTAGATGGACTCTCCTTTATGCACACACAGGTATATGACCCAGATACTGGTGAATTCGAGTTAATCGACACCTGTTTTAGCACTCACCACCTTCAGTTTGGAAATGACGAGGACAATACACTCTACTTCAGTACTGGTGGCGAGCTTATTGGTTGGCTAAATACGCGAGTATTCAATGAAACTAAAGATGCCGCCCTCGCCCAAGGTTGGTGTGCCCTCATTATTGATCATAACGGTGATGGTGTTATTGGTGATTATACTGAACCTGATGAAGCCTTAAATGCAGAGCTTGATTGGCGAATTAATCCTGGCTCCTATGGTCTCAGTGTTAATCCTGTCGATAACTCAATATGGTTTGCGGCACCAGGAGTTGGCACTAATCGTCCTGCTGAAGATGGCATTCCAGGGCGTATTTTGCGGCTAGATCTTGGTGATAATCCACCACTAAGTTGTCGAACTGAAGTCTACGAACCACCTTTCGGTGAAAACTCTACCCTTAATGCATTTACACCCCGCGGTGTTGACGTTGATAGAAACGGAATTGTCTGGACCGCCCTTGCAGGTAGTGGTCACTTGGCCAGCTTCGACCGCAGTAAGTGTGGAGTATTATCAGGGCCTACAGCTACTGGCCAACATTGTGTGGAAGGGTGGACTTTGTATCAGACGCCTGGCCCTGGCTTTAAGGGAGCACCAGAAAACACGAGTGCTGACTTTCAATATTACAACTGGGTCGATCAATTCGACACCTTGGGCTTAGGTGAGAATGTGCCCATTGCGAACGGATCAGGCTCAGACTCTTTACTGGTGATGCCGCCTGATACAGGCGAATGGCTGACACTTCGTGTGCCGTATCCGCTTGGTTTCTATTCACGCGGTATGGATGGTCGTATTGATGACCCTGATGCGGGATGGAAAGGTCGTGGTGTCTATGCTGATTATGGTCAAAATGCTGTATGGCATACCGAAGGCGGAAAAGGAACACGAAGCTCGATGGTGAAATTTCAGATGCGACCTGACCCTTTAGCTAAATAAAAGTCTTAAGTTTAATAATAGATAGTACTATGGCAACCGTGCCCGGTTTACCCTGGGCCAGCATCCAAAATATCTCTCAATTACAGACTTTCATAGCTAACTAGATATCACAAGGACGTGGATCCCATGCGCCAAGATCATTTTCACGTCTAAAATGAGAACTAGTGATGAAATCAGCATTCAAGTAAACCGGATCATGCACTATTACTGTAACTACCATCCATTCACTACCATCTGGCCCTTTAAAGACATCAAATAATTCAGTAACTGTAGCGCTATCACTTACCGGCGCACCGTTAGTCCGCAACCAAGCTGCTGATAAATGATTGGTTTCAACTTTAAGTGAACCATATTGCAGACCATCTACTCTAGGGTTAACAAGACCAAAAAAACCTCGCTCTATAGGCTCATCTAATTCCCAAGATGCCATTGAATAACCTTGTAGGGAAAGAAGTGTATTTTCTGGTGCTGGTTCATTAAAAATAAAATGCCGAGTCTGCTGACCAAAATCAGTTTCTAAGCGGATAACAGAATCAGATTCCCAATCAATGCGAACACGCAGAGGCTGGCGCATAATGCCGGCAGCACCATAGGCTAAACAGGAATTTGCCATTGACTCATCCCAGGCTTCCCCTGCCTCAGAAGCACGATCGTTATAAGGGATGCTGGCAAAGTCACCTTTTTCAGGCACTCTCATACGCCATAACCAGTCTTCATTCACAATAGAAACCCACTGTCCTTCAAGACTTTGACCGGCTAAATTTACAGGTGCTGACTCTCTTGGCGAACCAATAGATCCATTATCAGGTGCGCTACTATTTGCATTACCAAAAAAATTATCATCAAGCGCTTCTTCATCTGTTGCTGTTTGAGCAAACAAAGTTGTAGCTAATATTGTAGCGGCCGTACAGGTCATAAATTTGCTAATTGTATTTATACTCATCACTTTTCTCCTACTCACTCAAACCGTTATAAATAGCTGTAATAAAAGCTACAGATGAATTGCCAGTGCCGTAACGGCCGTCATAATCTCGTGAAGGTCTAATTTCTAATATTTCATCCAGCCCCATACCTTGATCTATCAGATACTGAACTCGATCTCGAATAATGGTGATCATGTCACGATATTCGACAACATCTGCCTCATCAGCAATACGACCGTGACCAGAGATAATCATGGTGCCGCCTTCCTGATTTTGAACAGGAACGGCAATTCTGATAATTGCATTTAGAGCATCAATAATTCCATTAATGTGTCCAAAGTTAGATTCATCGATGTAGGGATACCCCAGTGTAGAATAAACATCGCCAGCACTGATAACGTCAGACTTTCGGAAATAAATCACCACATCGCCATTGGTATGAGCGCGACCATTATAAAAAAGTAAAACCGCTTCTTTATTGAACACAAAGTCATATTGATCACCTATAAACACTTCAGTTGGCCACAATTCAAAGGGCACTTCTGGATCACTTGCCGCCATAGCCAGCATTGCATTCTCATGTGCAATAATCTCAGCGCCAGTACCAAACTGTTCTTCAGCATCCCTAGACCCAGATCCAATAGAAAGAGAACGCCCTGCTTCTTTAACAATCTGATTGCCGCCAAAATGATCACTGTGGCCGTGCGTATTAAGCACATAACGAATGACCTTGCCCGGCGCTAAGCGTTTAATCTCATCGACTATCTTAGGCGCTGTCTCAGCAAATTGAGTATCAACAACCAAGACCCCATCATCACCAATCTGAACAGTGACATTTCCACCCGCGCCCTGCAAAAGCCATACATTACCCTGCACATGATAGGATTTTACCTCCACATCAGAGAGGTCAGCCTGCGCGAATACAGGGCTGATAAAAACCACGGACAATAAGCAGCTTTTGATAAATTTTAGATAAAACTCTGAAACGGAAATCCAGTTCATTGTAAATTTATTAATCATTTTTTAATCTCCTAGAACCAAATTACCGAACAATATCAATATATTGAGGTAATGCTGTGTGTGCTCCACCTCGAGCAGCTTCAAGAGGAATTCCCCACCTTCCTGAAAAATCCTCACTTGCTTCATTTGCATCATCTGAGTTGATCATCCAATGAGGGATGTAGCCAAATTCTCGATCCAACTCAATGGCTGGGCGACAGGGATAAGCGGAAACTTCAGCAGCAAGCAGCGACTCAAACCCGTTAGTACGGACAAAGGGCTCTGTTAAATAAATAGGATCAGATACCATAGAAACATGAGTTAGAACTGAGCCATCAATACCCAAAAAGAAATATTCATCCAAGGTTGCCTGGTCGCTCAAGGCAATACCGTTTCTTCGAATCCAACCAGCTTTAAGGTGCGTAGTATGCACAATCAATGTGTTTCCTTCGAAACGCCCTGTCGAAAATCCTCCCCAGGTATGAGGAGAAGCATCACTTGGATGTGGACGCCCATCCATCCAGATAGTGCGTTTTTGTTCCATCCATTCAATATAGGTATGAAAGGCAATAACTTGTTGGCTTACTGGATCTATCTCTTCAGTAATTCTTAGCGAACCGATGCCACGAAAACCATAAGTTGAAGGATGAGGTTTACATTGGTGTTCTGGAACATTCAAAAGGCCCGACTGCCACGTGTCTCCACGCAGTCTTGCATCATCATTTACCGGCAGACCAGTATAATCTCCAGCTTCTGGGCCAGGGATTCTTTCTTCAATATCCTCATGATAAATCGCTCCCCAATAACCAGCTATTCCTGCTTGGACTTCAAGTGCTGGAGCAGCAATTAAGCCGCCTAACAACAGTATTGAGAATATTTTTTTCATTTGCATTTCCATAATATTTCCCTTGAATAAATATTATTTTCTTTCAGTATTAAACTATAAGTAACTAAATATAGAATTCTTTAATAATTCTATAAAATATTATTTTAATTTTTAATCAATCTAATGATGGCCATAATTATTTAATTATTAATATCCTTAATTCGCTGAAGCTATAGATCGTATTGTTTTTAGATTTTTACTATTTCATAAACTTCAATAAGTAATATCTGCTAAGTAGTAAATTCTGCTTTAGCTGACAGCAGGCATATTAACAATCGTAAATTATAAAAGCATCTAACGTCCGCTTAGGATAGATAGCGGACGTTTAAAGTACTGTAGTAAAAACCGTACCAAAACAACACTAAGTTACCCTAAATAGACCTAATTTAGGGTAAATTGGTACAGTGGCTAAGCTCGCAAGTTATTCAAATATATAAACTAATTAGTTAAAAAGTGACACTACGAACTAGGGGAGCGCACGTTCGAATCGTTCTGCTGCGCCACTTTACTCATAATTAAATCAAGCAGTTACTTCACTAAGTTGAGTACTGCTTTTTTTTGCCCCCGTTTGTAACGTAGAAAAAAACCTACCACTGCTTGTTACGTTAAAAATATTGTTGGCATAAGGGTTAAATGGGCATAACGGTGCACCATTTTAATCAATGACCAGCCACCTAATTCCTGATTCTATCAATCTGAATATAACCGCATCCTTTGTTTTCTCACTGAGTCTGATGTTTCCAAAAAACGATTTATAATATTGACAATAAATGTACTGACCAGTACTATTTTATTTATAGAATCTAATATGCCTAAATAACTATATGATATATAAGGTAATTAAAAATACTAATGAGTACTGATAATGCCCAGATATTGAGTGGTCAAAGCGTAAAATTGGATAAGGCTTTGGCCAAGCGTGAATATATAAAGAAAGCTGCTACAGAGTTATTAGTTGAATTGGGATATGAAGAAACAAGCTTGGATGCAATTTGTCAAAAAGCGAGCTGTTCTAAATCAGCTATCTATCAGTATTTTGGCAACAAGCAGGGCTTGCTGGCCGCATTAACTGAAGATGTAGCAATAGAGCTGTCCCAAGCCTTACATGCCTTTCATTTACAAGAATTGAATATTAAAGATGCATTATTAATGTATGCCAAATTGGCTATGACAAAAATTCTTAATGACAGGCATGTCGCTGTAGTAAGAGCAACAATTTCATCATTGGGACAATTCCCTGAATTAGGCCCGACTTATTATCGTGTTGGAGCACAAACTGCCCAGGCTGCTTTAATTCAATATTTCTCTGCAAAGATTACAGCTAAAGAACTGAATATTAGTGATCCAACTTGGGCGGCACATGAATTTCAAGGGCTATTGTTCTGGGAAAGATTGGTTGCCCAGGTTGTAGGCGCACAAGCCTCACCATCTCAAGAAGAAATCGAAAATCATTCTTCAAAAGTGGTTAATACTTTTTTAAGTCGGTATCAAATCGTTAAATCATAGGGGGAAAAATGAGCATTTTAAAAAATAAAAATAATGAAAAACCTTCAGAGTATCCTGTACTGATTATAGGCGGCAGTCTTGTTGGCTTATCAGTTTCAATGTTTCTAGCTATGCATGGAATTAAAAGCCTGATTATTGAGAAGCATCGAGGCACTGCAATACATCCTAGGGCTGGGTATTTTCAATTACGCACACTGGAAATGTTAAGACAGGCGGGTATTGAGCAAAAAGTTATTAAAGCAGCTCATGCTTTATATGATCCGAATGGTGGTCTAAATGCAGTAGAAACCTTGGCTGGTAGAGAAATTGCCAATTACATACCGGATATCAATCAGGGCATCCAGGATCTCACGCCAGTTCGGAGGCTATTTATGCCGCAGCAGGTTTTGGAGCCCATTATCAAAGAGCGGGCAGATGAACTAGGTTCAGAATTTCTTTACTCTCATAAAGTCAATAAATTCTCTCAAGATGAACAGGGCGTGTATCTGGAAGCGGAGCATATTGATGATAAAAGTAAAAAATTATTCAAAGGTAAATACCTTATCGCATGTGATGGCTCTAGAAGCCCTGTAAGGAATCAGCTTGGAATCAAGATGGAGGGCTATTCAGTGATGTCCCAGAGTATCACTGTTTATTTCAAAGCGGATTGTTCAAAAGCCCTTAGGGGTAGAAATCTAGGGGTTATATATGTCAATAATGAAAACGTTAGAGGTTTTTTCAGGCTGGAAAAAACTGGGATGGGAGGGTTTCTAGTTATATTTACTGTTGGCGATATTAATAAATCTGATGCTCGAAATGCAGCAGGCAATGTCACTGAACAAAAAGCAGCTCAATATGTCAGAGATGCAGTAGGAGATCAGTCTTTGGATGTGCAGGTTGAAGACATTCATAAGTGGGAAGCTGTTTGTCATGCTGCTGAGAGATTCCAGGAGAAGAAGATATTTCTGGCTGGTGATTCTGCACATGTCACAACGCCAACTGGCGGTTATGGAGGTAATACAGGTGTGCAAGATGCACACAATTTGGCCTGGAAGATAGCCATGGTATTGAAAGGTACAGCTGATGAAAACTTGTTAGAGTCGTATAACAATGAAAGGCAGCCTGCTGCAATGCAGATGATTCAGCAAGGCTATCAGAGGTATGTAACAAGATCAGATCCAGATTTGGGCATGGCAGGGGTGAAGAAACAAATCCCGGATGTGCATGTGGAATTTAACCGATACAGATCTAACGCAGTAGTTTTTGAAAATGATTATGTGGATGATGGGAAACTAGATATAGATCCAAGAAAGTCTTTTGCTTTGCCTGGAACAAGAGCCCCTCATGTTGAACTCTTTATTAATAATAAGCTTGGTTCAATAATTGATTTATATGGTCATAAATTTGTACTGGTAACTTCCCATCACGGTAAAGACTGGGGAAAAGTAGTAAAAAAATTAGAAAGTGAATTGGATATCGAGATTGACTTTAAAGTTATTGCTCCTCCTGGCTCAGAAGATGAGTATGTAGAGTTACCCATACATCGCGAAAAGATATCGAGTCCATTTTCACTTCCATTTTCTGAAGCTTATGGTATTTCACCGAATGGTGCGGTACTGGTTAGGCCAGATGGTTATGTTGCCTGGAAAGAAAAATCACTTGGTTCGAAAAGTGAATCACGTATGAAGGAAGCGTTGTCTCGTATTCTGGCTAAGAATTATTCTGAAATAGAAGAGAGCACTAAAAAATTGGAGAAAGTTGAATCATGAAAACCAAAATACAAGTCGTTTTTTACAGCATGTATGGGCATGTACATCAGTTAGCAAATGAAATAGCTGCCGGAGCGGCAGATATTGAGAATACTGAAGTAAAACTTCTCCAGGTTCCAGAGCTAATTCCAGATGATGTGCTTTTGTTAAGCGGAGCGAGAGAAACAAGAAGAGCATTTGAAGAAGTCCCTTTTGCGGAGCCTGATAAACTTGCTGAAGCTGATGCAATAATATTTGGAACACCAACCCGGTTTGGGAATATGTGTGCGCAAATGAGAAATTTTTTAGATCAGACTGGTGCTCTATGGATGAATGGTGCGTTGGTAGGAAAAGTTGGGAGTGTTTTCACCAGCTGTGCAAGTCAGCATGGCGGACATGAAACAACAATTACCAGTTTCCACACGACACTTATTCATCATGGAATGGTGGTAGTAGGGGTGCCATACACAGAACAAAAGTTACTTGATATGTCAGAAATAAATGGCGGGTCACCTTATGGTGCTTCAACCATCGCTGATGGTGATGGTTCCAGGCAGCCAAGTCAGCTTGAATTGGATATTGCGAGGTTTCAAGGTCGTCATGTTGCAGATATCGCCAGCAGACTTGTAAGATAGCTTGGATTTGCTATTAAAAACGTGCCAAAACAGCACTTATAGCCTTTAAGAATTTGAGCAATTGACTGAGTGGTGAGTTCGGGCGAGAAAGGGGGTCCAATCACGGCTATTTTGTCTACAATCACAACCCCTTTTTCAAGATGACCAATAGCCAGCGTATATGCATCTCCGATGCCTCCTGAAGCGTCTACAAATGCGCTATAGGCGACTTCTCGGTCATATGGGATCACCTCTTGGGATTTTCTAAAACAGCCCTCCAGAACCTCCATAGTGACGAATGATGATATGTCATCCCTGAATTCTGCTAGATACTCGGATTTGTATGCTACTGGGTCATCTTTCTGGGCAGCCTGAAGATGCTCAGGGCTCATAGTAGGGTTCATGAAAGGAGTGGGGCACTTGGCTACTAACCACAGAGACATATACTGATCTGGTAATTTCTCAAAGATTAGGTGTGATTACCGCAGAATGTGTATATGGCATGAATATCTTTAAGGATCTATTTTCAGGGGTAAGAGATATCTTTGGCGGTAGAAGTGGAGCAGTCCAAAACACGCTTAGGGATGCAAGAAAAACAGTTCTAAATGAACTAAAAAAGGAAGCCTTTCAACTAGGAGCAAATGCTGTTGTAGCTATAGATTTAGATTATAGTGAGGTATCGGGGGGAGGGAAAAGTATGCTATTTCTTGTAGCTTCAGGTACAGCTGTAATGATAGAAACATGATAACCCCTAATGGTCGAAACCAGCCACCCCAGCCTCAACAGCCCAAGGCGGAAACTCACTTCTCTTTAACCTAGCCAGCGTTGCCTGATCAGTGACCTCCACAGCAATAATTCCCTCCACAATTCTATATTCACAGCCTAGCAACTCAGCTAGGGCTATTATTTTAGCTTTGTCGGCTGGTGAGGCGGTGTAGTATTGAAGGATGTGCATGCTATAAAGGTAGTATAGATTGGCTAAAATGCTAACGACTGCTTTCTATCCAAAGCGGACGTTAGAGCCACCCTCAAAAAACATCTTTTCTTTCGATTACGTACCGTTCCTGAAGGTAAATATCTACTACTTCTCTATCTTGATCTAATGCTCTCCATAGATAATATTGAGTTCCATAAATTTTGATAAAAACCTCATCTAAGCAGAAAGTATCACCGTAACCTTGATGTTTTCATAGTCGAATTATCAAATATTAAGAGCTAACTTGTCAGTATCGAAAAAAAATAGTTTTGATTCATGTATTTTTTTGCTAAATCAAGACCAAGATTTCAAGTTATTTTGGCTGCACCCAATATAATAATAAATGCAAAAATACTAAAAATAAAAAGGAGAAGCTCTATGAAACTTTCGACTAAATCACTGTTAGCTACTGCAATTGCTTGTGCTTTATCGGCAGAGGCTGCTGCACAACGGCAAATCCAAGAACAAGTTATAACAGCAACAAGGCGTGAGGAAAGCCTGCAAGATGTGTCGATATCGGTCACGGCAGTCACGGGTGAGGCGATATTGCAGGGAGGTTTTTCTGATGTGGAAGATCTGTCAGTCTTCATTCCAAATCTCTATATGAATGATGCTTTTTCCGGCCAGCAGCTTTATATAAGAGGCATTGGTACATCGGAGGGCAATGAGGCTTTTGAACAAGCCGTAGCTCAATTCCATGATGGCGTCTATTATGGACGTGACAATCTCGGCCAAAATGGGCTTTATGATCTTCAGCGACTTGAAGTTGTACGTGGTCCGCAACCGACATTTGCCGGTCAAAGTGCAACTGCAGGCGCCCTTAATATGATTAGCCGCAGACCGGGTGACGAGTTAGAAGGAAACATACAATTTTCCTATGGGACTGATGAGGAGGCGAATATAGAGTTTGGTATCGGAGGCCCGGTAACCGATACATTAGGGCTGCGTTTTTCCGGGCGTTATTATGAGCTTGGTGATCCGGGCTACACACAATTTTCAAATGGCGAGCCTCTCGGTTACAAGGAAAACTCATCATTCAGGCTTGTAGGTGAATGGAATCCAACCGATAGATTCTCTTTGACCTTCAAATACGAGAGGCAGGACGTCCTACAGACAGGCACGCCAGGGCGTACTAGTCGCTGTGACTTGGATCCGGCAACGAGTATTGCAAACCCTGGTTTGGCACCAGGCTTTGGCGCCACGTGTGCTTTAGAGCATTTGGCGAATGGCATTCCGTTGACGGTTGAGACGGGGGTAACCGGTGAAGGCGGATTGTTGGATGCCTGGGATGCAGTCGAAGCAATCGACGCGGCAAATGGTCTTAACCCCGGTGATCCGGGTGCCTGGACGCCAGTGTCGAGCCGGGTGCTTCGGGGTATGAATCTCGTTAAAGAGTTTCGCGATCCCTCAGATCGCGAGCACGAGGCTGACATCGCGATGATCAACTTCGATTATGATATCGGTGGACTTACATTGACCTCGACTACTTCTAATGTCAAGTACGATAAATTCGACGTGCTGGATCCTGATAATAGTTCATTCGCGATCTTTCGTGCCGGACGAATCGAATTTTTTGATCAGCTGGCACAGGAGTTAAGACTCTCTTCATCGGACGATCAGAGGCTTAGCTGGATGGTAGGTGCGTATTGGCAGCAACATGACTTAGATTCCAGTATCCCTATTTACTTACCATCAGGAGTAGGTTTCCAGGGATCTCTCGTTGAAGATTCAACTTGGAAAAGTGTGTTCTTTTCTGGTACTTACGATATAAGTAACACCTTCCGTTTGAATGTCGGTGCGCGCTATCAAGACGTGGAAAAGGAGGGTGTGTTTACGGCAAGAATTGCCAGGCTTAATGCCACTTCTACAGCATTTACAGCATTTGCACCATTTCCTGGTGGGCCAGCAGCGACACCAGTCCCCTTGACCTCAGAGTCTAGTGACACTCTGCCGGAGGTTGGCTTGGAGTGGGATGCATATGACGATGTTATGCTATATGCTAAGTATGCCGAGGCCTTCAAAGCAGGAGGTTTCGTGATGTCGCCGGCACCCGGCGGCAACCTCCCGAATCAGTTCACCTACCGGCCAGAAAGTGCCGAAGGCTTAGAACTGGGTCTCAAGTCTATTTTGGCTGACGGTCAACTACGGCTTAATCTTGCATTCTACGACGTCGATTATACGGATTTGCAGGTAACGATTTTCGACGACGCGACATCCACTTTCGAGACTACTAACGCGGCAGCTGCCAACACGAGCGGGGTCGAGTTTGATGGCCAGTGGTTGGTTACGGATAATTTCACTTTGGGCTTCAGCGGTCAGGTTGGTAAAGCAAAATATGAGGATTACAGAGGGGCGGATGCTTGCAATTCACTTGGATCAAAGCAGTTCGCGATCGATACTGGTCTATCTGCCGGTCAGTGTACTGTGGATTTATCCGGAACCGAGCTGCCCCGTACACCTGAATGGACAGCTGTGCTATCACCACAGTATGATTTTAATGTTGGGTCTGGTCTAAGGGCTACATTCACTAGTTCGATTCTCTTTAGCGATGGTTATTATCAGGATACTGAATTTGATCCTCTCGCTAAGGTCGACAGTTTTGAGCGAGTCGATATGCGATTAAGTATTCAACCCATTGACGGTAATTGGTTGGTAGCCTTTTATGGTAGAGACGTGACCGACGAAGGACTTGTTGTGGCTGCTGGAGGACGAGATTTCCAGAGCAGAACCACGGCCTTAGCCTATGATGCTGGCGGCGCTGCCCCCTCTCGTGGTTCTCGCTACGGTATCCAAGTGAGCTACTCTTTCTAAGATTATGCTATTTTAAAAAGACCATGTATTTATTAATACATTCTTTTTTTAGGGTTAGAATCTAAATTGAGAATTAACAATACAGAATGGTTATTTAAGGAAAGCTATGCTAAATCGATTCATCACAATAATTATCTTGCTACTGGCATCCTCACAATTAAGTGCACAATGGTGGAGTTTAGCAACCCCTAACGTTCCTCGAACCGCTGATGGAGAACTTGATATGAGTGCTCCAGTTCCCACAACACCGGATGGGCATCCAGATTTATCAGGGGTCTGGGTAGCAGTGGACGCTAGAGGTAGTTTATACGATCTTGCTTATATTCAGCCATGGGCACGTGAGGCTATGATAGAAAATGAAAATAATTTCTATGCTGATGATCCGCGTTTTGCATGCTTACCAAGTGGGCCTGGTTCTTACCCGGCAGGAGCTGTGGCGAGTGGAATGCGTAGAATTGTGCAAAGCCCCACCTTTATCGCAGTTCTTAATTCTGACTATTCATACCGTCAGATTTTTATGGATGGCCGTGAACTCGAATCAAACCCTTTCCCGTCATGGATGGGGTATTCAGTAGCATATTGGGAGGATGACACTCTTGTCGTTGAGAGCAATGGTTTCAATGAGAAAACCTGGCTGCACCGTGATGGTTTACCACATAGTGATCAATTGACTATCACCGAACGATATCGCCGTTTAGATTTTGGGCATATTGAGTTGGAAGTAACCTACGAAGACCCAGGCACCTTTACGCAACCTGTTCAAGCATCCATAGATCTTGAATATAGAGCGACCGAGATTTTTGAAAACGTATGCAATGAATCGGAAAGAGGGCTTAGCAGTAATTGGAAAGGAGACATTCAACAAGCTGATGACAATGTCGTGGATGTCTCTATGGAAAATATAGAGACTTATCTTGGTACTTACCAGGGAGTCTGGTTAGGCACGCTAACCACAGCTGAATTTGTACTTGAAGATGGAGAGATGGTTATAATCAGAACTCCTGGTTATTCCAATACTGGAGGTAATACCGAGTCGGTTAGGTCTAGACTTATTCCTTTGTCCGACAATGCCTTTGATTGTATCTGTGGTTTAGGCTTCGTTTTTTCTCTAGACAATGAAGGCTTCGCGACTTCAGTATCTGAAGTGCATGTTTCAGGAGCTTGGTCTTTTGAGCGGGTTCGTTAAACTTATTAATAAATTTTATAATTGCTTTATAAACGTCAATTCAAATAAAGCTGTTAATTAACGAGGATACTTTAATGCGCAAATTTATTTTATTTTTTTCTGTTCTGACTGCACTTTTATGCTCTGTGCCGGCATCGTCTCATCATTCTTTTTCTTTAGAGTTTGATGTCAGCCGCCCTGTAGAACTTACCGGTACAGTGCAGAATGTTGCTTGGACCAACCCACACGCTTGGGTGTATATAGAAACAGAAGATGGACAGAATTGGGCAGTTGAATTTCTTGGAGTGATAACTCTGATACGACGTGGCATGTCTCCTGACACCCTCGGGCTTGGCGATCAAGTTACTATTACAGGTTTTGGCTCACGAGATGGCACAAACACTGCAAATGCATCTTCACTTACAAAAGTAGAGACCGGCGAAGTGCTTTGGCAATCGACAGGGAGTAATAACTAAACTAATTCTATACCCCGTCAGCCCAAGTTGGACTTAAACCCTTGAATGCTTAAGAGGCAGCGGTATTAT
>CBFICB010000005.1:0-6576 GCA_965661005.1 Pseudohongiellaceae bacterium
GGCGTGCCGCTGGAAAATATTAGTTTTTCGGTTGATGTCAGTGCCCAGACACCGGTTGACCCTTTTGCCTCCTTGAGAGCCATGGTGAATTCAGCGCGTATGCAACAGGTTGAGGCCAATCAGGTTGGAATACAAGCAGGAACACTTAGAATCCCTTCACCAGGCACTGAATGGCTTTTTTCTTATTATGATGCTTTATTTACTGGCACTTACGGTGGCGCCAATGTGCTTGGACTTGCCGATCAGATAGGATCGCTAACACCCGGTAAGCGTGCTGATGTCATCATGGTAAATTTGAGCATGATTAACATGTTGCCATTAACAGATGTGAATATTCCTATGCAGCTCATTCAGCATGGCCTTCCGGCAAATGTTGATACAGTCATCATTGAAGGAAAAATAAGAAAACTCAATGGTGAGCTTGTCGACGTTGATATGCAGCAAGTAATAAATGAAACAGCTCAATCTCAGGCAGGAATCCGTATGCGTGCGGGGGAAGTCATCGACACCAGCCGATAAATTATATAATTTGTTTCAGTCCTCATTTTTTTAGGGCTAATCAATGTCCGCTATCTATCCTAAGCGGACCTTAGTTTATTAAGCTTTCCCTAACACCTTGTGCATCGCTGCAATTAAATCTTTAGCTGATTCACTCGATACCTCTTGGGCACGCCATGCAACAATATTATCGGGTCTTACTAACAAGGCGCCGGTTTCAGATATGTCTCTTACTCTCGCAAAATCACCATAGATATCTTCATATTGCTGACCGGGTCCGATTACTCTCATGTTAATAGCAATGCCAAGGTTTTGCTCGATTTCGGTAAGCGCAGAACTCCAGATAGATTCCCCTCCCAAACCAGTTATCAAGGTGAACTGGCCTTTGCCACAAATATCTAATGTTGACACTTTTTGTTGCTCTGCATCTGTTAACCAGACATGCGGAATCATAGACCCAGGACGGCTACTGGCTTGATGATAGAGCTCTCTATCGCGTTTAAACACCTCATCAGGACTGCCGTCTGGTACGACTGCGGATGATGCATAGCGCATATTCATTTCTACACCGTGGCAATTATAAATATACTGGGTTCCCTCAACTGCTTTACGTAAATTTTCTCGTTGTATTTCAGCTTCAGGCGTATTCAATTTACGGTTTGCTATGTTTTGAATCTTTTCTTCGGCACTATCTACTCCAGTAATTTCCAATGCTTCCATTATTGGGCCAAGATCACCCAGACTTTTAGTCGCACGTTTTACTATCTGTTCACCTACTGGAATTCGCTCATCGTTATAAGTGTCAAGCAAACTTGGTTCCGCCTTCCCTTTAACTACCAAAGCCAGTTTCCACGCCAAATTAAAAGCATCTTGTATAGACGTATTAGAACCAAGGCCATTCATTGGTGTATGGCGATGAACTGCATCACCCAAACAAAATATTCGTCCATCCATATTCCTTTTGGCATACATGCTGTTTACCGTCCAGGTAGACGTGGAATCTATTTTAATCGGCACTTGATCATCACCGATTAATTGATGAAGAACCGCTTTAGCCTCATCATCAGTATAATTGGGTGGGCCTGCATTAATATCATAGCCCCAAATACACAACCATTTATGCCATGGCCGTACCATTCTTATCAGTGGAATTCCCAGTCCAGCCAACTCTCCTCCTGGTTGAATCAACCAATACAAAAGGCTGGGGCGATGTGCAACATATTTTGATAAATCTGCTTCAAACACAATATTCATGGAGCCTGCCATGCCCATTTCCCCTTCCATAGGCAGACCTGCATCATTAGCAATCTTCGAATTACCACCATCAGCACCCAGTAAATATTTTGATCTAACCTGAAATTTTTGTTGAGTAATGAGATCTATCAATGTCGTGGTAACGCCCTCATCATCCTGCTCATAAGAGAGATATTCGGTGTTAAAACGTACTTTTGACCCACGGTGAGCTGCGGTACGTGTGAGAATAGGCTCCAATAAGTTTTGCGGCAAATCAAACATCTTTGTGGGGCTGGATAGCTCGTAGTCAGCTTTTCGAGCCGGCGGCATTCCCCATGCCAGGACTCTGGCTAATTCTTCTCCAGCAAGACTTTCGGCAAAAGTGTTCTCTCCCATGAGCTCCTGGGGCGCAGCCAAAGGCAGGCAATCATCTTCCACACCCAAATCACGTAATACTTCCACAGTACGCTGATTGGTTATGTGGGCACGAGGTGTTCGGCAGGTCCAGGCGAATTTGTTTATCACTATATTGTCGATGCCATAAGTGGCTAATAATGCTGAAGCACTAGATCCGGCAGGGCCAGTACCAACAATCAATACTTCTGTTTCGATTAGGGGCAGTGTATCGCTCATAGATTATTCACCTTTTTATTAATTTTTGTTTAATGCTCTATTAACATAGCGCAGTTAAGCTGTTGATAAAAAGTCTATCTGGCATGCAGTACTGGATTCCAATACTTTATTCTCACCAGATCAATACCTAATAAGGTATGACGTTGCACTTAAAGCGTTCGTGATACCATGAAGCAATAAGAAAAGAAGGAGAGTCTGATGTTCGACTTGAGAAAACTCAGGCAGTTTATCGCTGTTGCAGAAGAGCTGCATTTTGGCCGCGCAGCCGTACGTCTGCATATGAGTCAGCCTCCGCTCTCACGCAGTATTCATCAGCTCGAAAAAGATCTTGAAGTCGAATTATTTGTTCGTCATCCCCATGGAGTTGAATTAACGAATGAAGGTGAGGTTTTTCTCATTGAAGCACGTAACATTCTACTTAATGTTGATCGGGCCTATGAGCGAACACAGCAGGCAAACCGTGGTGAAATTGGACGTTTAGTTATAGGTCATCAAGGCTCAACTGTTTTCGATCTACTGCCTCGCCTGATTGGACGATTCAAACAAGATTATCCACAAGCGCAAATCGACTTGCACAATATGAACAAGAATGAACAGTTGCTTAATTTACGCAATCACAGCATTCATGTTGGGATCATTCGACATGTTAATGACGAGCCCGGTATCACAACCCATACTATAGCTAAAGAACCAATTTTTGTTGCAGTATCCTCCAAGCACCCACTCGTTAAATCTAAAACCATTACGATAAAATCCCTGGCGACTGAAGCTTTAATCGTGTTTCCCAAAGCAAATCGCCCCAGTTTTGCCGACCAAACTATCGCTGAGTGCCGTAAAGCAGGTTTTGTTCCAAACATAGCGCAAGAAACAGAAGATGTTATAAGTGCTTTAGTTCTCGTCAGTGTGAATCTTGGCGTTTCCCTGGTCCCCTATTCAGCTTGTAACGTAAAGATTCCAGGCGTGACTTTTATTCCTCTTGATAATCCCAACTTCTATGCTGAATTGTGTTGCATACATTTAACTGAACGACGCGCACCAGTACTAGAAGCCTTTTTAAAAATCATTCAAGACAGCCCTCTATAAGCTTCTAATAACCTTTTAGGTATCAAGCACGAGCATAATCGGTATTGGATTCTTGTGCTGCTGACTATTATTGTGGCTAAAAATTTATAACAAAATAACAATATGAGGCCCACTATGAACGATCAAGCAAGACTACAACGAACTCAAGCAATTGTCGGCGATATTATTGATGCCATAAGAGGTGTTTTGCGAAAGCACGATGTGACTTTTGATGAATATCGGGCTGGCGTTAGACATTTAATTGAACTGGCAGCAGAACAAGAAGTTCCCTTACTTCTGGATTGCTATTTAAATCAAACCATTTGTGACATCGAAATGAAAACTCGTCGGGGCAGTCGTTCAAATGTTGAAGGCCCTTACTTTTTAGAAAATGCACCAATGGTCACCGATACAATAAAAGTACGTGGTGACACTAAACCTTTGTTGATTCGTTGTGAGGTTAAAGACCTGCAAGGACAGCCAATACCCGGAGTTATTACTGATATCTGGTTTGCTGATTCAAATGGTGATTACAGTGGCTTTAGTGAGGATTTCCCAATCGAATATTTTAGAGGCAAAGCAACAACAGACAGTGAAGGAAAATATGCCGTAATGGGGTCAATTCCAAAGGAGTACCCCATGACTTCCAATGAACATGGCCCAACTGGCACCATCATTGAAATGCTTGGCGGTCAGGGAATGCGGCCACAACACATTCATTTTAAATATTTAAAAGAGGGTTATGCCCCACTCACAACCCAAGCTTATTTCCATGGCGGAAAACATCTTGATGAAGACCCAGTTGGTGCAGTGTTCGATGACCTAATCCACGAACTAAAAATGGAAGATGGCATCGCAGTATTGGATCTGAATGTCGTTTTAGACCCTGCAGAATAATTAATAAAAGGTAATAATAACGATGTGTCATGACGCTGCGCCAAGCACTTTCCCTGCACCAGGCAATTACCAGCTATGTAATTCCCAAGGCTTAAAGTACTGGGATTTCACTAGCAATACTGACTCTGATGTGCGCATTGCACTTTTAACCGACATCTATGGTTGTAATGAATTTTACCAAAGTATGTCGACCTATTTTGCAGAACAAGGATGGCAATCTCACCTGGTTGATTTATTTTCTGACTTGGGTGAGTTGCCAGAAGTCACTCGAGATGCCGCCTTTGAGCGTCGACATAAATTACGTGACCAAGAAACATGTGATCTGATCGAGCAATATATAAAGGCTAATAACATCACTGCAGTCGTCGGCTTTTGCTTAGGCGGAAATTTCGTTTTTGAACTTGCCAGAAGAAAAGTGAACGTTAATTTAATAGCCTACTATCCTTTTCCTGCTGGCTTACCGAACGAAGATGGGCTTGACCCTGCTTTTAATTATCTTGAGCACTTGGACACTGAAGTGACTGTATTAATGGGCGACGATGATGATCGGGTCGGTCTTGATAATGTCGTTAAACTTAAAGCAATAAGCGAAAAGAACCAGGCTCTTAAGGTATCGATATATCCTGGTAGTAAACATGGATTTTTGGAAGACCTTGATAGCACGGATCCGATCTTAAAAAGAAATGCTGAAGATTCTTTAGTTACTTGCCTCAATAGCGTTTCATAGAAGTCTAAAAATGAATACTGAAATTATTGAAAAAATTAACACGACTATTGTTGATTTACCTTTAAAACGGATTCATAAATTTGCAGCGACGACAATAGACTGCAAATCTTTTGTCATCGTCCAAATTCATACAAAAAATGGCATAGTCGGAATCGGTGAAGCTACCACACCTGGTGGTCCCTGGTGGGCAGGTGAAGCCGTTGAAACAATTAAAGTCATGATAGATAGCTATCTAGCTCCTGCTTTAATTGGTGAAAATGCATTCCAGATAAATGCCTTATTGAGCAAAATGGATTGTATTGCCGCTAATAATCCTTTCGCAAAAGCCGCTCTCGAAATAGCTTTATTCGATATAAAAGGCCAGGCTTTAGGCGTACCAATTTATGAGCTGCTTGGCGGTCTGACACGAGAGTCAATGGCACTTAAATGGCCCTTGGCGCAAGGTGATGCTAAAGCCGATTTAGAAGAAGCTGAAGCCCTAATGACATCCAATATCGCCCAGGAATTCAAAGTAAAAATGGGTTATATGAGCCCAGCAGACGATGTAAATTATATTGGTGAGTTGTGTCAGGGTTTAAATAATAGTGCTACATTAATTGGCGATTTAAATGCCACCTGGAGCGAACTCACTACACAAAAATATCTACCGGCTCTAGCAAAACATGGCTTGCAGATGCTAGAGCAACCAGTAGCCGCCTGGAATCGAGAAGCACTCGCACGCATTCGTAAAACTTCGCCCATACCGATTCTGGCCGATGAATCTATTTTTACACCCCAGGACCTTAATGACATAAATAGACTTCATGCAGCTGATATGCTGTCACTAAAAGTATTTAAACACGGCGGTTTAAGCAGAACACAAAAGATCGCTCAACTTGCCACTGCTAGTGGAATAAGTTGTTTCGCTGGTACTTTTCTGGAAAGCTCAATCGGCACGGCAGCCTTTATGCAGTTACTGGCAGCTAATGACAGTATTGATGGTGGTAACGAATTGGTCGGGCCTATCTGGCTTGCAGATGACATAGTACAGAATCCCGTGCAATACAAAGACAATCATATATGGGTTAAACATGAACCTGGCCTGGGTATAACTTTAGATGAAGATAAACTTTCTCACTATAAACGAGCCTAAGAGGTTTTAATTAGTTCCTTTTATGTCTGGGCCGAACAAGGACTATGCTGAACGTCTGCTTACGACACAATACGGACTTTAGCTTTTGAGACTTTAAAAGTATCTTAAGCAACTGCTCCAAACCAAATGCAGGCATTAGCGCTTTTTGCTCAATATTTGGCTACACTCTCCTTATAAAAAAACATTGGGTTTATGGGTGAAATGAAAAAGGACTTATTTAATGAAAATACAATTTTACAGTTTGACCACAATTAAAAATGCTGTTGAGACGGTTGATGCTGGGGCGGATTTAATTGGGCTAGTGGTAAAAGGTGGTATACCTGTTCCAGAAGAGATTAGTGTTGGGCAGGCGCGCGATATATTTGCTGCAATTGATGGACAAGCACTAGGTATT
>CBFICB010000005.1:6842-7503 GCA_965661005.1 Pseudohongiellaceae bacterium
GAAGACTCATGACTGGTCCATCAGTCGAAAAATCGTCGAGGCGGTTTCAATACCGGTTATTCTTGCGGGAGGGCTATCAGCAGAGAACGTTGAGGATGCCATTGAAGCAGTAAGACCATGGGGGGTTGATTCCTATACCCATACCAATTATCCCGGCGATCGGATGGTCAAAGATTTAACAAAGGTGCGTGCCTTTGTTAGTAATGCCAGAAAGGCAGCAGCCCGTCTAGGGCTCTAGGATACTGTCGGACTAAAGTGTCCGACAGTGTTCCAGAAAGAATTAGCCGTGTAACCAGCCATCTGTTTGAAAAGGCTTTTCGATACCGTTTTCCTTAATTCTTGCGCCGATATTATCTACTGCTGTTTCAATAATACGACTTTCGGCAATCCCTTTTGACTTCAGGTATTTAATTACCCGGCTATAGGTATCATCGTCACGAGTTAAAGCAAAAAGAATCGGTCCTACAGAACTCATTCCTGTTATCTCAACACCAATTTCACGTAAGGCACTGAGGTATCCGTAAACTGGCGCGCCAAAGGATCCATGGGTCTCACATTCAGCACGTTTGGAACCTAAATAACAAAGATCAAACATCGAATCACCAATAGTTTTTAGATCACCTTTTATCATAGCTGGCAACATGTCACAGAGTAGAATTTG
>CBFICB010000005.1:7930-16962 GCA_965661005.1 Pseudohongiellaceae bacterium
AATCCTCCAGGATAATTCAATAACTGCTTGAAAAGTTGACCATAGTGTTGCATTAACAAAGTACGTTCACCTTTAACAACAATATCCGGGCTTTTCGTAGAACGTACTTTAGCGTGCATAAACACTTCTATCGCAAAACCAAGACCACCTCCACCAGGCTTGTTAAGGTTAAAGCGATTCATATCAAGAACAGTGGGGTGCAAGCGTGAAGGGACCGTGACTTCTACTTCCCTGCTTTCTACTTCACCGACACTACGTGGTTCTACCCCAAAGCTTTCCAATGGACGGATAAATTCTTTCTGCCCAGGTTCAAATTCCTGTAGCACCGTGTTTATTTTGTCAAAAGGTCCACCGATGATCTCGATATTAATTGATTGCTTTGGTGCTATTTCATTGTTTCCTGGCTTATCATCTGTTGTCATTATTTTCCCCTCTCTTATAATTTTGTTCAAAAAACATCACAACTAATTGTTATCAAAGCGAAGTGAAGCAAGCTATAAGCGGCTGGTCCATCTCGAAGCAAAATGCTGGCTCTGAGAATCAACTGGAGTTTTTTTATTTTTAGTTCGCTGAAGATAGCAGTAGTCTAATAGTAAGTGCAACGGATCAATGTAGTCTTACCAATATCATGGAAAGAGACCAAAACGATAAAAATACTTCGTGTGTTATATCCTCTTTTGACCAAAAACAGACGTTTGCAATATTGCAAACTCTAAAGAGAACCTAATAAATAGAATTGTGAAAGGAAAATCCTTTTACAAAGAATCCGACATCTTTCATGAAAACACTAAATAATTATTGTTTTATAGTTTTTTAACTAAAGTTAGTCTTACCTTAGGTCTTACTTATATTTTAAAAATATCAGCTTTTAGTTTAAGAATATTTGAGGAGTTGGTTTGAATACTGGTTTATCTACGTTCAAAAAAACACTGTTATTAATTGCTCTACTCACTTCAGTGTTTGTTAGTAACCATGCATCGGCTCAAATTGATGAAGATCAGTTAGGTGCCTGGTACATGTATTTCTGGAACACACGGTTTGAAGATTCCAATTACGGTTTGCAAGGTGATATACAGCACCGAAACTGGGATCTTGGCGGAGATTTGGAACAACTGCTCATCAGAGGTGGAGCAACGTATTCTCCTGACAATAGTAATCTTTTATACACGCTCGGTTTAGCAAGTATTACTAGCGGACAGTTTGGTGATAGTGATAATACCTCTCATGAAAGCAGGGTCTATCAAGAACTTCTAATTCCTCAAGTGCTCGGTACGAAATTTTTCTTACGGCATCGTTTACGATTCGAGCAACGATGGGTAGAAAATCAGGATTTCCGAACTCGTTTTCGTTACAACCTATTTCTGGATATTCCTTTAAATCAGGATTCCTTAAGCCAAGGGGCAATCTATTTATCTTTTTATAACGAATTATTTATCAATGGTGAACGCGACATCGGCAATGGCCGTCGTGTTGACCACTTTGACAGAAACCGCTTCTTTACGGCTCTGGGCTATAGCATGACGAATAACTTAAGAGTTCAGTTTGGCCTCATGCACCAAAACACCAAAACAACCGATAAAACTCAATTACAGTTCGGTCTCACGCAAAGGTTTTAAAAGTAAAATTCCTTAATTCGATAGTTCCGTGCCATTAATAGGAATCATTAAGTGAGCCGCAGGTGTGCCCTCCCTCATCATCCAGGGTCTTCCTCTGCCCGCCAAGGAATTATCTCGTTGGCTACCCAGAGGCATCCCCGTTTGGTCTGATGTTGCGTCAGACAGGCGGATTACCCAGAGTAATTTTAGGCGGTCATCTTGCTCATACAAGCGGTACATCATAGAGCCAAATGGCGCTGCTGCAATCTCCCCAGCTGTTATGGCTTCTGCAACAAGCTCCTGAATCTGATCCTGCGAGAAACCTTGTGCAGATAATCTTGCACGCATATCTTGTTCGGCACTGCTAATTTGGTGATAACAACGAGTAAAACCAGTTTCTGCATTACGCGGCTGGCATTCCATCATGTTTGATCCTTGTCTTAACACCTGACGCGCACCCGTCTCATCATCATATTGCACAACAGTGGCTCCAGCTCGAAATTCTTCTGGCAATGGCAGGGTTGCTTGCTCAACAGGGTCCATGATTGCCATGGTATTCATCTTTGTTGTCACACCTCCACTATTGGAGAACTCTGTACCATTAATTGGAATCATCACATGAGCAAAAGCTGTACCTTCTCGCATCATCCAGGGTCGACCACTTCCTGCCAATGAGGCATCACGCTGACTCTCAGTGGGCATTCCAAGATCGCCAGGCATAGCATAAGGAACCAACACCAGCCAAAGCAATTTGATTCTGTCATCCCCATCATAAAGGCGATAGCTAATAGAACCAAAAACCAGATCGTCAATTTCTCCTGCATTCACGGCTTCAACCAAAGCATCATCCAACTCTGTCTCTGACAAACCTTGAGCTCTGAGTTTAGCGGTGTAATCCATACGAGCAGCATTTGATATTGCATTACAGCGGGTAAAGCCTGTATCAGGATTTTTGGGAACACATTCAACCTGATTAGTCCCTTGTCTAAGCACAACTCGATCTCCCCTATCATCATAGGTATAAACTGTTGCCTCTGCACGCAGGTCTTCTGGCAAGGGTCTAACAGCTTCAGCAATGAGTGCATCAACAGACTGTGCTGAAACTGACATAGCCATTGTTGAGCCGAACATCATTAGTGCTAATGAATATATAAAAATTTTCATAGTAATCTCCTTGAAACTAAAGCTTCATCACTAGAAGTATATAGGTTCACATTTCTTTTATTTATTTGTCAAAGATGAATATTTAAATCACAGTATAATCAATTCGCAGTATACAAAGACACTCAATTACACCTGCAGCTTGAAAACTAAATTTTTTTGACTGCCTAGATACTGGGTTTTCTTTTACCATAACTGCAATTAATATAGACAACATGCTGAATATCCAAGAATATCCACCAAATCTACTGCGCAATTACGTTGCCAAATACAGTCTTTATCGGTTTGGTGAAAACATTGATACCCAGTTATACCCTAAAGGCATCTTTGAAATTGTCTTTCAAAATAATACTAATTTTCAACACGACACTTCCTACAGCGCAGGCTGGCAAAGCAGGCCCAAAAACTTTATTGGTGGTCTTCATAACAAATCTTATACTGTAAGAGCTAAGGGGAATAATAACTGTTGTATAGCTGTAGAGTTTAAACCAAACACTGCCAAATATTTCATCCCATACAAATTGCATAACTTTCAAAATAATATTGTTGATATTCTCGATATATGGGGGAATGGCGCCATAGAGCTGTCCCATAAGATTACTACTGAAAAAGAAAATATTACTAAAATAAGTTTAATTGAAGACTTTTTACTGCAAAGAATTATTCAACAAAAAACCTCTATAATTGATAATGCAATTACAATAATTCTTGCTGCAAAAGGTTTTGTTGAAGTAAGTCAATTGGCAAAGACAATAGGCCTTAGTAAGGCTCAATTCAGAAAGCGATTTAAAGAAGAAATTGGGATTTCTCCTAGTCAATATTGCAAAATCGTTCGGATAAATACTACGCTAACATTGCTTGAGAAAGGCTATGAAAAACCTCTAATTGATCTAAGTTACCAGCTCGGTTATTTTGATCAATCGCATTTCATTAAGGATTTTAAATCGGTGACAGGCTGCTCCCCAAAAAGCTTTAAAAAGCTCAAATAAAAGATTAAGCGTTATTTACAATTCCATTTTCTTACCTTTCTTTATAATCAATCTGAAATTTCTTTTTAACATTGCTTGATCTTGCGAAGCGTAAGGCCCTTGCAGAAAAATGCAGATATTGGCCCAATAACCTAAAGTGACGTTAAAACTACCTCAAGTGAGACTAAAAAAAGAAAAAATAACAGGTGTTTTCTTGTTCAAGGAATATCGCATCTAATTGATTAATAAGGATATTTAATGTTTATTATAAAAATTAGCCCTAGATTTAGTAATATGCCTAAACACCAAAGCGAAACATTCTTGCCTGTTAAGGGTCTATTAAGTGTATAAAGAGAATAATTATATTGGGGAATTTTGAACTATAAGCACTTCATAAAACCAGGAGGCTTGATTTCGATGAAAACTAACTCTTTTAAAAACAAGCTGTTAAAACTTTATTTGCTTTGCCCATTCCTTGCATTACTAGCATCTTGCACCTCAATTGACCAACCAGTAACGACTGCTGATTCTAAGCCTGAGTTTCCAAATATTTTTTCTGAAAAACCGGAGATGGCTGCATTGGGAGACATTCATCAATTAAGTCCGGAGCAGGAAGATGATTTTTTAGGCTATTTCAATGATCCGGCTAATCAGCTAATTGCTGAACATCAACGTCTGGCTAACTACCTTACCAACAATAACTTTCTTTATGAGTATGAGACTTATACTGCTTCGGAAGCACTGGCATATAACCGTGGAAATTGCATGTCACTGGCCGTTGTCACTACTGCATTAGCCAATTTAGCCGACATTCAAATTGATTATGAATTAATCGACTCATCACCGATTTACCGCTTAAGCGGTTCCGTTGCAAATAGAGGGGTTCATATAAGAAGCCTTATTTATAAGCCTGAGGCTGACGAGTCGGAACTACGAACGGGTATAAAGATAGATTATTTCCCTGCTGATAGTGGCACCTTTATTGGGAATGTTTCCGACGATGAATATATCGCCATGTATTATCGCAATATTGCCGCACAAAAATTAAATGAAGAAAATTACTCTGATGCTTACTGGTACACCTTGGAATCAATGAAATATGATCCATTCAGTGCTGATGCCTTTAATATGATGGCTATAACCTATAAGCGTGTTGGCCAACTTGCAAAGGCTGAAGAAATCTACCTATACGGCATTGAAACAGCTGAAGATAAATTAACCCTAATGAAAAACTATCACATACTTTTGACCTCGCAAGGTCGCACTCAAGAAGCGAGAGCTATTAACCGCAGGTTATTAAACATGGACGACCCTAGTCCTATTCATTGGTTTAATGTTGCAAGAAATTCTTATGAGACCAATGATTATAATAGCGCGATTCGCTATTACAGCCGTGCTCTGGATATTGCTCCATACTTACATGAAGCCTATTTAGGCATTGCAATTAGTTATTACCAACTAGGCCAATTTAATCGAGCGGAAAGAGCATTTAACATGGCTTTAAGTAATGTCATCGATGCCTCTACCAAAGATCTTTACCAATCAAAACTGAATGCATTAAGAAACATCATGTGATTTCGCTGAAATAAATTCTTGCTCCCACCTTCTAAGGGTTAAGTGTTTTTTCTGCACTAAACCGTAATCAGCTATTCTGCGTACAATCTTTAAAATATATCGTTATTCTGGCTTAAAAGCTTCAAACAACACGTGTTTTCTTGTAAAGTCACAGGTCGAAATATTTTCTAATAAAGAGTTGAGTAATTAATATGATTAACCGCAGAACAACCTTGAAACTTGGTGCAGCAGGCACACTAGGCGGTTTGGTAAATTTACCCGCGCAAAGTCTTGCTTTTTCTAACAATAAAAGTTCAGTCCTTCCAGTTCAGGCTATCTTCGACAGCTCGCATCCACAAAGTCTGGCTTTTGCTAACACAATTCAGCTAAAAGACTCATCACCCAAGGATATACAGAGCGACCTAGGCAAGTTATGGTATGGTCAATTACGTGATCAGTTGCTCGCAAACCCTTCCCCTTTAATAGGTCTTACCTCTCGACTTGATCTCTTTTGCTTAGAAGAATTGGCACGAGATGTTGGCATGAAAGTTAGTTTGAGAGTTGATCATTTAATTGATCAAGATGGTAAGGTTGAGCATCAGGTCAATGGCTCGCCATTAACCGTTTCATCTCTTAATAAACTAGGCAACAAATCTGGCTTTGGAAGCAAAATGGCTGAGCTATCTCAGTTATTTTTAGCTGAACAGTCTGCAGATATTTCTGCACAAAAATTAACAGGGCCCAACGCCCCAGAAAATAAAACAGCCTTGGTCACTTGGGTGATCAGCTGAAATATTAATACCGAAAACATAAAAGCATTTAAAAAAACATCAGAGGAATAACAAAATGGCACTACCTCCAAATACAAGCCAGGCACAATTTGATTCAGCACTTGCTGAGTTCGAATCGGTGGTCGGCACAGACTGGGTATTCAGTTCAGACGCTGATGTCGCCCTTTATCGTGATTCTTATTCTCCCTTCTGGGGTGAAGGTGAGGAACGAGTGGCTTCTGCCGCTGTTGCACCTGACAGCGTTGAAGAAGTACAGGAAATTGTTCGTATCGCCAATCGCTATGGCATACCTTTGTATCCAATTTCTACTGGCCGAAATCTGACCTACGGTGGCTCTGCCCCAACTTTGACCGGCAGTGTCGTGCTGGACCTGAAACGTATGAATCGCATTATCGAAGTCAATGACAAAAGAAATTATGCATTGGTCGAGCCTGGTGTGTCTTATTTTGATCTCTTCAAATATATTCGCGAAAACAATCTAAATGTTATGTTAGATGTTCCTGATCCCGGTTGGGGCAGTCCAATGGGCAACAGCCTCGACCATGGTGTCGGTTATACCATGGGGCCTTATCGCGATCACTTCGCTTCGCATTGTGGCCTGGAGATTGTCAGTGCTGAAGGCGAGCTAATTCGCACAGGTTCTGGCGCCATTCCCGGCTCTGATGGCTGGCAGGATTTTCATTACGGTGTTGGCCCATCTATCGACGGCCTATTTGCACAATCTAATTTTGGCGTCATCACTAAAATGGGCGTGAAGCTAATGCCTATGCCTGAAACGTATATGACAGGCACAGTGACCGTTCCGCGTTATCAAGACCTGCAAGCACTGATTGATGAGGTGAATTATCTGGAAGACTCTTTATTAGTGGGGATGCCAAGTTATACCAGCCCTGTCGGTGGCAGTTTATTTGATCCAGCCCCTATTGCGGAGCTTATGCAAAATGGTTGGCCTACAGTCGAACAACTCGAAGCATTTGTCACTGCGCAAGGCAAACCAGCCTGGGCTGCTGAATTTCAACTATATGGTCCGGAAGAAGTCGTCCGCGCAACATGGGCGGCAATACAACGCCGTTTTAGTGACAATATTCCAGGCTCAGCTTTTGAGGATGGTCACTTTTACAATTTACCAATCCCTGATGAAGACATTCCTGCATTAGCGGACAAAGCCCGAATGGGAATTCCTAATCTCGAAATTTTCCACATGGTAGCCCGCAATCCAATGACAGATGCTGATCCATCCGATGGCCATGCCGATTTGTTCATAATGGCGCCTAGAACCGCTGAGGGTGTGCATACTGCTGCTAGAGCATTAACCGAGGCTTATCAAGAATTTGGTGTGCAGCCATTTACCCACCCCTTCACGACTCCTGTCATGTTCTATTCGAGGGCTATGGCTATAGTGTTAGCACTTCCAACCTGGAGAGACCCCGCTAAAAATGCTGTTACCAGAGCATTGTATGAAAGATGTCTGGAGAAAGCTGCTGAACTGGGTATGGGTACCTACCGAACAAACCCGGCCTTCCAGGAGCTCGCTGTAAGCAAGTACAACTTTAATGACGGCGCCTTATTGAAATATCAGGAAAAACTGAAAGACGCTATTGACCCTAATGGCATCATTTCACCGGGACGCTATGGCATTTGGCCGGCAAACATGAGGAATAACCGAGGATGAGTAAATTAACTGTTTTATGTATCTTATTTTTCTCTTTTGCTGGCGCTTTACAAGCCCAGGAGCTCAGTCCTGCTGAGGCAAGCGGTAAAGTGCTCTATGACAAGTGGTGTGAACCCTGTCACGGTCGAGTTGCCGGCGGACTCTTTGGCGGCTTTGGCGCGCATGCTTTACCAGGCACCTCAGCTTTGATGGTGAAATACAAAGGCGATTTGCCGCCAGTACTGGAAGATAGAGTTGATCTTCAACCTATCTATATCAGCACTGTTGTCAGAGGTGGTTTAAACGGCATGCCGATTACCCGTAAAACCGAAGTCAGTGATGCTGATCTTGAAAATATCATCGCCTACCTGACTCGATCTCGTTAAAAAACCGTTAAGTTTTTAAGGCTACATTCAAAAGGCAGATTTGTTTATTTTAAGCAAATCTGCTTTTTTGTTGTCTTAATGATTTCCAAACCGGGATAATCACCTATTCAGCTTTTTCAGCGTTCAATCTTTACCCTGCTGCCCTGACTCTCTAGAATCTATTGCTCTTTCAAGTAAAGGCATACAAAGGTCGTTCAGCAATGGCATACCTTGTAAGTAAACTTAGCCATCAATCTTTCCAATACTGGGTCATGATCTTATTGATGACTTTGTTGAGCGCCTGTGGAGGTGGTGGTGGCGGCGGGAATACTACCACTGATAATCCCGCTTCATTTTCCCTGCAGGGCAGTATCGTGGTTAGCGCCGGCTCGATTGTTGATAGCGATATCAACAATACCAACAACATTAATATTTCCAACAACACAGCTGATACGGCCCAGGTTATTCCAAGTTTTGCTGTACTTGGCGGATATGTTAACGAAGCCATGCAAGGCTCTCAAGGCCCTCTTTTCGCATCCGGTGATACCTCAGATTATTTTAGTATTTACCTTTATGAGGGCCAATCCATTGTATTGGATATCTATGACTCAGCTAATGCTGACCTTGATCTATACCTGCTGGACAGCACAGGAAAAATCGTGCTTGATTCTTCTCTTTCCCTGAGCGCCATTGAAACATTACTCGCACCATTCGAAGGAGAGTTTCAGCTGCTTGTCGAGGCCTTTGACGGCGCATCCAACTATACCTTGAGAACTGAACAAACCGTAAACATCAACAGCTCCGGTTTCCGTTTAAGTGATGCTTTTATGCCCAATGAATTAATTCTCAGTTACCGCAAGCCGGAAAGTTATAAAAATCAAACAAAAAATCCAGACTCTACTTTGAGCCAATTAGGCTTAAACCTAATGGCGGGTCAAGCTGATCGC
>CBFICB010000005.1:17025-17408 GCA_965661005.1 Pseudohongiellaceae bacterium
ATTGTTGATCCAAATAATATCAACCAAAGACACCAATTTGTTGACGATCATACTAAACAAAAATACGAGACTCTTATTGCTATCAAACTAATGAATAGCGATGAACAAATTCAATTTGCAGAGCCCAACCTCATTATTGAAGGGACGGCTATACCTAACGATCCTCAATACAATGAACAATGGAATTACCCATTAATTGAACTCCCTGCTGCATGGGATATTACGACTGGATCTAGCGATGTTATTGTCGCGGTTGTTGACTCTGGTGCCCTCTTTCAGCATCCGGATTTAGCAGGCAATCTGATTGCTGGTTATGACTTTATCAGTGATATTGATAATGCTCTGGATGGTGATGGACTTGACCCTGATGCTGAAGATTTAGG
>CBFICB010000005.1:17811-19838 GCA_965661005.1 Pseudohongiellaceae bacterium
TCTGAATACTCAAATTTTGGTAATGCTATTGATGTTGCCGCTCCTGGAGGGCGCGATAATATCGATTTCGACAATAATGGCTTTGTCGATGCAATTTTAAGCTTGTCGGCAGTCTCTGGGGCAGGAGGCTTAAACTATATTTATAACTACCGTTTTGGCACATCCATGGCAACACCGCATGTCAGTGGCGTTTTTGCTTTAATGCTGGCGGTGAACCCTGATTTAAGTGCTGATGACATTGAACAGATGCTTATCTCTGGTTTGCTAACAGATGACCTGGGTATAAGCGGTGCTGACAATTTATATGGATACGGCCTGATTAATGCACGTAAAGCTGTTAATACTGCTCTCACCAGCTTAAGTAGTAATCCTATCGTCAACTCATACCTTAGCTCTTCAATTTCAACCATTGAGTTTAGCCCTGGACTAAGTGAAACAGTCTTTGAAACAAGAACAGTTGGTGATGATGCTATAAACATCAATAGCATTGATTATAACGCTGCATGGCTAGACCTTACTTCTCTGGGGCTGGTATCGGGTGTTGAAAACTGGCGCTTGACGATAGACCGTCTTGGACTCACTGAAGGCTTATATCGTGAGACGCTTAGTTTTAATACCAGCGCAAACGTATTAAATGTTGAGGTCATACTCCAAGTAAATCCTCCGACACAACGCTATCAGGTTGGCCCCTTGCTAATAGAACTAATCAACACAGAGAATAACAACAGTATTCAAATCAATTCCAGCTATGCCAATAACGCCTACAATTTTGATTTAAACGGCTTAGCCTCCGGTGATTACCGTATCAGGGTGAGCAGTGATTTAAATGGAAATGGTGAAAATGACGCCGGTGAAGCCAGCGCTCAATCAGAGGTATTTACTGTGAGTGGCAACAGGACCCTGTCGGACTTAGTTTTGGCATGGGACAGACCATCCACTCTAGTACAATAAAAAACTCTACAAAGAATGCCGCAATTCAGCTTTTAAGGTTGAGCTGAGACTACTCTTACGCCCATTTGATTTGGGCTTAGCTGAACGCCCTCAGCAACACGCAAACCTGTATTCAAATCAGTAGTCTGATTGACAGCTAAACTAGCAAGGCTTAATACCTGTTGGGCAAGTTGCTCTGAAATTACTGCTGTCACTTCCAATTGAATATTTTGTAAAGGGATTCCGGCACGATTACTTACCCTGACGAATATTCGACCATCTTGAAGGGTATATACCTGAGACTGGATATAAACATCTGGAGAGTCAACAACATCAAGTCGTGTATATGCTAATGCCGCTTCATTCGCGGCGACCCCTCCACCTTCGGCAGCAGCTTGAAAATACTGTTTGGCGATAGCTCTATCGTTATTATTAAGTGATATTTTTCCTAATTCATTCATGGCGGTAGCTGTCGGCAACAAATCAACACTTCGTTCCAGATCAACCTGTGCCAGGCGCTGATCACCAATTCTGGCATAAGCCACTCCTCTGCCTAAATAATAATCGAAATAGCTATCATCTTTGTCGATAGCCTGATTGTAGCTTGTGATCGCAGCTCTATAATCTTGCTGATAAAGAAGAATATCTGCTTTTAAGCCGGGAAATCTGGCTTCATTGGGGACCAGCGAAATAGCTTCATTCAAGTTCAGCATCGCAATCTCCAAGTCATCATCAGCAATAGCCCTTTCAGCTTCAGCAAAAAGTTCATAAGCTTCCTGGTCTGCTTTGATACCGGCAATAGCCTGCTGGTATCGAGCTTCACCAACTTCCAGATCACGCCCCTGTATGATAGGCATTAATTCATTGACCAGTGCTTGATTATTCGCTACACGCTCCCGGGAAGGAGGATGACTGGCAAACAAGCCATCAATCCAACTTGATTCTCGTCCCTCAGAAAGGCGAACAAAGGTTTCTTGTAAACTGACAGCTGCTTGTGGCTCATAGCCGGCTTCAAGCATATAACGAATACCAAAAGTATCCGATTCACGTTCAGCATCCCGACCATAACGTTGACTGATTAGCTGCGCTCCTAACTG
>CBFICB010000005.1:19983-209702 GCA_965661005.1 Pseudohongiellaceae bacterium
GCTGCCAACTCTGCTTCGCTATTCAGTTCAAGCAATAAACCTCGATTAATGGCTATCTTGCCACCTGGAAGTGCCCATGCATTTGGTACTGAATTATTTAACACCACAAACTCATATGGCAGGTCATAATCTCTTCTACCCACCGCAGCAAGACGCTGCCCTACCTCACTGACATACGCGCTTAATTCAGGATCTACTCTATACTCTCCACCCTGACTTTGCTGTGAAGGACCATATTGCTGATTGCCTATGGATATCTCGTCTTGTCGAGATAACAAGGAAAACTCACTTGCTCCTGTCACTGGGTTTACAGCGCAAGATACCAAGAATAAATTTGAGAAGATGAAGCTTAGTGAAAGTATTATTCTAAACATGGTCTATTTCCAGCCTTGCCATTTTTTTCATAATAAAATTCTATCAAAGAAAATATCGAATAATTAACCAAATACCAGCTATGGCTGTAGCGAGCAGAATGATGCGTGCAAACCAGACTTGCGATACCCAATTTAAAAAACTTCTGCCAAACAAGGCGCCAACATATACCAGTGGAGCAGTTACCGCAATTGAAGGAAAATATGCCACTGTAAATAAATCCTGATAATAAAAAATCGGAATTTTTGTGGTATTGACTGTTAAAAAGAAAATACTGCTGGTACCAACAAAAGTTTTCTTATCCAGTTTAAGCAATAAAAAATATAAAGCAGTAATGGGCCCAGCAGCGTTCCCGATGGTGGTAGAGACTCCGGCAAGAAGACCGGATCCTGCTCGAATGCTTTTAGGGTAGTAAATTGCTAATTCTGTCAGCTTCGGTCTAAGAGGCTCCAGAGAAACCAGAAAAACAACCATTAAGCCAATGGCTAATCCAAGATTTCTATCATCCAGATAGCTAAGCATTACACCACCAACAGCAATGCCTAAAAAAACGGGCAAAATCATTTTCTTGAGTTCACTAATATGAGCTAATCGCCAGTAAAAACTAACGGCTACACAATCCCCAACTAACAGATAAATAAGGCAAATGCCCAAGGCCTCTCGAGGACTAAATACCAGGACTACAACAGCAGAAATAAGCATGCCTAAGGCAGGTATTCCAGCTTTAACAAAACCAGTAAAGAGCGCCACCACAGCAAGCAAAATTAGTAATTCAGGAGGGAGTATGTACAAAAAAAAGAGCCTTTAAAGTTACTACTTCAAAGGCTCTATACTATCAAACTATGTAAGCTAAAGTTGAAAAAAACTGGTGTTTCTGGTTCTAATTTTTATTGATTACTTAACGAGCTCAACCAGGTAAAAATTCAATTTCTAAGAGGAACATTTACAACATATTTATGTTCGTTGGGAACACCCGCTTCTCGGCCGCGTTGGCCAGCATTCGCATCTCTGCGTTGCTCCTCTACTTCTTCCAAGGGCTCTAGTCCACGGCGAACCAATAGCGTAAGCTCCTGAAAGTGTCCTTCCAGGCTGGCAGAATCTACGCCACTTAATTGAAAATGCACATCATTTGCAGACATGACAAGACGATCACCTGGCTCAATGATGACTTGCTCCAACTCGCCCCCATTTGAGCCAACCAGAGTAGCTTGACCAAATACGTCACCACTAAGACCCAACACCACGATCGGTTCATAATGTAAATTGGCGATAGTAAAAAAAGCCGTTGCTGACTCTGAGCTTGCCGCTGGCGCATTCATATATGAGCTTTCAATACCCATAAAACCAGGGATCATGACTGGTTGGGCATGTGCAGCTGTCTGCACAAACACCATTGCCAGAAATATGATAATAGAACGCTTAATATTTTTTGTAACTGTGTACATTCCTCACCCCTCCTCTCTTGAATAAACAAAATTTTCCAGATAATACTTATAATTACTTACTTTAAAGATTAATTTTTTATTGCAAAAGAAGATTACTCTTAAAATTAAATAAATCAACCAATTAAGTTGGCGATAGCATTTCTCAAATGCGAAAAAAAAGCCTTCAAAATACTTACTTTAAAGGCTTTCTTGCCCAGTTATTAATGACTCTTTTATTCCTTTTTTAAACACTCAGCTGCCCTGCTGGGCTTTAATCCTAAAGTTTAATCTATCCTTACCATGCCTTAAGTGCACGCTGAAAAACTAAATATTAAGTTCGCTTTTAATCTCTAACCATAACGTGAACCACGTATTTTTTTTCATTTGGAATACCGGCTTCACGACTTCGAACTCCGGACATGGCGCCTAATTCCTCAATTGCTTCGACAGCTTCCTCTGGCTCCAGCCCACGACGAATAAGCAAAGTAATATCCTGAGAGCCTTCATCAGTAGCTTCAGCATCAATCCCACTAATTCGTAGGTGTACGTTATTTGGCCCCATAGTTAAACGGCCACCAGGTTGGATGACAACTTGGTCTAATTCATTACCATTTGAGCCAATAAAGGTAGCGGTTTCAAAAGTATCGCCCGAAGCACTCAACAATATGATAGGTTCGTAATGCAGATTTGATATGGTGAAATAGGCATTGCTTGAATCAGAACCCGCTGCAGGAGCATCCATAGATGAGTTTTCGATAGCCATAAAGCCCGGAACCATAAGCGGTTGCGCTTGCGCAGCTGCCTGGACAAATAAAAATGTCAAAAGTAAGAAAATAGACCCATTAATTTTTTTTATGTTTGAGTGCATTTTTCACCTCTTTTTTCAATAAACAATATTTCTTTGATTAAAGTGTCAAAAACTTTAGCTCGTTATTATATTCTATTAGAACTTAAAATTAGTACTTAAGATCTACATTAACCACATACTCTTTTTCATTGGGAATACCCGCTTCTCTTTGACGAGCACCAGACAAGCCACCAAAGCCATCTTGTGCCTCTACTTCTTCCTCAGCTTCCAAACCGCGGCGTACCAACAGGGTAATTTGCTGGGAATGATCTTCAATAGACGAAGTCTGAAGGTCACTTAAATGCATATAGACAGTATCCGGTCCCATAACCAGACGCTCACCAGGCTGAATGATCAATTGCTCTAATTCATCATTGTTTGGGCCAAGAAAAGTAGCATTTTCAAAAATATCGCCTGTAGCACTTAGCAATACTATCGGTTCAGAATACAGGTTTGAGATGGTGAAATAGGCATTACTGGCATCTGAGCCTGCTGCTGGTGCATCCATATATGAGCTCTCAATACCCATGAAACCCGGAATCATAATTGGCTGAGCCTGTGTTGACTGAAAGCACAGCATGAGCAAAGGGATGGCAAACAGGCGACTGATTCTCTTTATATTCATTTCTAACCTCATTTTATAAAATTGGACTTTAAATGTTTTAGTAATTCTTCAATAACAATAACTCGTCAATAACAATAACTCGCCAATAAAGAGAAACACCTAATCCATGCATAAGGCGCTATGGCCCATTATTTAAGAAGTCTGGGATATTATCACTATTCTATCCCTAGCTTATGCAAAAAAAATGATTTTTATTGAGCCAGCTCAATCATTCTCAAAATCTGCCCTGCCGGCGTGTTATTTTACCTTCAAGCTCTTGCAGGACCTCTTCCTCGCCGACAAATAAATTTTCAGGGTAGACAATGCCTTGTTCTAACATGTTGTTATAGATATTAATATTTTCATAGAGATTAAGCCCCATACCCGCAAGATACTGCAGCCTCATATTCTTATCGATATTGATTTCTGCTCCCTCCAACCAGTGGGATAAATCAGCTGTTTGACCGGCAAAAGTACTAAGTAAATCAGTCACATTTACCAGGCTAACTTCTGCTAGTGATGCTCTTACTTGCGCATAACGAGGATGTTCAAAACGTTCTATCATGCGATTCACGTCAATGCGATCATCATCTGCTAAACCTACCAGGACCAAATCATAACCCGTACCCGATTGGGTATTAGAAAAAATGGCACCATTTGGAAAAACTTTCAAGAATGTGGCAATTTCACTTTTTACAGCATCTTCAGTGCTTTCATAAAGCTGCACAAATACGGTAACCACTCCTCCGGGGTTTAATTTTGATTTAGCCAAAGCCCAGAACTCTTCTGTATAAAGAGAAGCCGCGCCCTTAACCCAGGGGTCTAATGGGTCTGAAGTGATGCCATCAAAGCTTAATTCTGTGGTATGTAAAAAATGTCGACCATCGTCTATATGTATATCAACCACTGGGTTATTGACCACATCAAAATTGAACTCACTGAAATACCTCGAAATAACTTCTGGCACCAGTGGTTCTAATTCAGCAATGGTCACTCTGCCAGCATTTGGATCTATGGCTACGGCACCGGCTGTAACGCCTGCCCCTAAACCAATGACTAAAAAGTCATCTTGTTTTTCCGGGATTAAGGTTGTCAGGTGGCCCAGCATACGTTGTAAACGCATATCCTGTGGGTAGCTTGAAGCCTGAATTTTGCCTGAGTTGTGATAATTTAATATACCGTCACCTTCCTGAGTGACAGCAATTGAAGCAGTGAGGCCTTCTCCAGCATAAATAACATTCACTCCACGTCCAAAAGCTGGTAAATACCGTCCATAGGCAATAACTTCCTCCAAAACCGGAGGAACGCTAAACACTGAAATCAACGCAACTATAGCTACAACAGCACTGCTTAACATTCGCCTGCTTTCGGACTTGATGCTTTCCATGCCAAACATCAGAACCACTAAAGCTGATATCGCAGAAACCAGAATAATAAGTTGCTGAGTCAGTTGACTGCCCACCCAGGGTACAAATATGACCCCCCCTGCCAAAGAACCGATAATGGCGCCAAAGGTATTGGCGGCATAAATACCACCAACCAGACTTGCACTATCCTTTTCACTGGAAGCAACAGAGGCTAAAGCTAAAGGAAAACTCGCTCCCCATAATACTGCGGCTGGAAACATCGCAATCATGCATCGCCAAAAATCTATCTGTAACCGCTTCCAGGGCTGATTGCCATCAATATCGACAGGCCAATACGGCAAATTCTGTGTAACCAGATAAACCGCCCAAGCCATCAGCACACAAAGTAGTAACTGACATATGGCCAATGCCATCTTGGGATTCCCTAAGCGCAAAGACAATTTTGAACCCAGTGTGCTTCCCAACCCCAAACCGACCAGGAAAACTGAAAGAATTAATGCGAAACCATAGACTGTAGCTCCGACAAATAAAGATAAGTGACGAGTCCAAAGCACTTCTGCTGCCAGGGCTGTTGCTCCTGATAGCATGGCAGCAACATAGATTGGCCAAGCTTCTTTAAGAATATAAAAATGTTCTTTATCGCTACCTTTATCATAGGCGAGCTGGCGGCTTATCCACCATGCAGTACAAGCAACTAATAGGTTGATACACACTGCCACATAGGTCGCCACCTCGATATCGTATATACGCAGTAAATAGAAGCCGGCCAGCATGGTCCCCAAGACTGCGCCAGCAATATTCCCACCATAAAACAAACCCAACCACGCTACTCCATTAGGTGTCGATTTCACCCAACGTGCAATAGCAGGCAAGGTTGCGCCCATCAAAATTGTTGGTGGCAAAAGACAAATACCGGCAAACAGACCTCGTAGAACATAATCCAGTAAACCTTCGGCAGCTGAACCAAAATAGAGATTTCGAAGTAAGGGCATGCCATAAAGCAAAACAACCCCAAATGCGGCGATACTAACTTCCAGTAAGGCGTATATTTTTAAAGGATGATAATCTGATGAAACCCATCTGGGCATCAACAAACTGCCTAGACACATTCCTCCCATAAAAACGGCCAATAAAATGCCAAGAGATATTGAAGAAACCCCAATAACTAAACCAATTAATTGATACCAGACTAATTCATAGATAAGGGCAGAAGCACCGCTGCCAATAAATAAAACAATCAGAAAGAGATAAGTTGACCTGCCCAAGCTCACTTCAACACTTGCCTCACTCATTCTTAACTTCCTTCAACTTCATATTTACAAGCATGTAGATACATTAGATGAGTGGCACGGATAGAATAAGAAAAAACAGCCGAATCAACTTAAGAAAAATACCTATTCGACCCAACAAAAGCAACCTGTCAATGACGCCCAAAGGGCTTAGCCTGCTTTCCACATTACTTACTTAATCCAAGTCTACACTTATCAGGCATTTGCTTAGCTATAACCAGTTCGTATAATGCCGAGGCATTCTAGAACTTTAAACGCACTTACAGGCCAATCATTGCCTATACTTACTTTTACATATCGCATTTTTTGCCTGTTAATTTTGGCATTTGGTCTTTCTTCGCCAGTGTTTGCCTGGGAATGGGCTGGTTTGTGGTCAAATATAAATCAGCAAGCCAGTCGAGCTTTTACCCAAGAAAATTACCCCTATGCGGCATTATTGTTTGAGGACGCCGCCTGGCGAGCCGCCGCAAATTACCGGCAAGGTGATTATGAAGCATCGTTATCAGACTTGGCTGAACTTAATGATTTAAATTCTCTATACAATCGGGGTAATGCTTTGGCGAAGCTCTATCGCCTTAACGAAGCTATCGATATTTACCGAAGAGTGTTGACGATTGACCCTGATCATGAAGCCGCTGCAAATAATCTGGAAGTAGTTGCCGCCCTTCAGGCAAGACTTACCGATGATCCTGGAATGGATATCGAAATGGAGCGTGAAGAAGGCGAAGACGCTGACCTTATTGAAGAAGACGAAAATCAGGAGATTACCGGCTCTACCAATGGTCAGGAAAATGAACAAAACCAAGAAGACACTTCCGAAAGCATCAGCCAACAAGATAGTCAGGAAGCTGATGCCAATAAAGGTAATAGTGAGCTAGAAGATCCGGGGTCAGCAGAAGAACAGGAATTCAGCGCGAACCTGGAACAAGAGCTTTCATTACAGCAATGGCTGGGACGCATAAAAGATGATCCTGCGACTCTGTTAAAGAACAAATTTGAATTACAGCGAAAATCTGACAGCGCACTAGGCATTGATCTGCTAGCGCTTAAAAATAATCAGCAGCTATGGTAAAGCAAAGACTTGGTGCATTTTTTTATGTTGCAGCCTTACTCGCTCTAATATTAATTCCCAGCTCAAGCTGGTCACAAAGCGAGACAGAAAGCTCCCCTCCAGAAAGTACAAGTGCTTCGGAAAATAATAATGTTTTTCTACAAACCTCTGTTAACAAAACGCAAGTTTATGTTCAAGAAGCACTAATTTATAGCATCAAACTTTATTACACCTTGGCATTTGAACGTGGCGCTTCATTTTCCACTCTGGAAATGTCTGACGCAGCCTACAACAAATTAGGTGAAGACCTAAACTATACAGAAACAGTCAATGACGTTTTATACACTGTTAATGAAAGTCGCTTCGTAATTTTTCCACAACAAAGCGGAGAGTTTACTATTGCCCCAATACGCTTTAGAGCCTTCACACAAACCCGTCCGACTCGTAATAACCCTAATCTACAAACTACTGCCCAACGCCAAAGAATCGAACTTTTCAGCCAGGAGCATCGAATATCAGTGTTACCTGTTCCTTCCGCTTTCCCCAGTCCAATCTGGTTACCCAGTAGCAAGGTTACAATTTCTGAAACCTGGAGCCGCTCATTAGACGATATGCGTATTGGCGACTCAGTTGTCCGTACCATTAAATTTGATGTAGATGATCTGTATGCATCTATGTTGGTCAATCTGGATTTCACAGCTGACTCCGAGCTGCGTTTTTACCCGGCAGAAGCTCAACAAGTTGATATTACCGAACAAAGCGGCGTACGCTCTGGGCACACACAAAACATCACTCTGGTAGCAACTGAAGCAGGGAGCTTCACTTTGCCTGCTATAGAAATACCCTGGTGGAATACTGCCACCAACAATCTGGAATATGCCCGCTTACCCTCACAAGATTTGGACATACTGACTTTAGATGGTGAGCGACTAACGCTCGAAACAGACACCATCAGCAGTGCAAGCAGCCAGAGTATTTTTCCATTTTCCCTTAATTTAAATTTATTACTTTTTGTTGGGGTAATTTTATTGATCTCTGCTTTGTTTTTTGCACCAGCAACATATTTACTATGGCAGAAATGTCAAATGCTCTTTCTGAAAATCATATTGAAAAAAGAGTCCAAACCGAAACAAACAGCGAGGAACATTCCAAATATCAATAGCTGTTACAAACAGCTAAAGCATGCTTGTGAGCTAGAAGATGTCAAAGCTGCTGCACATTATTTCCTGCTTTGGGGACAAGCTTATTTTGAGGATTCTTCCTTGTACAATTTTGATAAAGTCATCAATAAATTTGATACTGAACATACTCAGACATCATTAGCGCCTTTAATTAAGAATTTACAAAGCTGTCTTTATGCTGAGAATCAGGCAGAATCTTTTGATTTAAGTGCATTTTTTGAGGCTGTAGCGAAACTTCACAGCAATAGAAAGTCTACAAAGAAAAACAGACTTCAATATAGCTTGCCGCCTCTATATAGGAATTAAAATAGGAATTAAATTGGAATTAAGCTTTAAATTACGACAATCCGCCTTCTATTCATATTTTATTTATCTTCTACTTATCTTCTACTTATTTTCTACTTATCTTCTACTATCCTGCTTGTGTTCACCTCATTCCATTTTATTAATTCTGACTTTGCAGGATAGTTTGCCGCCAGATCTCATGTATGGCCTCAACACGCTTTCTATTGGCGCCCAAATCACTTCTGCCAACGCGTGACACTGAGCGGACCTGCAAGCCTTCACCATCTTTTAAGATTTCAAGATCATCAACAAAGCCAAAGACTTTGCTTTGAAATGTTGCATGAAGATAACTCTCGCTCTGAGAAATAATTTCTGTTCTTGGTATGTCAAGAATAATAGCTGCCATCTCACTCACAGGATCAGACAATCCAGAAGGCACTTCAAAAGCAGCAATTGAATGCTGCGCGTTGCTCGCCTGGCTACTCACACACCGAGGCTCATCAGGACAAGCCTGTAATTGATCATTTAATAAACCTGCATTATTGAGAGAGGCAGACTGTCTTGCCAATATAAAAAGCATTATGCAAAAAAGTACTAGCAATAAGCCCAGCAGAATAGCCAGTCCATAAAATATTTTTATTAGCATATTTTTTTAGGGTCTTGTTGCAGCCCTCTCCATAATTTAAAAATTGAAACACTAAAAGTGTTTTTACTTTAACCTTACGACAATTCAAATCAATAAGCCAAGCAAGCCTTTACTAATTGATTATAAGCACTGACTCAAAAGGTGTTAGTGCTGCCTAAATAGCTTTCACTTCAATGCTGTGATACTTCTACGCCATATGTTTAAAACAACACATAGATTACTTCAATTCTAATTCGGTTAATAACGCGCGATGGTCGGACATTAATTGCCAGTCCTCACCAGCTAATATCTCACTGTGTTTTACGTCAAAACCACGTTGATAAATTCTATCCATTTTCAATATTGGGAAACGTGCTGGATATGTTCTTGCTAATACTCCCTGCACAGCTAAATTAGCTTCAGTTAAATCAAGTTCCTGTTCTATATATTGATGGCTGCGTAAACGCCAATCATTAAAGTCACCGGCCAAGATCAAAGGTTCATCAATCGGGATATTGGTTTGAATATACTCAACAATTTGTTTGATTTGTATGCGTCTTTCTTTTTCAAACAAGCCCATATGTACGCAGAGTAAATGGACATTTTCGTTTGTCTTACCATGCAATATCCCACGTTGTGAAAAAGATAAACACGAAATGTTGATATTTTCCCATTGCAAAAAAGGGACTTCACTTAAGATAGCATTGCCATGATGGCCATGCTGGTAAATGGCATTTTTCCCATATGCAAAATGCTCCCATACGGAATCGGCTAGAAACTCCATTTGATTACTGTCTGGCCAGTCTGAAATATTTTTACGGTGTTTTTCATTTTCACCAACAACTTCTTGCAGAAACACCACATTTGCTTCTGATTCTCTTAAACAAGCTCGAATTTTTTTAAGGTAAAACGGCGATTACCCATCGAAAAACCTTTATGGATATTGAGTGTAAGAATACGGTAACTGGAAATCACGACTACTTTTTCTGAATAACTCTGTTATTTGATTAATCTGGAACTATTCTTTGGTCTTTAAGGAGTCTTTCTTTTCAAACATATGAGGATTGTTTTCGATAAACTCTTTAATCCAGCGTTCCAAAAATGAATCAACTTCACGAGTTTTTATATAGCCCCAACCTAAAAAAGATATAATCAAGGCACCTATAGCATCAACTATCAGATCCCACATAGTATCGACCAAACCACTCTTTTGCATATTGAGTCCAAATATTTGATCCATTGAAAATTCAAATATTTCCCAGATAGCCCCAATACCCATTGCAAACATAAAAGCAAATAAAGCAAATAAAGCAAATAAAGCAAATAAAGCAATAAAATTCGGATTTAAATCCAGATCAACATCTTCTTTTTCATTTAACACGAAGACCAGTAGAAAGCCCAAAATACCTAATAAAAATGCAGAACCACTATGCAGGATTAGATCCCACCACCAGTATATTGTGTAATAGCTATACACTTCTCCAAGAAACAGTGACATGAACACAAAAACAACGGCCAGCGTTTCAAAGCCATGGGGTATTCTTACAGAGAACCTCTTTCCTAATAAAATAGGGAGCATGGTAATTGCCAGGATTACCAATGTTTCTACCGCTGACTGATATTGCCCCTGCAAGAACATGGACACTGAACCCAAAACCAGAGTTGCCTTTAGGAAAAATGACAACCTTGAATGGATATAATCTGCAAAAGTAGATGCATTGTATTTTCTATGCCGTTTCCAGAACATCTCTTATCCCTGCTTTTTACTAGGAAAAGACTAACAGCTCTCTATATTCGTTAATAGCATTGTTCTCTATTTACAATGCTAGAATAATAGAATGATTAGAATCTTGCACAAGATCAACTACGGTGAATAATTTTTTAAATGCCTTCAACTTCAGTAGTGAAACACTTTTTTTCTTCACACTGCTTTCTTTGCTTACTTTTCTAGTTAGCCTGATTTTGTTACCGATATTAATACTGGCGATTCCTAAAGACTATTTCGTAGAAGAACAACGACATCCAATGAGCTGGAATAAATCGGGCTATTTTTTCAGAATGTCAGTTCTGGCATTAAAAAACCTACTGGGTATTATATTGTTTTTTATGGGCTTGCTTATGTTAGTACTGCCTGGACAAGGCATACTCACAATACTGGCTGGTTTAGTGCTTCTCGATTTTCCAGGTAAATTTCTATTTTTACGCTGGCTGGTTCAAAAGGAAAAAGTTTTAAGATCCTTAAATTGGGTTCGACAAAAAGGCAATAAAGACCCTTTTATAAATTGAGCATCTCCCCAAATTCCGCTGTTTTACAGGCATAAAAAAACCGGTATCGTTTTAACCAATACCGGTTTTTTGATAATCATTAGCTTAGGCTGCTGATGATTCTTTTTTCGGTGATAACGAATCAAGCATCAACTGACGCTGCCTTTCCATTTCTTCAGGCAGACTGTCACCTATTTCATTAAACAGATTAGTCTGGTCTTCAAATTCTCTAAGACTATTCTCGGTGTCAATTGCCATTAAGTCTTTAAATGTATCTTCGTCATACACAAGACCGTTCCAGTTGATATCTTCATACTTAGGCACTTCGCCAAAGGGTGTTTCGTCAGCAGATACGCGCCCCTTGATACGGTTTACAACCCATTGCAGAACACGCATATTCTGGCCAAAACCTGGCCATAACCACTTGCCGTCAGCCGATTTGCGGAACCAGTTTACTCGAAAGATGTCTGGAAGGTGCTCAACCTTGTTTTCCATACTTAACCAGTGAGCCCAATAATCACCCATGTTGTAACCACAGAAGGGCAACATTGCCATGGGGTCTCGACGAATCGCTGCCTGATTTTCGGCTGCTGCTGTAGCTTCAGAACCCAGAGTTGCAGCAATATATACTCCATGTGCCCAATCTCGGCTTTGATAAACTAATGGGAAGGTTGTGCTCAAGCGACCACCGAAAATAAAGGCCTCAATGGGCACACCTTTTGGATTTTCCCAATCAGGGTCAACACTTGGGCATTGTGAAGCTGGAGCCGTAAAGCGTGCATTGGGATGGGCTGCAGGAGTGTCGCTATCTGGCGTCCAGTCATTACCCAGCCAATCGATTAGATGTGCTGGAGCTTCTTCAGTCATGCCTTCCCACCAGATATCACCATCATCAGTTAAGGCGACATTGGTAAAAATAGTATTTGAAGCGATAGTATCCATAGCTGATGGATTGGAATCATAAGAAGTCCCTGGTGCTACACCAAAATATCCAGCTTCTGGATTAATGGCGTACATACGCCCATCGTCTCCAGGTTTAATCCATGCAATATCATCTCCAACCGTCCAGACTTTCCAGCCTTCATAACCTTCAGGCGGAATAACCATCGCTAAATTCGTTTTTCCGCAGGCACTAGGAAAGGCACCGGCGAGATAAGTCTTCTCACCTTCTGGTGATTCAACACCAACGATCAGCATATGTTCTGCCAGCCAGCCTTCATCGCGAGCCATGACGGAAGCAATTCGTAAAGCCACACATTTTTTACCCAGTAAGGCATTTCCACCATAACCAGATCCAAAAGAAGCAACTTCGCGACTTTCCGGATAATGGACGATATAACGATTATCTACATTACAAGGCCATGCCACATCAGCCTGACCTTCAGCTAAAGGAGATCCTACTGAATGCAGACATTTTATGAATGACTCATTGCCAAGCACATCAAGTACCTTCTGACCAATACGGGCCATGATGCGCATATTGACAACAACGTAAGGGCTGTCAGAAATCTGCACGCCAATCTGGGCAATATCTGAACCCAGAGGTCCCATGCTGAAGGGAATAATGTACATCGTCCTGCCTTTCATACAACCTTTGAATAAACCAGAAAGCGTATTACGCATAACGCTCGGCTCCATCCAGTTGTTAGTCACGCCAGCATCTTCTTCTTTTTCAGAACATATGAAGGTGCGGTCTTCTACTCGAGCTACATCACGAGGATCTGAACGGCAAAGAAAGGAGCCTGGTCGAAGCTCTTCATTGAGTTTGATAAAAGTTCCTTGATCGACAAGCTCCTGACAAAATCGATCGTACTCTGCTTGTGAACCATCACATAAATAGACCTGATCTGGCTGGCAAAGCTCTTCAATTTCTTCAATCCAATCAATGAGTTGCGTGTTAGATGTGTGCTCTTGGTAAGAGACCATATATTGCTCCAAAGTTAAGGTAGTTTTCTTACAAAAATAGCCGGAATTTGGTAAATGCCGGTTAATTAAATTGATATGTAATTTTATAATTTTCTGACCAAGATGAGTACCGAAGAAAACTTAAAATCAGTTGTTTTTTTAAAGAAAAAGTTAAGAAATTTTAAAAAAACTGACAATTAACTATAAATAAAATGTGAAATGAACTTTTTTGGCCTGAAAATTCCAATTGTCTCACTTTTGACGAAATGTTAAATTACGCACCCTTTGTAGTTTTACTCCATAACTTAAATACCCATAACTAGACATTAAGGAAACACATGAGCTCTTACAAAATAGCCCTGCTCGACGGCGATGGCATTGGACCGGAAATAATGGCAGAGGCAGTTAAAATTCTGAATCTGGTAGCTGAGCGTAACGAAGTAAGCTTCGAGCTAGACCATACTCCATTTGGTGCCAATGCCTACTTTGAAACCGGGCACCCTTTCCCGGATTCAACAAAAGCCATTTGTGATGAAGCAGATGCCATCCTTAAAGGCCCCATAGGCTTGAGCCACGAAGAATCTCAGAAAATACCTGTCGACATGCAACCTGAACGTGGAGCCCTGCTTCCTTTGCGTCGTCGCTACAATACTTTTGCTAATTTCCGTCCGGTCTTTCTCCCTAAAGGTCTGGCGCATTTCTCACCATTAAAACCTGAGATTATTGGTGAGGGTATCGACATCATGATTATTCGTGAATTAGTTGGCGGTTTATATTTTGGCGAAAAAGAAACCGGCATCAATGAAGATGGCCGTCGTTATGTCAAAGAGACTCTGGAATACGATGAAGACCAGATCAAAAGAATCATGAAGGTTGCATTCCAAACCGCCCAGAAACGTAAAAAAGTGCTTCACAATATACATAAAAGCAACGTCCTTAAGTCCTCTGTGCTCTGGAATGAAGTATGTGACGAAGTTGCTCAGGACTTTCCTGATGTTGAGGTGATTAATACTCTGGTAGATGCAGCTGCGACTTATTTATGCCTGAATCCCGGGATGTTTGATGTGATGGTAATGGAAAATATGTTTGGTGATATCCTTTCTGACCAGGGTGGAGGGATATTAGGCTCTCTGGGCTTGATGCCATCTGCCTGTGTAGGTCCCGATAAAGCTTATTACGAACCGTCGCATGGTTCTGCTCCTGATATTGCGGGTCAGAATATTGCCAACCCCTACTCCATGATTGGCTCGGTCGCCATGATGCTTGAGATGAGTTTTAACATGGATGCTGAAGCAAAAAATTTATGGCAGGCCATGCAAAGTGTTTTTGCAAAAGGCTATTCAACGCCCGACCTTTCAAAGCCTGGAGGTGATGTGAAGTTGGTGAGCACTAGTGATTTTGGTGACATGGTAGCGGCAGAACTATCCAGCATGCCAACGAGTCCATAATCAGGAAAGAACTACTCAATAAAAAAGGGCTTCTTTTGAAGCCCTTTTTATTAGGAAGCACTTAACTTTCTATTGCTTCCTATTGCTTCCTATTACTTCCCATCACTTGCTATCACTTTCTATCCAATCTAACCAATCTATTCAGGCATACTATTCAGGAATGGTTTCGCCAGCATCCAGCGCAGCCTGTTTGGATAAATAGCCTTTTGGATACCAGTCACGCCATGCATCAAAGTTTGGACCACAACCACCATCATTCGGGGTATACCAGATATCGTCTTTGATGATAATGCCAATAGCACCACCATTACGGCCATCACGCAAGGGACACACAACCATTTCAACAGCATCACCTGGCTGGAAGGTAAAACCATTCATAGGTGGATCATCGGTTACCAGTCCAGGAGGCGCTCCACCTTCGAACGCCCACACTTCACCATCCGCATCATTTCTTATATAGATAGCAACATGTGGACTATTGAAAGCCCAGCGTACCACCTCACCGGTTTTAACCACTTCTGTCTCTCTCTCGAACATAGCAAAACTATGATGAGCCGAAGCAATATCGACAACACCAAAACTGATTGCTATTAGTATAATCAGACAGCATTTATTGAATACAAATTTCATCTTATTCTTCACCCCTCATTATTTTTATTTTGTTTTTATATTTATTATTTCTGAGTGAGTTTTTACAACTTTTTTGCTTTATTAATGCCAGGCAAAATATACACATACAAAAATAAGCCTTAAATTTACTACACTTTTAAGACTTTGGCAGCACATCATAGAAATAAGCGTTCAAATCTACCTAACTGACATTTAGACTTTCCAACTTTAATTATAGTGATGGGTCTGCTTTCTGCTAAAGAGCGTGATTCATACAGACCATAGTCTTTATCAAAGGGCATGCGTACAATGCGTTCTTCTCTATAACATAACTCTATAACTAACAATAAAAACAGATGAACCTGAAAGACTGGCAATACAATTCAAAGACCCTGTCAGTCTTGCTCAGGATGTCGGGTCCCATGGTGGTTTCACAGGGTGCTTTTGCGCTCATGATTTTTACCGACCGTTATTTTCTGGCACAACTTGGTCCAGTCTATATGGCTGCAGCATTGGGTGGAGGTGTCGCCTGGTATTTTTCTATTTCATTGTTAAATGGCATTCTGGCTTATGCGACTGCTCTGGTGGCGCAATATCTGGGGGCTAAAGAGCTTAATAAATGTTCGCTCGTCATTTCTCAAGGCATCATAATGGCCGTGGCCTGCACGCCTCTTTTAATACTTGCTGGCCTGGCAATGCGCAATATCTTCACGGGTATGGGGCACGCTCCCGACCAGGTGGAATTAGAAAAGACCTACTACACCATTTTAATGTTTTGCAGTGTGACAATTTTAATAAAAGTCTGCTTATCCACATTTTTTTCCGGCATTGGCCGCACTCGTGTGGTCATGGTATGTGATGTATTAGGCATAATACTAAATGTCCCTTTAAGTTGGTGTTTAATCTTCGGCAAGGCAGGATTCCCAGCTCTGGGTATTGCCGGAGCAGCCTACGGGACAGTGATCAGCACAATATTTACTATCGCAATTTATCTGCTGTTTTACCTCACTAAAGAAAACCGTAAACGCTTTAGCATTAACGCTTCCTTTAAATTTGACCGTGGTATATCTGGTAGGTATTTACGGCTTGGCTTTCCCTCCGGTATGGAGATGTTTCTTAATGTGGCAGCCTTTAATTTATTTTTATTAATGTTCCAGTCTTATGGTATCCCTGAAGCGGCATCAGCAACCATTGTATTCAATTGGGATATTCTTTCCTTTGTTCCCTTGCTTGGTTTAAATATTGCTGTGATGAGCATGATCGGTCGATTTGTTGGTGCCGGGGATATGCATAAGGCCAATGAGGTTACAACGGCAGGGTATATTTTAGGAATTGGGTATTCTTTATTCCTAGCTTTAAATTTTCTTGTTTTTCGCAATGTGTTGGTGGAAATATTTATTTTTTACGAAGAAAGTGCTGCTGAAATTCGTAATCTCGCTCGTTATATGATGGTTGGGCTAAGCTGTTATGTATTATGCGAAGGTATACTGCAAGTTGCTACTGGTGTGCTAAGAGGAGCTGGCGATACACGCTGGGTCATGTGGGCATCAATCTCCATGCATTGGGCGATGTTGGTAATTCAGTTTTTCATCATTAAAGTTTTTGCTTTTGGCCCACGCATTTCATGGATAGCCTTTGTTATTATGATTCTGGGATTAATGGTTGTCTTTGTATATCGGCTGGCCAGCAATCGCTGGCGTGACCCTCAGAAGCTACAGGCCGTGATGACAGAGTAAAAAACTTTGTTAACATAATGCCAAGCTAACTGCGTAGGTTTCAGGTAGTTACTAAAAAAGTTGTTAGGTATATTCTCTATTAACTTTTTGTTTAAATTAAAAATTATAACAAGCATCTAGTATCATAAAGGAAAATAGCATGAGAGCACTCTTTAGAATCCTCGCCCTAGCAGCTGCCACTTCACTCTCAATAAGCAGCTACGCACTAGAAGAAGTTGATCCTGCTTTAGATGAGATCACTAATTTTCGCCAATATAGCAGCACCTTTGCCAGTTCCGGCCAGCCCACTAGAGACCAGTTTCAGACCATTGCTGACAATGGCTTTGAGCGGATTGTCTATATTGCATTTACTAATAATCAAAACGCCCTTTCTGATGCTGACCAGTTGGTTAAAAGCTTGGGCATGGAATACATGCATGTCCCTGTGTCTTTTGATAATCCATTGCCTGATGATTTTTATGCCTTTGCTGATTCCATGCGGCGTAATACTGATAAAAAAACCTTGCTGCATTGTCAGGTCAATGCACGTGCGACAGCCTTCAGCTTTTTATATCGCGTCATTTATGAAAATGTACCAATCGCAGAAGCCAAGGAAGATATGAATACCGTGTGGCAGCCAAATGCCATATGGCGAGATTTTATTTTTGAAGTATTAGCCCAAAATGGCTTATCGCCTGAATGCGAAGGATGTGACTGGACTCCACCTCCCCCGAGAGAGCAATAGAGGAATAATAAAGCCAATAGTAAAGCCAATAGTAAAGAGAGAAGAAATAAGAAACTCTCTCATCTTTCAATCAAGAGCTTTTGCAAACAAGAAATATTTTAATCAAATCCTTAAAACGATGAATAAATTCACGATCACACTTGCCACCTTGTTACTGTTATTGGCAAACACAGTAAGCGCTCAAGTACGTGTTCTGATGTCGACCAGTCAAGGTAATATTGAAATTGAGCTTTATACCAGCAGCGCTACAGTGACTGCCGGAAATTTTCTGGCGCTAGTAAATGACGAGCAGTTTGATGGCGCTTCTTTTTATCGAGTTGTTAGTTCTGAAAATGATAGAGGCTCACCTCTAATAGAAGTAATCCAGGGAGGCCTTGGCGCAAGAGCCAGTGAATTTCAGAGTATCGATCATGAAACTACGGAGCAAACAGGCATCCTTCATACTGATGGTGTTATTTCCATGGCTCGAGGGGATGTTGGTACGGCTAGTACCGAGTTTTTTATAATTCTTGGTGATCAGCCAAGCCTTGATTTTGGCGGAACCAGGAATCCAGATGGCCAGGGTTTTGCCGCCTTTGGCAAAGTAGTTAATGGCATGGATGTTGTAAGAACAATTCAGAACCTGCCTGCCGATGGAGCCAGCGACTCGGAATACACCGACAGCCAAATCCTGACTGATCCTGTTACCATAATCTCAATCCGACGAATCTAGAAAAACCTCAGTTTGATTTAAGACGCCTAACTCTAGGTCCCAAGAACATGCCGTGTGTGAACACAAGCCATATGGTTTTAAAGAATAGTTATGCTGTCGATTGTTAACTTACTGATAAAACTCCTGAATTGCCGAAATAGTCGTCATTACATCTTCACGACTAATATCCAGGTGACAAACCAGTCTTGCTGTATAACGAGCATCAATCAGTATGCCCAGCTTCTCAAGAAAATTGGATAAGGCAATAAAGTCACCTTCAGAACTTTTTAGAAATACCATATTGGTATGCAAATAATCCAGATCAACTTCCAGCTGTGGAATCTTGGCTAATTCTTTCCCAAGTATGGCCGCGTTTTCATGATCTTCTTTTAATCTTTTTACATTGTTCTCCAAAACATAGATTCCTGCAGCGGCAATAATGCCTGCCTGCCGCATGCCTCCACCTAACATCTTGCGCCAGCGATTTGCTTCTATAATTAATTCCTTGCTACCACACAACACCGACCCTACTGGCGCTCCCAGACCTTTGGAAAGGCAGATGGATACTGAATCAAAATACTGAGTGATTGCTTTCACATCGACACCAAGTCCGACGGCCGCATTAAACACTCTTGCGCCATCAAGATGATTTAATAATTTATGCTCTCGGGCTAGCCCGGTTGCTGCTTCAATATAATTCAGCGGCAATATTTTGCCTCCGGTTGTATTTTCAAGGCAAAGCAATCGAGACTTGGCGAAGTGAATATCATCAGGCTTTATTGCTGCCACTATATTTTCAAGTGCAATAGTCCCATCCGCTTCATTATTAATTGGCTGTGGTTGAATACTGCCCAATACTGCAGCGCCTCCACCTTCATATTTATAGGTGTGTGCTGTTTGCCCCACCAGATATTCATCGCCACGTTGGCAATGAGCCAAGAGCGCAATTAAATTTGTCTGGGTGCCACTAGCTGCAAAAATAGCTGCTTCCATTCCAGACATATCTGCTGCTAATTCTTCGAGCTGTTTAACCGTTGGATCATCTCCCCATACATCATCTCCAACAGGAGCTGCTGCCATCACATCACGCATGGCTTGATTAGGGCGTGTTACTGTATCACTTCTAAAATCGATCATTCCTGATAGCTCTTTCCGGTATTAATATTGTTTCTTTCATTAGTGTATTCGTGTATTCGTGAGAGAGAAAACTGTCGTTCACTCATTAGCGCGCCTCAGCTCCAGTTTGACTCTCTCTTGATGATAGTTAATTCAATTATATTATCTTAATTATTTTTGGTTTTGGTTTATTAATTGCCATTATTGATTATATGCAATCGAGTATTAACCATTCGTAGCGTTGCAAGTACAGCCGCATACACCTGATTAGCATTCACACCACGGGTTCTTAATTTGCGTCCTCTCGCACCTTCTGTATCCCAGGTAATAGTACACTCTGTCAGAGCTCCCACCTTTCCTCCCTTAGGAATGCGAACAGAATAATCAAGCAATTCAGGCAATTGGAAATCCACTCCCACCATTATTTTTTTCAGTGCATCCATAAAAGCAGAAAAACCACCATTACCATGTCCAGTATCCTGATAATTAGAACCATTGATATTCAAAGACAGTTTTACCTCGGAGGTATCTCCAAAGACGCTGTTAATTTGGCAGTCTTCCAAACGTATATGATGATAATCACTGCTTTCAAGTACATCAGCAATAATAAAAGGAAGATCATCGGCGGTAATGACTTCTTTGGAATCACCAAGTTTGACGACTCTTTCCAATACCTTTTTGAGATTTTCTGGTGATAATGAAATCCCCAAATCTTCAATATTTTTAAGCACTGAAGCCTTGCCACTGAGTTTGCCTAAAGCATAAGTACGACTGCGATCAAAACGTTCCGGACTGAGCTGGGTTTCGTACAAACCGCCTTTGGCATCACCATCGGCATGAATGCCCGATGTTTGGGTAAAAACATCTTCACCTATAATCGGCATATTGGCTGCAATCCATTTGCCGGAAAAACGTTCTACCAATTTGCTCACATCAGCCAGGTGAGTTTCATCAATAGCTGTTTTAATGCCCATTTTATCTTTAAGCACCACCGCCAATTCCGCTAATGAAACATTCCCGGCTCTTTCTCCCAAACAATTGACTGTGCAATGTAAATTACTGATTCCGGTCGAAACGGCTGCCATACAATTCGCGACGGCCAGGCCATAATCATTATGCGGATGAAAATCAAACACCTCATCCGGGAAGTGTTCTTGAATATCTGTTAAAGATTCCGTGACTTCATTCGGGCTCATGACCCCTAAAGTATCTGGCAACATGAAATGCTCGATACCACTATCTTTAATCAGTGACATCAACTTGAACACATAATCCTTATTTTCTTTATAGCCGTTTGACCAGTCTTCCAGATAGGCATTGACCTTAATGCCTTTGCTTTTGGCATAGGCCACAGTCTTATTTATATCCTCAGCATGTTCTTCCAGGGTTTTGCCAAGCTGGTTATGACAATGGTTTTCACTGCCTTTAGTTAAGAGGTTCAATACGCGACCACCACAATCAATTATCCAGTCAATGCTGAGGTTATAATCAACAAAACCCAAGACTTCGACTTTATCCAGATAACCATGTTTCGCCGCCCAGCCATTAATATTACAGACAGCATCTTTTTCCCCTTCCGAAACACGTGCGGAGGCAACTTCAATGCGATCCACTTTCAGCGACTCCAGTAAAGCCTGCGCAATATTAAGTTTTTCGCCTGCTGAAAAAGACACTCCCTGAGTCTGCTCTCCATCTCTGAGAGTGGTGTCCATTAAGGCAACGTAGTCAGGTAACTTACTCATAATCTAAACCCTAAAATGCAAAAACCCGCCTGAAGGCGGGTTTTATAATAATCTTTAGCAAATGCAAACAGATTCAACCCACCTGGTAGTGTTGAATAATAATAATGCCTTTACCTATTAGTATTGCGCTCATGGGTGGCGATAATCGTGAATAACACCATAAAAGTCAAGTAATCGCACTAATTCACTGCTTGGGCATATATTTTCGCTGGTGATAAACAATGCTAAATGTAATCGCTATGGCAAAAGGAACTGAAATCAAAAATGAATACATCATGAGCTCATTCTTGCCTAGATAAAGCTCAAAGGCTAATTCGCGAACAAAAAACTCTGTTGCTCCTGCAGCCCATAAACCCAGCACTTCGCCATTCATACCAATAATATGTCGATTAAGTGCATTCGGTTTACGCTTACCGAACATAGGGATAATTCCGAAACCCAGAAAGAATAGTGATACTGGAATAAGGAAATGAAAAACGCTGATTGCGCCATTATTAAAATCATATATAAAAAGTGCGGAAAGATTTACACCTATCAAGGCCGTAACAAAGACATATCCAATTCTTTTATGAAAAGTTGTGCCTTTGATTCTAAAAAGCACAACAACTCCTGACAGCATGCCAATCAATGAGCATAGAAAGTGAAAAGCTCCGGCGAATGAGTGAACCCAATTTGAAAGCTCTAGCATAGGATACCTTCTAAACCATTCAGTAAATGTAATCTGTCTTTTACTGCTTTTTAAAAATAGATAGAACCGAACGCATGCTTGAAAACTTATTTTCCAAGCAACTTTTCCAGTGTCGTTAAATAATCAATAAAGGCTTTTTGGCCTTTTTTAGTGATAGAAACAAAGGTGTTGGGTTTGCGATCGACAAAGGTTTTGTTGACATCAATATAACCGGCTTCTTGTAAGCGCCTGAGATGAACGCTGAGGTTTCCATCGGTGACTTCCAGAGCATCTCGCAAGGTAGTAAATCCGGCTCCTTCAATACCATTCAAATAAGCCATAATTGCTAATCTTGCCTGCGGATGAATAATCTCATCCAATGGACCTAATGCAATCTTTGGCATGGATCAGGCCCTGCGACCTAGTCGGGTCATCGCTATCCCTGGCCCAGCCATCAAGCCTAGATAAGCAACTATATAAATAATGCCAGTCACCGAAGAGCTATCTAAAACAGAAACAAATATTGCTATCAGCCACCAGCCAAACGCAACCCATCGTAACCAGCTCATGTTAATGATTGAAGCTGTCGCAAAAAATGCCAGACCTGTTATTGCTGGAGCAATAATCGCCAAACTAAACAGTAAATCCTGTTGTCCGCTAACCCCAAGTAAAAATAATAAGCACATTGTTAGGCAAAATCCGATCCAGACCGATGAATATAAGCGCACAGCTAAATTTACCGGGCCACGAGGACGCAAGAACCCCAATGCAATTGATCCGGCTATCCCTATCCCAAGTACCAAATACCAGACATACAGTTCCAGGCTGTTTGTATCATTCTCGGTAAATAACGAGCCAGCAGTAGTTAAAATTTGTGGAAGCGCTAATAAAATTCCCCATAACACTAAATATCTGCCATCAAGAGCGGCTGAATTTTGTGCTTCTGACATCATTTTTCGAATCAGTGCCAGATCAGCTTCAGCGTCAGCTACTTCATTTCTATTGTTTTGTTGTTCTAGTTCATGCATAACAATAACCTTTATATTTAATTACTTATTTAGTGTGCAATTAATTTGTCTCTATGTGTCGATGCTTAAATCGACTCGATGTTTTAATTAAAAAATTCACCCAGATAATGATAAATACCAACATGGTTAACATTTGTATTAATCCAAAAATCGCTCCTTCAGACCCAAAAAATGGAGAGTACCCTCGTAATGCCGGAATACGCAGAAAAGACTCATTAATCAAGCCGCCATAAAGCATGTAATAACTCCAAACCATGCACGATAAATGAGTATTAGCCCATAAGGCACTTCTTTGTCGGGTTGCGGCATACCATCCCAGAAATAACGCAGCTAAAGTGCCAACCGCCATCCAGTGAAATATATTAAATACCCCATCAGGATAGATGAGCAAAGCTGATATATTCGTGATCGCCATGGCATAGATATACCAATGCCCCCACTTTTTGTGATCGACAGATCCCTTAATAGCAAATAGCGCGACACCACCAGCAAGCATGGCAAAAACGCAGGTAAAGGTGTGGACCCAACCAATTAATGAAATAGTAAACATCCTAGCCTCCTTTTTATTTTATTGACTAAAATTCCTGGATTAAATTATTTAAAGTACTTTGTTATATAAAGTGCTTTTATAAAACCAGTAAGTCAAGCTTTTTAGCGCTAGATTTAATCTTTACTTTTGTATCTTTAGGCTTGTATCAGGCAAAATCAGACTAAACCTTGTTATTGTAAATACAGTACAATGCAGGCCCCATGATAATCAGTGATCAAACAGTAACTATTAAAGATGCCGCCTTGTGGCGCAGACTAGCCGCAATGGTTTATGACAGCATAGTGGTTATTGCCATATGGATAATTGTAGGCTTTATCGTGCTCTCGGCTTTTGGTATTGATCAGGCGCAGATAGTCGAAAATGACCGCGTCGTAATGAACCCCTATTACCGATTTACACTTTTCTCTTCAATGTTATTTAGCGCCTACCTTTTTTTTGCCTGGTTCTGGACTCACAGCGGCCAAACTCTTGGTATGCAGGCTTGGAAGATTCGAGTTCAAAATTCAGATAGTTCGGCAATTTCCTATAAACAGAGTTTGATCCGCTGTGTCATAGCGCCATTTTCTTTGTTGTTTTTAGGGGCGGGATATTTTTATATGTTTTTTAATGACGAAAAACTGACCTTGCATGACAAACTGTCACGTTCAATGGTGGTTTTTGAAGTCTGGAAGAAAAAATAACTAAACGGGCTTAAGCCGCTTTTCTCAGCAAATATAGGCCCAGCCCAGCACTAAAAATAATGGGGATAAGTACTGCTATAAAAGGGTTGAAATGGTAAACCAGTGTGACTGTACGAAACAATTTTTGCAGAATAATAAATAAAAGACCAAAGCTCACCGCAGTAAACACTCTGGATCCCGTAGTTGCTTCCCGCAACGGCCCAAAAATAAACGAGATTGCCACCAGCACAAGAACACCGGTACTTAAGGGTTGCATGACTTTTTCCCAGAAGGCCAAAAAATATTCAGTGGCATCTTGATCCTGATCGACAAAGCGCTGGGCATATTGGTACAAATCTGTAATGGCAAGTGTAGAAGAATCAACAATCATTAGCTGCAAAAGTTCTGGAGAAATATCGACCTCCCATCGATATGTTTCATAGCTCTCTATTTCACTTTGTGCACCATCAGTATTTTGAACAAATGCTGTCCTACGGACATCTTCAAGAATCCAACCACTATTTTCATAACGTGCACTTTCTGCAATAGTATTGGCGGTTAATTCCTGATTATCATTAAAACTGTAAATACTCACGCCATGCAGAACGCCATCAGGTTCCATTGCATTAAAATGTAGAAAATCATCATCGTCACGCTGCCAGTTGCCAAAGGGCGAAAGAACAAGCTCATCACTATTGGCAATGGATTTATTAACTTCTGCCTTCAAGTCGAGTGGAGGAGCAATATATTCACCTATAATCAAACCTGCCAACATGACCAGCATTGCCGGTTTCATCACAGCCCATACAATTCTTACAGTTTTTACACCTGCACTCTGCATTACCACCAGTTCATTACTGGTAGCCAGTACACTCAGACCAATTAAAGCACCCATCAAAGCTGTCATTGGTAGCAAATCGTAAACATGTCTGGGAAAAGTTAATAGTACATAAAGCAGAGCATCAGAGGTTTGATAGCGCTCATTGGTAGCGCCCAATTCATCAAACACTGTAAATAAAAGGTCCAGTCCCGCGAGCACTAGCAGCACTAGCAGCATTGCCATTAATACTGAATTGCGGATATAGGCATCTACTTTATGCATGTGATTTCAACCTGCGTGAACCGAATGACTCAGGCAGCTTTTCCTGAAACATTAATATGCCTAGAACCAGAAACAGAATATGCACCCACCATAGGCCAATGAATGCCGGCAGAATTCCATCGGCTACCCAATCCCTACTTGCCAGCAATAATGCAAAATAAATTAAATAGAGTAAGACTGCTGGAGCTAGTTTAGCGAAGCGACCCTGTCGTGGACTTACCTTGCTTAAGGTTATCGCCAGCAGACATAAAACAGGAATAATAATGATCAATGAAAGCCGCCACTGCAGTTCTGCAATAGTTGAGTTACTGATATCAGAAAATAAATCCGCTGTACTTCTTGCCTGCTCATCCAGATCCAGGTCAATACTAATTTCTCTTTGCTGAATGCGTATGGCAAGCTCATCAAAATTAGTCAGTGAAAAAAAACTGCCGGTTGCCATTCCCTCGCTTAGCGAGCCATCAACAAACATCACCAGTTTTTCTGTCGCCTCTTCCTGAACGTCAACTACTGCCCTTTCGGCTTGCACCCAGCTTGCCGAATCAGCAACGATTAATCTGTCTGCTTCTGTTTCATGCATAAAAACATTTTCAATTGAATTCTCCACAATATTTTCGGCATAAGTGGTGCGCGCACCATTGGATATATCCTGAAATATGCCCGGCACCATGACATCAAACTCATTAAGATTTTTTTGTTGCTCCAGCAACGTTTCGCTATTCATCAGCCCCCATGGGGTGAGGGAAAGGCTCAGGTAGGCGATTAAAACCGCGACCACTGAAGCACTCAGCAGCGTATAGGTGAGTAAGCGTAATTTACTGAGTCCAGAGGCAATCAGCACGGTCATTTCATTATCAGCATACATTCGACCATAGGCTAGCAACACAGCTAATAAGAGGGCTAAAGGCAGAATTAGTTGCACAAATTCCGGCAGCCTATAAGACATCAGCAACAGCAAGACTGATGGGTCAATGTTGCCTTCGGAAGCATCACTTAAATAATTCAGCAGTCGAATCAAAACGGCGACGGCAAGCAAGACAAAAGTCAGCGCCACAGTGAGCTGCAGAATTTGTTTGGCGAGGTAGCGAGGAATAATCATAGTCAGATTCTATTGTATACGGTATTGGACAGCTACTTTTAGGTTTTACAACATTACAGGTGGATTTTTTTTATCTAAGCCTCTACATTTAGTGCCCTAGTTTGATTTATAAATAATGCAGACAAAGACAACTCTTTAAAAACAAGCCTGAATAAAAGGAACAACATGCAATTTTCAACAAAAACTACTGCTCTCAACAACACTCCAACATCCTGTTTAATTCTTGGCGTTTATCTAAATGGCCACTTACCGGAAGCAACTGCAGCTGTGGATCGGGCCTCTGGTAAAGCGATTTCCAAGGTAATTAAAACTGGGGACATGAGCGGCAAAGCCATGGAAGCTCTAGTCCTGCATAATATTGAAGGTATTAAAGCCAAGCGGGTACTGCTACTGGGTTGCGGAAAGAAAAGTGATCTTAGCCTTAAACGCTTTAGTGAGATTATGCGCTTAGCCGTGATGCAACTGAATCGTTACTCCATAGAAGATGCGGTAATGGGCTTAGGTAGTCTAGCAATTGAAAAAGCTACTATAGAGCGAAAAGCTATACAGGTTGCCAAAATATTCACCCACTCTGAATACCGTTACAAAGAGACTGTTTCTAAAGCAAAAGCTCCACAAAAGATAAAACGCCTGGCTTTTGCATGCGCGAGTAATGAACGAAGCCAAGCCAAAAAAGGTCTCGATACCGGTTCTGCGATCGCAACAGGAATGAATACGGCGCGCAACCTGGGTAACCTGCCTGCCAATATATGCACCCCCAGTTATTTAGGAGAACAGGCTCAGTCTCTGGCTAAGAAAAATAAGCTATTGAAGACCAAAGTCCTATCAGAAGCCCAAATGAAACGCCTCGGAATGCATTCTTTACTCTCGGTCGGAAATGGCAGTGACCAGCCTTCTGTTTTAATTGTCATGGAGTATCAGGGTGCCAGTGCCAACACCAAACCCAATGTGATAGTGGGCAAGGGCATTACCTTCGATACTGGAGGAATAAGCTTAAAACCTGGTGCCGGTATGGATGAAATGAAGTTTGATATGTGTGGTGCGGCCAGCGTCATGGGAACCATGGACGCTTTATGCGAGTTAAAACCAAAAATAAATGTGGTTGCTATTATCGCCAGTGCAGAAAATATGCCTAGCGGCAGAGCCACCAAACCAGGTGATGTCATAACCAGCATGTCCGGTCAAACCATAGAAGTATTAAATACTGATGCTGAAGGTCGTCTGGTTTTATGTGATGCGCTCACTTATGCCAAGCGCTTTAAGCCCAAAACGGTTGTTGATATCGCCACTTTAACCGGGGCTTGCGTAGCAACTTTTGGCAATGTAGTGACCGGCTTATTGAGTAATGATGATGAATTGGCCGACAAGCTTTATCAATGCGGACTAGATTCACTTGACCCAGCCTGGCGCCTACCTTTGTGGGACGAGTATCAGAAATTACTCGACAGTAATTTTGCCGATATCGCTAATATTGGAGGCCCAAGAGCGGGAACCATTACAGCCGGTTGTTTCCTGGCCCGATTTGCCAAAGATTACAAGTGGGCACACCTCGATATTGCGGGAACTGCTTGGGATCAAGGAAAACAAAAAGGTGCCACTGGCAGGCCGGTTCCATTATTGATGGAATATTTGCTAAACGCCTGATGTCTAAGGTTAACTTTTATTTACTGAAACAAGGCGAAAGCACAGAGCAATACGTTTTTGCTTGCCGGCTTTGCGAGAAAATCCTGTCGCAAAAGCTGAAAGCTTTTATTTATACGGATACTCAAGAGCAAGCCGACTATCTTGATGACCTCCTCTGGAGCTATCGCCCGGAAAGTTTTCTTCCGCATTGTGTGATTGGTACTGATCTTGATGAAGATGTCAGCATAATCATTGGTTATGCTGATAAATATCAAAAAGGTTTCGATGTGCTGATCAATTTAAGCCAGAATATTCCAGAATTTCACAATGAATTTAACCGTATTGTCGAAATTATTCCTGCCACTGAAGATGCTAAAGCACAAGGCCGCCTCCGCTGGAAACAATACAAAGACGCAGCAAATGAGCTAGATACTCATGATGTCTAGTCAATATTTATTTGACTAAACTAACAGCCCCACCTACACTTGCGCGCTTTTTTGACGAATGAAATACTATGAAGCGATTTAAAGCCTGCTCTCTCGGTCTGTCCATCTTTTTAATCACCAGCCAAAGTGCTTTAGCCACCAATGGTTACTTTACTCATGGCCTGGGAGTCAAAAATAAAGGCATGGCTGGTGCTGGCACAGCATTGCCAACTGAAGCCATTGCAAGCTCTATCAATCCAGCAGCCACGATAATGATGGCAGATCATTTTGAGTTTGGCTTGGGCTTGTTTTCACCTAAGCGCTCATATACTGCCTCCACTAGTTTGGCTAATGGTCAAGGTGGAGCATTTACTATTGCTCCCGGCACAGTTGAGAGTGAAAGTAATTACTTTTTAATTCCCTATATCGCGCGCACATGGAGCTATAAAGAAAATTCCGCTTTTGGTGTTGCATTTTATGGTCGCGGTGGCATGAATACCGACTATCAAACAGGTTCCGCCATTTTTGACCCTGACGGTATCGGTCCGGCGCCAGTCTCTACACTCTCCGGTTCTTATGGTAGCGGCGATGCAGGTGTCGATCTTACTCAGGCCTTTCTGGACCTTTCTTATGGCCAGACTAAGGGCAAGCTTAACTGGGGCGCCGCCCTGGTCTTAAGTGCACAAGCCTTTGAAGGCAAAGGCTTTGGTAGTTTTGCACCCTATACCCAGACTTTCGCCGCTTCTGGTGGAACTGTATTTCCTAGCAAACTAACTAACAACGATAGAGATTACAGCTATGGTGCAGGTCTCAAGCTTGGTTTTATATGGGAAGCCAGTGATAGCGTCAATCTAGCGCTTAGCTATCAAAGCAAAATATTCATGACTGAACTTGATGATTATAGTGATCTGTTTGCCGAACAGGGAGACTTTGATATCCCGTCCAGCATTCGAGCTGGAATAAGCTTTAAGCTTTCACCGGTTAAATCACTGCACTATGACATTGAGCATACAAGTTTTAGTGCCGTAAATTCAGTCGGCAACCCTATTCAACCAATTTTTTCCTGCCCGACTGTTGGCGGCACATCCTTGAGCTCTTGCCTAGGCGGTGACTCAGGAGCTGGTTTTGGCTGGGATGACATGACCACACATAAAATAGGCTATGAGTGGCAGTTTAATAATCTTTCAGACTGGACTTTTCGAACCGGCTACAGCTATGGAAGTCAACCCATCGAATCAGATCAGGTCTTATTCAACATGATGGCACCAGGCGTAATTGAGCAACATATTACTGCGGGATTTACGCATCGCGTACCTAGCGGTAGAGAATATAGTTTATCTGTGATGTACGCACCGACAAATAGCCAAAGTGGCGTAAACAGCTTTGACCCAACACAGACCATAGAATTGAGCATGCGCCAATTTGAAATTGAGTTTGGTTATAGCTGGTAATCCATCCAGAAATTGAATGGCTGCTATCGGCCAATAGCGGACATTAGCAATCTTAGGATGCAAAATACAGTTGGCCAAAATAGAGATAACCTAACCTAAATAACCAACTATATAATTCTGCTTCAAATTTTTGGGATACTGTTAATGAGGCACGCTTTTTGAAAATACATTCATAATAACAACGCCTGTAACAATTAAAATCATACCTATTATTGCAGGAAGATCAGGAATTTCTTTGTAAATGATCACTCCAAGCGATGCTACCAGAACAATTCCCATGCCGGCCCAGATTGCGTAGGCAATACCAACAGGAATAGTTTTAAGAACCAATGATAAAAAATAGAATGCAGTAATATAGCCAACCACACAAACTGTACTATAAATATAATTACTAAATTCATCAGAGGCTTTTAAAGCTAAAGTGCCTATAACTTCTGATGCTATCGCTATCGCTAAATACCAATATCCAATACTCATACTTACCTTTTGAGTCTAATGTTAAAAAATAACAGTTTTTATTCTTCGTAGATTCTAACCAAGTATTCAGAAAAAAGCGCTACTTAAGCTAATGTCCGCTTTGGATAGAAAGCAGACATTTGTAAAAATAGCGCACTTACTATCATTCTTCGCTAGAATTAATGAATACTAAATTCTCCTAGGGAGTTCAAAATGCCTTCTATCCGCTTGCTTTGTAAAGCCCTCATCTCAATTACCATTTGCCTTTTATCATTTGTAGTCAGAGCTGCTGAACCTGACTGGAATGCAATCAATCAGGAAACCCTGGAACGCTTTCAGACGATGTTGCAAGTCGACACCTCAAATCCTCCAGGTAATGAAACTATACTGGTGAATCAGCTTGCCGATATCCTTATCGCAGAGGGTATCGATGTGGAAATTTACAGCCGGGACCCTGCTCGTGCCAATCTGGTTGCACGACTTACTGGCAACGGCAGTAAGCAACCCTTGTTGCTTATGGCACATCTCGATGTGGTTACTGTGGATCCCGAAAAATGGAGTTTCCCTCCTTTTGGTGGCACCCTGGATAATGGCTGGATATATAGTCGCGGTGCCGTTGATGATAAGGACAACTTAATTGCATCTTTGATGACTATGCTCTTATTAAAACGCAGCGGTGTTGAACTGGATCGGGATGTAATATTTCTCGCGGAGGCAGCTGAGGAAGGTGGAGTTCAGTGGGGAGTCGAATTTATGACCACTGAGCACTTCGATGCTATTGACGCTGAATACTGTCTGGCTGAGGGAGGCAGTGTTGTACGTGAAAACGGAGAGGCATTTTATGTTGGCGTTCAGTCTGGTGAAAAGAAACGACGTACAGCGGTACTAAGTGTCTCCGGCGCAGCCGGACATGGTTCTGTTCCTACACGCAGCAATGCGGTTGTCCGCCTTAGTAATGCAATATCGGCATTGGCAGAATGGCAGGAACCTATTAGCTTGAGTGATACCTCTACCACCATGCTGGCTCGCCTTGCAGACATTTCTTCACCGGAGGCAGCCGCACGCTATCGGGCCCTTCTTAATCCAGGTTCGCTTGCAGCAGAAGAAGCGATGCTCTACCTCCTGGATAATGAGCCTGCTACCGCAGCCCTGCTTCATAACACAGTGACACCAACCATTATTAATATCGGTTATCGCTACAATGTTATTCCATCTGCCGGCACCGCATCTCTGGATGTTCGCTTATTGCCAGAACAGGACTTTGATAGCTTCCTTGATGAAATTTCCGCTGTAATAAATGACCCGGCCATCGAAGTAAGCTGGGATGATGCACTGGTAAGGCCAAGCGCATCAGTACAGCTGGATACTGAAGCTTTCCAGGTAATTGAACAGGTTTATGAGGAACACTATAACGTGCCAATTATCCCTAGAATGAGTACCGGCGCCACAGACATGAGTTACGTGCGGGCTAAGGGCGTGAGTTGTTACGGTGTGGGACCAGGCATTGATCGTGAAGACGGGCCCCTGGGCTTTGGTGCTCACAGTGACCAGGAACGTATTTTGGAGCAGGAGCTTTATCGTTTCGTTCGTGCCTATCATGAAATCGTCACACGACTGGCAGTCACGCAGTAGTAATAGATTAATTCTATAGGCTAACGAGCTAAAAGCAGCATTTAATTAGTCAAGAATCAAGCTATTGAAGCGCTGGTGTAGAAAAAGGCGGTGGCGCAATATTTATTTCACCTTGTTCTTCAAGCATGCGCAGAACTTCTGTAACAGCTCTTTCGAGTTGAGGGTCTTCATTATTATTTAGCGATTGAGCATCTTGATAAACTTCAATGTCCGGAGTGATACCCTCATTTTCAGCGACCCACTGATTCGCTACCGGATCAAAAACTGCATTGTCAGGTGCTGTTAAAGCCCCGCCGTCGACCAGGCTGTAATGCACAGACGATTTAACCAAACCACCCCAAGTGCGCTGACCTAATAAAGGGCCAATTTGCTGCTGTCTGAAAATCCAGGGAAAGAAATCGCCACCAGACATCGACATTTCATTTACCATTAATATTTTTGGTCCAAGAATTCCGGCAGGCAGTCTGATTGGACGTCCATTTGGAACCTCATTAGAAATACTCACTCTTAAACTACGACTCATAAGATCAACCATGTAATCGTCTAGTTGGCCTCCACCGTTATATCTCTCATCAATCACCGCACCGGCTTTATCCTGTTGCGCGAAAAAGTAACGGTTAAATGAAACAAAACCTGGCGTACTTGTATTGGGCACCCAAATATAGCCTAGCTTGCCATCAGAAAGCTCATCTACCCTGCGCCGGTTATCTTCAACCCAGGCACGTTGTCTGAGAGAGTTCTCATTTCTGATCGGAACAATAGTCTCTTGCCAGGCATCATCAAAATCTGGCGAATTATTGATATGTAAGACCGTTTGCATTTCAGCTGTACCTTCCAAAAAGGCATAGGGATTTTCATCGGCTGTTAATTCCCTGCCATTAACCCCAACTAAATAATAACCCTCTTGAATATTTACCCCGGGTTGATCTAGAGGCCCTGTCAGTCCCGGGTTCCAGCTTTCAGTGGTATAAATGCGTTCAATCAGCCAATGGTTTCTTGAAGGGATCAAATCGGCACCCAATAAGCCAACACTTGAGTCTTCAACTTCTGGATAATCCCCACCGAAAACAAAACTATGGCCAACAGACATTTCACCATTAACCTGGTCAAGAATATAGCTAAGATCAGAGCGATGCTTAATATATGGAACTAAAGGCGCATACCGACTATAGACATCGTTCCAGTCACGCCCATGCATGTTGGGGTCATAAAAGTAATCTCTCTCATAGCGCCAGGCTTCCTCAAACATCTGCTTCCATTCCGCTTCTCTGTCGAGGCGCATTGTTAGATTCACTTGAAGATTGACAGCACTATTGGCATTGTCACCCATATAACCACTTGCTTGATCGGCTTCTAAAACTTGCCAGACAGGCCCTTTTTTAACTAATAATTTATTACCATCAGCCGACACTGTTGCGCTGCTTACACCCTCTACAAATGCCTGAGCCTCTCTTGCTTCCAAAGAAAACTTTTGCAGAGTCAAGTAGGGCCCATTAGCGGATTGTTCAGCGATAAAAACCGATCCGGATGGCCCACTCACTGTCATCCTGTAGTTTCTTTCAGGCATAGGCAAAGCCTGTATTCTGCGCTCAATATTGTCCATGTCGATAACGACTCTTACAGCTTGCTCTTCAGAATCTTCTTCTGAAGCCCCTTGTGCATTTGAATCTAAAATTGCTTCTTCATCACTTAGGGGCTCAAACGGAGAATTCGTTTCTTCATCCAGATTAATAATATATGCCGCATAAAGTGCTTGAGCGCCTATAGCACTTGTACTGGCCCAGCTAGAACCCAAAGCCACATCAGTGCTAGCCAGGAAATACAAATGCTTGCCATTCCTGTCCCAGGAAGGAGAAAAAGAGTCTGCAAAGACATTTGTTAAAGAGCTCACTTCATTATCTTCTCGCGACCAAACCATGATTTGCCTGAATTCATTGTTGGCAGTTTTTGAATAGGCAAGCCAGTTGGAATCAGGCGACCAGGTTAAACCGTTAAAGCCTCTTTCTATATTTGTGCCACCAACATCAACGGTCGAAATGTCATTACCTTCCAGATCAACTACTCTAATTCTGACATCATCATCAACAAAGGCTATCAATTGTCCATCAGGAGACCAGGTTGGCTCCCAGGCCATAAGAGACTCACCGATAGAAATGCTTTGAAGCTCTGACCTGCCGTCTTGGTTTGCCAGCATCAATCGATAATATTCGCCGTTATTATCAGAAAACCATGCAATTTTATCTCCCAGTGGCGACCATATGGGTGCACGATCAGCGGCACCTGAACTTTGGGTAATATTGCGCGTGTCCCCGTTTTCAACTGGCACAGTGAACACCTCACCCCTGGCTGCCATGATGGCTCTTATGCCGGTTGGGGATAAGGATGCAGATTCTGCACTTTCACTGACATTCTCAAACTTGGTTTCAGCCCAGGGAAAATCACCACTAACATTAATCTCCAGCTGGTTAATATCATTTGACGCAGTATTCAAAGTATAGAGAAATCCATTATGTTCAAAGGTCAATAAACGGTCATTGCCTGAAAGTTGCTTGATATCGTTATCTGAAAATTCCGTTAGCTGACTCAAAGTCTCATTTTCAATAGAGTAAGACCAAATGTTAGATGTCCAATCACGATCTGAAAGGAAATAAATATTATCGCCTATCCAGATTGGTTCAATATCTATTGATGAATCATGTGGCAATTGAATTTCAGATTCGTTCTCCAGATCAAGTATCACTAATGGAGTATTTTGACCACCCCGATAAGCACGCCATTCGACATCACGCCGAGTCATCCTGTCTATAACAATCTGATCACCTTCTGGTGAAAATGATCCGTTATGACTCCATTGCGCAGTTAATAACCTGGGCGCCCCACCCTCAACTGATACGGTCCATAGACGATTAAATGCTATCGGTGCTGAGTCTCTGCTAGAGGCATACAACACATGTTCCCCATCAGGAGTCCAGCCACGGGTTATAACCGGTGACGGGTGCCAGGTAAGTCGAGTGACCGAACCGCCATTAACTGAAACAGTATATACACTAGGCGTACCCGCTCGGTTGGAAGTAAAAGCAATTGTTTGACCGTCTGGAGAGAAATGTGGATCACTCTCAATGGCAGCGGTGCTTGTAATTCGGACGGCCTGTGTCTGACCTAATTCACTCACCCAAAGATCGCCACCATAAATAAAGGCAATATGAGTATCGCTGATAGAAGGCTGCCGGAGTAGGCGCGTTCCTTGAGCATTCGCAGATAAAGTAAGCAAAACGCCAAAACAAAAAAGAATCAACTGCAATGGATTGTTTTGAAAAGAGCCAAAGGAGAAACCAGTATAGAGCTTAAAAAATCGAAGACCGCATAAGTTTTTTATCATTCTTGTCATAGGTACACTCGCCAGAAAATAGTTGCCTGCATTTTTTGTACTGATACTTTTTAAGTCATTATGAAACTGATAATTTAGCAATACAAGTTTATCTGGCCGATATAACCAAAATATAAGTGTTAAAGGCGGCCCTGTTATAGACCTAATATTTACTCTACAGAAAAATAGGCTAAGGATTACACGCCATACATTCAGTTATTAATTCGCCTACCTGAGTAAATTCAGCCTGGCGAGGAGACCGGTTCCTCCACATCAAGCCTATAGAACGCTGAACTTGTTTATCCACAAAGGGATGTGTTTCGATATTCGTTCCACGTAATATTTGAGCATCAACAGCCATTTTAGGCAGAATGCTAATGCCTATATCATTTGCAACCATTTGAATAACTGTATTCAAACTGGTCGCATAATAAGGCACCTTGATGTCGCTGTTATTTAATTCGCAGGCTTCCAAAACATGGTCCCGCAAACAATGGCCTTCTTCCAACAATAGAAGATCTGTATCTTTCAACACCTTGGTCGTTAATTTTTGATTTCGAGAATATTCACTGCCTTTATTACAAGCCAGTAAGAGCTCATCATAGAACAGATGCATATTCGTCACCCCTTCAGCAGGATATGGCAGTGCTAACAGCAAAAGATCCAGCTCTCCAGCCACAAGATCCCTCAGTAAATTTCCACTTTGGTCTTCACGAATATACAGCTTGAATTTGGGATGGCGCTTCCTCAGCGATTTCAGAATATCAGGTAGCAGAAATGGCGCAATTGTAGGAATCACACCCAAACGCATTTCAGTAGAAAAGGGTTCATGGGCTGATTCTGCCACAGCAACCAAATCATCCGCCTCGGTTAGGATGCTTAAAGCCCTTTTTCTGACATCACGACCAATAGCCGTGAGGCTGACCTGCTTTTGGCTTCGATCGATTAGGGTGACTCCTAAACTTTGTTCCAGCTCACTGATACCTGCACTGAGTGTGGATTGTGAAACAAAACAAGCCTTGGCTGCTTGACTAAAATGTTTAAGGTCCGCCACAGCGCAGAGGTACTTTAACTGCTTTAAAGTGGGTAAATTAGCCATCGTTAAAATCGATTAGTAATTATAATTTTATCCATTGGACAGATAATAAACTGATCATGCATAATCAGGCAAGTTCTTGGATTAACCATTAACTGGGTATGGAGATACTTCTCCATTGCCTTAAACCAACTGAAAATAAACTTTCAAAACAATAGGGGACAAAACTATGTCACTAAAAGGAAGCAAAACAGAACAAAACTTGAAAGACGCTTTTGCTGGGGAATCCCAAGCCAATCGTCGTTATCTTTATTTCGCCTCTAAAGCTGATGTTGAAGGCTACAACGATGTTGCAACAGTATTCCGTTCAACGGCTGAAGGTGAGACGGGTCACGCTCATGGCCATCTAGAGTATTTGGAAGAAGTGGGTGATCCTGCAACCGGACTCCCAATTGGTGGTACTTCAGACAACCTGAAAGCAGCTATTGCTGGTGAAACACATGAATACACTGACATGTATCCTGGCATGGCAAAATCAGCCCGCGATGAAGGGCATGATGAAATTGCAGACTGGTTTGAAACCCTGGCCAAAGCTGAAAGAAGTCACGCCAACCGTTTCCAAAAAGCATTAGATAACTTAGATGCTTAAAATAAACGCTTAAAATATTTACTGTATGTTGAGAGACTGTAGGCTCTCAACATTCGGTATTTAAACTACTCTTCAGGTCTTACACATGAGCAACTCAATCACCACAAAAGAAGGTAGCCTTGAAGCCCCCACACGGCATCCTATTGATTGGAAGTCAGATAGCTTTTGGGACAAAGAAAATCTTAATCAAGAACTTGAGCGGGTCTTTGATATCTGTCATGGCTGTCGTCGTTGTGTAAGCTTGTGTAATGCCTTCCCTACTTTATTTGATTTAGTAGACGAGTCAGACACTTTTGAAGTTGATGGTGTAGATAAGGCTGATTACAAAAAGGTAGTCGACCAGTGCTATTTGTGTGACATGTGCTACATGTCGAAGTGTCCCTATGTTCCTCCACATGAATGGAATATAGACTTTCCACATTTGATGCTTAGGGCCAAGGCTGTCGAATTCAAAAACGAAGGCACTTCTTTTCGAAATAAAATGCTTTCTGATACAAACCGCGTCGGCAAGATGGCAACAATTCCATTAGTCGATGTTACGGTTAACACCCTGAACTCCAATAAAACTTTTCGAAAAATATTAGAGAAAACTGCAGGCGTTCACCATCAGGCGCCGGTACCCAAATACCATTCCAACACACTGCGCAAACGTGTTCAAAATCTTGATCAGTCAATTGATAGCAAAGCGCTTGGACGCACAACAGGTAAAGTTGCGTTTTATGCTACCTGCTACGGTAATTACAACAGCCCTGAGCTTGGCGAAGATTTCTATAAGGTTTTTCAGCACAATGATATAGCGATTAAATTGGTGCCTAAGGAACAATGCTGCGGCATGCCAAAACTAGAACTTGGAGACCTCGATTCAGTTGCTAAGGCAAAGGAAGCCAATATTCCTGTTCTAGCAAAATTAGTCGATGAAGGCTATGACCTAATCGCTCCTGTTCCGTCTTGTGTATTAATGTACAAGCAAGAATTGCCTTTATTATTTCCAGATGATCCAGGCGTATTAAAAGTTCAAAAAGCTTTTTTTGATCCTTTTGAATATTTACATCTTCGCCATAAAGAAGGCGCCTTCAAAACTGATTTCAAAAATGAACTGGGTGATGTTTCTTACCAAGTGGCATGTCATCTACGTGTGCAAAACATAGGGATTAAAGCTCGCGATATTCTAAACATGGTCCCTGGAACAACAATCAACGCTGAAGAACGCTGCTCTGGCCATGACGGAACATACGCCGTAAAAGTAGAATCGCATGATCATGCTGTGAAAATTGCTCGTCCCGTGGTTAAAAAAGTTGATGCTAAAAACCCTGATCACTTTATTTCTGACTGTCCTATGGCTGCCAACCATATTGCCAATTTATCTGAAACCGTCGATAAGCCAGAGCACCCTATAACACTGCTTCGAATGGCTTATTCGCTATAAATACATTCTAAGGAACAAAAAATGACGCTAACCCGAAAAGATTTACTATCCCTGGAAGAATACTCTTCCAGGCGACAAGAGTTTAAGGCTCAAGTCATCAACCATAAAAAAAACCGAAACGTCAGCTTAAATGAGCATGCACGATTATATTTTGAAGACGAACTGACAATTCGTTACCAAATTCAGGAAATGCTGCGCATTGAAAAAGTGTTTGAAGCAGAAGGTATTCAGGATGAACTGGATGCCTACAATCCGCTTATCCCGAATGGCAGTAATTTAAAAGCTACATTCATGCTGGAATATGATGACGTTGAACTCCGTAAAGTTGAGCTCTCCAGACTTATTGGAGTAGAAGATCAGGTTTGGCTTCAGGTTGAAGGTTTTGAAAAAATCTATGCCATTGCTGATGAAGATTTAGACCGGGAAAATGATGACAAAACATCCAGTGTGCATTTTATGCGCTTTGAATTCAGCCAGGAAATGATTAAGGCTTTAAAGCAGAATCAATTGCTAAGTGCAGGATGTGACCACCTAAACATGCCTATAGAAAGGATTGAGCTTTCTGCCGAAACAGTTGCTTCTTTAACTGAAGACTTAAATAACTGAATACGCAGTTTACAAATCTTTTATTAACTGCAAACTGGTCATAAAAATAATCTGAGTATTTAAAATACAATTAATTCTGAAAAGATTAAGAAGTTAAGTCTCTAAATTATGCCAATCAAACCAATTGCCAAAATTCAGTGTTTATATTAAGGCACTTTTTCTAAATAATTAAGATCAAACACTTCACTAAAGTATTTTAATGCTCAGATTTTGTTGAAACTACCTTTCGAGAGCTACTCGATAACCTCGGCCCAAACCTCTATCGCCATCGGACCCAATCGCTCTAATGGTATAGGTACCAGTAATGCTTCTGTTAACTTCAACATCAAAGGGCGTATCAGGCCAATTGATTATTGATGTTGTGATTGACTCAACGAAAACCCTGCCATCATCTGCAATTAATCTGGATGTACGCACGCTGGGTCTTTGAACTTCAACAATATGGGCTATAGGGACTGTCCCTATCTGTTCAAGCTCTAGCTGTTCTTCAAGTTCAGCAACTGTCGCTTCGAGCTCCCGCTCTCGTGAAGCTCCAGAGTTAGCATTACTAACTGTTTCTGTTGCTCTAGGTGTTGGGACTGCTGGAGTCGTTCCAACTGTTCCAACTGTTGCTGTACCTGGAGGCAAGACTCGATCGTAACAAGCAAGCCGCTCAGAAAGTCCGGTTACACTCTGACAGGCACGAACGGATGCTAAAATCGCCGCATCTGACTGGGCATTCGCGATCGGGATAGCCAAGCAAGCCAGACAGACGAGCACTATTCCTAACCCAATATTTTTCTTGTTTGCATTATTTTCCTGCATTGACTGCTTTACTCCCAACTGTTTTTAAATAGTTTGAAAATGTGTGCGAAGTATAAAATTCTTTTAAAAAGTTAGCCAGCTGGATTTCCCCTTCACTATTGCAACTCTCTTAAGCAGAATAGGGTTTACACCTTTGCATACCTATAGATCGCAGAACAAGGCTCCAAATGTTATTCATAAGCTTATTATTTTTAGCAGCATCAAAGTTTACATAATGACTATCTTCTGCAGCAAGTTGTAAATCTAACTCGCTTATAAGCTTGGGCTACCCACTACAACCCGCTATAATGTGCGGCTTTCTCAATAGCAGTAAGCAGCAATGGATAAAACCTACCAACCTCAGAAAATCGAAGCCTCCTGGTATAACACCTGGGAAGAACGAGGTTATTTCACACCTTCTGGTCAAGGCGATGCTTACTGCATCATGATCCCTCCTCCAAATGTCACCGGTAGCTTGCACATGGGGCATGGTTTTCAGCAATCCATTATGGATGCCATGACTCGATACCAGCGCATGCAGGGAAAAAACACTCTTTGGCAAGTTGGAACAGACCATGCCGGCATTGCAACTCAGATGGTGGTCGAGAGACAACTTCAGGCCAAGGGGCTTAGCAAGCATGATTTGGGCCGCGAAAAATTTGTTGAAAAAGTCTGGGATTGGAAACAGGAATCTGGTGACACCATCACTCGGCAAATGCGACGCTTAGGTGTTTCAGTTGATTGGGAACGTGAACGCTTCACTATGGATGAAGGGCTTTCAGCCGCCGTTGAGGAAGTGTTCATTCGCCTGTATGACGAAGGACTAATCTATCGAGGTAACCGCCTGGTTAATTGGGACCCCAAACTTCATACAGCAATTTCTGATCTTGAAGTCATCAGTGAAGAAGAAAATGGCTCCTTCTGGTATTTCCGTTACCCCTTGGCCAATGGTGATTTAACCGCTGAAGGAAAAGACCATATTGTTATTGCAACAACACGACCTGAAACCATGCTGGGTGATACTGCCTTAGCTGTGCATCCGGAGGATGAAAGATACAAAGCCTTGATCGGAAAGCGGGTCGAATTACCATTATGTGATCGAAAAATACCCATTATTGCCGATGATTATGTTGATCCCGAATTTGGTACCGGCTGTGTAAAAATCACCCCAGCTCATGACTATAATGATAATGAAATTGGCAAACGTCATGACCTACCATTAATTAACATCCTTACTTATGATGCTGCGATTAATGAAAATGCTCCTCCTGCTTATCAGGGCATGGATCGTTTTGAAGCCCGCAAACAAATCGTAGCGGACATGGAAGCATCTGGCTTACTGGAAAAAATTGAACCACATTTACTAAAGGTCCCTCGAGGTGATCGCAGCGGCGTCGTTATAGAGCCTTTTCTGACTAACCAATGGTATGTGGCGATCGAGGAACTAGCCAAACCTGCCATTGCAGCTGTCGAAAATGGAGACATTGAATTCGTTCCTAAAAACTGGGAAAACACTTATTTTTCATGGATGCGTGATATTCAGGACTGGTGCATTAGTCGTCAGCTTTGGTGGGGGCATCGCATTCCAGCCTGGTATGACAATGAGGGCAATATCTTTGTCGGGCATAATGAAGCTTTAGTGCGTGAAAAATATAACTTAAGCACAGACCTTGAACTGACTCAGGACCCTGATGTTCTGGATACCTGGTTTTCCTCTGCTTTATGGACCTTTTCAACTCTAGGCTGGCCGGAAGACACTGAAGAATTAAAAACCTTTCATCCCACTGACGTGCTGGTCACTGGTTTCGATATTATCTTCTTCTGGGTCGCTCGCATGATTATGATGACCTTGAAATTTACAGGTCAAATACCCTTTCGGAAGATCTACATCACTGGGCTAATCCGTGACAGCGAAGGTCAAAAGATGTCGAAATCCAAGGGCAATATTCTCGACCCTATCGACCTCATAGACGGCATAGAACTCGACGCGCTATTGGCTAAGCAGACTGACAGCATGATGCAACCGCAGTTAGCTCAAAAAATTGAAAAAGCCACTCGCAAAAATTTCCCCGAGGGTATTGCTGCCCATGGCACTGATGCCTTGCGCTATACATTTTATTCTTTGGCCAGTACAGGTCGAGATATCAATTTTGATATGGGACGTATAGAAGGATATCGAAATTTCTGTAACAAAATATGGAATGCATCACGCTATGTCTTCATGAATACTGAGGAACAGATTCCGACCAAACCCGATAAAATTGAGGACTTCTCCCAAGCTGACATTTGGATTCAATCCTGCTTTCAAAAGACCTTGGAAAAAGTGGAACTAGGCATGGAGACTTATCGCTTCGACCTGGTTAGTCAGGCAATTTATGATTTCTTCTGGAATGAATATTGTGACTGGTATTTGGAGCTATCCAAGCCGGTTCTCTGGGACGATAAGGCATCTAATGAGCAGAAGAACGCAACACGATTTACCTTGTTGAATATTCTTGAACAAAGTCTTCGACTGGCACATCCCTTTCTGCCTTTTATCACTGAAGAAATTTGGCAAAAGGTCGCTCCTATGCTGAATATTCAGGGCGAATCTATCATGTTACAGCCTTATCCAAGGCAAGAACTTTCTGTGGTCGATGCCGAGGTTGATGCAGAAATAGAATGGGTTAAAGGCGTCATTGTGGCAATCAGGAATATCAGAGGCGAAATGAATATTTCTCCGGCTAAAGCGATACCCGTTATTCTCACTAAAGGCAAAGAAACAGACAGAACATATCTTGAATCCAACACCCAATTCCTTATTAAACTGGCCAAGCTTGATTCCATTAGCTGGCTAGATAATCCTGAAGACGCTCCACTTGCATCCACCCAGTTGGTTGGCGATATGGAAGTGCTTGTCCCCATGGCAGGCTTAATCGATTTGGAAGCAGAAATAGAACGACTCAACAAGGAAATCGGCAAGCTCGAAACAGAGATTAAAAAACTGTCTGGCAAACTGGGTAATGAAAAGTTTGTCGCTAATGCGCCGAAAGAAGTCGTCAATAAGGAAAAAGAAAAACTCGAGAAAGCTGAAAATTCATTGCATCAATTAAAAGACCAACTGGTTAAAATTCAAAACCTTTAGCCTGTTTTTTTATTTTACAAACAGATTAGACAGTCTTTCTCAGTCTTCGACCTTTTCTTATTATTTTCTGGCGCTGCGGAAATCGCTGCTACGCAGCTCAAACAGTGCTCCCTTTTTCCAGAAAACACCAAGGAAAAATTCATCTAAATTGCTGAGAAAGGCTGTTTACTCTGTTTTAATCTTAGCGTCACGAATGCAGCTTGGACAAAGCGAAAGTAAAAATTTATAAGGACGCATACAAGGCTTTAAGCAACCGAAATAAATTTTTCTTTCAACGAAGTATTAGCAAGTGTAGTAGCTAAGCGCGGGACATAAATTTACCGGTGGAAGTATTCACTTTTATTATTTCGCCCTGCTCCAGATATTCCGGTACCTGCACTTCAATACCGCTGCTTAATTTTGCCGGTTTCGTTCTGGCTGAAGCTGAAGCACCTTTGATTGCCGGTGGTGTTTCAATAATTTCCATATTTACTGATTGAGGCAATTCAACACTAAGCAATTTACCATCCATCAATAAAGCCACCATACCTTCTGTGTCTTCTGCTATATAGCCAAGCTGATCTTCTAATTCATTAGCCTTAACTTCATACTGTGAATAATCTTCTGTATTCATAAATACAGTGTTATCGCCATCCTGGTATGAAAACTGTATCGGCACCCGCATACAATCGGCCTCTTGCAAGATATCATCACCTTTAAAGGATTCGTCGAGTTTTTGTTTCGTTAACAAATTCGTGAATCGAACCTTGTATATAGTCGAGGCGCCGCGTGAGGATGGGCTTTTAGCTTCAAGCTGCTTAACGGCATGAGGCACCCCATTTATCTCGACAACAGTACCTTTCTTCAATTCACTGGCTTTTGGCATCTAACTGGCTCCGGCATGACTTTAGATTTGACCTGCAGCATCCGCCGAATTTAAAGCATGGCTTTAAATGGCGCATGATCCATAGAAGTCAGTTATATTCTAGCATATAGTCCTTATGGAACTTTAACCTACTCCAATATTAATGTTATTATCCTTGCGCGATTTCGGTGCACTTTTAGTTAACCAATTTGTTAAATCTTTTTTTAATTTTCGGCACCGCAATCTTTTTTTAGCAATTACATTTTTATAATAAAAACACGGTTACTTATGAATATTAAAATCTTTATTGCTTCATTTATTGTTGCTGCAGTTCTTAGTTTATTGGCTTACCTTATTAATTTTGACAGCTTATTCCCTGCGATAATCGCTTATTTTTGCATCGCCTTAATCAGTGGCTGTCTAACAACCTTTTGGATCGTTCGTCCGCGTTCTGAACCCTCAACAAAAAAGCAAAAACGCAGCAGAAAACGTAAAAAAGATCTCGGCCCTAAAGAGGTTGGTTCTGTAAAATGGTTTAGCGCTAGTAAAGGCTACGGTTTTGTCACCAGAGAGAGTGGCGAGGATATTTTTGTTCATTTTCGCTCTATCGTTGGAAAGGGGCATCGAATCCTGCAAGAAGGTGACAAAGTTGAATTCGCTGTGACTAATGGCGACAAAGGCCTGCAGGCTGAAGATGTCAGTACTATTAAATGAGCTTACTTAAATGAACAGAGTATCTGAGTAAGCATCATTCGCCGCTGTCTTTTTTTAAAGATTAATAATGCGGCGGCTTTTCATGCAGACCCTGAGCTGTTAATGGAGATGCTTGTTCTTCAACTTCAGCAAGCCTGTCTTCAAGCAATTTAATCTGAAGTTGCAGAGCATCAATTTGCTGCTGCTGGCTAATCAGTGCTTCGTTTAACTCAAAGATGGTCTGTTCCTGAAAACTAAGTTTACTTTGTAGCTCTATTAATTCATCTTGCATAAGCTCTCTTTATAAAATTTGTAAAATGATTCATTAGCAATTTATCCATTTGAATTTTACTCTTAAGTGATTTTTGTTTAATAATCGCTATATAGAATTAAACCACGACTTTAAGGTAAACATGCAGTCTTCTTCCAATAAACCACCTATTATATGGACTAACCTACTGGTTCTGGGCCTACCCCCAATTATCGCTGTAATCCTCGTACCTTGGTATGGTTTTACTTATGGTTATGATTTATTTGAATGGGTATGGTTTTTTATTCTGATCAGCTTTTGTGAAATGTCGATTACAGCAGGTTACCATAGACTTTGGTCACATAAAGCTTATAAAGCACATCCAATTCTGAAGGTTCTGTTTGCTCTAGGTGGCGCCTGCGCTCTACAAAATCATTGCATTGTTTGGGCCTCAGACCATCGTCGTCACCACTTATATGTGGATGATAATGACAAGGATCCTTATTCCGCGGGACTCGGTTTCTGGTACTCCCATTTTGGCTGGATGATCCGTGAATATGAAAGCGTCAAGGATGACCTGAGTAATGTTGATGATTTATTTAAAGAACCCATATTAGTCTGGCAAAAAAAATATTACTTGCCCTTAACATTACTCATGAATATAGGCCTGCCTATTTTACTGGGTTATATCAATGGAGATATTTGGGGAGCCTTATTGTTACTTGGTTTCCTACGTCTGGTCTTAAGCCAACACTTCACCTATCTGATTAATTCAGCGGCGCACATCTGGGGCTCGCGTCAATATGACCCCAATCAGACGGCCCGTGATAACAGTTTTATTGCGCTCTTAACTTATGGTGAGGGTTATCACAACTATCATCATACCTTTGCCTGGGATTATAGAAATGGGGTCAAGTGGTATCACTATGATCCGACAAAATGGTTCATTAAAGCCTGTTCCTGGCTAAAACTTACTTCCGATTTGCGAGCCTGTTCCAGCTGGCGCCAGGAAAAAACTCGTTTGGATGTGCAATATCGACGCGCAATGGCCAGATGTGAAAAACTGATCGAACCTGCCCTTTGGCGCAAGCGACTTGAGTCGGAATATCATACTCTGCTGCAAACCCTGAACCATTGGGCTGAACTGCGGCAACAGTGGTATGAAAAAGAATCCAAGCTACTCCAGGATAAACTCCAAGAAATGGATACAGCTCACATCCAACAACGCTATAAGGAATTAAAAATTCTTTTACGTAAGCAGCGTAAAAGCTGGAAGTCCTTGTTAAACGATTTTTCTTCACTTTCACAGCCTCAGGCTGTTTAGGTCATTGACTGATTTCAAGTTAAAGTACAACAGCTCCCAGTCTTGGCTGAAGACTGTGCTTGGTGATTTCGACCAGTTTCTGGTTGATCATGCCAGCTGTGAGAAAAAAGCTTCTGGTATTGCGATTTCAATGATCTCTCACTACCCTGATAAACCCATACTCGTTAAAGCCATGCTCGACCTGGCTATTGAAGAACTCAGCCACTTTCGAGATGTAATGGATTTACTCATTAGCAGAGGATTACAGTCAGGAGCAGATGAAAAAGATCCTTATGTCAATCAGCTGCATAAAGCTATGGATCAGGGAAGTGAAGCTTACTTGCTGGATCGATTATTAATAGCCAGCATTGTTGAAGCACGCGGTGCCGAACGTTTCGGAATGATAGCTAATGCCTTACCAGACGGGCCATTGAAGACTTTTTATAATTCCATTACCGAATCTGAAAACCAGCATTATCAGCTATTTTTATCGTTGGCAGAGCAGCATTGCGATCCAGCTAAAATACCTAGCCGACTTGTTGAGCTGTTGGATATAGAAGCCAATATTGTCCAGCATTTACCTGACAGACCCGCCTTACACTAAAGCCTCAAAAGCCTCTTTAGTATTTGCCGTAAAACCCCTGTACGAGTAAGCTAAACGCTGTCCAAGTTCTGATTTTTAAGTGTTTTATTACTTTTGGCATATAATATGCAGAACTGAAACAAACCTTTTTCAAATTATGGACGACTAAAATAATATGCTTCGACGAATACTCCTACCTATTATCATTATAGCTGCTTCAATTGGCCTCACTGTGGCACTTGTTGCCAATCGAGAGCAGCCTGCGCAGGAAGAACTGACTGAAGCAAGCATTCTGGTAGAAGTCATTATTCCCCAGATTCGCGACACCTATATTACAGTCTCTTCTCAAGGAACTGTTGAACCTCGTACGCGAACCAACATTGTTTCTGAAGTCTCTGGCCGTGTTATTGAAGTCTCCCCTGCTTTTGTTGCTGGCGGATTTTTTCGCGCCGGTGATGTTCTATTAAAACTGGATGACCAAAATTACCGTGCGGCAGTTAGCCGGGATGCAGCTTCAGTTGCAACTGCTCGCAGCTTGCTGGAGCAGGAACGTGGTCAAGCTGACGTTGCTCAGCGTGAGTGGGACAGAATGTCAGAACAACAACGCAGCCAAATCCGAGCCAGAGACCTGTACCTGCGCAAACCTCAACTGGAAGAAGCTGAAGCTCGTCTTGCATCCGCTGAAACTGATCTGGAAAAATCCCAGGCCGATTTAGCCAAGACCTCAATTATTGCGCCTTATGACGGGCTGGTTTCCGCCAAAAGTACCGACATAGGCCAATTTGTTAGTACAGGTTCAGCGATTGCAGAAATATTTGCTATCGATTACGCCGAAGTAAGACTGCCGATAACTGAAAATAAAATCCAATACCTCAACCTGCCTTCCAGTATTCAGGAATTCAGTAGTGACAATGATTACTATAACTCTGGACCGGAAGTAGAACTAGTAAGCGAAATCGGTGACAGAAATTTTCACTGGACTGGTCATCTCAGTCGCACAGAAGGCGTTTTCGACCCCCTCACCAGAGTCTTATTTAGCGTTGTTCAAGTCAGTGACCCCTACAATCTATACAACACTGAGCATGAGGAACCCCTGCGCATAGGTACCTATGTCAATGCTGAGATTCAAGGCCAATTACTGGAAGATGTAGTGGTTCTGCCACGACACACCTTACAGGCTAATGATCTCGTCTGGGTGGCTGATCAGGAAAACCGACTTCGCTCAAGAACGGTTGAAGTAATAACCAGTAATGGTGATGAAGTCTATATAGGGGGAGGCCTGGAAGCCGGTGATCAGGTCGTGCTGACTCGTATGGAAAATCCATTAAATAGCACATTAGTACAAACTCAGATTCAGCCAGCGCTGATTAATTTGGTTAATTAATTGTTGCTAACGAATAAGCATTCAAAACTAGTGGAAAGATACTAATGGGACAAGTTGAAGAACAGAAGGGTCTAATCGCCTGGTTTGCTCATAACCATGTGGCCGCAAACCTCATGATGCTCATCATCATAATCGCAGGTACTTTTTCTGTTTACACCATAACCAAAAAAGCAATTCCTGACCTGGTCATTCCTGTCATTCAAGTCACTGTAGCATTGCCGGGAGCTTCACCGGCCGATGTTGAATCAGGTATTGTAATACCTATCGAAAGCGCTCTGGAAAGTGTCGATGGCATAGACTTTATTCGATCCGTTGCCAATGAAGGAGCAGGAACTGTCAACCTGGAAATTGATGAGACTTATGACATCAATGAAGTTCTAAATGACGTCAAAGTTAATATTGATTCAATTCAGACTTTTCCAGTACAGGCAGAACCCCCTAGAGTTTCAAGGATTATTAACCGACAGGATGCGATTCGTCTTGCAATATATGGGGACATGGATCTGGCCAGTCATAAAGAACTGGCACAGAGTATTCGAAATGAGTTATTGGAGCTCCCTGACATTAACTCGGTACGTATAGACGGCGTTAGATCTTATGAAATTACTATCGAAGTCTCAGAAAACACCTTACTTAAATATGGCCTGACGCTAGATGATATTGCACAGCGAATTCGGTTTTCTTCTTTAGATTTACCTGCTGGCTCAATTGAAACCTCAGGCGGAGAGATTGCCCTGCGAACCCAGGCCCTTGCCTATAATTACCAGGATTTCAGCCAGATTGTTTTAATAACTACTAGTGATGGCACCATCTTAACCATTGGGGATATTGCTACGGTTGTCGATGGCTTTGAAGATACCGAAAACTATGCACGCTTTGATGGCAAACCAGCCATTGAACTGGCCATTCAGACACTGAGCGATCAAAACGTCCTGGCTGTCACGGAAACCATAAGAAACTTTGTTGAAGACCGCCGTCAATCACTCCCTGCTGGTATCAGCATGGATGTGTGGGCTGATATCTCTTTCTACCTGCAAGACAGACTTACTATGATGACCGAAAATATGCTGATGGGTGCTTTTTTGGTCTTTTTATTGCTGACTATCTTTTTGGAAGTTAGATTGGCTTTTTGGGTAATTATAGGCATTCCGGTTTGTTTTTTAGGTGCACTTGCCTTGATGCCTAGTCTTGATATCAGTCTCAACATGATGAGCTTGTTTGGTTTTATTATGGTCTTAGGGATTGTTGTCGACGATGCCATAATTATAGGAGAAAGTGCTCATCACAGTATGACCAAGTATGGTCACAGTATTGATAGCGTAGTACACGGTGCAAATCGTGTCGCCAAGCCAGCAACCTTTGGCGTCCTGACAACCATTGTCGCCTTTCTTCCCTTGATGATGATTAGCGGCATAATTTCAGCCTTTACAGCAGCCATTGGTGGAGTTGTTATTCTTTGCCTGATTTTCTCACTGGTTGAATCCAAGCTCATCCTTCCTTCTCACCTCGTTCATTTTGGCAAGCCCAATCATGGCGGTTGGTTTCATCGCCTGCAGGAAGCTACTAACAAGGGACTAAACAAGTTCGTTTTAAAATATTACAAGCCCTTTTTAGAAAGCTGCATTAAAAACCGATATGTCACTCTGGCCTCATTCATAGGCATGCTAATTTTAACTGTTGGTATAGTTGCCGGCGGTATTCTGAGAGTGGTTTTCCTGCCTGAAATTCCAAGTGATTTTATTCAAATTGATGTCACCATGGTTGAAGGTAGCCCGGAACAACAAACCAACAATGTCATGACTAAATTAGAAGAATCAGCCTTAGCTCTGAATGGCCAATTCGAATTTATGGATGCAGAGACAGGGGGAATATCTTCTGAAGTTCTGGATCATCTTTTGATTATTGGTACAGGTAGTGCATCAGGAGTGGCAGTTTTAGAACTGGATAAGGATGTTGCGGGCCAAGTAGACCTTGATCTCATTACAGAATACATGCGTAATTATGTGGGCCTTATGCCCGGTATGAAAAATATTGTTTTTAATAGTTCTGACGGCTTTGGTGGTAGTGCAATTTCTTATCAACTGGTTAGCGAGAATCCTGATGAGCTGACAGCCGCAGCTATAGAACTTGAAGCTCATTTACATACTTATGCAGGCCTCATCAATATCACGAATGGCGCTGTCAGCAATAAAGATGAATTACGTTTACAAATTAAGCCTCGAGCCGAAGTAATGGGACTAAATCTAAACGATATTTCATCGCAAGTCCGTAGTGCATTTTTTGGCGCAGAGGCACAACGTCTTCAACGCGGAGATGATGAATTAAAAGTCATGGTGCGCTATCCAGAATCTGAACGCGTATCAATTAGCGATTTGGAAAATATGTATATCAGAACTATTCAGGGAGAAACTGTCCCCTTTACTTCTGTTGCAGATTTTCAAATGGAAAAAGGTTATGCGCGGATCAACCGAGTTAATGGACAACGCTCCGTCGCTATCAATGCAGATATTATCGAAAGCATGGTAGAACCGGCGGAAGTGGCTAGAGATCTAGAAAACAATTTCTTTCCCCAATTGTTCGCTCGATATCCAAGTGTCAGTCAGCAAACTGATGGAGGCTTATCGGTAACCGGCGATCTGGTGACCGATATGATTCGAGGTACGATCTTTGCGTTATTTGGTATTTATGCCCTGCTCGCCGTACCTTTACGCTCTTATATGCAGCCTCTCATAATCATGGGTGTTATCCCTTTTGGCGCGGTTGGCGCAACAGTGGGTCATTTCATTATTGGTATGCCTCTTAATTTTCTATCTTTTCTTGGCATCATTGCTTTATCTGGCGTGGTAGTTAATGACAGTATCATCTTGCTTGATTTTATTAATCGCTCTAAAGAAAAAACATCATTAGTTGAATCCGTCATGAACGCCGGTACAGCCAGATTTAGGGCCATCCTGCTAACATCAATCACTACTTTTATCGGACTATTACCCATTATGCTGGAAACCAGCCTTCAGGCTCGTTATCTGATACCCATGGCCGCTTCTTTAGCCTTTGGTATTTTATTTGCCACTATTATTACTTTGTTATTGATTCCTTGCCTTTATGTCATTCTGGAAGATTTCAAATCTTTGTTTTCTGATAAAAAATCTATTGATACACCTGCCATGCAAGTGAGCTAAAACAAAAATGTCGATCGGCAAATATCTTCAACACTATGCCGAAAGTGAAATCGAACTCGTTAAAGATCTAGATTATCAATGGCACGCGGTCGTCTGCATCCCAGCGTTTGATGAAACAGATACGCTGACGCTCTTATTAGAAAGATTAAGTCAGGAAAACAACTTACTGGCTATTTTAATACTAAATTGTCCTGTATCTGCTAGCAGCTCAGATGCATTATTACGCACTCAAACACTTGCCAATTTAGTCAAGCAGCAATTTTTATTACAGCAAAGTCTCAGTGAATTCTGCGAGCTAAGAGTATTAGGAAATACCGGCTCCCACCTATTATTACTTGAAAACTATGCTATTCCAGACCACCAAGGGGTCGGCCTCGCTCGAAAAATAATCTGTGATCTTGCCTGCCAATTGATTCATGATAAAAAAATTCTGTCGCCATGGATTCACAATACAGATGCAGATGTTGATTTACCCTCTGATTACTTTGAGGCAAGTCTAAAATTAAACAATGAAACAGCCGCAGCGCTGTACCCTTTTAAACATAAAAACAACCCACGAGATAAATCTCAGCTTAGCCTGCAACTTTATGAATTCTCACTTTATTATTATGTAGAGGCTTTGGAATGGGCGGCTTCACCATATGCCTTTCATACAGTTGGTAGCACTTTACTTTTGCATCATAAGTATTATGCACTGGCCAGAGGCTTCCCTAAACGCTCTGCAGGTGAGGATTTCTACTTACTCAACAAAATTAAAAAAATTGGTGCAATAAACATATTATCGAAACCGCTTATCAGGCTTTCTGGCCGGTCTTCCAAGCGCGTTCCTTTCGGCACCGGCCAGGCCATTAACAAAATAAATGAGCTAAATGAGCCTAAAAATGAATATCTTTATTATCACCCTCAGTGCTTTTTATATTTGAAAAAGTGGCTAGAGGTTCTGCCCTTATTATGGAAAGGCAATGAACTTGAACATCTGTTAAAGGATAAATTATTACAACAATCGCTGATTGAAATTGGAGTAGAAAAAGCTATATTGCACGCTCAGCAACACAGCTCTAGTCAGTCAGGTTTTAGCAGACATATGCATAACTGGTTTGATAGTTTTAGAACATTAAAACTCATTCATACATTACGGAACAAAGCGCTCGATTCAATAAATTTCGAACAATTACAAGATTATAAAAATGAGTTCCCCTTCATCACCAAGGCCAGCAAAAGCGTAGCAATCGAGTAAAAAAGCTCACTGATAAGTAGTGCCGGCCTGGTTTTTAACTGTATCAAGCCCAATCATCTGAAGCATAGACAATACCTGTTAACGACCAGCATTATTGAGCAGTCGGGTCGGCTTCATCAGCAGGTAAATAAAAATTAATTCGGGCTCCATTAAAAACCCCGGCGTTGTAGCGTAGATAATGAAGCGCTTCAATTATATGAGCATATCGTAATGGCCCAATATCAACAGGGTATAAACCCATATTGGAGATCAATTCTGCAACTGTGCTTTTTGCATTGGCATCATCGCCTGCTAGTGGAACACTAACTGGACCGCCGGCGAGTTCTGGTTCAAGCATGGTGTAGTCCCCAAGCGAGCCAAAAGCCTTCACAACAAAAGCCTCTGGTGCCAGCGCTTTAATTCGCTCAGCATTTGAGTCATGAAAAGCGAAATCACGAAGTCCATCGTCGGCTATAACGCGGGGGTTTGTCGGATCAATGATAAGGCGTCCTGTCAAATCACCCAATCCCCCTACGACCTCTTCAACAACATCCCAAGGCACCGCTAGAACGATGATGTTTGCCTGCTGTGCCGCTTCCAGAGGCGTAGCAGCGCTTGCATTAGGTCCAGACAATAACACCAGGCTTTGTACATCTTCTCGCATGGGACTGCGTGAGCCATAAATAACTGTATGACCAATTTCTGTGAAACGTTGCCCAAGTGCAGACCCAACGTTCCCAGTGCCAATTACTGCTATTGTTTCAGCCTGTGCCGATAACACGGCAACAAAACTAAAAGAGAACAAGCTTCCAAAAAACATTAGGGTCATCAGGGACTTTCTTATCATCATTTGCTCCGCTGTATATTATTTTTTAAATGAAATGAATATAACTAAGCTGGAATTTAAATCTTAGCCAGCCACATGTCCAACAATTCCTGGCCCTGATTCAGCAAGACAATAATCTGACAGACTTAGCTTAAGTGCTTACAGTCTGGGATCAATAAATTACCAGGGGTGCTTCATCCAATGCTGATAGTTGCTCCCTGAGCTCCAAAATATGTCCTGCCCAATAATTTTCAGTATTAAACCAGGGAAAACTAAGAGGAAATGCTGGATCATCCCAACGCCGAGCCAGCCAGGCACTATAATTCATTAAGCGCAAGGTTCGGTAAGTTTCAATTAAAGTTAATTCACTTGGATTAAAATGATAAAACTCATTATAGCCATCGACGATTTCCGCCAGTTGTTGCAAACGTTGCTCTCTAGAGCCAGACATCAACATCCACATATCCTGAATTGCCGGAGCCATCATACAATCATCAAGATCCACAAAATGAGGCGTGTCGTCACGCCACAATACATTGCCTATATGACAATCGCCATGTGTACGAATTAATTTTGCCTCTCTGCTTTCTTTTTTTATGGCATACATTCGTGTAATTAAATCTTGTACCAGTGACTCATATGCCTTAATTAAATCTACTGGTAAAAAATCATGTTCGAGAAGAAAACTTACATTTTTTTCAGCAAATAATTCTATGCTTAAGGTGTTGCGGGTTTGAAAGTCTCGCATGCTGCCCACCTGATGCATGCGCCCAAGAACCCTTCCCATGACCAACAAGTTATCTAAATTATCAAACTCAGGAGGATGCCCACCTTTACGTTCAAAAATAGCAAAACGAAAACCCTCATACTCTAGAAGTGTTTTTCCATCAGCATTCTGTATCGGAGGAACAATAGGAATTTCCAGGTCGGCTAATTCCAGACTGTATTCGTGCTCTTCAAGGATTTGGGCGTTTGACCAGCGCTGAGGTCGATAAAATTTCACGATAATGGGCTCAGCTGCCTCAATACCGACCTGATAAACACGATTTTCATAGGAGTTTAATGCAAATACTCTGGCATCTGAAATCAGGCCACTGCTTTCAACAGCATCAATCACCATATCCGGACTTAAGCGTGCAAAAGGGTGTGCTGATCCGTTTTCCATAAAACTTCCGTAATAAAAAAGGCTACAATGCACATGATTAAAACAAAGTCGCCTGACAAAGAGAAATAAAGAGAGCTTTATACAATGAGTAACAGAGCAGTCTTATTGGCCAACCTCGGATCCCCTGATGCACCAGAAGTCCCAGAGGTTAGAAAATATTTAAAACAATTTTTAATGGACCCCTATGTTATCCAATTGCCTTGGCTACTGCGCGCTTTAATCGTTAATCTGTTTGTACTGCCAAAGCGCCCCCATGCTAGTGCTGAAGCTTATCGTTCGGTATGGACTGATGATGGTTCACCCCTCGTTCACCGCTCACATGAATTACTCAATGCATTAAAGCCCAGGCTGGATATTCCTGCTGCTATTGCCATGCGTTATGGCCAACCCTCAATTGAGTCGCAAATAAAACAGCTTGCCAATATCGAAAACATTGATGAAATTTTATTCATACCCCTTTATCCGCACTATGCTGATAGCACTGTTACTACATCCATCAAGGAAGCGGAACGTGTAATAAGCGAAAATAATTTGGCGGTCAAACTTCTGACATTATCACCCTTTTATGACAACCCGGCTTATATTGATGCTCTGGTCAATTCAGCTAAAGCAGCACTGTCCGAAGACTTCGATCATATCTTATTTAGCTATCATGGCTTACCCGAATCACATCTGACTGTTGCTGACCCTACCGGGAATCATTGCTTAAAAAGTGAAACCTGCTGTTCACTATCTTCACCTTCCCCTGCTCATGCTCATGCTACCTGTTATCGCCATCAAGTACTTCGAACGACAGAATGTTTCGTTCAAAAAACCGGCTTAAGTGCAGATCAATATACTGTGGCTTACCAGTCAAGACTGGGGCGAGCCAAATGGCTGGAACCTAGCACAGAACAAACGCTAGAAAAGCTTGCCCGCGAAGGCAAGAAGAATATTCTGGTTCTTTGCCCGGCATTTGTCACAGACTGCCTGGAAACACTGGAAGAAATTGATATGCAGGGACGTGAAACTTTTCTTGCCGCTGGGGGTGAAAATCTAACTTACATCCCATGCTTGAATAGCAATAACGATTGGATTGACTGCTTGGCGAGTTGGATTAAGGAATATCCAATTTCTGCAGCAAGTCTCTAAGCTAGTCATCATTGGCTTGAATAGCATTATTGATCGCCTGATAAAGAAAGTCAGGTTCATCTGTGCCAAGGCGAAATTTATTGCCACTCTTCAAGGTTATTTCTACAGCTTCTAGGCCTGAAACATTGTAAAGCCAGTAACCTGCTATGGGTCGCAGCCGTATACCCCAACCCCACCACCATTTGTTTTGCACTTTTTCACAGGATGCAATTTCACCAATAGGCTTACTTTTTTTAAAAATTCTGGGGCCAAAATACCAGACTAGTTCAGTATCATTAACACTTACGGTCAAACACGAGACGGCAATAGCAATTATAATGATAACGAAGGCAAAATATGGTGGTGCCGGAATATATATATCGATAAACAAAACACAGGCTAAAACCGTCAACAATGTCCAGCCTATTTGGGTATGCTGATAATCGGAGTTTTTTTCGTTTACGGTAATATCTTCAGCCTTGACTTCCAGTACTGAGGCTAGTGCTTTTAGTGATTCTACAGAACTAATGCCATCTTTCTCGATTCTTTGGATTGTTCGTAAACTTAAGCTGCTCGCTGCCGCCAACTCTTCTTGGGACCACAGTTTTTTGTTACGCAATTCTTTAATCTTTTTAGATTTTAACTTCATTTCCATCACACTATCCTCACATCAATAATTGCTTAAGCTATTATCCATGCAAGAAAGTTTTGCTTTATGACAATCTTATGCCATAGCCCCGCCATGTCAATGACTACAGCATCTGCAACAAGCAACAACAACATATTTAATGTATTTTCCTGTACATACCCGTCATTAGCATTCTGTTAGAATAGCCTTCGTAACTTATTCAATCTCCAATGGCTATTCGACTTTTTTTAAAGAAATAAATGAAATTTTTCTCTCTTCTCGACCTCGCGCCAATCATTGAAGGTGGCACTGCCCGACAATCCCTATTAAATTCCCGGGACCTTGCTCAGCATGCTGAGCAACAGGGCTATAAAAGATTCTGGATGGCAGAGCATCATAATATGAAAGGGATTGCCAGTGCCGCCACATCAGTTGCACTGTGCTATGTGGCTGCCGGAACTGAAACTATACGGGTCGGGGCCGCTGGAGTAATGCTGCCAAACCATGCGCCTTTAATCATTGCTGAACAATATGGCACGCTTGCATCATTATTTCCTGACAGAGTAGACCTCGGCCTTGGCAGAGCGCCGGGAACTGATGGAATGACTATGCGAGCACTGCGCCGGGATATCATGCGGGCTGCCAATGACTTTCCTCAGGATGTTTTAGAGCTAATGTCCTTCTTTGAAGGGGGTAATGACCAAGGGATACAGGCTATACCTGGTCAAGGTTTAAAGGTGCCCATTTGGCTACTTGGATCCAGTTTGTTCGGCGCTCAATTAGCTGCAGCACTTGGCCAGCCCTATATTTTTGCTTCACACTTTGCGCCAGATTTACTTGATCAGGCACTGTCTATTTATCGTGAAAATTTCAAACCCTCCAAGCAACATTCGGCACCCTATGCCGCCGCCGCGGTAAATGTATTTGCGGCAGACACAGATGAAGAAGCAGAAGCATTGATGAACTCGATATTATTGCATGTTGCAACGCTGCGAAGGGGAAACCCTGGACCTTTAAAAGCACCAACAGCAAATTTTGAAATAGATGTAAGCCCCAATGAAATTGCAGAAGCACGTCATATGTTACGTGAATCAGCAATAGGTAATGAAGAAAGCATTCACATCTGGTTTAAAAACTTTATTGAAAGAACACAAGTCGACGAATTAGTGTTAGCAAGTCATATTTATGACCATCAATCCAGAATAAAAAGTTTTGGGATAGCAGCCAAGGTTTTGAAGGAGATGATTGAGGATGGCTAAGCATTTCTTAATTCTATTTTAAGATAACAATGCTTCTTTAGGAATATCAATGGAATCTTCCATAACAGCAATTGCAGAAATCATCCAGATAGCCGTTGCTCCAGTATTTTTATTAGCTGGCATAGCCGGCTTTCTTAACGTTATGTCTGGTCGCCTTGGCAGAATAGTAGACCGAGGTAGAGTTCTGGAGAGCAAAATTGTCAGTTTAGAAGAAGGTGAAGTAAAGATTCTTACCAAGACTGAATATGAAATATTACGTCATCGCTCAAAGTTAATTAATTGGTCAATAGCCATGTGCACTGCTTCGGGTTTAATGGTTTGTATTGTCGTGGCTTCACTGTTTATTGGGGATTACTGGAATTTGGATATCGCATTTTTGATCATCAGCATGTTTGTGCTGGCACTGATATGGTTAGTCTTGGCGCTGTTATTATTTCTTTTTGAAGTTCAACTGGCGACCAACAACTTGCTGAGAAAAAGCGAAAACTTTACTGCAGAGTAAGCCTGAAAATTTAAAAACAGCTAATATTTATACTGCTAAAGCGGTTCTTGTTTCGTTATGAGTTGTCATCACGCGAAAAGAAGCTAATTCATTTAACAACTTTCCTTCTACAGCCTTACTCATATTGATGAACAGCAACACAAGCTGATAATTATGTTGTGAAAGTCGGCGATGAGTTACTACCTGAGTATGAATCTCAAATGCTTTCTCATAGCCGGGAAGTTTAAAGCTAATTTTACAAAGATGCGGATAAGTTTTTTGGGCAAGGATTGCTTGTATCAGCTCATCATTACACGCCAGTTCAATGCCGCGTAATGAAATATTTGAGCTCTTTGTTTGGAACTGCATTTCAGTCCCCTGAGAATTAATTAATAAATCTACAGAGGTATAAATTGAACAGCGGGGTAATACTCGTCTTTCTATAGCTGGAGCCTTTGATTGCTTTACCATTTTCACACCCTTTCAGTACAAACTAGAATGTGAGTAATATTAAATCAACATCAACAAAATAAAGAGAGCTATTTCACAACTATTATTTAATATCTTCTTTGCCGTTTTTTTGCTGGTAAAGAATCTTTCCCTCGATTATAAGCATGCTTACTGCCCTTTTTAGCGGGTGGCACCAAGTGATTCTGTCCCGTCCCAATTAAATCTTGCCTTCCCATTCTAGTCAGAGCTTCTCGTAAAACCGGCCAATTCGCTTCATCGTGATACCGTAAAAAGGCTTTTTGTAAGCGTCTTTGATCTAGCTCTTTGGGAATTTCAAGCTTTTCATTTTTATAGCGAAGTTTCTTTAGAGGGTTATGCTCAGAATGATACATCGCAGTAGCTAAAGCCATTGGTGATGGATAAAAAGTTTGAACTTGATCCGGTTTGAATTTATTCAGCTTTAACCAGAGCGCCAGTTGCAACATGTCTTCATCACGTGAACCTGGATGTGCCGCAATAAAATAAGGTATTAAATATTGCTTCTTTCCTGCTTCTATTGAGAATTGTTCAAATAACTTCTTAAAATCTTCATAGTGAGCAATGGTCGGTTTCATCATTTGCTGCAAAGGAGCATCTTCACTGTGTTCTGGAGCGATCTTTAAATAACCGCCAACATGATGAGTCACCAATTCTTTAATGTATTCTTTATCTCTTAATGCCAGGTCGTAACGCAAACCTGACGCTATCAGAATTTTTTTAATACCTTTTATCTCACGCGCTTTACGATAAAGCTGTGTCGTTTGTTTATGATCTGTTTTTAAATGTTTGCAAATGCTTGGGTATACACAGGAGAGTCGACGACAGCGTTTTTCAATTTCTTTACTCGTACAATTAAGCCCATACATATTAGCTGTGGGCCCACCTAAATCAGAAATAACCCCTGTAAAGCCTGGGACTTGTTCTTTTATTTTCATAATCTCTTTTAATATCGACTGCTCGGAACGACTTTGAATAACTCTACCTTCATGCTCAGTAATGGAGCAAAAACTGCAACCACCAAAACAGCCTCGCATAATATTGACTGAGGTTTTTATCATGTCATAGGCTGGAATTTTTGCGTCACCATACGACGGGTGTGGTCGTCGCTGATAAGGCAAATCAAACACTTCATCTATTTCTTCTGTGCTTAAAGGTAAGGGCGGGCGATTAACCCAAATTTCTTTATTCCCGTGTTTTTGAACCAAGACCCTGCCATTATGCGGACTAGCTTCCTGATGCAATACTCTTGAGGCATGTGCATAAAGTACAGGGTCATTACTTACTTTTTCAAAAGAAGGTAGCCTGACATAGGTATTTTCAATATCTAACTCATGTTTCCCCTGCAAAGGCAGAGGAATAATCGTTACAGCTTGTTGCTTGTTTTTTCCCTCGTCGCCAGCCTCTGTCGGCGTTTCTTTTTGTTGAACATATTCATAAGGGTTTGGCATCTTATCGATCTTGCTGGGCCAATCGATTCGAGTTGAATCTATTTCAGTCCAACCTGTCGGAACGCTATCAACAAGTACTGCTGTGCCACGAATATCTCTCATGTCATTGATACCGAGACCTTTAGCTAAACCATGGGCGACTTCAGCCATTGCTCGCTCAGCGTTTCCAAATAAAAGAATATCAGCGCCAGAATCAATCAGAACTGATTTACGTACTTTGTCGCTCCAATAATCATACTGGGCAATACGCCGAAGACTGGCTTCAATGCCCCCTATTACCTGAGGAACATCTTTATAAGCTTCACGGCATTTTTGAGCATAAACTATTACTGCTCTATCAGGGCGTTTGCCGCCTTCATCGTTGGGAGTATAAGCATCATCATGACGCATTCTGAGATCAGCCGTATAACGATTGATCATTGAATCCATATTTCCTGCGGTAATACCAAAGCAGAGATTGGGCTTACCCAGCGCCATAAAATCATCAGGGTTTTGCCATCGAGGTTGCGCAATTATACCGACACGAAAACCCTGGGATTCCAGAAAGCGACCAATTACAGCCATGCCGAAACTTGGATGATCAACGTAGGCATCTCCTGTCACGATAATAATGTCACAGGAGTCCCAGCCCAAGGCATCCATCCCCTCTCTGGACATGGGTAGATAGGGTGCATTACCGTAGCACTCAGCCCAATATTTCGGGTAAGCAAAAAGGGAGCCAGTCTTGTTGGCTGACGCATCTGTTGATGAATTGAAACTCATCAGCAGATTTTAGCAAAAATAAGACTGGGTAATTGAGGTATTTTGAGTATTATCCGACAAATTCTCTTAATGGTTTAGAGACTCCATCAGATTCAGTGCCTTTAAGGTAAGCAAGCATTGTGTCGGCATCAGACACTTCAAATGGATCAACAGGGCAATTGTCGCCAAACTCAGGCTCAATGAATGCTTTTTCAATTTTACCATCGTTAACCAGCATGGAATAACGCCACGAACGCAGGCCAAATCCGAGATTACTCTTATCAACCAGCATGCCCATTTTACGTGTAAATTCACCATTGCCATCGGGCAGCATTTTGACATTTTTTGCGCCAACTTGTTTTGACCACTGGAACATTACAAATGCATCGTTGACAGAAATACAATAAATATCATCAACTCCTTCCGATTTAAACTCTTCATAAAGTTCTTCGTATCGTGGCAAATGATTTGAAGAACAGGTTGGAGTAAATGCGCCAGGCAAAGAAAACACAACTACTTTTTTGCCAGCAAAGATGTCACCACTGGTTGTGTCCTGCCAGCGATAAGGATTTGGCCCATCTACACTCTCGTCACGAACACGAGTTTTGAATACTACATTTGGTACTGTCTCTTGCATTGGCATTCTTTCTTCCTCTTAATTTTAATCAGATGATTGTGTTCTGTCTTTTATGAATATGGATCTATAAGATCAATAACTGTTAACAGTTTTGCTTTCTTTTTAAGTAAATATCTAATAAGAAGTTCACTTTTCTTTAGAATAAGCTTCTGAAAAATAATTTTAGGCAAACAAAAAACAAATGTTGTCAGACCTTAGTGGCTCTGTTTTTCCGGCGGAGAAATTATCGAGGGGAACGGTGCAATATTATCTCCATTGGAAATCTTCGCCACCCCTTCTTTTTCAACCTGATCAATGCGAATGATAGCCTGCACAGGAATAAAACTGCGTTTAACGCCATTAAATTCAGTTTTAAGTTTTTCCTCTGTAGGGTCTACTACTACTTGAGAGCGTTCACCGAAAATAAAATCTTCAATTTCAATGAAGCCCCATAAATCACTCTGATAGACCTGCTCAGCAAACACTTCATAGACCTCTCCTTTATTGTGGAAGGTGATTTTGAAAATTTCTTTAGCCTTTGTGGAAGTCGCCATAAATCTCTCAGTTCTCTATCAGGTAATAGTTATAATATCTCAACCGTATAACAATATAAGTTACACTCTAATAGATGGGGATAAGCATCGCCTTTTCAAGGCCTTATCGCTATAATGCCTGCCCCTTAAATATATCTATCCAAAAACAGTTTATGCCAAAAAAGGTTTTCATCAAAACACATGGCTGTCAGATGAATGAATATGACAGCGCACGTATGCTTGATCTACTGAAAGAAAGTGATGAAATGGTCGTTGCTGATAATCCGGAAGATGCAGATGTGCTGCTACTCAACACCTGCTCCATTCGTGAAAAAGCCCAAGAAAAAGTCTTTCACCAGTTAGGTCGATGGCACAAACTAAAAGATAAAAACCCTGCTTTGAAAATAGCTGTCGGTGGTTGTGTCGCATCCCAGGAAGGCGAACTAATCGGTAAGCGTGCGCCCTTTGTTGATGTCGTATTTGGACCACAAACCCTGCATCGTTTGCCTGGATTACTCAAGAACCAACGAGAAGGTAGTCCGGTAGTCGATATCAGCTTCCCTGAAATTGAAAAGTTTGACCGCCTGCCACAGCCTACGGCCTCTCAATGCCAAGCATTCCTGACGATACAGGAAGGTTGCAGTAAATATTGCTCATTTTGTGTGGTGCCTTATACGCGAGGAGAAGAAGTCAGTCGGCCATTAGATGACATATTGGCCGAAGCTGTTCATCTGGCTTCCCAAGGTGTTCGCGAACTCAATTTATTAGGGCAAAACGTAAATTCTTACCGTGGTCTCAGCCATGAGGGTGAGCTGATTGATCTGGCTACTTTGATTACCTATATTTCTGCTATTGATGGCATAGATCGTATTCGATATACCACCTCACATCCAATGGAGTTCAATCAGAATCTGATTGACACCTATGAAACTACTCCTGAATTAGTCGATCATTTACATTTGCCGGTGCAAAGTGGGTCAGATCGGATTCTCGCCATGATGAAACGTAATCATACTGCCCTGGAATACAAATCGATTATCCGTAAATTACGGGCCATAAGGCCAAATATCAGTATTTCTTCAGATTTTATTATAGGTTTTCCTGGTGAAACGGAGCGCGACTTTGAAGACACAATGAACCTGATTGCCGATATTGGCTTCGATCATTCCTTTAGTTTTATTTACAGCGCCCGCCCCGGCACTCCAGCGGCGGACCTTAAGGATGAAACAGAAGAAAGTGTTAAAAAACAAAGACTTGCTATTCTGCAAGCCCGCATTTTACAACACGCAAACAGCATTTCTGAAGCGATGATAGGTACGGAAGTCCCCATTTTAGTTACGGGGCCTTCTAAAAAAGATCCAGGTCAATTGCAAGGCCGTACAGAAAATAATCGTGTAGTGAATTTCAGTGCTGATCAGCATGATCTTATCGGTCAAATCATTCAGGTTCAGATCACTGACGCATTGCCCAATTCTTTGCGTGGTCAACTTGTCTAAACCAGAACTATCACTCAGCGTGTAGATTCATAAATTTTTAATACCAATCCCATTTACCCTTGGTATACTGGCCAGAAGCGAGTGATACAGGAGGCAATGTCCCCTTTTGACTAATGATAATCAAAGTTGCAGGTTACACTTAGAACCTGAGAATCCTCAACGTCTGGCCAGCCTCTCTGGCCGCCTGAATGAGCATATCCACCAAATTGAACAAAGACTAAACATCAAAATACAGAATCGTGGTTCTCTATTCACCCTGTATGGCGATCCAGCAACTATAGCAATTGCCTCTCAAATCATCGAAGGCCTTTATCTCTTAACTGATAATGATGAAAGTTTAAGTCCTGATCAAATTCACCTGGTCATTCAGGAACATCTCAATATCGATAAGCAAGAACAAAAAATGGAAGACCAGCCTGAGCAGGATGTACAGCTTATTAGAACGCCAAAATGTTCAATAAAGCCCCGCAGCCATCACCAGAATGAATATGTGCGCGCCATTATGCGTAATGATATAAATTTTGGAATTGGTCCTGCCGGCACGGGCAAAACTTATTTGGCCGTTGCTTGTGCCGTCGAAGCTCTGGTGAATGACCGTGTGGGTAGAATTTTATTAGTGCGCCCAGCCGTTGAAGCAGGTGAAAAACTGGGTTTTCTACCGGGAGATCTCGCCCAAAAAGTAGACCCATATTTACGCCCACTTTATGACGCTCTTTATGAAATGCTGGGCTTTGAGCGAGTAGCAAAATTAATCGAACGTAATATTATTGAAGTTGCGCCACTAGCCTATATGCGTGGCAGAACACTTAATAATTCTTTTATTATTCTGGATGAAAGCCAAAACACCACGGCTTCGCAGATGAAAATGTTCCTGACCAGAATTGGCTTTGGCTCGACTGCCGTGATCACTGGCGATGTTACCCAGATTGATTTACCTAAAGGTGAGCGTTCTGGTCTGGTGCATGTTAGTTCAATACTTACAGATATAGAGGGCATTCGTTTTTCGTATTTCAATGCTAAAGATGTCGTACGCCATCCCATAGTGCAGCGAGTGGTTGAAGCCTACGATGAGCATGATAAAAAAAGCATATCCAGCCTAAAGCAAAACGAAAATAATGATCAGGAACGCGTCAATGAGCGTGATAATTGAACTCATGAACGTATCTGGTGAAAGTGCGGTGCCATCCCAAGCAGAATTTGAAGGGTGGAGCGAAGCAGTACTTACAGAATTGGACCAAAGCGAGCGAACAATTGAACTCGCTATTCGTTTGGTTGCTGAAAATGAATCAGCCGAATTAAACCAAAATTTTCGTAATAAACAAGGGCCGACCAATGTATTGTCTTTCAATTACGATGAAATTCTGCCAGAACTACAGCAGAACTTATTGGGAGACCTGGTTATATGCAGTCAAGTAGTGATCAATGAAGCGCAACAACAGCACAAGACCCTAAAGGCACATTGGGCACACATGACTATACACGGCATGCTGCATCTACTGGGATATGACCATGAGAATGATCTGGAAGCAAAAACCATGGAAAACCTGGAAAGTAATATTTTAATGAAACTGGGTTATCCTCAACCCTACGAAGAAATTTAAAGTAAAAAGGAAAAGTTAGTTTCAATGGCAGACGATCAATTTAGCAGCGATTCAGGACTCTCTTCCTGGATCGATAAAATCAAAACCTTTTTTGGCGCCAAGACTGTTAATAAAAAAAGCCTTATCGATCAATTGCGTCTCGCACAGGAAGACCAGATTATTGATGGCGATGCCTTAAGCATTATCGAAGGAGCTTTGCAGGTAGCCGATATGCAGGTCAGGGAAATCATGATACCCCGCCCCCAAATCGCCATGCTCACCACCAAATCATCTCTTGAAGAAATCCTGCAAATTGTCACTGAAGCTGCTCATTCTCGCTTTCCCGTAATTGGTGAAAATAGTGACGACGTTATAGGCATTTTGTTAGCTAAGGATTTAATACCCCTTTTATTGGAAAAAAATAGTAGCAAACGGTTCAACATCAAAGATATCGTTCGACCGGTAACCTTTATCCCTGAGTATAAACGTCTTAATGTTTTACTTAAGGAGTTCCGTGAAAATCGCAACCACATGGCCATAGTGATTGATGAATATGGTGGTCTGGCTGGGGCTGTCACGATTGAAGATATTCTGGAACAAATTGTAGGTGATATTGAAGATGAATATGATATCGACGATGAGGATTATATTAAAACCACTGATGGTGAAAGTTATATAGTCAAAGCCATTACTCCGGTAGATGAATTTAATGAATATTTTCACAGCAGTTTTTCAAGTGAAGAAATGGGCACTATCGGTGGCATATTATTGAATCAGTTTGGGCACATCCCGAGTCGCAACGAGCGTGTTGGTATAGGCCCCTATGTTTTTAAAATTCTCAACGCAGATGGCCGACAAATCCGTTTAATTGAAGTCAGTTCCAGCCTGTCAGTAGATACTAGTGATGAGCCAGCTCACGAGTAAAACCGCATTAACAAAACTTTATCTGCCTGCTCTGCTTGCAGGTGCCATAGCCCCATTATCCTTAAGTCCTGTTAATTTTTGGCCTGCTGCCATTGTTTCAGTTTTTGTCTTACTCCTGATACTTGAAAAAACTATCGCTCGGCAGGCAGCAATAATTGGCTGGGTTTTTGGTTTGGGTTTTTTTGGCATTGGAGCCTCATGGGTCTATGTCAGCATTAATGTTTACGGCAATGCTTCAGGGATATTTGCCGCGTTCCTTACTGCTGTTTTTGTCAGTGCTTTAGCATTACTGTTTGCTTTGCAATGTTGGGTTTATCAACGCTATTTCGCCGGGACACAGCGGGCTCTGGGCTTTGCTGCTTGCTGGGTCTTATTTGAATGGCTCAGAAGCTGGCTGCTGACTGGCTTTCCGTGGCTATACCTTGGTTATGCTCATATCAATACTCTGTTGGCTAATCTGGCACCTGTTTTAGGAGTACTCGGCATCAGCTTTGCAGTCGTGCTATTGAGCGCCTTGTTTTATGAAATGTTTTTAATTTGGCAAAAAGAAAGACTTTGGATGTCCAGACAATTAGCAATCTATGAATTAAAACTGGTATTAATTGGTATCAGCATCATTATTTTAGGCTCTATTATTTGGGTAGAAGAAGAACAGGGGCTTAGTGCAGACATTGCACTGGTTCAAGCCAATATAGATCAAAACCTTAAGTTTGACCCTGCCTACATTGGTGAAAGCTTAAACCTTTATAATGGCCTTAGCGCTACGCTTTGGGAAAACGATATTGTTATATGGCCGGAAACTGCAATTCCATTGTTATATCAACGTGCCGAGGCCGAACTGGCATATTTTGATCAATTAGCCCGCCAAAATAATAGCAGCCTTGTAACTGGTATTTTGTATCGGGAAGATTCCCAAATTTTTAACAGCATAACCTCAATTGGCAATGGTTCAGGAACTTACCACAAACAAAAGCTGGTTCCCTTTGGAGAATATGTGCCTTTCGCAGGCCTTATGGAATCGGTATTACAAATTTTTTCTCTACCCATGTCATCTCTGTCAAGTGGCCCAGATAATCAAGCTCTTCTGCAAGCCTCCGGCTTTTCGTTAGCTTCTTATATTTGTTACGAAGTGGTGTATCCTGATTTCGTCCGTAAACAAGCCCACATGGCTGATTTCTTGGTCACTATCAGTAACGACACCTGGTTTGGTGGATCTTTTGGCCCCTTACAACACCTGCAAATGGCGGCAATGCGAGCCTTGGAAAATGGTCGCTACATGGTTAGAGCAACCAGCAATGGCGTAACTGCTTTTATAGATGAGAAAGGACAAATTATCGATCAAGCAAGGCAATTCGAAATTGCGACTCTTGAGAATACCATTCCTGTTTTTCAGGGAAGAACCCCCTTCTCATATTGGGGCAGTTGGCCAATTGTATTCTTTAGTCTGTTTGTGTTGGCGGTCATTGCCGCTCTTAAAAAAATGAAAAGTAGGAACGAGCAGATGTCTTAGTATGTATGATATATACGATGTAATAATTTTCTTTATTTTTGTCTTGCTAGTGCTCTATTGGTGGCGTATCAGTGAACAAAAAACTTTTGCTATTAGGAATGCTAAAAAATATTGCAAGGAACGAAGTGTTCAATTGCTGGACCAGACCTTGGTATTCAAGGGCTTACGTTTTGAAAAAGTTGAGGATAAATATCGTAAGCTCTGCAGGGTATATGAATTTGAATTTTCATCAAACGGCGAAGATCGTTTTAAGGGAGAAATCATTCTTAAAGGTTTCAATTTTTTACGGGTCATTCTGGAAATGGATGAGCTGGAGATTACTGAATATTGACGCTTGTGATTTTGCATTTCATCTGCCCTAATTCACTCAAAAGAAAGCCTTTTTTCAATTATTAATTACACAATGATCTATGAGCTCTGATAGTCCAAAATATGGGGTTAAAGATAATTCATATAAAGCAGCTGGTGAGCTAGCAGGCCTAACCAAACTTGTTGATTCATTCTATGACTTTATGGAAGCCCTGCCAGAAGCGAGGGTCATTCGGAGTATGCATTCTGAAGATCTGACTGAATCCAGAAAAAAGCTCAGCTATTTTTTATCTGGCTGGCTAGGTGGACCAAAAATTTACTCAGAACATTATGGCAGTATTGCGATACCTTCAGCACACAAGCATTTACCCATTGGGCATGAAGAAATGGAAGCATGGATATTATGTATGCAAAAAGTTCTTGACGAGCAGCCTTATGAAGATTCTTTTAAAGTATATTTAATCGAGCAACTGCGTGTTCCGGCAAAAAGAATTTCAGTTATATGTAAAGTAAAATAAACTGTTAAGCTCCTGTTGCTTCCATGTAAACTTGGCAATATAAGGTTAAGGTAAATAAATAATAAAATCTGTTTAAGCAAAAAAACTAATTGGAAGGTCTCTTATGAATTGGTATTTGGAAGTATTAAAAAAGTACGCTGTTTTTAACGGCAGAGCACAAAGAAAAGAATATTGGATGTTTCTTCTTTTTAACATCATCATTTCAGTAGTGCTTACAATTTTCGAAAACCTCATTGGTCTGCAGTCTATCCTAAGTACTATTTATAGTTTGGCAGTACTTCTCCCGGGCATAGGCGTGTCAATACGAAGGCTGCATGACACTGACCGGACCGGGTGGTGGCTACTTCTGAGTCTAATTCCCATCATCGGTGTGATAGTTTTGCTGGTATTTATGGCTCAAGACGGCCAGGCTGACGAAAATCAATATGGCCTTAATCCAAAACTTAATACCATATAACGCACAATACTATTTATGCTCGCGTTAGCCTGGTTAGCAGGTTCTTTATCTTCTTTTAGTTTATTGGCTGTAGGTGCTAGAGAGCTCAGTGGTGAAATATCTATCTTTCAAAGTCTTTTTTCCAGAAGCGTCATCGGTGTGGTATATATTTCTCTTATACTATATTTTTCAAAACAAAAATTTAGTATTCACACCGACAAAATAAAACTGCATTCTATTAGGAATATTTTTCATTTTGCCGGTCAGTACGGCTGGTTTGTAGGTATCGGCTTGCTACCTTTGGCAGAAGTATTTGCACTCGAATTTACTGCACCAATCTGGACGTTGATCATTGCTGGAATTGTTTTAGGTGAAAAAATTAATTCACGCAAGCTCATCGCAGTATTATTGGGATTATTCGGCGTTCTTGTAATTACCAAACCGGGTATTGAAGTCATTGATGCAGCTTCTTTCATCGTGCTCGGCGCTGCAGTTTGTTTTGCCGTTACGCTGGTATGCACCAAATCACTAAGCTCATCGGAATCACCTGTTTTAATATTATTTTATATGAGCCTTATTCAATTACCGATTGGTTTTGTGTTGGCTCTATCAACCTGGGTATGGCCAACACCTGAACAGTGGTTATGGTTGATTATTATTGGTTTCACCGCACTGTCTGCACACTATTGCTTGTCCAAAGCCATGCAGTATGCAGAAGTATCCATGGTTGTTACTGTGGATTTTTTACGACTACCCTTGATTGCTTTAGTCGGCGTATTTTTATATGCCGAGGATTTTGAAATATCTCTTTTGCTTGGAGGCTTACTGATGGTAATCGGTAATCTGGTGAGTCTTAGTAACAAAGCGAATGCTTAGACCTGATAAAAGACCGGAATCAGCCAGCTTAAGCTTACCCACATAATCAAGGTAAGTGGAATACCGACTTTAAGAAAATCCCTGAAAGTATAGCCTCCAACTGTCATTACCAGTAAGTTTGTTTTGTATGCCATAGGAGTGGCATAACTCTTGTTAGCGCCAAACAAAACAGCCAGGACAAAAGGTTCCATTGGCAAGCCAAGCTGATTAGCAATTCCTATCGCGATTGGGGTGCCAATCACAGCAGCAGCATTGTTTGAAACAATATTAGTTAGAATAGCCATCAACAGCATTAATCCACTTAACTGCATTGTTACTGAACTTTCCCTGGTCAGGCTAACAAACCCTGCCGCCAAGGCATCAGCGGCTCCTGTTTCCAACAAGGCTGCACCCAAGGCTAAACTGGCAGCAACGATCAATATAATTTGCGCATTCAAAGCCTGTACCATTAAAAAGTAAAATACCCCCAAAGGATTCAAGCCTGATGAAATCTCTAATAAAGTCTGGCGGTGGTTTGATAGCATTTAGCATGATTAAAAATCCACTCCTTTTTGAGCCTGAATACCTGCATCATAGGCATGTTTTACATTTTTAATTTCAGAAACCGTATCGGCTATTTCTCTTAAAGCAGAACCTCCCCCTCTTCCTGTGATGACAACACTCTGTTGTTTAGGTCGGTTTTTTATAGCATTAATAATCGTATCTTCGGATAAGTAATCAAATGCCAGCATATAGGTCAACTCATCTAAGACAAGTAAATTAATTTCTGGATTTTGTAAAAGTTTTTCAGCCTCAGCCCAGGTCGCTACGGCAGCCTTTATATCAGCTTCCCTGTCTTGGGTTTCCCAGGTGAAGCCGGTACCCATCTGATAAAAGGCAAGAGATGGATATTTTTCTTTAATAAAGATTTCTTCACCCGATAGCTGTTCCCCTTTAATGAATTGCACTATACCAACTTTATGGCCATAACCAAGACTGCGTAAAACCATGCCAAAAGCTGAGCTACTTTTGCCCTTGCCGTCGCCAGTGAGAAGAATGCAAACACCACCTTGCTCAGTTGCTGCGGCTATGCCTTTATCGACTTTCTCTTTAAGTTTTTGCTGAGACGCCTTATGTTTACTGTTTTTATCAGTCTTCATTGCAGATTGTATTGGCCTTTACATAAATATTGATCGTTAATGATACATGGAATTGACGCTACCGCTAACATGCCTTCTAAGGTATCCTATGCAATCTTTTTTTAGCGCTAAAATAAGACTTAAACTACCATGGCAGTAGACATAAACAACACTGTGAATTCAGATATTAATGAAGAATATCTTCATCAGGATGTGGAAAAAACCGCACAGCTTTTTTGGGATGAACAACAAAGCTTTTCTGTAAAGGAAGATTCGAGCAAGGAAAAATTCTATTGCCTGTCGATGTTTCCCTACCCCAGTGGTCGTTTGCATATGGGCCATGTGCGTAATTACACCATTGGCGATGTAATCTCTCGTTTTCAACGCATGCTGGGTAAAAATGTTTTACAACCCATGGGATGGGATGCCTTCGGTTTACCAGCAGAAAATGCTGCCATGAAAAACAATGTGCCTCCTGCAAAGTGGACTTATGAAAATATCACTTACATGCGTAAACAGTTACAGCAGCTGGGATATGCCTATGACTGGGACCGTGAAATTGCCACCTGTCATCCCGATTATTACCGTTGGGAACAATGGTTCTTCATTAAACTGTTTGAAAAAGGCTTGGTTTATAAAAAAGAAGCCGAAGTAAACTGGGATCCGATTGATCAAACAGTACTGGCAAATGAACAGGTCATTGATGGTCGTGGCTGGCGTTCAGGAGCCTTGGTAGAGCGTCGCAAAATTCCACAATGGTTTATTAAAATAACGGATTATGCAGAAGAACTGCTTGCTGATTTAGACAAGCTGGATGAATGGCCCGAAAAAGTTCGCGTCATGCAACAAAACTGGATTGGTCGCTCCGAAGGTCTGGAATTTAATTTTGAGGTTCCGGGTCATGCGCCTATGAGCGTTTACACCACTCGCCCGGATACCATTATGGGCGTTACCTATGTTGCAGTAGCCGCCCAACATCCACTGGCGTTAGCTGCAGCTGAGAATAATCCGGAAATCACTGCTTACATTAAAGATCAGGACAATATTAAAGTTGCTGAAGCCGAACTGGCGACTATGGATAAGACGGGTATTGATACTGGTCTCAAAGCCATACACCCCTTAACTGGCGAAGAGCTGCCAATATGGATAGCGAACTTTGTACTTATGTCATATGGCTCCGGCGCAGTAATGTCGGTACCGGCACATGACCAGCGAGACTGGGAGTTTGCCAAGGCCTATAACTTGAATATTAAGCAAGTTATCGAACCGGCAGATACTGTGGAATGTGATATCACTAAAGGCGCTTTTACCGATAAAGGTATTCTGATTAACTCAGCTGACTACAATGGTCTTAACTTTGAGCAGGCATTCGACAAACTGGTCGACTTTTTTAGCTCTAAAGGGACTGGCAATAAGACGGTAAATTATCGTCTGCGCGACTGGGGAGTAAGTCGGCAACGCTATTGGGGGACTCCAATCCCAATGATCACCTGTGAGTCATGTGGTTCAGTGCCTGTACCTGAATCTGATTTGCCGGTAACCCTGCCAATTGATGTGGAATTTGATGGCAGCGGCTCTCCCATTAAAAAGATGCCGGAATTCTATGAAACTACCTGTCCCTCATGTTCGAGCAAGGCTGAGCGAGAAACTGATACCTTTGACACCTTTATGGAGTCTTCATGGTATTACACCCGTTTTGCCTGTCGCGATGAAAATTCTGCCATGCTGAATAAGCAGGCGGATTACTGGCTTCCGGTTGACCAGTATATTGGCGGTATCGAACATGCCATACTGCATCTGCTGTACTCACGCTTCTTCCATAAGCTGATGCGTGATGAAGGATTAGTGAATTCAGATGAGCCCTTCAAACGCCTGTTAACGCAGGGCATGGTTTTGAAAGACGGTAGCAAGATGTCCAAATCCCAAGGCAATACTGTCGATCCTGAAGGCTTAATCGAACAGTATGGCGCAGATACCGTCCGCTTGTTTATGATGTTTGCGTCCCCACCTGACCAAAGCCTGGAATGGTCAGACAGTGGTGTTGAAGGTGCTTATCGCTTCTTGAAGCGCTTATGGAAACTGATTGCACCTTTTACCGCGACGGCCCTAAAACCAGACCCTGATACTCTTAATGAAGCTCAAAAAGGCTTGCGCCTAAAAACACACAGTACCATTAAAAAAGTGACTGATGATTATGCTCGTCGACAGGTTTTTAATACTGCCATTGCCGCAGTGATGGAACTATTCAATGCGGTTAACAAATTTAGTGAGCAAACTGGTAAGGGAACACAGAGTAGTGAGCAAGATCAGGCCGTTATTCAGGAAGCTCTTGAAGCAATAGTTTTGTTATTGGCTCCCATCGTCCCTCATCTATGTCACGTACTATGGCAACATCTTGGCAATTCCGAGGCCATCATTGATGCTTCCTGGCCTGACTTTGATGAATCTGCACTGGAACAATCAACCATTACTATTGTTGCCCAGGTCAATGGAAAATTGCGTGCTAAACTGGATCTCCCAACTGAAAGCAGCAAACAAGAGCTTGAGGCTGCTGCTCTGGCAGATGCAAGCATCGCAAAACACATCGCCGGCCTGACCATTCGTAAGGTTATTGTAGTGCCCGGCCGTCTGGTAAATATCGTCGCCAATTAAGATGCTGTTAAATAAGCTTAATAAAAAGAACATAAGCCTAAAATGATTAAAAATATCCTGACAATAGTAATGCTCATGCTTTTAAGCAGCTGTGGCTTTACCTTACGTGGATATGACAGCGCTTTATTAAGCCCAGAGCTGCAGCAACTGCAACTTTCTTATAATACCAGCAGTAATGAACTAGCCCAGATTTTACGACGCCGGCTTATGGCATCAGGTGTCGAAATTATTGAGAACACATCAGCATACAATCTTATCTTAGGTGATGAGCAAAGTATTGAGCGCATCATCAGTGTCAATCGTAATGTTCGGGCCGGAGAATATGAAATAACGCTAACGGCATCAATGCAGCTTGATAATAACGGTGAGTCGCTAATTGCTCGAGAAATTATCTCAGTGGAACAAATATACGAGGCTGACCCTAATAATGCTGCTGCAAAAACCAATGAGGCTGAAATCGTTATGGATGAATTACGCCTGGCTTTAAGTGAACAGATTATGAGGCGGCTGCAAACCATCCAATAATCTTTACCTGACTATTCCTTAAAGCCTATTGCCCTAAGTTATAGGCCTTGCCATAATCAAAAACACTTACTAAAAAATACTGGAGTTAAACATGAAGTCATCACTTAAATTTCTTATCGGCGGTCCTCTTTTAGCGCTTATTAGTTTATCTGCAAACGCCGATTGGAACTTGAATAACGCTGATTCCAGTTTATATTATGTCACCAGCAAAGCCGCCGCTATTTCTGAAGTAAACACTTTTACGAACTTAAGTGGCGTGATAAGTAATAGCGGAACAGCCTCTTTGGAAATTGATCTTGCGAGTGTCGATACTGCTATCGAAATCCGTGATCAGCGCGTTAGGGATATCTTGTTTGAAATTGAACAATATCCTACTGCAAGTATTAGCATAGAGATCAACAGTTCTGAATTAGCCAATATGGCCGCTGGTACTAGCATGATCAGCAATTATGACTATAACTTGTCTTTGCATGGTATCAGTGCAGCCTTAAATACAGACCTGCGACTAACCAAAGTTTCTGATTCTAGAATTGAAATCCAGCCTGCGCAGCCCATTATTATTGGTGCCGGACTTTTCGGACTGGCTGAGGGTGTAGAAGCCTTAAGAGAAGTCGCCGGACTGCCCAGTATTAACCCTAATGTCGTTGTCGATTTTTCCTTGTTTTATGACGAAGGCATGTAAGACCGACGCTTGTGCAAGTAAAAACAGAGCAAATTCTTTCACAATTAAAGAGTAGAATCCCGCCGGTTATTTGGGTTGCAGGAGATGAAACGCTGCTGGTCCAGGAAACTTGTGATGAAGTTCGGCATTTTGCTCTGGAACAGGGTTTTAGTGAGCGCGAGGTCTATACAGCACAGGGAGGCTTCGATTGGAATATCCTGCTTGAATCCAGCAACAATCTGTCTTTATTTGCTGAAAAGAAATTAATCGACCTGCGCCTGAACTCATCAAAACTGGATGATAATGGAAAAAAAACCTTACATGCTTATCTGACAAACCCGTCAGAAGATAATCTCTTGCTAATCTCGAGCCCGAAAGTCGAAAAGGCTGCAACTAATACTAGATGGTTTAAAAAAATTGAAGCCGAAGCTTACTTTGTCGTGATTTGGCCTATCCGCTCGCAACAACTGGCTGGTTGGGTGAGACAACGTCTAAAACGTCATGGGTTAACAGCCGATGCACAAGCCATCGATATTCTTTGTCAACGCACGGAAGGCAACTTACTGGCGACTGCACAGGAAATTGATAAGTTAAGCATTCTTGCTGATAACAAAGAATTAGACGCATCCATGGTTGCTCGAGCAGTAGCCGATAGTTCACGTTTTAATGTTTTTACATTAATCGATACTGCTTTAGCAGGTCATACTGGCAGAGCCTTGAATATTCTTTATCATCTAAAGGCTGAAAGCGAAGACCCTCTTAAAATTCTAAATTTTATTTGCCGAGAAATCCGATCACTTTGCAAAATGACTCAACAAATAGATAGCGGCCAAAGCATCAGCAGTGTATTGCAACAACATCGTGTTTGGCGAAACAGAATGGCTCCGGTATCGACAGCATTGGACAAGCACTCCCTAATGGAACTTCAGGCCTTTCTTAATGATGCAAAGGCAATTGATCAATCTGTCAAAGGCTTAAATAAACTCAATACCTGGGATCAATTAATTGCTCTAATAATAAGTCTGTCTGATAATTCATTGATGGTTGCTAGCTAAATAAGAGGATTCATGGCTCAAACAAAAACTTTTCATCTGCCTGCAACTGAAGTGGTTAGCCAAATATCGCTAAAACTTAAGTATCAAATGCTTGTAAAAAATAATGAGCAGCTACCAGATTTAAACGATACTGGTTTTCGAATTTTCTCCCAAAATGATGAAGACGGAATCTTACTGTTTATATTTTCAGTTATTGGCACCACTAATAAACAGTGTTTAGAAATTGGTTGTGGAAATGGTTTGGAAAATAACACTTCCAATCTCATCATAAATCACAGTTGGCATGGTCTACTAATTGGCGGAAGTAAATCAAATATTGATATAGCAAAGCAATTTTTTAGTAGTCATCCAGATACTAGAACCTATCCACCATACCTAGAATGTCCGATGGTTACTCCTGAAAATATTAATGATTTAATAAAGCCCTACAATCCTAACCAAACTGTTGACTTGTTCAGCATTGATTTAGATTCAGTTGATTACTATATACTTGACGCTCTCAAAGTCTTAGATCCCAGAGTCATAATAGTCGAAACCCCAACAATTTGCGGGCCTGATAAAGCAAAAGTTGTCGCAAACAACCCTGACAATACCTTAGCAAATAATCCAAATTTTTATGGAGCCTCACTCTCTGCTTATAATAAATTACTCGTCAATAGGGGCTATAGATTAATAGGTGTCAGTCGTTATGGAACAAATGCCTTTTTTATAAAAAGTGAACTAGGTTTAAATTACTTACCCTCCAAGAACATTGAAGAATGTTATTTTCATCCCCGCGCCCAAGAGAATATAGTTCGACGCTGGGAACTCAGTAAAAACAATCCATGGATTGACGTTTAAAATATATTTTAATATCGAAAGGTATAGGTCACTCTTAAAGACAGATCAGAATTTGTCGATGTGAAATTATTATCCTTGTCTCTATCCTGAGCGCCATAATTAAACACCAGTATGGCCTGTTGGCCAGCTTCAGGTATATAAACCAATCGACTGTTTAAGCCCATTAATTCCGAGACATTGTCGTACTGGAGCAAGTTATTCCATGACCAACGGGTATTTAATGAAAAATTTGCCTGCAAGTTGATTTGTCGCACTTTAAAATCACCTGCAGGTAATTCGATTGAATTTTCATTATGAGTCAGACCAAATTCAAGCTGATTATTCGGGCGCCAGGTGAGAGCAGACCGGAATTCCAGATGATCACCATCATAAAACTCCCCGGCCCATACACTTAAATTAGCAGACAATTTACGATGGGCACCCGTATTCAGGAAAGCCCTTGCTTCATTGAATGTATAACTGCCTTTCGGGATAACAACAGATCTTGCTCCATCCGAGGCTCTGAAAATTGTGAAATCATTCACCAGCACTTCCTTGGCTTGAACCAATCTTGCAAAAACTCTGTCTCGGCTTCTGTTAAATAACGAAAGCCTAAGCCCAACATCTTGAGAACTCAACTCACCAGTTGATAACAGCTCTGCACGATAGCCATCAAGGGTCAAATTATAACTGGCAAAATAACTGCTACTAGGCATCAGGTAAGAATATCCCCCTTCGAGTGCATAATCCTGTATGCCAGTGCGATTAACAAAGCCCACGGCTGGATCAAAGTTCTGCTCTACTCGAGTATAGATGCCGGTACCGCGCCAGCCAGTCCTATTTGGAGTACTTAGCGCGAGGCTATATGCCATATCATCGCCTTGTTTTCCCTCGGTATCAGTTTTTTGTACCCAGGCATTAAGTTCCACGGTTTTATTATTAGGCAAGCGGGAATTTCGATAACGAAAATCTACGCCATACAAGGTGCTATCCAGGTTTGATTGCGGATCACCATCGGTCATCATCACACCCACCTGTGATTCAGACAGAATATTCATCACGGCTCGACCAACAAAAATATCTGTCGCATCCACTCCTGTAGTGATGTCATCATCCTGGGAAATTAACAATGAGCCAACATTAAAATTCCCAACCCTGCCACTTAGCTTTCCTCCAACGTTCAGGTCCACAGGGGAGCCGTTTGCACTTAGACCAATGGTACGAGAGAAAAAAGGCCTGGCATTTTGTTGAGCAGCATTAGGTATCGCTGCGATACCGGTGCCCCAGTTATTAGAAAACCCATAAGTTCCAATCTGACCAAATTCAAAAATATCTGAATCACGCAGGAAAAAATCTCTTCTTTCCGGAAAAAACAGGGAAAAGCGCGTTAAATTAACCTGGCGGTTATCAACTTCTGCTGCTGAAAAATCAGTGTTGAGAGTTAATGATGCGTTTAAAGAAGGTGTAACTTTATAAAATAGGTCAAGAGTCGGTTCAAAACTATCTTCAACACCGGCTCCAGGACTTGGCGCATAAATTTTATCGCGACGTAAGGTGAGTCCTGGAACAATATCCAGCCCCTTTCCCTGTTGTATACCACTTATTCCAGTCGCCACTCCTGAAGTGCCAGGATTCTGTTGCCTATCACGTGACATCCAGGAAACGCGTTCATCATTCCGTCTGATAATCCGCATAAAATTAATTCCCCAATCTGAATTATCAGGATCAAATGACAAAGTCTGAAAAGGGATGCGCATTTCTGTAGTCCAGCCATCTTCAGTTATATTACTCTCACCCTGCCATATTCCGAGCCAGTTAGAGTCAGTTTCGGTAGGACTGCTATAGATAGCATCCCACCAAACACCATTAGGAGTAATAGCAAAGCGATAACCGCTGCGGCGATTTAGAAAAGGATCCAGTAAAAATAGAAAAACATCTTCTTGTGTGACAGCTCCATATTGCTCAAGTGTTTGGGCCGTAATTAAATCAGGATCATCTTCAAACATCTTGGCGCCGACGTAAATGGCATCCTCGGTATAAAAAATACGCACTTCAGTGCGTTGAGAAGGAGTCGCAAATTCGGTGGGAGTGGTCTGATAAAAGTCGTTGATAAGCCTCGCCTGCTGCCACACAGCATCATCCAGGATGCCGTCAATAACCGGCGCATTATCGAGCTTGACCATATCAATGGTCTTGGTTGAGCCTAGGGTTGAGGAATCGTTCTGCGCCCACACATTTGCCGATAATAAAAAAAACAAACAAACAAAAAACTTATAGTTCATATAATTTATGATGATTTTGCTAAGAGATTAAATGTGGATCTTATCGATCAGATTTGACCTAAATCTGCCTGCTTATCTGCATGATAAGAGGATCTAACTAATGGGCCGCTGGCAACATGCCTGAATCCCATTTCCTTGCCAATAAGCGCATACTCTTCAAACTCATCCGGGTGTACAAAACGTTCTACAGCTAAATGATCTCTGCTCGGCTGGAGATACTGACCCAAGGTAACCATATCAATATTGTGAGCTGCCATGTCTTCCATAACCTGAATAACTTCTTCTTTCGTCTCACCAAGCCCTAACATGATCCCAGACTTGGTAAGCACTTGAGGCGCCATTTCTTTATATTTTTTAAGTAAATTCAATGACCATTGGTAATCAGAACCTGGTCTTACTTTCTTATAGAGTCGAGGAATGCTTTCAAGGTTATGATTAAAAACATCTGGTGTTGTGCCGGTAAGAATAGCCAGGGCAACATCCATACGACCTCGAAAGTCCGGCACTAATACTTCAATTTTTATGCCTGGATTCAAGCGTCTAGTCTCTGCTATACAGCGCGAAAAATGCTCAGCACCGCCATCTCTAAGATCATCACGATCTACCGAGGTCACCACTACATAACTTAATTGCATTTCGGCAATGGCTTCTGCCAGTTCTAATGGCTCATTTTCCATCGGTGGATTTGGGCGTCCATGTGCCACATCGCAAAAAGGACACCGTCTGGTACAAATATCACCCAGGATCATGAAGGTTGCAGTACCGCCACTAAAGCACTCCCCCAGATTTGGACAGGAAGCTTCTTCGCAGACAGAACTTAGTTTATGTTTTCTTAGCGTACTCTTGATGTGATCAACTTTCGCCGAAGATCCCATGCGGACACGTATCCAATCTGGCTTGCGGGGCAATTCAGTCGTTGGAATCACCTTGACAGGAATCCGCGCAACCTTATCGGCACCCCGTAATTTTTCGCCTTGGAGGACTTTTTTCAATTTAGTTGTCACTCAAAAAAACCTTACTTTGTATTGTACGAATCAAATGAGGAAAAAGTCAGAATCAAACCCGAATTCGATCTCTATAGATTAGCCGATGATTATATCAGATTTGCCTGTAAAACATGGAGCAGCTTGTCCTGCGTTTGTTGAAATAAATTTTGATTGGGGCTCTCAACAAGATCAATAAGCTGTGTCGTTTCCATTCCGGCATAGCCACAAGGATTTATATAAGTAAATGGTGTTAGGTCCATATCAATATTGAAGCTAAGACCATGATAAGAACATCCTTGTTTAATGCGAAGACCTAAAGCGGCAATCTTGCTTTCATCGACATAAACCCCTGGCGCACGAGACCTTGTCTTGCCAACTATTTCATAGTCAGCTAAAACTGAAATAATCGAGTTCTCAATCAGGTCTACCAACTGCCTGATACCAAGCTTATTTCTGCGCACATCAATCAGCAGGTATACAATCAATTGCCCAGGACCATGATAGGTCACCTGCCCTCCACGATCAGACTTCACCACAGGAATATCATGCGCATTTAGGATATGCTCTAACTTGCCTGCCTGACCTAGGGTGAAAACAGGCTCATGTTGCAATAGCCATAGCTCATCAGGAGTATCAGCCGTTCGATTCAGAGTGAATTCAAGCATTTGTTGCCAAATCAGCTCATAGGGTTGTATCCCCAGAAAGCGTAGCTTGCAGTGCTCTGTTTCAAGCGTCTGTTTGGAGATGCTCACGAAGATTATAAAACCATGTAGACCAGGCCACTAGCCTTCAAATCATCAAACAAGGCCTGAAGTTGCTGGGTACCGGTAGCATAAATAATGACATTTACGGCCAGATAATTATTATTCCGGCTCGGTCTAAAACCGACATTTTCATCTCTTAAATCAGGAGCATGGCGACGAATGATCTCAAGGACCACCTCACTGAATTCAGGAACATTTTTCCCCATCACCTTAACTGGATATTCGCAGGGAAACTCGATTGTTACCGAGTCTTCATCTATATGTATATTGTCCAAAACAACCTTACAAGTGCTTAATTGAATAAAGCCATAAAGAACAGTGTTAACCAATCCATAATGCGTTTAATCAAACTGCCTCTTTCAATGGTTTCCATGGCAATCACATCACCTTGATAATAAACCTGATCATCAAAGCTAACAGTAATCTGACCAAGAATATCACCTGCAGAAATGGGTGCTTTTAATGATTCTTCAATTTGCAAATCGCGCACTAACTCATCACCACTGTTATTAGGGATAGTAATAAAAACCTGCTCTTGAACACCGATGTCAACAGAATTACTTTTACCCGACCAGACCTGGCTACTGGATAATACTTCATTACCCGTAAAAAGCTCATAGGTCTCATAGAAACGAAAACCATAAGTGAGTAATTTTTGTGCTTCAATCGCTCGCGCATTGACACTATCGGTACCCATTACCACAGCAATTAAACGCATGCCATCTCGAGTGGCCGATGCAACCAGACAATAGCCTGCGGCGTCAGTGAAACCGGTTTTCATACCGTCAACATTTCTATCCTGAAATAAAAGAGTATTGCGATTGGGCTGACGAATACCGTTATAAGTGAATTCAGGAACACTATAGATTTCATAATTTTCAGGAAAACGTTCAATCAGAGCCTGAGCCAGTATCGCTAAATCTCTAGCCGACATGACATGCTGATCTGCTGGCATGCCATGCGCATTAACAAAATAAGAGTTTTCGAGGCCCAGCAATGCTGCATGCTGATTCATCATGTCAGCAAAGGCGTCTTCACTGCCTGCAATATGCTCGGCTAGAGCAACACTGGCATCATTACCTGACTGGACAACCATGCCATAAATAAGGTCTTCCAAACGAACAGTGGTGCCTTCCTGAATAAACATTTTAGAACCATCCATTTGCCAGGCTTTTACGCTGATATAAACCTCATCATCAAGAGAGATGTTGCCGTTTTCCAATTCATTCGCCACAACATAATCTGTCATGATTTTAGTGAGGCTGGCTGGAGCTAAAGGAATATCTGCATTGGATTCCACCAGAATATCACCTGTTGTTGCATCCATAAGAACATAGGATGTTGCCGCAATATCAGGAGCTCTTGGAATGATTCTGGCTTGTTGCGCCAATCCGGTGTTAGCAGCAATAACAAATAGCAGAGCACACAATAATGCCCAGAAAAAATAGTAATTATTAAAATAAAAACCTTTAGTCATAAGCTGTTTATCAATTTTTACTGGCATGTTCATCCTCTATAATCGCGCAATATGGTCGCTCATCAATCTGGCTTTTGTATGTCTATAACACGTCTTTTTACTGTCTGACTCGAAAAGGTGTTCCCAAGCCTGCATCAATAATTTTCTGTATTAAACTTTCAAGTTGAATTGTCTCATTTAGCGGGCCTAAACGCACACGATGTAGAATATTATTCGGCCCTTGATTATTATCACTGCGGATAAAAGCTGGTAGTTCAGTTATTGTACTTACGACTGCCACAATATTCTCCGCGCTAGCAAGATTACTAAAGGCCCCAAGTTGCAGATATTCTTGCCCGGCATCTTCTTCAATACGCTGCCTTTCGGCAGCAATTTCCTCTTGCTCAACTACAGTCATATCATCATTTGAAGCGATAATTGGCGCTTGTTGCCTCGCTTGATCCAACCAGGGAGTCAGAGATTCTACATGCACCCTGACAGTACCAATATCCGCATATCCCAGCCTGGTAGCGGCAGCATAAGATAAATCAATCAGTCTGTCTTCGTGAAAAGGACCGCGGTCATTAATTCTGACGATTACGCTCTCGCCATTGTCCAAATTCGTCACTCGTGCAAAACTGGGAATAGGCAAACTTTTGTGCGCTGCTGTATAGGTAAACATGTCATAGATTTCACCATTGGACGTTAGGTGGCCATGAAATTTTCGTCCATACCAGGAAGCCCTGCCACTCTCTTGATAACCGACTTCAGTATCCATCACTGTATAACTTTGACCATTAACCTGATAAGGACTCCTGTTTCCCGCCATTGTCCTGTTCACAGGTTCTGGAACGACTTCTGGAATCCTATTAATGTCTATAAGCTCTAATAAGGGGCTATCGTTCTCCATATCATAGCGGCCTGCATTAGAGTCGACAGTTGAATTTGAGGAAGGAGAAGAAACGCAAGCTGTCAGAGAAACAGCCAGTAAGATAATAAAAGCTAACTTGTAATGAAGATATTCTGCCATATGGCCAGTAATAATTATTTGTCCTTTACTTCGTTTAACCCATTCTTTAAACAACATTAATTAGTATATCTGAATGCTGTTTTACCATGACTATGAATAGACATTAGGATACCAAAACCCAGCATCAGAGTAACAATAGAAGTACCACCCAAACTTACCAGAGGTAAAGGAACTCCCACTACAGGCAAAATCCCGCTTACCATGCCTATATTAACGAACACATAAACAAAAAATGTTAGCGTGATACTCCCGGCGAGTAAGCGTGTGAACATATCATTTGATACAGCCGCTATATATAAGCCTCTAGCAATTATCGCCAGATAAAGTACCAGTAATAGCAGCCCCCCAGCCAAGCCAAATTCTTCAGCCAACACCGCAACAATAAAGTCAGTCTGCCCTTCCGGTAAAAAATCCAGTCGAGATTGAACCCCGTTCAACCAGCCCTTACCATAGAGCCCACCAGAACCTATGGCAGTTTTTGATTGAATAATATTCCAACCAGTACCTAGTGGGTCTTTTTCCGGATTCAGAAAAGTCAAAATACGCTGTTGCTGATAATCTTTTAAATAAAAAATCCACATGGCTGGGATAGATAAAACCCCTGCTCCAACGGCGGAACCAACCAGCTTCCAGCTTATACCTGACAATAACAAAACAAACACACCAGACACGCCTATAAGCAATGCTGTACCCAAATCAGGCTGCATAGCAATCAATACAGCAGGTAAGCCCAGCAACACCAAAGACCAAAATATATGCTTAAAGCGCGGCGGAATAGCCCGTCTGGAAAAATAAGCAGCCAAGGTTAAAGGTAAAACCAGCTTCATAATTTCGGAAGGTTGAAAGCGAGGCAAGCCCGGAAGATCCAGCCAACGCTGGGCACCGTTGGCGGTTGTCCCAAAAAATAAAACTGCCACTAATAAACTTAAACTGCCCAGATACATTAAGGGAGCCCAACGGCGCATTACCCTGACATCAACCTGAGCAACAATAAACATGACAATAAAAGCCAAAACTATGAATATAACCTGACGTCTCATATCAGCCTGGTTACCATCTGTTGCGCTATATAAAACCATTAAACCAAAACCGGTCAACACGACAAGGGCAAACAACAGTGGCAGATCTAAATTTAATTTTTCCCAGATACTTTGGCGCTTTTCAAGATTATTAAAGTCGCCACTAAGCTGCCTGACGAAAGCCGAAGAACTCACAAGGCCCCCACATTTTCAGTGGCTGAAATAAACTCCTCTTGCTCCAGGCTAATTTCAGGTTCTGGCAAAAACTCGGGTTTTATTTGACCCTGATCGTCCAGTAAATAAGCATCTATGATTGTCTTTGCTATAGGCCCTGCCACTCCACTGCCACCTACTCCATGTTCGACAAACACGGCAAGTGCAATAGTCGGGTTTTCTACTGGAGCAAAGGAAATGAATAAGGCGTGATCGCGATACTGCTCTGGTACTTCTGCATCATTATCAAAGTCTGCAGCCATACCGACTACTTGGGCTGTTCCGGATTTTCCTGCCATGTGATAGGGCATTTTCTCTAGCATGGCTATATAAGGATAAGCCGCACCATTATTTCGATATCCCCCATCGTCCTTATGCACAACATCCTGCATAGCCTGATGCATGAAATCCCAGTCCTCCGGATTTTGCAGACTGACATCGGGAATAGCGCTCTCATGCTGAATATCTTCGCTGAGCAAACCAACTCTTTTCAATAATATCGGTTGTCTCCAGTGACCCTTATTTGCCAATACCATCGTTGCTGTTGCTAGTTGTAAGGGAGTCGCTTCTGTATAGCCCTGCCCAATAGCAGAGTTTAATGTTTCACCTGGATACCAGGGCTGGCCAAGGGTTTCCATTTTCCAGCTTCTGGATGGTAATGTGCCCTGGCTGGCTTGTGAAATATCAATACTGGTGTTTTCACCAAAACCAAATTGGGCAAGAAATTCTGCCATTCGATCTATGCCAAGATCCACAGCCATATCCCAGAAATATATATCGCAGGATTGATAAATAGCCTTGGCCAAGTTAACCAGATCATGCCCTGTTTCTGTCAGCCACCAGGTCCAGTCATGATAAATATGGCTGTCTCCCTCTAAAATAAAATAACCTGGATCCTGTACCTGATAGTCTTTTGTTCTAACGCCATACTCAAGGCCAGCGAGTCCGATAAAAGGCTTCATTGTAGAGCCAGGGGCGTATTTGGCTAAAGCGCGATTGAACAATGGTGTTTCTATTGGATCATTTAATGAGGAATATGCCGCCTGGCTGATCCCTCCAACAAATAAGTTAGGGTCAAATGAGGGCTTACTCACCATAGCAAGAACGCCACCGGTTTCTATATCTAGGGCGACGACGCCACCTCGATAGTCTCCTAAAGCTTCCCATGCAGCCAGTTGCAGCTTACTGTCAAGATGCAGAATCAGATCTTCACCGGGAACAGGGTCAGTCCTATCAAGCACATTCATGATCTGACCTCGTGCATTCTTTTCAACCGTTTCATATCCTACCTGACCATGCAGTATAGGCTCATAAAACCTTTCAATTCCGGTTTTACCTATTTGGTGCGTACCACGATATTCTTCTGCATTGAGGCTTCTTAGCTCTTCTTCGGTAATACTGCTGAGATAACCAAGAGCATGCGCAACAGGAGCGCCCAAGGGATAGTTTCTGACAAGCTGAGCTTCTACTTGAAAGCCAGGCAGACGATATTGATTTACCGCCAGTCTGGCGATTTCTTCTTCACTTAAGGCATAGCTTATCGGTACCGACGAAAATGGGACGCTACGGCGACGTGAACGCTGTCTGTATTCTGCTACTTCTTCATCTGAAAGTTCGATTAAGTTCTGAATCAGACCAATACTGGCATCCATATCTCTTACATTTTCCCGAACAACCGTCAAATTGAAACTGGGCTTGTTATCGGCAAGTAATACGCCATTGCGATCAAAGATTAAGCCTCTGGTAGGCGCGATGGACTGGCTATAAATTCTATTTTTATCCGAGGCTGTTGAATAAAACTCGTATTGATAAATTTGCAGGTAAATAAGACGGGAAATTAATAAGGCAATAAGACCCAGAGCAATTAAGCCGCCGATAAGCAAGCGGGACAGAAATATCTGCCTTTCTTGGTTGTGATCTTTCAGGGTGATATCGTTAATCATAAGTGATAACACCATAATTGGAGGTCAAATTAAGCATTTATATAAACAATGTGTAGGATATACGCCCAATCAATGAATGTCCAAAATTTAGAACACAAAATCACCCAAAAATTCCATCAATTTAGGGAACTTAGAAGCAAAACAGAAAGAATTTATGAATAAAAGGCGCTAACTGGACTTAATCACTGGCAATTGACATAGTTTCCTCATCGTCAGCATCCCAGCCACCACCCAATGCCTGATAAAAACCTATCATCGAATTAAGCTGCTGAATTTTATTGTTCAATACCGCTATACGTTGAGCAAACAAGGTGTTTTGAGCCGTTAATACTGTCTGGAAGTCCGCGACACCTTCTGCATATCGCACCTCGGCCAGCCGGAATGACTCTTCTGCTTGTATGAGCAAACGTTGAGCCACTAAACCTAGCTCATCCAACAATTGGATATTGCTCAGTAGCACCTCCACTTCATTAAAAGCGCTTAACACTGCTTGGCGATATGAGTTTAAGCTGTTTTCTAAAGCCAATCGATTCTGTTCCAGGTCTCTTTGCCGAGCACCATTATCTAAAAGCAGCTGACTAAAATTAGCGCCTAAATTGATAAGCGTATTCGGCGAAGAAAGTAGCTCGCTCAAAGATGCACTAGAGGCATTGGCACTACCGGTTAATGAAATAGAAGGAAAAAAATTCAAACGGCTCAATTCCACTTGTACTGCTGTTCTTTGCAACTCGGCTTCTGCCAACACCAGGTCAGGCCGCCTGCGTAATAATTCTGAGGGGATACCGGGACGTAATTGAGGGACTAGAATATCTATCAGACTATCTCCTTCAATATCAAAATCCTGAACGCTACGACCCAGAATAAGGGCAAGTGAAGACAGAGCAGACAATTCATTTTGCTGTAAACTTTGTATATTCGTCCGTTGTTGCTCTATGGCAATTTGTTGTTGCAGAGCATTAATCGGTACCACGACACCAGCATCAACTCTGGCTTGAGTTATTTCTCCAATCGCTTCCGCGTTTTCCAGATTTTGCTGGGCCGCCAAAATCTGATCTCGAATTAACAGGATTTGAAAGTAGGCCGATGCCGCCGTTCCCAGAGTATTCAGGGCTGTATTTGCAACCTGGGCACGACGCGACTGGAAATCCGCCAAAGCCCCCTCAAAACTAGTCGGCTTACTGATAATATCGGTATAAGTAAATGAGCCTGTGAGATCAACAGGACTATTGGGGCTATTGTCTAATTCAGATGCCCCTAGATTATCCGTATAAAGAGCACCCGTTCCAATTCTGACAACAGGAATCGGCAACAAATTAAACCCGGCTTCTCGCAAAGCTATTTGTGCAGCTTCAAGGTTTCGACGATTATTTTGCAGATCAAGATTATTCTGTTTCACCGATTGTACAATTGAATTCAGTTCACTATCCTGAAAACTTTCCCACCAATCCAGTGTAGGCCAAACTTCCGCATCTTCAGCAAACGGGGCTAACCAGTCATCAGGCACATCAGCTTCTGGTAACTCAGGAACCTTAATGGAAACACAGGCGCTCAATCCCAATACCGTAGTGGCAGCATATAAAAACCTGATCATGGTTTTGAATCCTGTGGCAGTACTGTGATAATCCTTATGATTCATATTACAACTCAAATTATTCATTAGCCAAAGCGACTACCGGATCAAGCTGGGACGCTTTTCTGGCAGGGGCAAAACCAAAAATTAAACCGGTCGTCACAGAGCAGGTGAATGCTAAGAACATCGGTGTACTGGAAAAATAAATTGAAACATCAAAGCGCTGAAGTATAAGACCAACTGCAACCCCCAGAGTTACGCCGATAATTCCGCCAAAACACGAAACTACAATGGCTTCAGCTAAAAACTGAGAAAGAATATCGCTTTGCCTTGCACCGGTTGCCATGCGTACCCCTATTTCACGAGTCCTTTCAGTCACAGAAACCAGCATAATATTCATTACCCCGATGCCTCCAACCAGCAGCGATATTGCAGCCACTGAACCCAGCAATAAAGTAAAGGTCTTTTGAGATTCTGAAGCGGACTCCAACATCGACGTATTTTGATCAATGCGCATATCCTGCGTGCCATGCAAGGCAGTCAGATACTCAAGCATATTTTGTTCTGTCTGATCAATCTGCTCAATATCATCAACCAGCACCCTGATTTCATCGGCTTCGGCCTTACCAAACACTCTTACTGCACCCGTTCGAAAAGGAATATAGATTGTGTCATCAGGGTTATTAAAACCCTGCGCTCCTTTTGCCGTTAGGACTCCTATCACCTGAAATGGAATATTGCCGATTAGGATATATTCACCAAGAGGATCCTGTCCTTCAGGGAACAGGTCAGATCGAGCTTCGTAGCCTAGTACCGCAACACTGGTTATATTTTCACTATCCATGTCAGTAAAAAAGACTCCTTGAGCCAGAGGCCAGGATTCAACTTCAGGCATATCTCCAGTTGTCGCCACCAGCGATGTCTGCGTATCATTTCTGCCAAATCGAACGGACATATTACGACTTTGCATCTGCGGAATGGCTGCCACTATATTAGGGACATTACTCCCAAGTGCAACAGCATCATCTACCGTCAAGGTTGATGGCATACTACGAAAAGAACCAGGCAAACGTTCAGGTCGCACGGTGATGACATTTGTCCCTAACTGATTCATGATCTGAATAATATCCTGTTGAGCTCCTTCGCCAATTGCCAGCATGGCAACCACTGACGAAACCCCAATCACAATCCCCAGCAAGGTCAGCATGGTACGGAATATATTCGCTTTTAAAGAACGTAAAGCCATTCTGATAGCCTCACCCGTTCCAGCCAATGATGAAGTTGCCTTACGACTCAAGAACAGTTCACGTAGTTTGGCATTATTTTTAGGGTCAACATTTTCTGGTCTCGAGTCAGTATCGCTGACTATCTCCCCATCCCGAAATTCAATAATTCGTTCGGCATGGTTCGCTACTTCCTGATCATGCGTAATCAAAATTACAGTGTGCCCTTTGGCGGCCAGATCTTCCAGTAACTCCATGACCTCAATACCGCTTTGAGTATCCAATGCACCGGTCGGTTCATCAGCCAGAATGACACTGCCGCCGTTCATCATTGCTCTGGCAATGGAAACTCTTTGTTGCTGCCCACCAGACAGTTGGGTTGGCCGATGATCCATACGGTCACCAAGCCCCAGAGCACTCAATAGGGATTCTGCTCGAATAAGACGTTCATGTGCATTCAAGCCTGCATAGACTGCTGGTACCTGAACATTTTCAAGCGCCGATTCTGTACCAAGTAAATTATAACTTTGGAAAACGAAGCCAAAAGCTTCTCTTCGTAGCCAGGCGAGTCCGTCAGCATCAAAACTTTCAATATCCCTGCCGGCAAAAATATATTTCCCTGCCGTCGGTCCATCCAGGCAGCCCAATATATTCATTAATGTCGATTTACCGGAACCTGACTGGCCAACAATTGCCAGGAATTCACCAGGATAAATTTTTAAATCTATGCCTCGCAAGGCATGAACTTCAACCCCTCCACCAGTGGTAAAGGTGCGCATTACTCCCTGAAGCTCAATTAGTGGAATAGCCCTGCTGGTGATCTGCTCTGCAACAATATCTTCAGCCTGCCCAAAAGGCTCATTTGATCCAGCTGCTGCATCAAGCACTGACGTGGTCATGGTTATCTTCTACTCGGAATGCCTAGTGCACTTCTAAGCTGATCACGATCAACACCGCTGACATTCCCCTGAATGACCCCTGATACGACTAATTCCCCGGCTTGCAAGCCGGATATAACCTCGGCAGATACTCGACTGGTTAAGCCCACAATAATTTCTCTGGTTTCGAGTGTCCCGTCATTCCGCTGTACCTGAACACTGGCTATGCTGGTAGCAGATCCTCTAGCATTATCAGCAGTCCCGCTGCCTGACGAGCCGGCTCCGCCTGGTCGAAGTCGTGGTGGCATATTAGCGCCTGCCGAAAAGTTTGCTCCGTCTTGTGTTCCTTCAGGTGGGCGTCCATTAAACCCTCCTCCACGCCCGCCGGCATTAGCCATCGCTGCATTAAAACCGGAGCCTGCACTGGCTGGCCCACCTTCAAGAAAAGTCAGTGCGCCAATTGGAACCGTTAGTACATTTCTTGCGGCCGAGGTAACAAAATAAATCTGCGCAGTCATCTCAGGTAATAAAGCCCCATCCTGATTTTCGACATCAAATAAGCCGGTATAAAGTACAACGTTGTTGGTAATTGTTGGTTGCGGCAATATTTGCCTTAGTGAGCTCGACCATCGGCGATTACCACCACCGAGCGTCGTAAAATACACATCCATGCCGTTACCAAGACTGCTGATATCCGCCTCTGAAATTTCAGCTTCAACCGTCATTTTGCTCAGATCGGCAATGGTTAAAATAGTTGGTGCTTGCTGAACCGCATTCAAGGTCCGACCCTCATTCATACTCACCGACACCACTGTGCCTGATATTGGCGCGGCTATGCGAGTAAAAGCGAGTTCCTGTTCTTCAATGTCGAGGTTGGCACGGCTTTGATCAACCTGACGTTGGGCTTGGGTCAAATTAGCCTGAGCAGCCGCCAGCTGGTTCATGGCATTATCAAAATCTAACTGACTGGTTGCATCGGCTGCCATTAGACGACGTTGGCGGTCTGCATTGGCTTGAGCCAACTCTAAAGCAGAAAGCCTGGATTCCAGTTGAGCTTCCTGCCCTTCCAGGTTTGCTCGACTGGACGCCACACGTTGCTCTTGCAGGTTGGCATATATTTCAGCGAGTAATTGTCCTTCCTCAACTGTATCGCCAGCTTCAACATAGAGTTTTAATAATTGCCCTGTGACCTGAGCACCCACTTCAACTGTTTCAAAAGGTTTAAGGCTGCCTGTTGCCGCAATAGTATTTTCGATATCCGCAATCTGAACCGGTGTAAGTAAAGGCTGATTTTCAACAACACCTTCATTGTCATCGAGCCAGTAATAACTGCCTCCCATTGCCAATAAAACAACAATGATAAGCCCTGCCAGACCTTTCTTGCTTTTTTTTATACGCAGGGGGACGAAGTTGTCCTCTGTTTCATTAGCGCCATCAGAAGTCATATTTTTCCTTATATAACAGCATTTTAAACTGCCTGAATTGTATTGCTTGTCAGTAAAGAATACACCTGCAAAAGTGGAAATAAAGAGAAAGCTTATCTTTATCAGATTAAGCTATAACGCAGATTAAAGAAAAAGGTTTACGTGGAATTGATTTAACTTTGGCTGATAGTGATTAACTTCTCCAGAGCCAGTAAGGCCTTGCCACTATCTATAGATTCTGAGGCCTTTTGCACCCCTTCTTGTAAACTTGAAACTTTGTCTGCAACTAATAATGCTGCCCCTGCCCCAAAAATAACGATATCCCGATAGGCGTCTTTCTGCCCTTTTAAAAGTGCTTGAAGACGCTCGGCATTGTATGAGGCTTCACCGCCCTTAAGCTGTTCCAGGGTGGCACGCGGCAAACCAGCATCTTTCGGGCTGAGCGATAACTCTTTTATTGTCTTTCCATTAACTTCGCAGATATAGTTTTCACCAGTGGTACTTAACTCATCAAGGCCATCTGCACCATGAACTACCCAGGCTTTTTCACAACCCAGTTTTGCCAGCACCTCCGCTATCGGTTTCACCCACTCTTTACTGTAAACGCCTAACAAATAGTGCTTCACCCCGGCCGGGTTGCAAAGCGGACCTAAAATATTAAACATGGTTCTTATGCCCAACTCTACACGTACCGGGCCGACATATTTAAATGAGCTGTGATGGCGCGGTGCAAGCATAAAGCCAATATTGGCTTCGGCTATGGCTTGTTCTATTTTTTCCAATGGAGCATCAAGGTTAATACCCAGTTGCCCCAACACATCTGCTGCCCCGGATTTAGACGATAATGCTCGGTTACCATGTTTGGCGACTGGAACTCCACAGCCGGCCACAACAATGGCTGTTGCAGTTGAAATGTTCAAGGTCCCTGAGCCGTCTCCACCCGTTCCAACAATATCCATAGCCCCTGCGGGAGCTTTAATGGCCAGGGCTTTGGCACGTATAACATTTACCGCAGCACTGAGTTCATCAACATTTTCACCACGCATACGCAAAGCCACCAAAAAGCCCGCAATTTGCGCTGGAGTTGCTCCACCACTCATGACAATTTCAAAGGCTTCAATGGCTTCTTCAAAGCTGAGTACTTGCTTCTCCGAAACTTTTTTGATGTATGGTTTTAAGGCGGTTAGTGCGTCAGTCATTTTCTCAACCCGAATTACTCTTATTGCGTTGCGCTCTTCGCTCTTGAGCCAGTAGTGTATTTTGCATTAATGATGCTATTGTCATGGGGCCAACGCCACCGGGAACCGGCGTGATAAAACTACATTTATCTTTAACACCCTCAAAATCCACATCACCTTTCAAAGCAAAGCCTTTTGGTTTTGAGCTATCAGGGACTCTTGTTGTACCGACATCAATAACAACCGCGCCCAGCTTTACCATGTTGGCTTTGACAAATTCAGGTTTGCCTATCGCGACTATTAATATGTCAGCACTGGCACATATTTCCTGCATATTTGCTGTTCGGCTATGAACCATAGTGACTGTGCAATTCCCTGGTTCAGCGTTGCGCGACATTAAGATAGACATAGGCGTACCAACAATATTGCTTCGGCCGACTACCACGCAGTGCTTGCCCGAGGTCGTAATACCATTACGTTTTAATAATTCAATAATGCCATTGGGCGTAGCGGATATATAAGTCGGAAGGCCCAGCATCATCCGTCCCAGATTCTCAGGATGGAAACCATCAACATCTTTATCTGGACTGATCGCTTCAGTTATTTTGTTTTCGTCAATATGATCAGGCAAGGGAACTTGCACAATAAAACCATCGACGTCATGGTTATTGTTAAGCTCATCAACTTTCTGCAGAAGTTCTGCCTCGCTGGTTTCTTTCGGCAAGGCAATTAGAGTGGAATCAAAGCCTAACTGTTCACATGTGCGAACCTTATTATTGACATACGTATGGCTGCCACCATCATTGCCTACAATCACAGCGGCCAGGTGCGGTACCTTACCATTAGCTGCTTTTATAACGGCTACTTTCTCAGCAATTTCAGCTTTTAATTGTTCAGAAGTCGCCTTGCCATCGAGTAACTGCATGCTGTTCTTAACCCTTATTGAAAAGCAGGCATTCTAACCGATCGGAGCAAGCGATCACAGAAAAAACCCAGGTGCAGTTGCGTTTATAATCTCTAAAATAGCAGTACGGGTTTCAGCGTCCATATACGCATAATCAGGATAATCTTCTTCAGTACTGAGCACCTCATAAATAGTTTCGACAAGATAGCTATGCAGGGCCTCCGGTAAGGCAGCAAAGGCATCGGTATAGATTAGATAACTAAGAGGATATTTAAAAACCCGCTGTTTCAAGTCTAGATCTCTTAATGAACGCATATTGTCATCGAAAGGACCCAAATTTTGAAAATATTCAGTAAAACCAGATAATCCCTGAATTTCTTCTCCCAAAGGCGCTTCGTTTTTCATGAGCAGCGCATCCAAAAGCGGCAAGGCTAATTCGGCTACTTTTTCAACACTTACTGCACCCTCTTCTGCCAGAAGCTGTCGGTAATCCCAAGCGACTTTAGTCATAGTGTTTTGAACTTCTATCTGGTGTTGAATAACCAGCAAGGCCACTATGTCGCTATGTTCAGTTAAGTAGGGGCTGGTATTAACCCATTCTGATAAATCAATTTTATTTCCGTTGGCCAGCAGATCTATTTCACTCACTGATGTGACTTGGCCTTCAAACATCAAATTACCCATCGTTTCTTGTTCACCATGCAGGCCGGTAACATACCATCCCCCCCAGCGCTGCTTTAAAGGCGTGCTGTCTTGCATAATCACACTAACTTCATGCGAAGCAATCTCGCCATTAGTATCAACTAATCTGGAGCTCATCATAAAACGCGGAGTCCCTCCGCCGGTGTTACTCATTGTGTCATGACATCGCAAACAGCGACTGGTCTGTCTGCTTAATTCCATTGTAGTTTCGACATCCTGGGGAATATCAAAAAACACTGGGCCTAAATTTGGATCCATAGACGCTATTTCAAGCGTGTTCGTATCCGGAATATAGCCCACATAAATTTCATCGTTAAAATAAAGTGCTCGCGGAGTCTCGGGCGTGACAAATCGACTCTTGCGGGCAGTCTTGGAGAAAACCAACAATTGAGAAGAATCATCTATATTTAAAAGCGTTAGCAAGGATTCGAGATAACCTCGTGGTCCACGATATTCAAGTTCAATTCTGCCAGCTTCGATATCTTCAAATAATAAACTGACAGCATCGTGAGTTTCCGCATCAGCATAATTCATCACAGGATAATCGCGATCATAAGGCAGCTGTGCAAGGGCAAGAGCTGGCAACATATAAAAAATTAAAAATAGGATCTTTCTAGACTTAAGCATTTTGACGCCTTTCTACCAGAAAAGAAGATTATACAAAATTAAACGCGCTTTACTGGAGCGCCTGATCTTTTTTTGACTTAAATTAAGCCTCTGAAGCTGCTAGAATCGCCGTCTTCACCAGTCCCAAAGCTAGAACAATCATTATAGCAGAGCCATCTATGGTCCAAGCTTCCGACATTAAAATTGCACAGGCTGCAGAAATGCAAGCAATTGTTGATATTGGTGCCAAATTACAAATCCCTGCGAGCGCTTTGCATCAATATGGACCACATAAGGCAAAGCTGGACTATAGCTTTATCAGGTCTACCCAGAATAATCAGGACGGCAAGCTGATTCTTGTTACTGCTATTTCTCCAACGCCTGCAGGCGAGGGAAAAACCACAACAACAGTTGGCCTTGGCGATGCTTTGAGCCAAATTGGCAAGAAAACGGCTATCTGTTTACGCGAACCCAGCCTTGGCCCATCTTTCGGAATGAAAGGCGGTGCTGCAGGTGGTGGATTTGCTCAGGTTATTCCGATGGAAGAAATTAACTTACATTTCACTGGCGATTTCCATGCTATTGCTGCGGCTCATAATTTATTGGCAGCCATGATCGATAATCATATTCACTGGTCGAATGAATTGGGCATAGACAGCCGTCGCATAAGCTGGCGCCGAGTCGTTGATATGAACGACCGCGCTTTACGAGACATTGCCTTGGGACTTGGAGGTCCTGGAAATGGTTTTACTCGACAATCCGGTTTCGATATCACTGTTGCTTCAGAGGTAATGGCAATACTTTGCCTGGCAAATGACTTGGAAGACTTGCAGCGACGACTGGCGAATATCGTAATTGGCACGACTCGTGACCTACAGACAATAACTGCAAAAGACCTGAAAGCCGATGGCGCCATGGCGGCTCTTTTAAAGGACGCCCTGCGCCCGAACCTGGTACAAACCCTGGAAGGCACACCGGCATTCGTACATGGAGGTCCTTTTGCCAATATTGCTCATGGCTGTAATTCCGTCATAGCTACTCGATCAGCCTTAAAACTGGCTGATTACGTCGTTACTGAAGCCGGCTTTGGAGCCGACCTGGGAGCGGAAAAGTTTTTCAATATCAAATGCCGCAAAGCAGGACTGAAACCTAATGCTGCTGTCATTGTAGCAACTGTCCGTGCTCTGAAAATGCATGGAGGCCTTGCTAAAGATGAACTCAACGCTGAAAATTTAAAAGCCCTGCAAAAAGGCTTATGCAACCTGGATCGTCATATAGAAAATATTAGAAAATTTGAAGTTCCCCTGTGTGTGGCGATTAATGTCTTTGATGATGATACTGAGGCTGAAATAAAATTAATTTCCGCTCATTGTGAAGAGCTGGGTGTGAACGTTTTTAAATGTGAGTCTTGGTCACAAGGTGGCTTGGGAGCCCAAGCGCTTGCAGAAGAAGTCGTAAGCATGACAGAAAGCGCTAATGATAACTTCACTTACCTATATAATGATGAGCTGAGTCTTTGGAAAAAAGCCCAGTGTATTGCCCAGAATATTTATGGAGCTTCTGACATTGTTGCCGACATGAAAGTCCATAAACAATTTGAAGCTTACCAGCAGCAATATCCGGATTTCCCAATTTGCATGGCTAAAACTCAATATAGTTTTTCTACAGACCCTTTACTGATGGGCGCACCAAGTAACCATGTGGTGGCTATCCGGGAGTTAAGACTTTCAGCCGGGGCTGAATTTATTGTAGCTGTCTGCGGAGATATTATGAGCATGCCAGGTCTACCCAAAAAACCTTCTGCCGAGAAAATTTCGGTAAATACCATGGGGCAAATTGAAGGCCTATTTTAGATATTTAAAAATATTAAATTTGACTCAGCTTGAACGACGCCTAAAATCACTTAGCTTAAGCACTAACTGCATATTTAACTGAAAATAGAGAATTAACTTTGAACACGAGAAATATACTAGTTACTAACGCCCTGCCTTATGCCAACGGTCCCATTCACCTGGGCCATCTCCTTGGTTACATTCAGGCTGATATCTGGGTACGTTTTCAGCGTATGCAGGGAAATAACTGCAGCTATGTTTGTGCCGACGATGCTCATGGCACTGGTATTATGCTGAGCGCAGAAAAGGCCGGAGTTTCTCCTGAAGATTTTATTGATGCTGTCAGCCGGGAACATCAACGAGACTTTACTAATTTTTTAGTCGACTTCGATATTTATCACAGCACCCATTCTGAAGAGAATAAAACATTTTCTGCCTTAATCTACGAGCGCTGCAAAGCGAATGGCCATATTAATCAGCGCAGCATTACCCAACTCTATGATCCGGAAAAAGGATTGTTTTTGTCTGACCGTTTTATTAAAGGGCAGTGCCCAAAATGTAAGGCTGAAGACCAATATGGCGATAATTGTGAAGTATGCAGTTCTACCTATAATGCGACAGATTTAATCAATCCGCGATCAACCATCTCAGGTGCCACACCCATTGAAAAGGAATCCACTCATTTCTTTTTTGCTCTGCCGGATTTTAGCGATTTTTTAATCCAGTGGACTCGCAGCGGCACGCTTCCCAATCAGGTCGCCAACAAACTGGCTGAATGGCTCGATAGCGGTCTGCAAGAGTGGGATATTAGTCGTGATGCGCCCTACTTTGGCTTTGAAATACCCGGCGAACCCGGGAAGTATTTCTATGTTTGGCTCGACGCCCCCATTGGCTATATGGCCAGCTTTAAAAAACTTTGTGAAAGTCGCACTGACCTGGAATTCGAAGATTACTGGGATGCCGAATCACAAAATGAGCTCTGGCACTTTATTGGTAAAGACATTATTAATTTCCATGCCTTGTTCTGGCCAGCCATGTTAAAAACTTCCGGCTTCAGAACACCAACTGGTATTTCCGTCAATGGCTTCCTTACGGTTAACGGTCAAAAGATGTCCAAGTCACGCGGAACATTTATTATGGCTGAGACTTATAAAAAGTTTCTTAACCCGGAGTATCTGCGTTATTACTTTGCTGGCAAACTTAGCAGCAATCCTGATGATCTGGATCTCAATCTGGAAGACTTTGTACAACGCGTCAATTCAGGTGTTGTTGGAAAAGTAGTCAACATTGCCAGTCGTTGCGCCGGCTTTATCAATAAGGGTTTTGGCGGCAAACTTTCTGCAAACGCTTCTGAACCGGAATTAATAGCTGAATGTCAGCAAGCAGCAGAAGAAATTGCCGAGCTTTATGAAAATCGTGAATTTGCAAAAGCCATTCGCTTAATCATGTCTTTGGCCGACAAAGCCAATCAATATATTGCTGAGAAAACTCCCTGGGTGATTGCCAAGGAAAACCCACAATCCAGTGAGGTGCAAGATATATGTTCAACAGGTTTGAATCTTTTTCGCTTATTGGTCATTTACCTAAAGCCCGTATTACCTGGTCTTGCCAAGCAAGTTGAAGAGTTTTTAAATGTCCCTGAACTGCAATGGCAGGATGTTGACTCATTCTTAATAGACCACCAAATTAATCCTTTCAAACCATTGATGACACGAGTTGAAAGCTCGAAGGTTGAAGCCATGGTAGAAGCCAGTAAAGATAGCTTAAATGCAGAAGAATCCTCCAGCTCAAGTGAAGGCGATAAAATAAACAGCCCCTTGGCTAATGACCCCATTTCTGAGGAAATTGAATTCCCCGACTTTGCCAAAGTGGATTTGCGTATCGTTAAAATTTTACAGGCTGAATATGTGGAAGGTGCTGATAAATTACTCAAAATTACGCTTGATCTAGGCTTGGATGCTGATCGTGAGCAACAAGTCCGCACCGTATTTTCCGGGATAAAATCAGCTTATGAACCAGAACAGTTAAATGGAATGTACACTATATTAGTTGCCAACCTAAAACCCCGTAAAATGAAATTTGGTCTTTCAGAAGGCATGATACTTGCTGCTGGCGAAGGCAAAGATATCTATTTACTTGAGCCTCACGAAGGAGCTCAAGCTGGCTTGAGAATTACTTAATCAATTCTTAAGCATTGATGTTTATCTATTAGCCAATCTTCGAGTAATATAAGTGGCTAATGTCTAATCTTACTTTAAGTGAAAAAATTCAGGGTTTTTATAATCAAAACACTGAACTTTTTATAAACCTGGGCCATTCCTCAGAAGGCAGTATACGTCGTGCAATCTGGGCTTATGGTGTCTCCGATCGACATGAAGCCCTGCATTACGTTGACAATCAAATTTGCAAGCTTCTATTGAGTCTGCACAACGACTCGACCCCACACATTGTTGATTTAGGATGCGGTGTTGGTTCCAGCCTTTGCTATATCGAATCTCAAATATCAGTAACTGGTGTTGGTATCACCATTAGTGAAGGGCAATGCAAACTGGCCAATGATCGAATACGCAAACACGCTTATGCAGAAAAACTTCATTGCATTCAGGCTGATTTTTGTAAACTTCCAAAAGGTATAGAAAAAGCTGATCTGGTTTTCGCGATTGAGTCTTTTGTTCATGCACAAAGTGCAGCGGCATTCTTTCATCAAGCATCATCATTAGTGAAACCCGAAGGCTATCTAATAATTTGTGATGATTTTTTAACTGACGAAAGTATTTTGAAAAACAAAAAAGCAAAACCCTGGTTGAAACAATTCCAGGACGGCTGGTTAGTTAGCTCTCTTTTATCTCACCAACAAGTCAATAAATATGCATCACAGGCCGGATTTCAGGAAGTGGAATGCCAAGACTTAAGCCCCTATCTTAAATTAAAAAGACCTCGCGATTATTTCATTAAATTATTAATTAAAGTTCTGGGTAAACATGCTCTGAAGTACCCCTATTTTCAAATGCTTTATGGTGGCAATGCCCTGCAAAAATGTTTAGCAAAAAAATGGATTAGCCATGAACTTATTATTTGGAAGAAAGTAAATGTCTAATCAATTGTTTCTACTCAGGCATGCCAAATCAGATTGGAATGTTCCCGTTTCAGACCATGACCGCCCACTTAATAAAAGGGGAGAACGAGACAGTTTGTTAGTTGGAGAATGGATGCAGCAAAATAATTTGATTCCCGACTGCGTCGTCAGCTCTCATTCCGCTCGAACCAGACAAACTATTATGAACGTCTGTCTAAGTCTTGATTTTGACACAATGGACATTTACTGGAAAGAAGAGTTATACCATGCTAATCATAAGGTCTTACTGGCTGAATCTATTAAATTTTTAAATAAATATGATTCCGTTATGTTGGTTGCTCACAATCCTGGGCTTGATGATCTTCTGGAGTATCTTTGCCCGGAAAACGAACTGCCCTATACCGAAGGTGCCAAGCTTATGACAACTGCATGCTTCGCTCAGCTTGATCTACCTCCGGATATTAATGACATTACTTTTCAATCTGGCAGACTCAAACAACTAATGCGACCAAGTGAATATAGAAATAAATAATGATCCTTTTTTAAGAGTTTTTATTAAAAGTTTCAAATGGGAGGCAAAAATTATGGCTTTATTTTCGCTTTTTGACACAGAGAAAAATAATGACAACTCAGTTTCAAGAGAAATTGATACGGCCAACTTTAGAAACATCCAACTTGAGAAAAAAGTAAATGACCTAAGCTTCACTGTTGAGACTTTATGGGAGCTATTAGCAGAGCACAATGATTTCAACGAAAGTGCTCTGCAAGAAAAAATTAGCACGAAGAGAAATGAGATAGAAGCCCGTGCCGGTGAGACAACATCTTGCAGCTCTTGCAACAGAATGGTGCCTGCTAGTAAAGACTCTTGTTATTACTGCGGTGCTAAACTCACCTGACTTTAGCTTACATCAATGTCGTTAAAAAAGTATCAGTCCTTCAATAATCATTATATTGATAACAAAATATGCGTTTAGCTTATAAGCATGAAAATCGCGGACTGGTTTATTCAGTCAAGAACATACTCGCTATGCATGGTATCGATTGTTATATTAAAAATGATTTTGGCAACACCATGGGGGCAGAATTTGGAATTGGTAACACTTTGCTGGAACTCTGGGTTAAAGAAGATGAAGATTTTCCAAGGGCACAGGAAATTATTAAGCATCAGCTACATCAAGAGGAACGTAAGCCCTGGATCTGTCCAAACTGCGGCGAAGAAAATGCAGGTCAATTTGCGATTTGCTGGTCTTGCCAAACCGAAGATAAAGAAAACTAGGTGTTCTCCCTTCTTGTTATTATCTCCCCGGTAGCCTTTCACTTAGAACAAGCCAAACATTATAGTTATTGCCGTTTTAAGAGCTATACCGGAGTATTTCCATGTCTAGAGGAGAGAAAGAATCCATTGGTCTGCCTTGCTGACATACAACCTTAATTTTTGTCTGTTTCTGATTTAGTTTTAACGCCAGGGCTATTTCAAATTTGGATTGATACTCAAACTGCCAAAACTGCCAGAGCTCAGGGTTATCCGCTCGCGCCTCATCAAAACTAATCCGTAGTTTTCTGTTGTCGAAGTGAAAACTAAAATCTTTCAGAGGAATTGCGAGCCCCATACCGCAGGCTTTGATGTATGCTTCTTTTAAAGTCCATAAGTTAAAAAAATGTTGATTAAATTCTTTGACATCAAGCGCTGCCAGCACTTGATATTCCTGCTGCGAAAAATATCGCTCTGCCAATTTAAGGATATCCACTTTACGAGTCAGGTATTCAACATCCACTCCAAGTTCATGCTCTAAAGACACTGCCAATACCGTTAAACCATTGGTGTGCGAAAGATTAAAACTTAGAGGTAGAGATTTTTCGAAACTGGCAATTCTGGGTTTACCATAAGCATTTCTGGCAAAGACTAGATCTTCTGGTGCTTGCTGGAGGTAGCCTCCCAGCACCGACCTCAATAAAGCTCGGCTCACTAAAAACTGCTTTTGATGTTTAGGAAAAATCTTACGCGCAAAACGCTTCTGCTCTTCTGCGTTAAGTAGTGACTTATATTTATCCAGCAAACTTTTATCGCTTATGAGCTGGTCTTCTACCAGCCAGAGATGTATTTCGTTACTTTGTAATTCCAGCATGGTGAAAGTGTCTCATTGTTGGCATAATTCCACTAGCAACTCATTCACAACTTATTTAACCAGAGGTTCAAATGCGCATTTTACACACTATGCTAAGAGTCACTAATATGGACGAATCCATTAATTTTTATAGCACTATTTTCAACATGAAGCTATTGCGAAAAATGGACTTTCCTGACGGGAAATTTACTCTTGCCTTCCTGGGCTACGGTGATGAAAGTAGCAATACCGTTATTGAACTCACGCATAATTGGGAAACTGATTCCTATGAAATGGGCAATGCCTACGGACATATCGCTATTGCAGTGGACGATGCTTATAAGGCCTGTGATGAAATTACAGCAAAAGGCGGCGAAGTGGTAAGACCTGCAGGGCCCATGAAACACGGCAGTACTGTCATAGCTTTTGTGAAAGATCCTGATGGCTATATGATTGAACTTATCGAAGGCAAATAAGACCATATGCTCCTATGAGTGAATTAATCATCATCCTCATCAGCGCCATCCTGGTAAACAATTTTGTGCTTGTCCAGTTTTTAGGCCTATGCCCATTTATGGGCTCGTCTAATAAGATTGAGACTGCCATAGGCATGTCTGCTGCTACAACCTTCGTACTGACTCTTGCTTCTATGGTGTCCTACCTGATTTATCAATACCTGCTGGTCCCACTGGACATTACCTGGTTAAGAACAATTACCTTTATTGTTGTCATAGCAGCCCTGGTTAACTTTACTGAAATCTTGATGCTGAAAACATCTCCCCTGCTTCATAAAGTATTGGGCATTTTTCTGCCTTTAATTACAACAAATTGCGCCGTCTTGGGCGTTGCCTTATTAAACATCAATGCGGGAAACACTTTTGTTGAATCAGCATTTTATGGTTTTGGGGCAGCCCTGGGTTTTTCACTGGTCCTAGTTTTATTTGCTGCACTAAGAGAAAAGCTCAATCTGGCGGATGTCCCTGCTCCCTTTAAGGGGCCTTCCATCGCAATGATTACAGCAGCCTTAATGTCTCTGGCCTTTATGGGCTTCACTGGACTGGTGTAAAAATGAGCATTATCACAGGGCACTATTATAGTGGCATAGTGGCTGATTTATGGCCTAGCATAACGCCTATCATGGCTCCCCTAATGGCTCTTATACTCATAGCTATAATTTTTGGTGCCTTGCTAGGCTTTGCTGCTCAAAAGTTCAAAGTCATCTCAAGCCCTCTGATAGACCAAATTAATGACATGCTGCCGCAAACGCAATGTGCCCAATGTGGTTATCCTGGCTGTAAACCTTATGCCCAAGCTATTAGTGCGGGTGAAGCAATTAATCTTTGTCCACCGGGGGGTGAAGCGACCATTATAGAACTCGCCAACCTTTTAGACATGGAAGCGGTAGCATTAGACAACAGGCATGGCCAGGACACAGAAGCTGAAGATCTCCCTAAAGTCGCAATTATCAGAGAAGAAGAATGTATTGGTTGCACCTTCTGTATTCAAGCATGCCCGGTAGATGCCATTCTTGGTGGTCCACAGCAAATGCATAGTGTTATAGCATCGGAATGCACTGGCTGTGAACTCTGTGTGGCACCTTGCCCTGTGGATTGCATTGATATAAAAGTGCTTCCCAACAAGCCTTCTAAAACGCCGCCTGAAAAAAGTTTAAGTGAGCAAGCATGCATTCGATGCGGTATATGCGTAGACGTCTGTCCTGTTGATCTCCTGCCGCAGCAGCTATTTTGGTATTCCCAGGGCAAAGCCTATGACAAGGCCAAACAACACCGCCTAATGGATTGTATTGAATGTGGTCTCTGCCACGCAGTTTGTCCCAGCCATATTCCTTTGGTTCAATATTATCAGGCGGCAAAGTCAGCTATTTATGACCAGGAAGCCAAACATCAACAGGCACAAGTAGTGCGACAACGCTTTGAATTTCGAGAGCAACGCCTAGCTAAAGAAGAAGCACTCGCCGAAAAACGGCGTCAAGCTCGTGCAGAATTAGCACAGACTAAAACAAAACAAAGTGATCTCATTCAGGCTGCCCTGGAACGGGCAAAAAACAAACATACAGCCTCTGTGGACATTAAAAATGGCAGTTAAAAAAATTAAACTGCCATCTAACTTCAAGGCACTATCAACTTCTTTGATTATGCTTTGGGTGCTAATCGCATGCATCCCTGGGCTAGTCGCACTGACTGTATTTTTTGGCTGGGGGATCATCTTAAATATTATCTGGCTATGTATATGGGCCTTGCTGTTTGAATCTTTGGTACTGGTTGTTCGCAAGCGTAACCTGGTTTTTTATCTTAAAGATTACAGCGCACTGGTCACAGCCGTCTTGCTTGGTTTATGCATACCGCCTACATCACCCTGGTGGTTAAGTCTCACGGGAATCTTTTTTGCAATTGTTATTGCTAAGCACTTGTATGGCGGGCTTGGCCAAAATTTATTTAATCCGGCCATGGTTGCTTATGCCGTACTTTTAATCGCTTTTCCTTTAGAAATGACCAGCTGGGTAATTCCCTTTGGACTTGAACAAGATCCCGATGCTTATACTGGAGCCACTGCTCTGGATTTATTCCGAAATGAGCGTGGCGGTATGCTGATCCGCGAATTCTGGTCACAAAATTCTGCCTTTGGCACGCTTTCGGGGATTGGCTGGGAGTGGGTTAATGGCGGATTTTTATTGGGAGGTTTGCTGCTGTTATACAAACGCATTATTGGATGGCAGATTCCTGTCGCTATGCTGGGTAGTTTATTATTGATGTCTGCTTTATTTTATGACGGTGGCAGTTCAGTAAGCGGAGGTTCTCCCTTAATGCATTTATTTGGCGGTGGCACGATGCTGGGAGCCTTTTTTATAGCAACAGATCCTGTAACCGCATCAACCACACCCAGAGGTCGCTTAATTTATGGAGCAATGATTGGTGTCGTGACTTATGTTATTCGAGTTTGGGGCGCCTACCCGGATGGCATTGCCTTTGCTGTGCTCCTCGGGAATTTTGCAGCACCGTTCATTGATTACTACACCCAGCCAAAACCTTCAGATCATGCCTAAGGAACTTCGACATTCCATTCTGCAAAATACAAGCAGACTTGTGATTTTTGCCGTGCTTGCGGGACTGGTATTAAGCATTGTATTTGCCCTTAGTGAGGCGCGTATAACAGACCAGAAGTTAAATGCAGAGCGCCGAGCACTAGGAATTATTTTCCCTCCTGATCAGCATGATAATGATTTAATTTCAGATAGCTTCATAATCGACATTGATAGTCATGATTTTAATAATCTGGAATTATTAGGCCTGCGCGAAAAAAGCAACGCTTATATTGCTCGAAACAATATGCAAGTTAGCGGCCTGATCTTGCCTCTTGTAGCCCGTGACGGTTACAACGGTGATATTCATTTATTAATGGGTATTACCATAGAAGGCTCTATAACGGGGCTTAGAGTTACAGCTCATCGAGAGACCCCCGGTCTTGGCGACCTTATTGATTTACGAATCTCAGACTGGATACTGTCTTTCAACAATCGCTCTTTAACTAATCCTGAAGTATCAGGCTGGACTGTCAGAAAGAATGGTGGAAATTTTGACCAGTTCACAGGTGCTACTATAACGCCGCGAGCTGTTACTGTCGCTACAGCAAAAGCTCTGGAATTTTTTGAAAACAATAAATCACGATTGTTAGCTTTATGAGCATTTTCAAATGAAAACAGACCTAAACCAAATCAGCCAGCAGGCACTTTGGCATAATAACCCAGCGTTAGTGCAGCTCCTGGGTTTATGCCCCTTGCTAGCTGTGAGCTCTTCTGTGGTTAATGCTCTCGGCTTGTCCATAGCAACCACTATGGTTCTAATATTTTCCAACCTAATGGTTTCACTTGTTCGACATCAAGTTACCGTTGCAATCCGATTACCTGTGTTTGTTTTAATTATCGCAAGCTTAGTCACTTGTGCCGAATTACTAATGCAAGCCTACGCCTACTCTTTATATTTAAGCATTGGAATTTTTATACCTTTAATCGTGACTAATTGTGCAATACTCGGTCGCGCTGTTACTTTTGCCGTAAAGAATTCCCCAGCCCTTTCTGCATTTGATGGGCTAATGATGGGGCTTGGTTTCAGTGCCGTATTGATTCTTTTAGGTGCTTTTCGCGAGATTTTGGGCACCGGCAAGCTGTTTGCCAATTTGGATATTCTTTTGCCGATGGCAGCAAATTGGGAAATAACAGTACTGCCCAACTATCCTGGATTCTTGTTGGCTCTGCTTCCGCCAGGAGCATTTTTATTTATGGCTTTGTTGTTGGCACTGAAGAATTTTATCGACAAGCAACTCGCTGAAAGCAATATAAAAAATATAAAGACTCAGCAATCTACAAATCTGGCTGAAGACCTAAGCTAATTCTTAACTAGTTTTATTATGGCTGATTATCTGACTGGAAGAAGCGCAAAATGAACAAACAAAAACGCTCAGAAATTTTTTCCCGCTTACGTTCCGAAAATCCTAATCCAACAACAGAATTAAAATTTTCAAATGCATTTGAGTTGCTAGTTGCCGTAACACTATCTGCTCAATCAACCGATGTGGGAGTCAACAAAGCAACAGCCAAATTGTTCCCTGTCGCTAATACTCCAGAAAAGATATATGCGCTAAGGGTTGAAGGTTTAAAAAAATATATTAAAACTATTGGCCTTTTTAATAATAAAGCAAAAAATATTATTGCTGCCTGTAAAATTTTAATAGAAAAACATAACTCTATCGTGCCTCAAGATCGTGAAGCACTTGAAGCGCTACCTGGAGTTGGCAGAAAAACCGCCAACGTTATTCTTAATACTGCCTTTCGCCAGCCGACTATGGCAGTGGATACTCATATATTCAGAGTGTCTAACAGGACTGGAATTGCTCCGGGTAAAAATGTACTGGAAGTTGAAAAAAAACTGCTTAAATTCATTCCAGAAGAATTTCTCCTGGATGCTCATCATTGGCTGATATTGCACGGGAGGTATACCTGCATCGCCAGAAAGCCGCGTTGTGGTTCTTGTATCATTGAAGATCTTTGCGAGTACAAACAAAAAGTTTATGAATTAAACAACTGATATAATCTTCTCAATTGGCAGTATTTAGTTAAGCATCACTCCAGTGAGTTAAGGATTGACCTCACATAGCGAAGACCGAATTTTCGAGCTCATCTCAGGTTCCCGAGTCGTCTCTATCAGGAAACGATGGATGAAGGCATCGCAGTTGTTGAAGTCGGCAATGTATTTGTTGCTGAAGGAGCCGACTTACTTACTGAAACCAGCGGGTCTTTCAAAATTCAGTAGAGCGTGAATTTATAACAGCAATGTTGGTTCCTTGTATCTGCTATCTCTTCTAACTAGCTTGAATTTAGCACCGATTTATTGAACTTCCGCTGACCATACAAAACCATCACGGTTAGGCATTTCAATTGCAGGAAGTATTTCGGCATTTAATACTGTTGTTTCATCCACTATTCCATTGATATTTAACAGGTACGCGGTCAAAGCATAAACTTCATCATTGGATAAAGTTCCTGGTTGCTGAAAAGGCATTGCACGCCTTATATAATCGAAAACCGTTGTCGCATAGGGCCAATAGCTACCGACAGTCTTTACCGCATTTTCGGTATCCAAAGAACCATGACCTCCTGCCAATCTGTCATTGGTAGCACCTTCACCATTCGGACCGTGACAGGCAATACACTGGACTGCATAAATGGCTGCGCCTTGTGTAACGCTTCCAGAACCTGCAGGTAAATTCTCACCCTTCGGGTTAATACTAATATCCCAACCCGCAACTTGTTCGGCTGTTGCTGAGACGCCTAGCCCGGGACCTTCCTGAGCAAGGGCTAATGAACACAGCCATAAATTTAAAACCAGAGCGTTCAAGACTAGAAAAATACGGCTAGATATTTTATGAATAAGCATTGCTCACCTCCCCATTTGAACTGACCTGCCAGGTTTGGATGGCATGATTGTGATAACCAAATTGCGTTCCGCGCTCACTAATCAGAGCAGAGCGAGTGGGTTGGACCGCCCCGGTTTCATCATAGGCACGGCTTTGTATCAATGCAGGGCCTCCATTCCAGCGCCATGGCATTCTAAAACGGGTCAGCGCTTTGGGTAATATCGGTCCGGAAAGTTCGGCCTCTCCCCAGGTCCTGCCGCCATCGGCTGATACTTCAACACGACTTATTCGCCCGGCTCCCGTCCAGGCAAGGCCTGATATTTGATAAAGCCCAGGACCACGCATGGTTTGCTGACCTGAAGGTGAGGTAATAATAGACTTTACGCCCATCTGAAAAGAAAACAGCCGAGCGCTGCCATCCGGCCATAAGTCGGAATATTTAGAGGTTTCGTCACGCGTCATGGTGGGCCCTTCAGTGACTTTAATACGACGTAACCATTTCACACTGGTATTGCCTTCCCAGCCTGGGAGAAATAAACGCATGGGATAGCCATTACCCGGGCGCAGTCTTTCACCGTTTTGGTAGAGTGCAATAATGGCATCATCTCTGACTTTACTCATTGGAATACTTCGCGTCATTAACGATGAGTCTGCACCTTCAGCTAAAATCCACATGCCTTCACTTTGAACACCGGCTTCATCCAATAATATGGATAAGGGCACACCAGTCCATTCACTGCACGAAAGCAAGCCATGTATGCTTTGGGCAGAGCCATCTACCGGCTGATCGGCATCCAGTGAACGGCTATTACCTGAACATTCTAGAAATTGAATTCTTGAAACCAGCGGGTAGCGACTCAAGGAGTCCAGATCAAATATCAGTGGGCGATCTACTAAACCGTGGATTAATAATCTGTGTTCATCGGGATTAATATTTGGAATGCCGTTATGGTGTCTTTCAAAATGTAGGGCTCCAGGTGTAATCATGCCTTCCAAACTGCCATGTGGCGTTCGAGAGGCCCCTGCACCCAATGCCGGGGGACTAAAACCGGGCAAGCGAACAACATCCGATTCATATTCAGAGCGGTTACCATAAGCTTCAGGCGGCCTGCCAGGAACGCTGCTCCAAGTATCAAGCTCTGGAGGAGCAGCCTGAGCGCTGAGAAAGCTTGCTCCGCCGGTAATCAGAGCTCCAGTCTTTAAAAATGCCCTTCTATGTAAAAGGCCATTCGCAGCAACGGCCTCAATTTGATCAACAGGATTATCTGTGTCACTCATGTTTATGCCTCTATCTAAAAATTGTTTTTAATATGACTGATATAATCGCACCCCGATACAGCATTGTATCCTTTACACTAAAAGATTCAATCCAAGGCAGTACCATAAAACAGAGAAAGAATAGACTGCTAAACTTACTTGTTTTACATCAAACAGAACACACCTAGGCCAGCAGACTTTGACAAAGACCATTATTAAGATTTACATTTGAGTTTTAAAAATAATAATCAATCAATATTCTCATGAAACTAAAATCTTTATTTATCACCTTTTGCACTTCGGCCTCACTCATCGCTTTTTCTTCTTCTGCTCTGGCACAATGGCCATTGTATATGGAAGGCGTACCGATGTTGCCAGACGGCAGCCCTGACTTTAATGCCGAGACACCAAGAACTCTGGATGGCAAACCTGATTTATCAGGCACCTGGGACTTCCCTTTCCCACATGAATCAGGCGTGCAAGGCAGACCGATTGGCGAACCAATAACCCCTCCGCCAGGCGTTCCACCCTATGCCACTTTTTGGGATCAGGGCTTTGGTTTTGAGAATGGCCTTCCCTATCAACCCTGGGCGAGAGAAAAAAGAGAGGAACGCATAGCCAATCATGGTATTGAAAATCCTGACAGCTATTGCCTGCCATTGGGGCACATGCAATTTCATACTCATCCTCAACCTTTTGAAGTAATTCAATCTCCCGATCGATTAGTCATTCTTTATGAAGCCAGTTCAGGTGTGCGAGAAATATTTTTAGATGGCCGTCCACTGCCTCCTTTAGGCGAACCCATTCCAACCTGGTACGGTTATTCTGTCGGCCATTGGGAAGGTGACACGCTGGTTGTTGTCACTAATAATTTCCGGGGCGATGGTTGGCTAGATTTTAATGGCAGCCCTACTACTGAACAATTAGTGATTACTGAACATTTCAATCGTGTGAGCTATGGCCGCATGGAGCTGGATATCACTATCGATGACTCTGGCGCCTATACTGAAACCTTTGATTTAAGAGCTGATTTTACGATTATGCCCGGAGACAGTTTGATTGAATGGGTTTGTGAAAATGAAGCTTCTTCGGAATACTTTTAAGGAATAACTTTATGAAAGCTAAATTAAAAAATGCTGTCCTGCTACTGAGTATTGTTTTGATTCCTCTACCCTTATTCGCACACCATAACTGGCTGGCACAGTTTGATCCGGAAAAGCCTGTTATCGTTTCCGGCACGGTTGTCCAACTACAAATGGTCAACCCGCACGCACGTTTATTTGTTGATGAAGTGCTTGAAAACGGTGAAATATTTCACTGGAATTTCGAAATGGCAGCGGCGTCGATGCTCATGCGTCAAGGCATTAGACGAGACACACTTAAGCCCGGTGATATAGTTGAAATACATGCCGCACTCGCCAGAAACGTAGACAATATTGCCAATGTTGAATTTGTCGTCCAGTTTGATTCTGAAGGCAATGAAGTGTTTAGGTTTGGCTCAGCAAGAGAATAAACTTATCCAAGTTTTAGTTATGCCCTGACCGTTTTCTATCCAAAACGAACGTTGTCATTTCTAATAAATTGTCCTGACCTTAAGCTATTATGTTTCAGTATCTCTGAGCGAAATCAAATTGAAAGATAAGGCATGAATCACAAAGTCGAGGAGAAAATCGTGGGGATCAGTCATATTTAATTACAGAAGTTTCATTTTGATTTTCCACCAAAAAAATCTATGTTTTTTAGAGTCCAGCTCTGCCGAAAGTCAATCTCAGTAATTATAAGACTAAAGAATGTTTGCTTTTGAATGAGAATCAATCTTGGCATTTGTCAAACAAATGCACTTAAAAGAATTGGTAATCCACTGAAAAAATTAAAAGATTTTTTGTTGAATTTAATTAATAATTTTTTTAAATAATTTAATCTTTTTTATCCTTGCTCCATTCGCGTCGATTGATGGCATAGCCTGTAACCTTGCCATTAAAAGGCAATGCAAGCATCCCAGGCAATCTATCTACCTGCTTTGAATCTCGATACCCATTTATACCAATAGTCATGTTTTCATGCCCTCCTCGCGGCTGGGCGATATAGGTTCCGAACAGCCGATCCCAGAGAGAAAGATTGAAGCCAAAATTACTATTTGCCTCATTGTCTTCAACCGAGTGATGCACACGGTGCATATCAGGTGTCACTACCAAAAGTCTAAGAACATGATCGAGTCCCGGCGGCAAGCGCACATTCCCATGATTGAACATAGCCATGGCATTCAATATCACTTCGAAAATCACAACAGCCACAACCGGAGGACCTAATACCACAATAGCGGCAAACTTGATCAGCATTGAGAGAATAATCTCGATGGGATGAAAACGAGAACCTGTTGTTACGTCGTAATCCAGATCTGCATGATGGACGCGATGCACACGCCACAAGACTGGCACAGCATGGACCATGACATGCTGTAGATAAATAATAAAATCCAGTGCCACTACTGATAGTACCAAAGCCACAATGGAAGGAAGCCTGTAATAATTTAATAAGCCCCAGCCGTTATCCCTAGCAAAAATAGCGACTCCGACAGCCGCCGCTGGAAAAAGCAAACGCAGGACGATGCTGTTTAAAAATACCAAACCCAGGTTACTGCTCCAGCGCACGGTTTTGGAAACAGTTAAGTGACGCTTGGGCGCGACGATTTCCCAAAACGCCATAAACACTAACACTCCGAAAAAAAAACTTAACCGGATAAAGGCTTCCCGCTGAATAATAAATTCTTCCAAAGTCATATTAGAATCGGCTCTTTATTAATAGAAATTAATAGCATTAAAATATATCTGTGCATAGGACTGTTCAAACGGCTCCACCTCAATCGGATAATGATAAAGTAATACGTTAGCTTCAAGGCACCTAGATCAAAAAAATGAATCGATGTGACCTGGCTTCAAACCATCCATTCATGAGTTGTCATTAACTAACAGCTTTTTAAATGATGATTGAGTTAATAATAGCTATCTTAACTGCCTAGAACTTTTCATTCTTAACTAATAAAGGAATTACAAGCCACTCAGCCACGATTAAATTCGGTACCCAGCAAAGCCAGGCAATTAGAGGATAAGCCTCATCAAAAGGTATTCCTGATATTAAAAATGCGGGTAAATATATTCTTAGGCTCAAGGCCGCCAAAGTAAGAGCGTAACTTCTAATCATCCAGCGCTGATGGGCGATAATGTTTTTTTTCCTGATAAAGTTAAAGGCAATTATGGTTGCACTTACCCAAGATACAGCTAGCAGCGCAAAGCCATAATGACCCGCTAAGCCTCCAGATGAATTTAGAGCAAGATAAAACCCTGAAATGCCAGCGACCACTACACCGACAATATAAGTTAATCCTAATGCTCGATGTACTTTTGGCTTGCCTGTTCTTAAGCGTTTACTGAATTGAGATGCGCCAATTATGATGACAATGCCGCCACCAAGAAAATGTAAAAAAGAACCTAAAAATGAAGAGTCAAGAATACCAACTACAAACTCACTTCGAGCCTCACTGATAAAAATCATTGATAATGCATAAAAGCCGATAAACACGGCGAAAAAGACGACTAATATCCATGAAGCCTTTTGAAGAAAGGTAATCAATGCATTCTCCTTCTATAACTTAGTTTGTTATAACTTAGTTTGCCATCTCTGTTTAATTAACTAACTTTACTTTTATTGCATATATGACCAAATCAATCAAATAATTTAATCTATAACTTATTAAATCTTAGTCGTTTAAGCTACAAGGTGTCTTTGCTATTTTCTCTATCACAGTTCATTGAAATATGATGAAGCAGAAAAAGCAAAGGAAATGGAGGTAATAGAGCAAATGGAGAAAAAAGAGCAAATAGAAGAACTAGAGAAACTAGAAGAAATAAAAAAGTAAAGAGTTCGAAAAAATAGAGACAGCTAGACAGTAAGCGAGCCACCTAGCGCCTGACCACCTTGCCAACTAGCCAACTGACCAACTGGCCAACTGACCAACTAGAGAGATGAAATGCGCCCCAAAACAAATAGTGAAACTGCTACCTAGCTTTTTGAGTCGGGAGTCAGGCCATATTCTGCCGTTAGCGAATTTTCATACTTCCAGCCATGAGGCAGTACAATAGTTTCATCCTGGGTCCCTGCAATTCGACAAGCCGCTACTTTCTTGTTCGGGTCGTTATTAATATCCAGATGTCCATATTCAAGCCAATTACATCTACTCGTAATTCCGTATATTTGATCAACAAGGGCAAAATCTTGCGCACCTTCACTGCCCTGATAAACCAGATTCAAGGATTCCAGCTTTTTCGCATATTCCTTTGCCTCATCTCCATCCAGAAAACCCAGACGGACAATATTATCATCTTTGCTCCAGGCAAAATTTGGAACATGTTGTCGGAAACCTTCCCACCCATCAGGAATTATTCGATTAATTGCCTCCAGCTTTATGATTACCGACACACCCTCGACCAAAACAGTCATTTATATTTCCTCATTACTTCAATAACAAAATATCATTTAAAAAATTGCTTTCTTCTGCTTAACTATTTTCAACAAAAGCATCAAATTTAGCAGCAATATTGCCACAGCTTTTTCTCAATATGCAAAAGTCGTTTAACCAGACTGCAAGTCTGGTTTAGAGTTGTTCAACTTCGTAACCTCTTTTACGCAAGAGTTCGACTAAGCCATCATCCCCAACCAAATGTGCTACACCGACTAAAGCCAGTTCGGTATCAGCATCGTCAAACATGGCCTCCAAGGTCGGCATCCATTTATGATTTCTGTCTAGTAACAGCGATTGATAAACCCCAGGCGTATTCTTTTGCATATCTTCTACAAAAAGATCAACCAGATCTTCTGACTCACCATTACGCCAAATTGAAATCATGCTTTCTATATCACTATCAATTTTTTCCAGGTCTCTTAGGGAAAGCATTATGTATTCGCTTTCTTCTCCTTCTCCCATTTTTTCTATAAAACCGATTTGCTCATCTATGGTTTCAAAGGCATAGATCGGTTTATCATCATCTTTAGCACGTTGATGAAAATACACATCCACACCGTTTTGAGTAAAACCACGAGTTTGAAATTCCAGCAATTCCAATGTGCTCATTACCAACCCTGGCTTCATGTTCTGCAACATCATCATCGGCATGCTAAATTTGGCTACATAATCTGTGAGTAATTGATAAGCGTCTGCATTTAAAACACTTTGCAAGGTTCTACCATCTGAATACATCAATCTTTGTAGCATGCCCAGTTGCGCAGAAGGATCATTCATCTGATCGATATCAATTTCAAAATATAGATTATCTGCGTTGCTGTAAGCAGTCTCATACTCAAAGGGCAAGGGATAGTCACTGGAACGCAACATATGAATTGTGCCACCCAGATATACTTTATTATTTCCTTTCGTTGCCAGCCAAACTGAGCTTTGAGCAAGCGTTTGGCTGCTTAAAATAAATAATAAAAAGAAAGCTATTACTTTCGCTGTTTGCACTAGCATGTCGAACTCTTAACTAAAACATTTGAACGGTACATTTAAAAACAACGCCTGTATTGAGCCTCTAGCTACAAGTAAGGAAGGGCGTAAAATAGAACGTCCTATTATTGCAAAATAGGACTCAACCAACGCCTAGCCTCATCTATAGACCAGCCTTTACGCTCAGCATAGTCAATCAGCTGATCTTCTGCAATTTTCCCAACGGCAAAATATCGACTGTCAGGATGAGAATAATAAATGCCGCTGACTGACGCTGCGGGCAACATAGCAAAACTTTCAGTCAGGCTGATGCCTGTTTTTTGCGTTGCGTCCAGCAAAGTAAACAGGGTATCTTTTTCAGTGTGATCCGGACAAGCAGGATAACCCGGTGCCGGGCGTATTCCACGGTATTTCTCGCTGATTAAATCAGCATTGGATAAAACTTCATCACTGGCATAACCCCAATATTCCTTGCGTACTTTTTCATGCATGCATTCAGCATAAGCTTCAGCAAAACGATCCGCTAAAGCCAACAACATAATGGCTCGGTAGTCATCATTATCCTGCTTATATTGTTCTACAATTTTCTCGACTTCATGACCGGCTGTAACCGCAAAACCACCAATCCAGTCTGCTTTAGCACTTTCTTTTGGTGCAATAAAATCTGCCAATGCATAATTGGCCTTTCCTTCTCGCCGTTGTTCTATTTGTTGGCGAAGTGTATGCAGAGTTGATAAAACATCCTGACGCTTATCATCAACATATAATTCAATATCTTCTCCAACACTGTTAGCCGGCCAGAAGCCAATCACAGCTTTGGGCGTGATTAATTTATCATTCACTATTGCCTGTAACATTTTCTGAGCATCAGCATAAAGTTCACGGGCGCTCTCTCCAACCACTTCATCATCCAGAATTTTTGGAAATTTTCCCGCCAGATCCCAGCTTCTGAAAAAAGGCGACCAATCAAAACGGTCTATTAAAGTCTGTAGATCAAACTCTTCAAAGACCTTTATACCAGTGAATACAGGCTCAACACCTTCAAAGTCAGACCAGTTAATTTTAGGCTTGTTTGATCTCGCCTGCTCAAGACTCAAAATATTACGAACAGTATTTTTCTTCATCCGCTGTTCTCGAACCTTGTCATATTCAGCTCGAATTTCTGCTTTGTACTTGTCAGGCTCTTCTCCTAATAACTTGCTGGCTACACCCACAGAACGAGAGGCATCCGGTACATATATAGTGGGTCCACTATACTTTTCTTCAATTTTTACAGCAGTATGAACGCGCGATGTTGTTGCACCACCAATCAATAAGGGCAAGGTAAAACCTTCTCGTTCCAGTTCACTGGCGACATACACCATTTCATCCAGACTTGGTGTTATTAGGCCTGAAATACCAACAATATCGGCATTTTCATCTTTAACAGCCTGCAGTATTTTACTGCTTGGAACCATCACACCAAGATCAACCACCTTATAGCCATTACAGCTCAAGACAACACCAACAATATTTTTCCCAATGTCGTGCACATCACCTTTGGCCGTGGCAAGAACAATAACGCCGGCATTTTTTTGTTGTTCTCCACCCGCATCAAGAATATAGGGTTCAAGATGGGCTACAGACCTTTTCATGACACGTGCACTCTTGACGACCTGCGGCAAAAACATCTTGCCCGAGCCAAATAAATCTCCGACAGTGTTCATCCCATCCATGAGAGGTCCTTCGATAACTTTTATTGCTGAGCCTAGAAGTTCATAAGCTTCCTGCGTATCTTCAATAATAAATTGGTCTATACCATGGACCAATGAGTAAGCCAGTCGTTCTTCTATAGCTGCTTCACGCCATGCCAATACTGTTTTTTCATCGCTCGCTTCAGAGACAATTGTGGTGGCTATTTCCAGCAATCTCTCTCCAGCATCTTCACGACGATTGAATATAACGTCTTCTATCGCCGTACGGAGTGATTCATCAATATCTTCATAAACGGGCAATTTCCCCGCATTGACAATGGCCATGTCCATACCCACTTTTATCGCGTGATACAGAAAAACTGAGTGCATTGCTTCACGCAGGGCATTATTCCCACGAAAAGAAAAAGATAAATTTGAGACACCCCCTGAGACCTTGGCATAAGGTAAGTTTTGTTTGATCCAGGCTGTCGCATCAATAAAGGCTTTGCCGTATTCAGCATGCTCTGCTATGCCGGTGGCCACAGCAAAAACGTTCGGATCAAAAATAATATCCTGAGGAGGAATGCCGGCTACTTCAGTTAATAACTTATAAGCCCGTTCACAAATTTCAATTTTACGTTCATAAGTATCAGCCTGACCTTTTTCATCGAAAGCCATTACAACAACAGCAGCACCATAACGTTTAACCAAGCGGGCCTGCTCAAGAAATTGTTCTTCACCTTCCTTGAGGCTGATGGAGTTAACAATACCCTTGCCTTGAATACATTTCAGACCTGTTTCAATCACTGACCACTTAGAAGAGTCGACCATGACTGGTACTCGAGCGATATCAGGCTCGGCAGCTATCAAATTCAAAAAGCGTGTCATGGCGGCAGCAGAATCCAGCATGCCTTCATCCATGTTGACATCGATAATTTGCGCACCACCCTCAACCTGCTCAAGCGCTACGCTAATAGCGGTGTCGTAATCTTCATTTAGAATCAGGGTCTCAAAACGTTTAGATCCCGTCACATTAGTACGCTCACCCACGTTTATAAAATTATTATCTTTACTTAAGGTGACTGCCTCAAGTCCCGATAAGCGGCACAAAGGTTTAGGTTCCAGCGGTGTTCTTGGCGATTTATTTTCAACGCTTTCACGGATGGCTTTAATATGCTCTGGTGTGGTTCCACAACAACCACCAACAATATTGACCAGCCCTGACTCGGCAAATTCGCTGATAATGCTTGCCATATGTTGCGGGCTTTCATCATAGGCCCCAAATTCGTTGGGCAAGCCCGCATTAGGATGACAACTCACATTCACTTCAGATACTCGTGAGAGGTCATCAACATACTCCCGCAATTGTTCAGCACCTAGCGCACAGTTGAGGCCAATACTGACCGGCTCGGCATGCTGCACCGAATTATAAAATGCCTCGACAACCTGTCCACTCAAGGTCCGTCCACTTTGATCTGTGATAGTTCCGGAAATCATTATGGGTAATTTAATGCTGTGTTGATTTTCAAAATTCTTAACCGCCGCTATTGCTGCTTTGGCATTAAGCGTATCGAAAATAGTTTCAATTAGAATTAGATCCGCACCACCATCATAAAGACCTTTAATAGCCTGAGAGTAATCTTCAAACAGATCATCAAAGGTGACAGCACGAAATCCGGCATCCTCGACATTGGGCGAAATAGATGCCGTACGATTGGTAGGACCTAAGACCCCTGCTATCCAGATTGGACGTGTATTCGTCTGATTGTAAGTAGTGATGGCTTCACGGGCCAAGGAGGCGCCCGCAACGTTGAGCTCATAAGCCAGTTCACTGAGATTATAATCCGCCTGGGCAATACCCGTTGAATTGAAAGTATTGGTCTTAAGAATATCGGCACCGGCTTCAAGATATTCAGTATGTATCTGCCTGATTAATTCCGGACGAGTAATACTTAAAAGATCGTTGTTTCCTCGAAGTTCACTTTCATAGTTTTCAAAGCGTTCTCCGCGAAAATCTTTTTCCTGTAAACTATGACCTTGAATCATGGTGCCCATAGCACCATCGAGAAATAAAATTCTCTTTTTTAAAGTCTCAGTGAATAATTCCTGGTGTGACATTGAATATTCTCTATTTAATCTACTAAGTTCTAATGAACTTCTATTGTTTTACTGTTTACTTCCGTTCACGGCACGCACCCCTAAAGAGTGACATACCGCATGAGTTAAATCAGACTTGTTCAGGGTATAAAAATGAAAGTTTCTTACTCCATTGTTATAAAGGTTTTCACACTGTTCAATGGTGACAGCCGCCGCCAACATATTGTTGACCGAGGAAGACGGTTCCAGACCGTCAAACAGTTTTATCAAACTTTCAGGAACATGTGTTCCACATCTTGCTGCAAGATCCTGAACACGTGTGAAATTCAGAATTGGCAGAATGCCCGGAATAATCGGAATCTCTATACCTGCCGATCGAGCCTTATCGACAAAGCGCAGATAGGCATCATTTTTAAAAAAGAATTGCGTGATACAGCGTTTGGCACCGGCATCAATTTTTTGCTTTAAGACCTCAATTTCATGGTCTAGACCAGGAGACTCCGGGTGGCTCTCGGGATAGGCCGCAACCGTAATATCAAAATCAGCAATCTTATTTAAGCCATGAATAAATTCAGTGGCGTTTGTATAACCATTCGGATGCACGGTAAATTTTTCTTGCCCGCCTGGTGGATCACCGCGTAAAGCCACTAGGCGTCTGATACCCGCCTCATGAAACTGTCTGGCCATATCATCGGCTTCAGCCCGACTGGAACCAACGCAGGTTAAGTGGGCAATAGGATCGAGTGCCGTCTCAGCAAGAATGCGCTGTAAGATTTTTAAACTACGATCTCGCGTAGTGCCACCTGCCCCATAGGTAATTGAAATAAAATCAGGGTCCAGCAATGCTAAATTATCGATAGACTCCCAGAATCGATCGGCATTTCCAAGGTCAGCAGGCGGAAAAAACTCAAAGGAAACAGAGACTTTTTCTTTAGGATCAGCAAAACTCATATTAAAAAACCTTATTCGAGCTTAAAAAAACCTTGCTATCATCCCTGAAGTTATTTATAAGGTCAATTTATATATATTTATGCTTATTATTAGCAAATCTTATGAATATTCAATAAACAAACAGATACTAGAAGCTCTATGAAATCCCCTCTAGAAATACGCCACCTACGCTTATTACAAACTCTGGCTGATACCGGCACTTTATCACGCACAGCAGAACATATTCATGTGACCCAATCGGCTTTGTCTCAGCAGATCAAGCAGCTTGAGGATTATTATGCTACCTCTCTGTTTGAGCGTAAAAGCAACCCGATCCGATTTACCCCGGGTGGAGAACGTTTATTAAATCTTGCTCGCTTGTGCCTGCCTCAAATAGATTCAGCAGAACGCGACATTGCTCGCATTGCCTCGGGCTCAGTAGGGCGTTTACGCATTGCCATTGAATGCCACAGTTGCTTTGACTGGCTGATGCCAACCATGGATAAATTTCGTGGCCAATGGCCAGAGGTGGAACAAGATCTGGTTTCCGGCTTAACACCGGACCCTGTCGCCCTGCTCTTAAGCGATGAAGCCGATCTGGCTGTGCATACTGAACCCGATCAGCGTGAAGGGGTGGTCTATCATGCCTTATTCGATTTTGAAATGGTTGCCTGTTGCTCGCCCAACCACCCTGTTGCCAGCCGACCATATATAAAACCGGAACATTTCATCAACGAGACCCTCATTCAATATCCGGTTGATGACAATATGCTGGACGGCATCAAACACTTCTTAAGGCCTGCAGGTATCACACCTAAGGCGAGGAGAACGGCAGAACTGACATTAGCGATTATTCAATTAACGGCCAGCGGTCGTGGCTTAAGCATGCTACCTACCTGGTCTGTGCAGCCTCAGGCCGATCAGGGATATATAAAAACTTTGCCCTTAGGCAAACAGGGGCTTTGGTGCAGACTTTATGCCGCAACCATGCATGATGCAGAACCCTGGCTGGAAAATTTTCTGGAATTAGTAAGAACTTTAGCGCCCATCAGTCTCTCAGGTATCAGACCCTGTAGCTAAGACGCTTAAGTTTAATCCAGGGAATGAATTACCAGACCACTTCTTAGCTTGGGTTCAAACCAGGTCGATTTAGGCGGCATCACTTCTCCGGCATCAGCGATAGCCATCAAATGCTCTATCGATGTTGGGTAACAGGAAAATGCCACTTTGCACTCACCACTGTCGACACGTTTTTCAAGGCCTTCCATGCCTCGAATACCTCCGACAAAATCAATACGCTTGTTAACTCGTGGATCATCAATTCCCAGAAGTGGGCCCAAAATATTATCCTGCAATACTGCTACATCGAGTCGAGCAACCGGATCACTTTCATCCACAAGCCCTTCTCTTGCTTTCAGGGAATACCACAATCCATCCATATACATGCCAAATTCATGCAGGGCAGACGGTTTGAAAGGGCTATCCTGATGAATAACCTGGAATTTTTGCTCCACCATCTCAAGAAAAGATTCTTCACTCAGGCCATGCAGATCAGTAACGACACGGTTGTAATCCAGAATTTTCATTTGATTGTGTGGAAACACCACCACCAGAAAGTTGTTATAGGCTTCTGATCCATCATGACTGGAATTAGCCTGCTGGCGCATGTTTTTAATTCGAGTGGCCGCTGCTGAACGATGGTGACCATCTGCAACATAAAGACTGGGCACCTCAGCAAAGGCCTGTTCAATGCTATTTTGTGTGGCGCTATCGCTCACTATCCAGAATATATGACGTATACCATCAGCCAAAGTGAAGTCATATTCCGGCTTAGCATCAGTAACAGTTTTAATTAATTCATCGATCTGATCCTCGGCCTGATAAGTCAAAAAGACCGGACCAACCTGCGCATTCAAGGCATCCATATGCTTCACTCGGTCATCTTCTTTTTCCGGACGAGTAAATTCATGCTTCTTGATCAGGTTTTGTTCATAAGCTTCAACTGACGCCACTGCGACTAAACCTGTTTGCTCATGCTCACCCATAATCTGGCGATACACATAATACTGTTGAGCCTCATCCTGCTTAATCACACCATCTCTAATAAAGGCCTGCAGATTGTCAGCCCCTTTTTGATAAACCCTGTCGTCATGAACATCTATTTCTGGATCCAGATCAATTTCTGGTTTATTGACATGCAAAAAGGTATAGGGGTTACCTGCCGCCATCTCACGTGCCTCGGTACTATTGAGAACATCATAAGGAGGCGCTGCCACTTTTTCTGCTAATGCTTGAGTGGGGCGAATGCCCCTGAAAGGTAAGAGTTTTGCCATAGCTGCTTTATATCTTTATCAGATGATTTATAAAATTTCTAAAAGTTCCACATCAAAAATTAATGTGCTGAAAGGTTTGATTACACCACCTGCACCAGACTCGCCATAAGCCAGCTGATGTGGAATATATAATTTGTATTTCGCCCCTGGGCTCATCATCTGCAAGGCTTCAGTCCAACCAGGAATGACCCCGCTCACAGGAAAGTCGATTGGCTGACCTCTTTCTACCGATGAATCAAAGACAGTGCCATCGGTCAAAGTACCATGATAATGCACCTTAACTCTGGACGAGAGTTCTGGCGAATCGCCTACACCTGCTTCTATGACTTCATATTGTAGACCTGACTCAGTGATATTGATTCCTTCACGCTCTGCATTTTGTGCGAGAAAAGCTTCGCCTTCTGCTTCTATTGACCCGGCTTCTTCCTGCTGCTTTTGCAGCATGCGCTTATTCAGGTCATCAATGGCTTCGTTCATATCTTCAAGACTAATAGGGCTCTCTCTGCCAGCCAGAGCATCAGCCATCCCTGACAATACCGCCTCTGGTTGCATACCATCAAAAGGGCTCTTGGTGAGTTGTTCGCCCATTTGTCGCCCGATTGCGTAACTCGCTCTATCATCTATTGAGGTTATTGGATTTGTCATGAGATTTCCCGTCAAATTGAAAAGCCGTGCATTCTATCACGTTCATTTTGAGATTTCGGGGCAATGAGGAAAAATTTAAGCTAGAATTTCGATTTTTATTAGTGAAGAAAATTAAATGAAAATTAGTTTTTTGGCTTCCCATGCCGGCTCTTCGGCTAAAGCTATCATCGCAGCCATTCGTTCAGGCAAGCTTGATGCGGAAATCGGAGTGTTAATCACCAACAATCGTGACTCATTAATTTTGCAATGGTGTCTGGATAACGACATTGAAGTTCACCATATCAGCGCTAAAACTCATCGCGGAGAGGAAAACGCTGATGAAGCAATACAAACTGTTCTGCGTGATGCTGACACTGACCTGGTTGTTTGTTCCGGATATATGAAACTTATTGGGCCGGCAACCTTAAGAGCCTATCCCTATAAAATCCTGAACATACATCCGGCTCTACTGCCTAAATTTGGTGGCAAAGGCATGTATGGTGATCATGTTCATCAGGCGGTGCTGGACGCAGCAGAATCGGAATCAGGCGCCACAGTGCATTACGTCACTGATGGCATTGATGAAGGCCCTGTTATTAAACAGCAGGTCGTTAGCCTGGATGACAATGAAACAATTGATACTTTACGCAACAAAGTACAAAGCTGCGAACCGACGCTTTATCTCAGCGCCCTGCGAGAGATTTTAGAAGACAAATAAGCCAGCATATAAGTGATGGATAAAACTCTCATATACAGCCATCCTGATTGCCTGCTACATGATCCAGGCTTCGGCCATCCGGAAAGTTCTAAACGTTTACAGACCCTTCTCGATAATATTAGTCATTTTGAACAGGCTCCGCTTGGCACCGAAAAACAAGTTTTATTAGCCCATACTCCTGAAATGCTGGACCTCATCAAGGCTAGCGCTCCCAGTGAAGGTCTGGCACAAATTGATGCAGACACCTTTATGTCCGCAGGCTCTTTACTCGCTGCCTTAAGAGGCACAGGTGCCGCCTGTAACGCCATCGATCTCTTGTTCACACAAGCACAAGACAGTCAGCATATATTTTGTGCTACTCGCCCTCCCGGGCATCATGCAAGCAGCAATCAGTCTATGGGGTTTTGCTTGTTTAATCATATTGCTATAGCGGCACTTTACGCCCAGCAAAAATATAAATTGGCTCGCATCGCCATAGTGGATTTCGATGTCCACCATGGCAATGGCACGCAGGATATTGTGAAAAACAAAAAAGGATTATTTTATATTTCCACTCACCAGAGTCCTTTTTATCCAGGCACTGGCAGTGAGAATGAAAATATTCCTGGCAACATACTTAATATTCCCTTGCACTCAGGCACTGGCGATAGTGCTTACCAAGCTATATTCAGTGAGAGAGTCATCCCTGCATTAGTGGATTTTAAGCCCGAACTTCTCCTGGTCTCAGCCGGCTTTGATGCTCACCATAAGGACCCCCTGGCCTCTTTTGACCTTTCCGAGCTTAGTTACCAATGGCTGGGGCAGCAGTTAGGCAAAGTTGCTGATCAATACTGCCATTCCAGAATGCTGTCAGTTCTTGAAGGTGGATATAATCTGGAAGCCCTGAACAGCAGCCTTCAGGCTTATCTAAGCGGAATTCATGAAAAAAACTAAGTATTTATGGCAATTGGATACAGTCACTCATAGCAATCATTCAATTGAAATTTTAGAATGGTCTGTTATTAATATTTTTTATTTTCACTGGAGATAATTGATGGAAGAAGGTGTCAGCATACTTAACGATTATGTAATTCCCTGGGGCATTAGAATAGTTCTTGCGCTTGCAATATTTTTTATTGGTAAAGCAATTGCTCGCTCTATCGCCGACTTTACCAAAAAGCCAATGGAAAAATCCGGCATGGATGAAATGCTGGTAAAGTTTTTAAACACACTAATTTATTCTGTCTTATTAATCGCTGTTGTCCTTGCAGCAGTTGATCAGATTGGTATTAACATCACTTCCTTGCTGGCTATCGTCGGTGCTGCCGGTTTAGCTGTAGGCCTTGCACTTAAAGACTCTCTAAGTAACTTTGCTGCTGGCGTCATGATCATTATATTTCGGCCCTTTAAAATCGGCGACTTCATAAACGCCGGTAGCAGTGCAGGAACTGTCGACGAGATTGGCCTGTTTTGTACCTTGATGCGCACCCCTGATAACCAAAGAATTATTATGCCCAACTCTGCCGTCATTGGTGGAACAATTATTAATGTGAATACTCTAGGCACTCGCCGTGTCGACCTGGTTATCGGTATAAGCTATGACGACAACATAGGGCAGGCCAGAGACATTATTCTCGGCATCATCGATGCGGATCCTAGAGTCCTCAAGGATCCTGCCGCTGGTGTTGCTGTAGCAGAATTAGCTGATAGTAGTGTGAACTTTAATGTTCGGCCTTGGGTTAAAGCCGAAGACTATTGGGCTGTTCGAGCAGACCTGCTGGAAACCATTAAACTCTCTTTGGATCAGGCTGGTATTTCTATTCCTTATCCTCAAAGCGATGTTTATATGCATACTACAGCAACAGAAGAAAAACAGTGATAAGTAGCATCTGAATAATGCTTACATTTCGCTGCAGAAGGTATCTAATACGCGCGCATTAAAATTAGGCAACAATCCTGAAGCTGGTTTTAATAAAGCGATTCTTACTAAATATTGGGAATTATATGAACCACAAATTACAAAAAATTACTGCAATGGCTGTCAGTCTTGGCCTACTGGCTTATTCGGCTGCCAGTTATTCTCAAGATGTTGACAACCGCTTCAATATAAATGCTGGTGTTGTTAACTACATTTTTAACAGCGATAAAAATCAGGATGATGACATCGGTTATCAATTAGGTTTTGAATTTCCACTGACGAACGTTTGTCTGGAACCATACAGCATACTGAAGTTGAATCTGATTTGCTGAATAGCGCCTTACAAACTGATGTTAGCTTATTACATGGCGGTATTAACTATAATTTCGATCAAATTAGTGGCGGCTGGCAACCCTATGTAGGCGCAGGTATAGGTAAACATAGATTTGATGGTATCGGCGCTGCTGGTTTTGACCGTGAAAGCCTGGATATCAATGCTGGCGTAAAATATTTTTTCAGTGACAACTGGATGGGAAAAATTGAAGCCATGATGGTTCAGCCTGGTGGCAGCTTGGACGAGGACTATATTATTGGTGCCAGCATTGCTTATGTTTTCGGTTCACGTAATGCAAGTCCTGCACCAGCTCCTGCTACTACAGCCAGGCAAACTACTCCTGCGCCACAACAACCGGCAGCGCCTGTGGATAGTGATGGAGATGGGGTAATCGATGCCAATGATGCCTGTCCAAACACAAACAGAAATCTTACTGTGGATGCCAGTGGCTGTGTGATTCTGGATGATGAGCAACGCGAGCAAACTCTAGCTGTTCAATTCGATACAAACATGTCAGACATCAAAGATGAATATCAGGATGAAATTGAAGAATTCGCCAACTTCATGCGCGAATACAACAATACCCGTGCAACGATTGAGGGGCATACTGATAGCTCTGGTGCAGAAGATTATAACCAAGCCCTTTCAGAGCGACGCGCCAATGCTGTAAGAAATGAGCTAATTATGCGATACGGTATTGCAGCTTCTCGATTAACAGCTGTCGGTTTTGGCGAGAGCCAGCCTGTTGCCAGCAACGAGACCGTTGCTGGAAGAGCGCAAAACAGACGCATAGAAGCAGATGTCAGTGTTAACGTACAAATAGAAAGAAGACGTTAAGTTTATTTTTTACTTAACTAATAAAAAAGCCTGCATTTGCAGGCTTTTTTTTTGCCCCTTAAAAGCTCGACCCCGGCTGCTTTAAAAACTCTACTTCATCAGGAGTAGATTCCCGGCCGAGTATTTTATTGCGGTGCGGATAACCACCAAATTGCTCAATTATCTTCTTGTGTCTGATTTCAAAATCCAGATTATTTTCAATCCCGTTTCGAGTAAATAATTCCACCGCGACCTCATGCACTTTTAGAGATTCACTATGCATATAAGGCATATATAAGAAGGTTCTTTCCAGCGAATTTAATTCTGCGTCTACTTCAAGTGCAACGGCTTCCTGAGCGAGGGTAAGGGCTTGAGCATCATATGCAAAAGACAAAGCTGTATCGCGATACATATTTCTGGAAAATTGGTCCAATATAATAATTTCAGCTAATCGTCCTTGTGGAAATGCGCGCCATTCATATAGTTCACATAATACTGCCCGACGGTGGAGCTCACCAAAACGTTCATTGATTAGTTGATCAAAGGCCAGATCTTTTTTCCAATGTTGGGCTGAATCTATTTCATGAAACCAAAAATCAATGACATCAGCATAAGTCGACATGGGCCCTGCCTTTAAAAGAAATTATTAATCAGTACATTTATCCACATAGTAATGACACAGATAAACCCCAATAAAAAAGCGATGAGCCTGTGAATAATATGGTTATACGTTAAATGGATATAGGCGTGTACATATCGGGAAAACACAAACAGCCATGCCAGCACAAAACCAAGTGTGTCATTCGGCATTAGAAATAAATACAAAATGGTGACTACATAAAACAACAGTGGAATTTCAAACTGATTATTGAAAGCGCGTGTGGTCACTGCAATAGCCTTCGGTACTTCATGACCATTCATTAACTTGAAATAGTCTGGATTAATTTTGCCGGCCCGTGCATGGTTTATCCGTGCCATCAAAGTCATTAAGCCAATAACTGCCGTTAGAAAAACCATGGCTGACATCGCAATAATCATAAACAGCTCCAGAGCAAACTAGTCTTCAAGCTCAATGTAATACTTCTCCTGAAAACGAGGCGTACAAAGGGCCAAAAAAACCAGATCTTCTTCGCCTGTATTGGTAATACGTTGTCTGACTTCTGCGGGAATCAGCACTATGTCTCTTTGAGTGACCTTCCTGGCATCACTATTCCCTACTTCAACGCTGCCTCTGCCTGAGAGTATTAAATAGCGTTCTGTAATGCCCAACAGTTTATGCCAGCGAGTGGTTTCGCCGGGCTCTACTCTTACATGAGCAACGGACAACTCGGGGTCTTCGGGAGAATTCGAAAGCTCGGTTATGAAACAACCTTCTCGAAAATAATATTCACTGGGTTTGTCGGATTCGGATACAGCCATAGCCTTCTTAGAATTCAGTAAAATATATTCTCTTTTAACTGAGTCAGTGTTTTATATCAATACTTACTTGTTGGTTTTACACTTTACAGGTGCTGCCATTATTCTTATTTTTATGCCATATCCTGGCCCACCAGCCATGTTGGCATTCGGCGCTGCTGGCACAACTTTCACTTGCTGTGGCTTTTTAAGAACTGACATCGTTCAGCTTTTCGATGGCACTTCCAGAGTCTCACGGGGGCGCCCAAATTCCGATAAAGCAATGCCCCCCACTACCAAAGCCAGCGAAAAAGCATGATACTGCTCAAATGTTTCCTGCAGGAACATGACTGCCATAATGGCTGCAAAGACTGGCACCAGATTGATAAATACACCCGCACGGCTTGGTCCAATCAGGGCAACGCTTTGTATAAAAAAAATTTGTGCCACTAAGGAGGGAAGAATTATCACCACTAGCGCAATTATCCAACCTTTGGGGGTTGGGGTCTGCCAGCCCTGCTGCGCTATCTCAAGTCCAAGCAAAGGTAAAGAGACAACCCATGCTGCTATGGACATAACTGTAAACAAACTTAATGCCCTAACATCAGGTCGACGACTCAAACCGATCGAATAAATCGCATAGAGGGAGCAAGCAATCAGAATGTAAAGGTCTCCTCGATTAAGCGACAACTCCTGCAACTCAAACAAATTTCCACCGGTGGCGATTATCAAGACTCCTAACAAGGTAATTATGACACCGACAGCTTGAATAACTGTGATTCCCTGACGCAAAATCAAAAAGCTACCCAATAGCACAAAAACAGGGAGCGAGCCTTGCAAAATTCCAATATTCAATGCAGTGGTGTAATAGCCGGCAAGGTAAAACAAGTAATTGAAAAGGGTAAACCCCAAAGCACCCATCACCGACAAAAAGAACAAGTGCCTACGTAAAATAGGCCAATCTTGAAAAAGGTATTCACGAGTAAAAACAACCAAAAAGGCAATAACCCCCAGCCATCGAAACATCACCAGCTGCATAGGAGAAATTTCACCAACAGCCATTCTACTGAAAATGGTATTAAGACCCCAGCACCAGGTTGTAAAAACCAGCAAGCCGTAAGCGCGCCAATGAGACTGACCGCTCATTTTTTAATGACTTCTGAATGCTGGATCATTTTTAGCCTGCATCTTGTTATCTGCATTGTGAATTTTATATATGTTTTTCCATATATATGATTTTTCATATATAATGGCGACCTCAATTATGGAGGAGCTCCTTTGCAGCCATTAAATTTTTATAAGTGTTTATCTGATCATAACCGCTTGAAAATAATTCTGCTCTTATGCCGTGATGAAGAACTCTGTGTTTGTGAGTTGGTTGATGTTTTAGGTGAGAGCCAGCCAAAAGTGTCTCGACATCTCGCCCAACTGAAATGTTGTGATCTGATCCAGCATCGCCGTGAGGGCCAATGGGTCTATTACCGTCTGCATGATTTTTTGCCTGATTGGTGCAGGCAAAGCCTGGAATTAGCGCTAGTGAACAACCAGGATTTCCTGAGTCATGGCAAGACCACTTTTGATGATTTACGCGCATGAAAATCTTATTTATCTGTACCCATAACCGCTGTCGTAGCATTCTAGCAGAAGCCATCTGCAATTATTATGGTGATGGTTTAATAGAAGCTGTTAGTGCTGGCAGCAACCCTGCTGGACAAGTCCATCCATTAACCTTAAAGGCCTTAACATCCCTTAACATTCCAACTGAGAACCTCAGCAGCCAATCCTGGGATGACTTTGAAAATTCGAATATCGATTATGTTATTACAGTATGTGACAAGGCCGCCACAGAGGCCTGCCCTGTTTGGTTGGGTAACGCCAGACAAGTCCATTGGGGGCTATCAGACCCCAGCATTGTTGAGGGTAATGATGAGACTATCAATGCTGCTTTTTTTCATACTATTGAGATATTGAAAGGACGAATTCAACAATTGAAACCTTGGGTCGAGCAAGGAATTGATGAAGACGAATTATTTAATCGCATTAAAGCCTTGGCTGACAAAGCATAAAACAAGTTAGCTTGTCTTGATATACGCCACATGTAAATGCATAACAAAAGGTAGTAAGAAATGGGTTTGTTTGAACGTTATTTAAGTGTCTGGGTGGCACTGGCAATTATTGCTGGCGTTACCCTGGGGAGCATTAGCCCGGCAATATTTGCAGTGATTGCAAGTATTGAAATTGCACATGTCAATTTGCCGGTAGCAGTCCTTATATGGGTAATGATCTATCCAATGATGGTCCAGGTTGATTTTTCTTCGATAAAGGATGTTGGTAAAAAACCTAAAGGACTGGTGTTAACTTGTGTCGTTAACTGGCTCATTAAACCTTTTACTATGGCCTTCCTGGGATGGCTTTTTTTTAAAGTACTGTTTGCAGGCTTTGTAGATCCAAATCTGGCCACTGAATATATAGCCGGCATGATTTTACTGGGTGTTGCACCTTGTACAGCAATGGTCTTTGTCTGGAGTCAGCTAACCAAAGGAGACCCGAACTACACACTGGTCCAGGTATCAGTGAATGACATCATCATGGTTTTTGCCTTTGCGCCTATTGCGGCATTTCTGTTGGGAGTATCGGATATACAAGTGCCATGGACCACTCTACTGCTTTCTGTTGTTCTATATGTAGTCTTACCTCTAACGGCCGGAGTACTGACCCGACATCAGCTGGATCGTGCTGATGACCATACACGCCTTAATCAATTTTTAGATATATTAAAACCCTTTTCAATCACAGGCTTATTGGCAACTGTTGTCTTATTATTCGGTTTTCAGGCTCAAACGATACTCAGCAACCCTGCCACCATTGTACTAATTGCCATCCCCTTGATTATGCAGACTTATGGAATTTTTTTTATTGCTTTTGCTGCCGCCAAGGCCATGAAGCTGCCTCGCAACATTGCTGCACCCGCGTGTTTAATTGGCACATCGAATTTTTTTGAATTAGCTGTAGCAGTGGCAATTTCAGTGTTCGGATTGAACTCAGGTGCGGCACTTGCGACTGTTGTGGGCGTGTTAGTCGAAGTGCCCGTGATGCTGTCTCTGGTTTACCTGATTAATAAAACCACAAGCATGTTTGAATTAAACACTCAAAAATAATATTTAAACCATGTTGCTTATAGCAACTTCAGGATTAACCTCGGCATCATAATCAACACCCTCTATTTCAAAACCAAACAATTGCAAAAACTCTGTCTGATAGGCTTTGAAATCGGTTAGCTCATCAATATTATTACTCTGCACTTGCTTCCAGAGATCACTAACCTCCTGCTGTACATGTGGCGCTAGTTCTTTATAGTCCGCACGCAAACGACCATCTTCATCTATTTTAGGACTGTCGCCGTAAAGGCTTTCGCGGAAGAGTAAATCGACCTGCTCAATACAGCCTTCATGGGTACCCTCCGCTTTCATAATTTTGAATAACATGGATAGATACAGAGGCATAACCGGTATGGCAGAACTGGCTTGCGTGACAACAGCTTTTAATACCGAGACTTTGGCATCACCACCAATCGGCGCAAGAATTTCATTAATTGCACTGGCTTTTTCATCCAGATCTTTTTTTGCAGCGCCAATGGTTCCATTCCAGTAGATATCCCAAGTCGGCTCGGCTCCCAGATAAGTATAGGCAGTAGTCTTGGCCTCTGGCGCAAGGACACCAGCTGCATTAAGTGCTTCTATCCAAAGTTGCCAGTCTTCTCCGCCCATGACCTTCACAGTTCCTGAAATTTCTTCATCGCTTGCGGCCGAAACACTGACTTCTTCTACGATCTTTTTATCCGTGTTAATGCCGCGAATCGTAATATCTTTGCCGATGGGTTTAAGGGTCGATGAATAGACTTCTCCGGTTTTTGGGTCAGTTCTACGTGGAGATGCCAGCGAATAAACCACCAAATCAACCTGGCCTAAGTCATTTTTTATAGTCTCAATTGTCTTGGTTTTGATTTCGTCAGAAAAGGCATCACCATTAATACTTTTAGCATATAAGCCATTTTCTTCTGCAAGCTGGTGAAAGGCTGCTGAATTATACCAACCGGCAGTAGCAGGTTTTTTTTCGGTAGCTTCTTTCTCAAAGAAAACTCCCAGGGTTGCGGCTCCACCACCGAATGCAGCAGTAATTCGAGACGCCAAACCATAACCAGTAGATGCACCAATCACCAGGACCTTTTGGGGCCCCTCTCCAAAAGCACCATTAATAGCCCCTTTGGATTTAACATAATCTACTTGTCGTTGAACATTAGCCGCACAACCAGAAGGATGAGCGGTTATACACATAAAGCCACGCACGCGGGGTTTAATTATCATGAGAGGTATCCTTTCAAAACGAGTTCTTTGTCCGATTTATTCTTTGCTAATTGCTTGATAATGTTTTCATTATTATTGAATAAACAGGGAGTATATTTTAGCACAGTAACTAGCTAATTGATTTTACTCGACAAAATGTAAGCCCTCTTCTCAATATCCAGTTCTGTCATTGCGCTAACATCTGCATAAAAACTTTCCAGATGATAATCATTATCTGCCAGTATTTGCTCAAAAGCGGGAACCCAATTGAAGTAAGTTGCAACTGTACTTAGTTGCGCATTATTGAGCTCTCTGTCCATCCATGCATCATATGCATCATAGCCATTCCAGGTCTCTTTTAAAGAATTGTAGTCACTTCGCATACTAGCAAAGACCTCTGCTTTTGCTTGGCGCTTTTCAAGCTCAGAAATATTACTCGCATAAATTACTTGCAGTTCGGTGACCGCAGCATTCACCAAGGCAACGAACTCTTCCCGTCGCTGAGTGTTTAATTCAACTAGCTGCACTATATCCTGACTCTCAGCTTCATTAATATCATTAGCCGCCAGCCAGCGCCTTAAACCTTCTCTTTCGATGCTGGTGGCAAAACTTTCATTAAATTCAGTGTCACCTGGAATATAAATAAGCTGATGAGCTAACTCGTGAAACAATAATGCGGCTAACTGATAATCATCTCGATTGATTATCGTGCTCAGCACAGGGTCAGAAAACCACCCTAATGTTGAATATGCGCTAACGCCACCAACATACACATCAAAGCTATCGTTATCTAGCTTGGCCGCATAAGCCTGCGCATCAGCTTCAGAAAAATACCCCCGATAAGATACACAGCCGGCGATTGGATAACACCAATTTACCGGATTCATTGAGAGTTCAGGTGCGGCAAACACATTCCAGACCACAAAAGGTCTTTGCACATCGACATAACTTTCGTAATTATCCTCAACTGGCAGCATAAGCTCGGTTTCAGCAAAATCACGGATATCCAGAATTGTGCTTAGCTTACTTTTTAATTCTGGGGGGCTAGCAGGATCAACAATAATATGCTCAATTGCTTCGCGCTTGCTCAGTATGGAAAGCTGGCCAAGAATGGCCTGGCTGTAATATGAAACACTTTCACAGCCTGCGAGTAAGAGGCAAAAAGTGATAAGAAAAAATTTAATCGAGCACTTCAATTTCATACAAGCTGGGCCAGAGCTTTCCCGTGACAAAAAGTCGCTCATTTTCCGCATCCCAAGCTATACCATTTAATACTGCATCCCTGTTACGGCGGGCAGTGTAGAGACCAGTAAGATCAACCCGACTATTGACTGTTCCACTAGTGGGGTCAATACGCACTATATAGTCCTGATACCAGATATTGCCCCAAATTTCGCCATTAATATATTCCAGCTCATTGATATTATTGACGGGCCCAAGGTCGTCAGTGACTTGTATTCTTTTTACTTCTGAGAGTGTTTCTGTATCTAAAAATCTTAGGTAAGACGTGCCATCGCTGACAATTAAATATTCACCATCATGGGTGATACCCCAACCCTCTCCTGGCACATAAAAACTGGACAATTGGGTGAAACTTTCAAGGTCATAGACAAAACCGACATTTGACGTCCAGGTGAGTTGGTAAATTTTATCATTCAGTATGGTAATTCCTTCACCAAAATAACGTCGTTCCAGATTTTTTCGTTGCAATAATTCACCCGTTTCCAGATCAAGTAAACGCAATGTAGATTGACCTCTTTGTCCAGTACCCTCATAAAGTTTGCCGTCAACGAAGACCAAACCTTGAGTAAAAGCATTATCATCATGAGGATATTCGTTGATTACTTCGATCTGGTAGACTTGAATCTCTGCTGAGTTAAAGCTCTCAGGCAAGCCCAGGAACAAGGCCAGGGCTAGCACGACCAAAGCCAATGATACTTGGAAATATTTGGATTTAAGTGCCTTGCCCTGCATGGTTTTAACTCATTCCTATAATCGACATTACAGAAAGAACCAGTGTGCCCAGAAGCAATAATACTTGTGCCAGGAAACCAATGATAAAACCTTTACCTCTCGATGCCGGATCTTTTAAATAGTTACTGGCATAGACATAACGACCAATTATCCATATTACTCCCGCAATACTACCCAGCTCATAGCCCATCCAGCCCCTTGCTTCTGCCATTTGAGGAAAAACCAGATATAGCGGAATGAATACAATAAGTTGTTCAAGCGTATTCTGATGAACCCGATAGTAACGTTCAAACTCCGGATTTCCGCTGATAGCAGGTGCCTGAATATCGTACTTCTGCCTAGCCCCACCTACTTTCATAGCAAATGAAATATATTGTATTAAAATTAATACCAGCACTAATGTCATAAAACCCATAACCAAAACCCCTCTTGTTAATTATTATTGAGCCCAAAGATTACCATATTCGTTTAATTTCTAGATATAAAAAACCCGGGCTAGCCCGGGTTTTTTATTTTCTTTAAAAATCTAGTTCTAGCGAGCTTCGATTACCGAAATATCGGTAGCACCTGCTTCTCGAGATGAATTCATAATAGTCACCAGAGTGTTTGCCGTTGAATCAGCATTTGGCTGAATCACAACTGAAGCCACCGGGTTTTCTGCTCGTGCAGATGCAACTCGAGGTCTTACAGCTGAAATATCAATTCTTTCCTGATTAAAAAAGATCTGATCTCTGGCATCAATTTGAATCAGAACATTCTGTGGATCGTCAGCACTTGGTGGAGGTGGATTATTATTAGGGTCCTGCCCCTGTACATTTAGGGTTGATTCCTTAACGAAAGAAGCTGTGACAACAAAAAATATTAGGAGTATGAATACCACGTCCAACATGGGCGTCAGATCGATGCTTGACTCATCTTTATTCCGCTTGAGCGAACTTGCTACTGTTTTCATATCTAACTCAGTAATCTAATTTATCGAGGGGGCTCAGTATACCAGCTTTAATGTACCCTGCAAGCCATGAAGACTAGTAGAAGCTCATCAAAGCTGAACTCTCCCAAAGCTATTTTTTAATGGCATTAAGCCCTATTTTAAAGCTTTCACTGAGCTGCTTGGGTGAGCGACCATTTCTCGCACTAACATAAAGGCCCTGTAGCAGATTCATTAGTGATTCCGCTGCCTCATTAGCCTTCAAACCACGCTTTAGCTGTTTAGCCTTCTCCAATTCTCGTGTTCGGTTTAGCAACGCTCTTTGTACAGTGTTTAATGACTTGCGAATTAGTTTTTGCATGACTTTATCCAGGTTGATGCTTTCACAAACCGAATTGACCAGTAAACAACCCATTGTTCTTTGTTTGACAGGAGAGAGATAAGTAAGAGATGAAATATAGGTTTCAATAGCTGCACTCGCGGATAATTTAGCGTTTCCCAGAGTTGCATCAATAGTATTTTTTAATTGCTTGTTGTATCGATCGATACAAAGAGTAAAAAAGGTATCTTTATCTCCAAAAGAATTATAGAGCGTTCCGCGGTTGATACCTGTTGCATCTAGTAATTTTTGTACAGAGCTGGCTTCATAGCCCTCACGCCAGAATTGCTGCATTGCATTTTCTAGTACGCTGTCATAATCAAACTCGATTGGTCTGGCCATAGCTTAATAATTTCCTCGATTAATTTGTAGATTCAAAATCTGTCAGACTTGAATAAAAGTCGACCTTAACTCTCATATTTTCACAACATTAGTTGCAACCGAGAGCCGGGCTATTCCAAAATAATAAATTTATTTCATTAAAAAAGTGATAATTCGAACGAACTTACACAAAGATATAAAGTGCTTTTATTCTAGTATAAAAGCATTGAACTAACTAGCGAATGACATTAAATCTCCCAGCAAAACAGGGTAATGTCACATTTTTTGCAAAATTTATATGAATTCAAAAGAACTATTAAACCGTGTTTATTTATTCTTTAAGCCTCAAACATGGTTTGCTCTCGTATATTGAGTATAATTTGTAAATCCTTTACGACTAAACGATTTTCTAGCATTGATAAACCAAGTTTCTCATAGCCTCAAATATTTACTAATACTACTAATAAGTGGTATCAGTTTTGCTTTTGTTTCTATAGAAAGCTCTGCCCAAACTCCAATTCAGGCTAACGGGCCATTAATCACAACTGAAAGTAATCTTATGGTTCCTATGCGTGATGGTGTGAACATTGCTCTGGATATTTATCGTCCGGCTCAAAACGGCAGCTTCCCAACACTATACAGCTCAGCTCCCTACCCCCATACCAATGACAGCACGCCTCCTGATGATTCAGCATTAGGTCCTATTGCCTGGTTTGTTAGCCAGGGCTTTAATTATGTTATTGCCAGCACCCGCGGTACCGGCTTATCTGAAGGAGACTATGAGTTTTTATCTCGAGACGAACAACAGGATCATTACGAAATAATAGAATGGATTGCCGGCCAAACCTGGTCGAATGGACAGGTCATTGGCGCTGGTGCAAATTATTATGCTACTGCGCAATGGCAAATGGCGATTCAGAACCCACCGGCCCTAAGTTGTATAGCGCCGGTTAATGGACTTGTTCAACCCTATCAAGACTGGGCATTCCCCGGAGGCTTGGCCGATGATGAATTCTTGCAGGGCTGGTATGAAAACAAGGTTAGGCGAGCTAACGCATTTGCCGATTTAGATTCGCCTAGCTTGGTGGATTATGATTTGCGTTTAGAGTTACTCGCTCATCCTTTATATGACGATTATTGGCGGCTTCGTAGCAGCTTACCAAACACTGAGGCCATAAACGTGCCCGTATACATTATTGATACGTGGCAGGAAAATATGGGGCTAGCTAGTAATTTAATGGCATTGGAAAGACTCAATAGCCTGCATAAAATGCTTATTTTAAGCAGCGACACAGCCATTATGCAGGATATGGAATTTCTTCAAGAGCATCTCTTGCCCTACTACCAGTGGTGTTTACAGGATGATCCTGTTAATGATTTCGTCGCATTGCCTGAATTACGCTATCAAAACAGAGGAGAGCCTTTATTGCAGGCTATAGCCTCCTGGCCTCCACAAGGCTCTACTTTCATGGCAATGTTTTTAAACCGCCAAGAGCTAGACCCTAATGCTCCAGCAACTCTGGATTTTGAAATTCAGGATAATAATATTCCCATCTCACGCTATGGCGCTCTAGATGAAAACTTTGATCTCGGCGGTATAACCTTTATCAGTAAGCCATTGGCCAACGATCTGGTAATAGCCGGCCCCATAATGCTTGAACTTTATGCCAGCAGTTCTGAAACTGACACGGCATTTAAGGTCACTTTATTGGAAGAGATAAACCTGGAGCAATTAAGTTCTAATCTTAGCATTCCTGGTTTTTTAATGGATGTTATTGAATCAGCGACTGATTCTTCGGAAAGCACCACTTTGGTCGAAATTTCGAGCGGCACTTTGAAGACCTCAATGCGAGAAACCGATGAAGGCAGCGTTGATAATTACCAACCGAAATACAATTTTACTGCAAGCTTAGCGCTAACCCCTTCACGCACAACCCGGATGAATATAGCAATGCACTCCATTGCTCACCGCTTTAGGGCTGGCAGCACAATTGTACTTCGCATAGATCAGGCTGAAGATGAATCCCTGCTTGAAACTATGCGTCAGGACAGCATTTTTCATAGCCAGCGCAACCCTTCCAGACTATGGCTGCCTGTGCTCTCAGGCAATCTAGAAACAGTAGAACCAGAGCCTTATGACGATCTGAGAAACACTCCAATTGATCTGCAGAGCGAATTAGTGACAGATCCTGCCACTGCAATTCGTTTTGATCCTGACTTCAATGGAGAGCTCGATAATGGAGAAATGACCGATGCTCTGCGCGAGGTGATCGATAATCCAATACTATTTATTCGCCCAACACCTGCACCTATAACACCCGCAACCCAAACAACAGCAGAGCCTACAGAATAAAGCTGCTCAATAAACCGATTAACCCGCCGATAACACCACCCCAGACGACCAGCCAGCCCAAATGTTTTCTAATCATGAGCTGAATAATTTCTTTGACCAGTTCTGGCGTTAATTCATCCAGACGTTTTTCAACAACAAGCTCGACTTTGGATAGAAGGTTATCAGTCGTACTCTGCTGAAACTGCTTTACAAAGTCTTTGTCATCAGCCAGGCGGCCAAGAAAGTCTCGCATTTTATTAATGAAAGGATCTCGCAAGGGATTCAGTGCTTCAGCGCCTCCCAGCATGGATAACATCCCAGCAAACGATGAGCCCATTATGACATCCACCAAGGAATCATAAGCTGCATTGAAATCCACCCTGTCGGTCATTTTTCTAACAAAGGATTCGCTATGTTCTCCGCCTTTACCCGTCAGAGAATTTGCGAGAAATTGCTCTATATTCTCCGGGGTAAAGAACTGCTCCATGATTAAGGTTTTTATGCCGTGTTTAAATTCTTCAAAACGTGCCGGAATAACACCTGAGCCATAAAACCCGGGTACTTTTTCAAACAGCATATGCACAGCCAACCAATTGGTAAAAGCCCCAGACAAGGCAAACAAGCCCATATTCAGTATGTAGGCTTGGTATTCATCTGGAACAAATAAACCAATAATGACGACTGTTAAAGCAATCAGATTGGTCAATAATGCTTTATCCATCATCAGCATTAAGCCCCACTCCTTCTCCCAAGACTTCTTCTAGTGCTTCCTCAATTTCTTGATTGTCTTCTGCAAAACCAGCCTGAGGATCATCCCAAGGCCCTTCCAGTCGGTAAAGTACCGTCGTGAAATTATCTAATTGATCACGGAAAATTCTACTGGCAACATAAGTAGTTAGTGCTATTGGCCAGGCGCCTAAAATCCCGGCAACAACTGTTACATTTTGTCCTAAAGGCAAATTCACCAAAACATCAGCGGCTATCGTTTCATTAACAAGATTTATTTCACCATCAACATTGATAGTGCTTGAAGGCCCCCGGATGAGCAAATTTTCATGAGTAACAACAGTACCTTCATCAAAGTCTAGAACACCTTCAATCGTGTCATAAGCCAGACCTTGCTGATATAGATCAGAAAAATCCAGCCGTAAGCGTCTAACCAAAGCATCGACATTAAAGGCGCCAAATAATCGAGCTGAACCAGACGCTATCTCAACGAAACGTCCATTTAACATTTCAAGCTCTACTTGCCCGCTAATTTTTTTCAAGCTAAAGGCTGCTGGAGACCCTGGCCAATCGATATTGCTGATAAAACCTGTCGATTCACTTTGAACGAGTGCTGCATAACCAAAACTCGGCAATACCTCCGCTAAATCTCCGGTACTGAATAAACCATTAAAATTACTATGATGAAGACCATCACTATAATTCCAGTCCAGCGTTGCACCTGCCCCTCTGGATAAATCAGTGATCGCAGCATCAGTAGATTGCATGCTCAAATTTGAGATTGTAGCGCCTCTAGTGTTAGTTCGGAGTTCAAATTGCCAGGCTCCCAAATTACCTTCTCCCAAACTCAGCTCTTCAGTGCGAAAGTTCATAGCCGGTAATTCGCGCGGGTTAATATCGGCAAAAGGGTCAATATCAATTTCTGAATCTTCCTCCTCTTTTGGCAGCCTCAGATAAGACAGCTGAATGTTATAGGGTTCATCTTCAGAATCAGGAAATATAAAATCTCCCTGTAAAAGCTCATTTTCCAAATACACGTCCCAGGCAGGCCCCTGTCGAGTTAATCTTGTATTCACAGCAGGCAAATCAAAACCAAAGGCATTTAAATTACCAATACGAACATCAACCATGCGCACCAACTCAGAAGTAGCTGTCCCCTGGTCAGAGCTAAAACTTAGAGCAACTTCTTGCCAGTCCTCATAATTAAAATCACTTATTTCACCTCTCACCAGGAGCCCCGGCTCAGTATTAAGCTCTGCTAATGTAAATTCCTGATTACGGCCACCTAAACTAATCTCACCCGCATAAAATTGATCATTAACAAAACTTAATTCTCCTCTCAGCTGATCACGAAAATTGAGAAAAACATTTTCCCGGCCATCAGCAAAACTTAAATCCAGCTGTAAAGCAGCAGGCTCATCTAAGCCTTTATCTAGAGGTTGCGGGAAATCAAATTTAAGACCCAGTAAATCAGATCCAATGCTGAGTTGGCTACGAATACCACCTGCTTGTTCTTCATTAAAAACTTTTAGAACTGTTGAGTAAGAAATGGAACCCTCACTAAAGTCTAGAAGGCTTTTTATGAAATCCGGTTGCAATGACCATTCTTGTAAAGCCGATTTTGTGACGCGCCCATTGCTCGTCACAACGATGGCCTCATCATTAGTATCTATTTGGCTGGCAATTGGGTAACCAAACAAATTTGCACTCACGCTATTCGCTTGCAAACCCTGTTCACTGGAGAAATTAATCGGCCCTCTTATTCCATTAAAACTAAGATCGTATTCGCGGATGTATAGCGTATTACCCAGAGTTAAAGCCGTCACTTGTATGTCATTTTCAAGCTCAGTATTGCTTAGAGGAATACCTAAGCGCACATCAATATCTACCTCGCCCTCCAGTTGCCAACCGTCCAGATATGAACCAACTGCCGACCGAGTTGGCGATTCTCTGAGGAAATTAAGCCCGGTATTACCCCCCGTGACAGCTTCTGAATTGACCGTCAACCAAGACCCGGCAGCACCACTAATGGGTCTGACCTCAGCTGTGGTTGAACCCAAAGCAATGTTCGCTATTTCGGCACTTTCTGAAACAACATCAACCTCAACATTATCCACCTTAACCATGGCGCTGATATTTTCCAGAATTGGCCAATCATTCAGAAATCGAACACTCGCATCCTCAACCTGATAAAAGCTTTGTATATTGCGCTGAAGAGGACTCTGCAAATTTGTTGTCTTACCTTTGAAGATAAAACCGCTATTGTTGACATTGCCTTCCAGAATAGCTGTGTCCAGCCAGTCCATTGTGACTTCTACTGCACTAAGGGTTGGTAGATAAAGTGATTTGTAACTGGCATCAAAATCCAGAATGCCTATCAATAAGGTTAAATCTGTATCCCAGATCCCTTCAGTATTTTGTTTGTTATTGAGTTCAAACTGAACACGTCCATTTATTTGTTCATTTCTAATAGCAATGACCTCGCTGTGAACCTTGACGGCATCATCAACTGACCAATACACACGAGTATTTATCGAATCATAGTGCCATTCATCATCGAAAATATCAGGTAAATGAATGGTAAAATCATCAGAGTCCAGCTCGACAAAGCCGGTGTTTTGATTTGCTTCAACATAGCCAAAAATACCCGACCCAGACGGAGCCTGACCCCAGGCGCCCACTGCCACATCATCTAGGTTGGCATACAAATCAAATAGTCCCGGATAGGCTCCGGAAGAATCAGTCTTTAAATGAAGATTGCGTAAATTACCTTGAGGGTTCAGGTCAGTTAAAATTTGTCTTAGCCTATCTGAAATCTCAGTGGCTTCAAACATATCCGTGAAAATTGAGAGATCTACTGATTCCCCATAAATATCTAGTTCAGTGTTTTGGTCTTGCCGAGTCATATCAATATAAAAATCTCCTGACTCCCAGGGTCTATTAAAAAAATCAAACTCCAGATTTTGTGCCCAAAATGACCATGAATTTTCTAAAGGCTGAATCGCGGTAATATCGACACTACCACTGGTGATCTGTATTTCCTGTGTGGAATCATTCGAGGTCGCAAAAAAATTCAATTCTCGCAGGGATGCTTGAATTTGCTTCAAACTTTGATTATCGAATTCTGCCCAGAATTGACCAGAACTGTTTAATTCGGAAATCTCTATTTGCTCTAAAAATTCATTGCCTACTGCTGTTGGTAGTTCAAGGTTGTCGAAATTCATATAGGCATCTGCCGAATAACGACCTAGAGGGTCACCACTTAGCCTGACCGACATTTGAAGTGGGCTACTCTGGTTATTCACACGAAATTGTAATTCCGCCTGATGATCAACATCACGGTTTTGAATGTCTAAATAAATATTGTTGAGCTGAGTTGTTGTACCATTTGCTGCTTGTAGCAAAAGCTGTGATTCTAATATTTGCAGACTCGACATGTTAAACAATACATTTAATAAAGGCTCAATATCACCGTTCTCACTTGCTTGAAATCCTGCCAACTGCCAACTGCCTACTTCAGCCTCAAGCAGTAATAACGACATTTCATTTATCAAGGCTCGCTTAATAACAAATTGGCGCTGGAAAAGGCTACGTGGAAGATCCAGAGTAACATCGAGCTCTTGTAAACGATGGATACCATCTGGGACTTCACTCTGGTTTATTTCCAAATCAAAAAGCCTTAATGTTGGATTAAAACCATTCCAGGTTCCCTGGACTTCGCCCACAGTTAATTCTATGCCGAGCGCCTCGGTCAAATTGGCTTCCAGCCAGTCTTTTTGGGTGCTTGCAATTGATAATAAAAGGCGACCAGCTGTCAAAGATGCGGCTGTCGTAATGAGCAGAATTAACACCAATACTGTAATGTGTGAACGGATATAAGTTGATAGGCTTTTCGCTGATTTTGTTGGTTCAGCAGCAGAAGCTTGCCCCTCTGTTTCGCGAGAAGGAGCCGACTTGTTTTGATTCAGTTTTTCTTCCGAATTCGTCATCGCTGAATTTGTAAAATTGCCTTTTTATCAATACCGAATTTTTTAAGTAAATCCACAGTCTCAAAAATTGGCAATCCTACAACTCCGCTATAGCTGCCATGGATTTTATTTACGAACATCGCACCCAACCCTTGCACCGCATAAGCCCCGGCCTTGCCAATGGGCTCTCCACTTTCCCAATATGCTTCAATATCCGCAGCACTTAGCTTGGTAAAACCAACTTCAGTGGCAGACATTGATTCTGCTTGCTGATAATGACTCAGTAAGGCAACAGCTGTTAATACTTGATGAGTTCGGCCTGACAGTAATCTTAACATGGCAAGCCCATCTGACTTATCTCTTGGTTTGCCCAAAATTTCACCCTCACACACCACTATAGTATCTGAACCTAAAACCAGTCTGTGATCTGCTTCAGATAATGTCGCCAATGCTGATTTTGCTTTAGAGAGGGCTAAGCGCTTTACCAGGTTTTCAGGTTTTTCTGAGGGCAATGGGCTTTCATCAATATCCTGTGGTAAAACAGCACATTTTAAACCTAAGGCTTCAAGTAAATTCAGCCTTCTGGGTGATGCAGAGGCCAATACCAATTCAAACATTAATTTAACCCGGTATTTCCTTGAATTGTCTTATAAATGAACATTATGGCCTAAACTCGATGCCTCGCCTACCAGTATTACTGGCCTTAAATTAGATCATTATGACTCTTAATATTGGCTTAATGCCCAAGTATCAAAAAGTCTTGGTATGTGGCGATGAGTCAGAAAAAACCAGCGCCGCTAAGCTACTAGGAGAATTATTAATAGTATTCATTGAAAATGATTTGAACCAAAAGCACTTTATTAGTTTGCTTGATGTTTCGATGACTTTAATGACTCTCTGTCCATTTAAGCACATCAGCATAAGACACCTCTCCCCCAAAGATATCCAGTGCACTACCAATGGTCAGATCTACCTTATCCTGTCCAAGTGTTTGAACAAGGTCCAGATCACTGAGCTTTCTTACACCGCCGGCATAAGTCACCGGAATAGGTGAATGCTGTCCTAATAATTTAATTAAGTCTTCTTCTATACCTTGCTGCCTACCTTCAACATCAACGCCATGAACCAGGAATTCTGAACAATATGCAGATAATGATTCCAATAGGCCTGAGTCAACTTTCTCTTCGGTGAAGGTTTGCCAGCGATCTGTCACAACAAAATAATCTCCATCACGCTGACGACAACTTAAATCCAAGACTAAGTGATCTTTGCCAGTCACATCCAACAAGCGATGCAATTTGTCCATATCTATTTTCCCAGAAGCAAATACGTAAGAGGTTACAATGACATGGCTAGCACCTGCTTCTAGAAAGGCAGCAGCATTTTCAGGGTTTACTCCACCGCCATACTGCAACCCACCGGGGAAAGCACCCAGGGCATCCAGCGCTGCTTGTTCATTACCTGTCCCTAGAGAAACCACATGTCCGCCTGTCAACCCGTCTTGCTGATAGAGCTTTGCGTATTCCACGGATGAACTTGCACTGGTGAAATTTATTTTAAGTGAAGATTGATCAGTCTCTTGAAGAGAACCACCAACGATTTGTACAACTTTACCCTGATGCAAATCAATGCATGGTCTAAATTTCATATACCATCACCAATAAACTATTACTATCTCAGCAATAAAATACGGACCATTGGCAAGAATGTCCGTAAAATATGAGCTGGCACTCTCCTTCGGCATTCTATAAGCCAGTGTGGAGTAAGCATAGCAGATTACTTTGATATACTCTGCATCCTTGCTAAACAACGCAGACATGAAATTAAGATTATGAACAGTATGGATCAACAAGTGATTGTTCAACTTAGCCTCTGGCTTAAGGCCGGTAAGCAATGTTGGCTATGCACAATTGTCTCAACCTTCGGCTCTTCGCCTCGTCCTATCGGATCCTTACTAGCCTGCAATGAAGATGGTCAATACTGTGGATCCCTCTCAGGAGGCTGTGTAGAAGATGATTTAAGGGAAAGTATATTTAAGGGTGAATTAGCTAAAAACAAACCCGAACGAATCACTTATGGTGTTGCTGTTGAGGATGTATTAAAACTTGGTTTGCCTTGTGGCGGTCAGCTGGAAGTGATTATTGAGCCTCTGGATAATTCACAGTCGGCTATTTATGAAGAACTTGCTGAAGCTGTTGCCAGCAGGAGATTGATTAAACGTGTCGTCAATATAAAAACTGGTAAAACCACCCTGCAGCATACCGACCAAAGTGGAGCCCTGACGATCACAGGGGATACCATGCAGCATAGTTATGGCCCTTCATTTCAACTATTACTTATTGGCGCAGTTCAAGTCGCCTATTATTTGAGTGAAATGGCTCAGGGATTGGATTACGACGTTGCCATTTGTGACCCTCGCCAGGAATTACTTGAGAGCTTTCCTTTAAAAAACGTAGAGTTATCCAGCATGATGCCGGACGACTGGCTACGTACCAAGAATATAGATCAACAAACGGCAATTGTTGCACTGTGCCATGACCCGAGAATTGATGATATGGCATTAATGGAAGCCTTGCAGCTAGATGCCTTCTATATCGGCGCAATGGGTTCGGCACGCACCACGGCTAACCGCAAACAACGTTTACAAGAGCTTGATATTCCATTAGATGATATTAATAAACTTCATGCCCCTGTTGGCCTGGATATTGGCAGTAAAACACCTCCTGAAATTGCCTTGTCCATACTCGCAGAATTAACCATGTTACGTGCAAAATTGCGCAGCCAAAACCGTGTCTGAATCTGAGACTGACAATATCGGCATTATTATTTTAGCTGCCGGTTACAGTACTCGATTTAAAGCCGATAAGCGCCAAGCGCGATTGCAAACTGGTGAGACCCTGTTGGAAGCGACCTTAAACAAAATACCTGACAGCTTTCATCGGCGAGTGTTGGTTTTACACCCAGGTGATGAAGCATTTGGCTCAAGTTATCAAAGTGATTGGGATTTATGCATTGCCGAGCAAGCCAGCCTGGGTATGGGACATTCTCTGGCTGCTGCAATGATACATACCAATGATTGGGATGCAGCAGTGATTGGTCTGGCGGATATGCCATATGTTCAAACTAGTACTTATCAAAGTATACAAAAAGCACTGCTGGAGCACCCTATAGTCAGGCCCAGTTGTCAGGGCAGAATGGGGAACCCGGTAGGCTTTCAGGCAAATTTTTTTAGGGAATTATCTGAATTAAAAGGTGATCAGGGAGCACGAAACCTGCTGGTGAGCCAGCAAGATAAATTACACCTGCTAGAGTGTTCAGACTGGGGAATAATTCAGGACATTGATACCAGTGAGGCTCTTAAAAACAGCGGATAGACTGTGCAGCTTATGACTAACGGGAGTTTTTTCCTCGGCCCTGGCAAAATTCACAAGCATGTTTTTTCAAATTAATGCCGGTACCCGAGCAGTTTTGGCAGTCACTGACATAGTTCTGCTTAAGTATATCAATCAAATCCTGTAATGCTTCAGATGACCCCTGCTGCTTAGCTAGGCCCTTAGCTAGGCCCGCTGTTGAAGCCGGTGAAGCCTGCTTATTAACATTCTGCGAATAATCCATCACGATGCTTTATACCTACTGCTAGTTTTCTTCAATGTAGAGGAATTCTAATAATATAAAGGCTTTGAAAACGTTAAGAAGCTCACAAAAAAACCCGCTAGTGGGTAGTTAGCGGGTTTTTTCGATATTTCTACAAGTAAGGGGGCGTACCAATAATTTCTGGGCACAATTAGTTGGAACTTACAAAACAATAAAAGTTCACTTTTTTATAAATATTTTTAAAATTGAGATTCTGGGAGCTTAATAACCAGTCCGTCCAGCTCATCTGTGACATTAATCTGGCAGCTTAAGCGGCTGTTATCTTGGGGTTCAAGTACGCATTCCAGCATATCTTTTTCCATTTCACTGGCGGCTGGCACTTTATCCAACCAAGCTTCATCAATATAACAATGACAGGTTGCACAACTGCATGAGCCTCCGCATTCAGCAATGATGCCATCAAGCATATTATCGACGGCACCCTGCATGACAGAATTTCCAGCCGGCACATCTATTTCAGTAGTGGTTCCGTCATGACTGACATAGGTAACTAAAGGCATCGTAGACTCCGTATTGAACTGTTATGTAAGAAATAATAGCAGCGCATTATACCGCTTTAATTTCTCAGATAAAGTACCAAAGCCATGTAACAAAAGATTATAAATTGCATCTTTCTGAATTATTTTTTATTGTTGATAAATGATGGGCTGACTTAGCGTTTAAGTTGCACTCTTATATTGAAAAAAGATAACAATAATAAAATCAGGCTGTAGGGTATGAAACCTAAGATCCAGCGAAATCAAATAATGATCTACTGCTTAGCTGCAGCAGTTCCATTGTTATTCATGGCCGTTATCTTTAACTTTTCTCTCGTTTTTAATGGTCGATACATATTTTGGACAAGCCAGGAAATTCTTGGCTACATTATCCAAGCAGAGTTTCTTGCTATGGCTAGTGGAGTACTTGTTGTGTTACCCCTGCTTGTTAAGACAAATAATACCGTCATGCGGGTTTTTCGCGTCTTATTATTCTCAATTGTCGTTGTGATTTTTGCCTGGCTATCCTATGACATAGATGGCTTAGCCGTAATGATTTTTTATAGTTTATTGGTGTTCATCACCTTTGGTGGTGGCACTTTGTTTATTTTTGATACCTTTTCTGCCCAAACCAGAGCGTTCCTGACACTCTTGCGCTGGTCTCTTGGTATTTTTATTTATGTCAGCTTACAGCTTTCTTTTGACCTGGACAGCGATATTGCGGCCTGGAAAGGGACCAGTGAAGTGGTCCCCTTTGGTGCAGCTTTCTTCTATCTGCTTTTTCTTGTTGAGTTAATTTTTTATCCTTTCTTGACCTATTACCTCGAAAAGAAAAATACCGAAGAGAGATTTATTTCAGAGAAAATAGCCCAGGTACAGAAACTACAAGCGGTTTAATCCTGTAATATGAGATCTTTCATTGGCACCGAAATATCAGTTAAGTTGTCAATATCCAATCTTAAGGATTGTGCCAATGCTCTCTTACCAAACATAAATTCTTGCGGACTATTAACCGCATCCACAGCAATTAACTTATCTGCCTTGAAATAAAAAACCGCCATCTTTCTACCTGCTGCCAGGTCACCTCGAATGATCAAATTATCATAAGCTTCCGATAAGCCCGCTATCTGTAGTTTCAAATCATACTGATCAGACCAGAACCATGGTATTTGATCATACTCTTGAGGATTTCCACAGATTGTTTTAGCGGCAACCTTGGCTTGTTCCACAGCATTTTGAATCGACTCCAAGCGTAACCAGCGCTGATAATGTTTATTAAAATGATAACTGCAATCGCCCGCCGCCAAAATATTGGGATCACTGGTTTCTGCAAAATTATTAACCACAATACCATTATTAATCTCGAGCCCCGCTTCCTCAGCCAGTTCAGAATTAGTAATTATGCCAATCCCTATAATCAACAGATCAGCTGCAAAACGTCTTCCGTCGCTACAAACAACTTCTTTAACTTTTTCAGCATTCTCGTCAGCTGTTAACTCGCTGATCTCTATGCTGGTAAATAATTGAACGCCCTCTTCCGTATGGATTCTTGAAAAAAACTGAGAAATTTCAGGTGCTGCAACACGATTTAGAATACGCGGATCTCGCTCCAGCAAAGTGACATGCATGCCTGTGGAAACCAGCATCGCTGCAGTCTCTAGGCCGATATAACCGCCTCCAACAATAACGGCTCTATGTCCGCTTTGTATATAAGGCCTGATGCTCTCGGCATCATGTATACTGCGTAAATAAAAAACATTTTCAAGTTCAGCCCCTGGCATATCCATTGTTCTTGGTCGTGCGCCTGTTGTTAAGACCAACTTGTCATAAGCCAGGGTTTCATCATTATTTAATGTAAGCGTTTTACTGTCTCGATCAATTTTTTCAACGCGGCATTCCAGCTTCATTTCAATATCGGCTTTTGAATACGCTTCAGCGTGGCGTATAAGCAAATCATCGATACTCTTCTCACCGGCCAAAAATGTTTTTGATAAGGGTGGACGATTGTAAGGAAGATAGGCTTCATCTCCCACGACTGTGATACTGCCTGTCCAACCTTCTTTTCGCAGACTGATGCAAAGTTCACCAGCGGCATGACTGGCACCTACAATAATGCAACGTTGATTATCCAAACATTTCCCCTTCTATAAAGCTCTTAATTCTGACAATAGTTCAGGGCTGTCCCATTCATAGGCCCCTAACCAACTATTAATTTCCTGACCTGATTCATCATAAAGTATAGTACTGGGCACCGCCTGAATCCCATGTGTTGCAAAAAATGTGTTCAGCTTGATGAAATTGCCACTAAATTCATTCTCAGCAATAAAGGTCGTGATGGTTTCCAAAGACTCGTCAGAAGCCAGCAAAAAGATGTAACCTTCAGGCCCCAGAATTTCTGCAGCTCTAGCTAATGCTGGTATTTCCTGAATACAGGGAGCACACCAGGTTGCCCAGTAATTCACGACTACCTTGCGTCCGATAAACTCAGACAGCTCTATAGGCATGCCATTTAAATCCTGAAAAGTGGCAGAATCGCCTGCTGCCTCGAATTGCGCGTCGGCAATAGTAATATTGCCGGCTTGTATAGGCTGCTCTTCCACTTCTGAGCAGGACAAGAGCATACAAAGCGGCGCTATAACAACGAGTATATTTCTTAATGATTGATGCATATTAATAGTTCAATTGATTGTGAAAATCTAATCATAGCAAAAAGTTTGTTCACGGTTTGAATAAACAGTTAGAATTCATCCATGCCATTACCACGTGCTTATTTAATCGACTCCAGTATTTATATTTTTCGTGCCTGGCATGTTTATGACGATTCAATAACAGATAGTCAAGGTAAACCAAGTAATGCAATATTCGGTTTTGGCGATTTTTTATTTCAGCTGCTAAAACAAAAACAACCCAAGTATATTGCCTGCGCTTTTGATGCTAGCCAGACAGAATCCTACCGTCGCGAACTATACCCGGAATACAAGGCCAATCGCCCGCCAGCTCCAGCAGAACTTAAGTATCAATTTGCTCAGTGTCGTCAATTTTGCCAGGCTGTTGGCATTCCTGAATTTGACAGTAATCGCTATGAAGCTGATGACATTATTGGTTCTTTAGCCTCTTATTTCAGAGAACAGGGCTTTGCTATTACCGTCGTTAGCGCGGATAAAGATCTGACCCAGCTTATTGTCGGTGATGAAGATGCCTGGTGGGATTTTGCCCGTGGGACCGTATTAAACCGCCGCGGCATAGAAAAACAGTTTGGTGTCGGCCCGGAACAAATACCTGACCTGCTCGCCCTATCGGGCGATAAGGTCGACAATATTCCGGGCATTCCGGGTGTTGGCTATACCACTGCGTCCAAGATTCTTAAAAAATATCCCACTATCGACAAGATTTTAGAAAATATTGAATCTATTTCCGAAATGAAATTTCGAGGCGCCTCAAGAATTCAGGCGCTTCTACATGCCCATAAAGCCATGCTGCCCTTAAATAAACTATTAACAACCATAGTATGTGATATGCATTTACAAGATCACCTTGAAGCCTTGCTTGAAAATTTAAGCTGGCAGGGTGTGGACCATGATGCTTTTTCAGACTTATCAGACCAGCTCGGTTTAAGCACGGCTCTTTCCCAGCGTTGGCTAAACCTTTGAGCTAATTGTATCCACCTCATCGGAAGTCTCTTCCTGATAAATATGCATCATTTTTTTATGCAATGACGATATGATCAAGTCTAAATAAAATTCTGTAATGCGCTTATATCGCCAAGCAAACAGAACAGGAAATGACTTCGGGGAAAAGAAGATAAACGTTTTACCCCTTAATGCCCTAGTTTCCAACCGGAAGTAATTGGATAGCGCCTGTCGCGCCCAAACCCACGCTCACTAATCCTAACTCCAATTGGCGCCTGCCTGCGCTTGTGTTCATTGCGATCGACCAGACGAATGACCTTTTCAACCGTATCTTTGGCAAAACCTTCTTTGATAATGGCTTCGGCACTCATGTCGCGTTCGATATAATGCTCAAGAATCTGATCGAGTATTTCGTAGGGGGGTAGATTATCTTCATCTACCTGATCCGCTGCCAACTCCGCTGAAGGGGCTCGTTCAATCACCCGCGCAGGAATCACTTCACCTAAGGTATTGCGATAACGTGCTAGTTCATAGACCAGCATTTTCGGTACATCCTTGATGACATCAAAACCACCTGCCATATCGCCATAAAGAGTGGAATAACCCACCGCCAGCTCACTTTTATTGCTCGTGGTTAAGACCAGTAAATTCTTTTTATTGGAGATTGCCATTAACAGCACACCCCGGCTTCTGGCTTGAATATTCTGTTCAGTGAGGTCGACAGGCATGCCAGCAAACTCAGTTTCCAGAGTCTGCATAAAACTCTCGTAGATATCGGCAATTGGCAGAATCTGATAATTGATGCCTAAAATTCTGGCTTCTTTTTCAGCATCTTCCAAGCTCATTTCTGAGGTATAGGCAAAAGGCATCATCACTGCGTTCACCCTTTCTGCCCCTAAGGCATCAACGGCTATTGCCAATGTTAAGGCCGAATCAATTCCTCCGGAAAGGCCCAAGACAATACCTGGAAAGCCGTTTTTATTCACATAATCTTTTAAACCTAAAACCAGTGCTTGATAGACCGAAGCTCGACTATCCAGAACCGGAGCAATGAAGGTTTTATGTAAAACCAACTTGCCGTCAGCAGCAAGCTCGCAATCGATTGGCAACATAGCTTCTTCATATAAAGGCGCCATCGCACATAAATTGCCTGAGCCATCCAGTGCCATAGAGGCTCCATCAAAGACCAGTTCGTCTTGTGCGCCGACTTGATTAACGTAAATAACAGGCATGGCGGTCTCTGTAATGCGTTGTTTAACGACTTCCTGCCGTGCTCGCACTTTGTTGATGTGAAAAGGTGAGCCGTTGATGTTTACCATCAGCTTTGCTCCCGCCTCAGCAGCTTGCCGCATCGGGCCTGCTTCCCAGATATCTTCACATATAGTAAAGGTAACTGGAATGCCATCTATATCAAGCAGGCATGTTTCATGTCCTGCTTCAAAATAACGCTTCTCATCAAACACCTGATAGTTCGGCAAGCATTGCTTGCGGTAGGTGGTCAGCACTGTACCTTCATAAATGACAGCCAGCATATTGTAGAGTTTGCCCTCTACACGACCCGGGTAGCCCACCACCAAGTAAGCAGGAATCATGGCTTCTTGAATGGCTTTGAGAGCATTTTCGATACGTTGATCTAGGCTGGGACGCAGCAATAAATCTTCTGGAGGATAAGCCGTCAGCACCAGCTCCGGGAATATAATAAGCTCTGCTGCGTGCTCTTCAATTCCTTGCTTGGCAGCGGCAATCAAGTTTTCGGTATTAGCAGGAATATCTCCTACCAGCGGGTTCATTTGAACCATTAAAATACGCATTTTCAGTATGTTTCCAGTGAGCTGACGTCTATAGATATTGTTACGCAGGTAGGGTATTGTCTGTTATTCTTGAGCGTTAAGTAAAGCAGCATAAAGTGCTGGACAACTAATTTTCGGACCGAGTGGTATATGGGATTATTCAGACTCCTAACTTTTATTCTTGTTGTTATTGTGGCTTGGCGCATGATAAAAAATTATCGAGCAGCTGTGGCAAAGAGAGATAGCAATATAGAAAAAGCTAAAATATCTGTCCGCGAAAAAATGGTTAAATGCGAAATGTGTGATATCCATCTTCCTAAGGAAGACGCTATTGCCGGTGGTAAAAGCGTTAGTGATAATGGTGACCATGAATATTGGTTTTGCTCGCCTGAACATAAAGAAACCTTCAATCGCCAGGGTTCTTAAACTCCCATGCTAACGACACGTGCAGTCAGTATTGATGACGACCGCCGTCTACAAAACAACCAGATTTTCAATATCTATGGCCTCTATAGGCTCCTGTTATCATTAATTCTACTCATCTCCTATGTGCTATATCCCAGGTTGCCATCTGATTACTGGTACAGGTAGCGACTGCACAATCAAAGGCCGGAGTCGGTGTTACTTCGTGAAGCCAATCGCATATGTATTGTTGCCTCGATTAGCCCGAATTCTTTCCACCATATCGTTGATCAGAAACTGAGCTTGAGAGTCGGTAAAAGCTGCCTGATTAAACTGCAAGGCTTCGTTTTGCAATGCCGTCATGCCAAGTAAGCCAGCAGCAAGAATACTAAGGGAAATCAGGACTTCGATAAGCGAGAAACCCCTGCAAACAGAAGCCCTTTTGCTTGTGTTCTTTATGTCAATTAAGTTGTTAGTATTCATGAGAAAACCATATTATTCCCGGCCAAATCATCATGCACACCATCTCCATCATCAATAGACTGGGAAGCTCTCCCCGTATTGGTAACCCAAATCGCTCTGGTGTTAGCAGCAACATTATCCGGGTCGCAAAATTTAAAATAAGCACCACCGGTAGAATTATTTAAAAACCCATCATTGTCGAACTGAACAAATTCATTGCTCAAGGTAGCATTAGAACTATTCAATAATTCAATAGAAACCATGTCGTTTGCGGGAGGATGTACTTGTAATAGTTCATCCCCATCTGCACTATCAATAACACCATCGCCATCGAAATCTGAGAATACCAGCCAGCCATCTGTCCAGTCTGACCCTGCAGAATTGGAGCAGGAAGTTTGATTTGAGCTGTGGCAAACAGAAGTAGTCACTGACAAAATCACCGCCTGACTCCGCGCCAAAGAAAGAGATGTCAAAAGGTCCAATTGAATACTGTCCCTAGCATTTCGGCTGATAGTATCCTGCATGCTTGGTAAGGCGACTGCAAGTAAAATGGCAGCAATAGCGACAACCATCAAGATTTCCAGCATCGTATATCCCTGCTGTTCAGCCCATGTTTTTCTATGTATTTTGCCTTTCATTCAGCATTTCACCTAAGCAACAATTCCGATAGTGATTCTGTTTTTACAGCTAATCCAACTATAACATGACATCCCAATTCGTAGTGTCGCTTAAAAATCAAACTAACACCATAAACCCTTATATTTTAAAGAATTCTTTGCCTAGTGGTAGGGTCAGATTAGCCTATATAAGATGAAATACTGTGATTTAAATAGAAAAGTACTAAGAGACAGTACTCAGGATAAGCAAAATGCGACCCAGATCACGCTGGATCAGCTGGTTTTTCTGGAATATCAGGAGATTCGCAGGTCTTTAGGTATTGAAAAGGTGATATTTTCCTCAGCCCCAGCCATTTCTGCTAGTTCACCACCACCCAATTCCTGAATTCGTTGAATAACTTCCTGCACCAGTACTTCGGGGGCCGAAGCACCCGCTGTCACGCCAATTCGGCTCTTGTCCAATAACCAGCGGTCATAAATCTCATCAGCGCTATTAATTAAATAGGCTTCACTGCCCGTTCTCTCAGCCAGCTCCCTGAGGCGGTTTGAATTAGAGCTATTGGGAGATCCTACAACTAATATCAGGTCGCATTCGAGTGCCAGTTGTTTGACAGCATCCTGCCGATTTTGCGTGGCATAGCAAATATCTTTTTTTCGAGGGCCGGAAATATTAGGGAAGCGTTTTTGTAAAGCATCAATAATCAGTGAAGTATCATCCATCGACAAGGTGGTTTGCGTGACATAAGCGAGTTGATCAGGATTATTAACCTCAAGTTTGGCAACATCTTCCTGTGATTCCACCAAGTAAATTTTGCCACCTGCACTTTTGTCATATTGGCCCATTGTACCTTCTACCTCAGGGTGGAAAGCATGCCCAATTAAAATACATTCCTGACCATTACGGCTATAGCGCATGACTTCCATATGCACCTTGGTTACCAATGGACAAGTAGCATCAAATACACGCATACCCAGCTGAGCAGCCTCATTCTTTACAGCTTGTGACACGCCATGGGCAGAAAAGATAACAATGGGAGGCTCTTTACCTTCTGAGGCAGGGACATTGGATAATTCATCCACAAATATTGCACCGCGTAATTTGAGCCTTTCAACTACAAACTTGTTATGTACAACTTCATGTCTCACATAAATAGGCGCACCGAAAATATCCAAAGCTCGGTTAACAATATCAATGGCACGGTCAACTCCAGCACAAAATCCTCGTGGATTGGCTAATTTAATTTCCCGTTGTGCGACAGCTAAAGACATAGAAGTATTTTACCTTAAGAATGATTAAATGGGTTCAACAGCCTTGATATTAACAGTAAAAAGTATATCCAGACCGGCTAGAGGGTGATTAAAATCCACCGTCACTTCATCAGCATTGAACTCTGCAATAACGCCTGCCTGCTCGTTGCCACCGACGTCAGAAAAGTTAATCATTAAGCCTTTTTCCATGACAAGATCTGCAGGAAACTGGTAACGGGGATATAAATGGATATTATCCTCGTTTCTTAAGCCAAAAGCCTGCTCAGCTTCCACCATAAATATTTTATGATCTCCAGCTTTAAGACCAAGCATTATGTTTTCAAAACCCGGCAAAAGATTGCCATCTCCAAATGTAAAACTGACTGGGTCTTTCTCAAAATTAGAGTCAATTAATGCATCTGGATTTTCTTTAGGCGCCAGTGAAAAATTTAAAGTAATAAGCTTACCCGGACTAATTTCATCCTCGGGATAATTATGATGCTCTGACTTCAAAGCTTCTGACTCTGGACTGTCATCGAGATTAACGACTCGAAGCAAATCGATATCGGTTTCAGCTTCTAATTTGCTTTTACCTTTACTCTTATTGGTAGAATCATTAGCAGGTTTATTCATCTGAATCATCACTTCTTCTATTTATTCTATTGTTAATAGAATCATTGCTAGTATCGTCGTTAATCCCAGCAGATTCAGACACCGTGGGTTTGTTTTTGAAAATATCCAATATCATCAAACACGCTCCTACAAACACAGAAGAGTCAGCTATATTAAAAGTTGCAAATCGATAGCTCTGATAATATATGCTAATAAAATCAACAACATAGCCGTAAAAAATCCTGTCGTACAAATTCCCCCAGGCCCCGCCCAAAATAAGACAAAGCGCAAGACCCGCTAGCTTTTCGGTTTTAGGAAGCCGTAATATCCAGAAAATCAACAATAAGCTGATCGCCGAAGAAAATGCTGTTAAGACCCAGCGTTGCCATCCTCCAGCATCACTCAAAAAACTAAAAGCAGCTCCGGAATTATAGGCCAGCAGCAAATCAAAACCTGGAAAAACCCTAAGCGGCTGCCCCAGATTAAGATATGTATCACAATAATATTTAGTGACCTGATCGACTATAAAAACTAGAAAAGATATCGAAAATAAAACAGGCGTTCCAAATTGTGTTTTTTGTTTAGCTGGCATCTGGTGCACCATGTTCTCTATGTTCAAAACCATCTGTTTGCATTGTGGTGTTTGCAGAAAAAAATGCATTAACTTTTAAAACATCATTAGCGATATTAGCTTTTAACTCTTCCAGATTTGAAAACTTTTCCTGATCTCTGATTTTTTTATAGAAATACACTGTTAATGTTTGGCCGTAAATATCTTCACCAAAATCCATCAAATATATCTCTACCGCTAAATCGTGCTCACCTTCAATTGTTGGTTTATATCCTACACTTGCTACACCCTTGATAAAGCGTTGGTCAAGCTCGACTGTTACAGCAAAGACTCCGTCTAGAGCTAACTTACTGATACCTGTGTCTAGATTTGCTGTAGGATATCCTAACTCACGCCCCAGCTGCCTACCTTTCACAACCTCCCCACTTAAATGGTATGGGCGATTTAATAACATGTTGGCGCCTTCACAATCCCCCAGTTCAAGCTTTTGTCTTAACAAGGTACTACTGACTCTTTGATCATTTAACAAGTATTCTTCAGCTGCCTCCACACTGAAGCCTAAGCGTTCGCCTTCTTTTTGAAGTAAATTAAAATCACCTAAACGATCTTTACCAAAATGAAAATCATCTCCGACAATCAAGGCTCTGGCTCCCAGGCCCTGATGCAAAATATCATTGATAAATTTTTCTGCACTTAGCTGGCTTAATGCTTGATCAAACTTCATTTTATAGACCAAATTTATTCCAATTTCGTCCAGGAAGTTCAACTTGTCCTTAAAAGAAAGCAATCTTGCAGGAGCATTTTTTCCGGCAAAATATTCTTCTGGCTGGGGCTCACTAAGAATAACCAGTGATGGTAAATTCAACTCTACGGCGACCGTCTTCAAACGCTGCAATATTTGTTGATGCCCCAAATGCATACCATCATATTTGCCGATAGTTAATACGCAATGAGGGTAAGCAGACTTTAATGCTTGAAGATTATCAAAAACTTGCATGGGCATATATAAAGTTAAGAGGCCTGATTATTATATAAAGAACTGGAGCAACTGTCTTTAAGACTAGTATTTTAAAGATCTAATGACTGAAAAGTTTGGGGCGAATCCCGACTATTAAAAGCCCCAAGACATAACAAACTCCACCACCAATACAAAGAAAAGCCAGATTCCCAATTCTCGTCAAATTGCTCCATTCAATCCATTCATCTGCCCCCGCATTAAATCTTAATAAAAATACCAGCATTAATACGTTAGCGAGAATAATTTTCAATGACATAAAAAAGAAACGCTGATGGAATCTAAATAATTTCAATTTCATTAAACCATATAATAAAAGTCCAGCGTTTACCCATGATGAAAAGGCCGTAGCAACTGCTAAACCAATATGCGCCAGGGGTAAAATTAACAACAGATTCATCACCATATTACTGACCATTGCAATGATTCCATAACGCACTGGCGTCTTTGTATCCTGCCTTGAGAAATAGGCACTGGCTAACACCTTAATAGCCATAAAGGCTAACAAGCCCAATGCATAAGCCTGAAGTGCTCGAGACGTCGGCAAAACCGAATCTGTACCAAATTCACCACGCTGATAAAGTGTGATAACCATAGGTTCTGCCAAGGTGATCAGGGCAACACTCGCTGGTAAGCCTATTAATAATATACAACGCAACCCCCAGTCCAGCGTCTCCTTAAACTGATCTACAGATTCATCAGAATGCTTACGCGATAAGCTTGGCAAAATTACCGTTGCTATCGCGACAGCAAATACCCCCAAAGGTAGATACATAATGCGATCAGCATAATAGAGCCAACTGACACTACCATCACCTTCAATGAATGTTGCCAGTACTGTATCTAACAAAAGATTAATCTGCCCTACAGAAACCGAAAACATCACGGGAATCATCAGCGTGATCACTTGAGTGACTCCGGCATGCTTGGGCTTTAAGCGTGGTCGAGGAATTAAATGTAAGTGCCCAAGAAATGGCAGCTGAAACATAAGCTGAATAATGCCGGCTATAATAACTCCCCAGGCTATCGCAATAACGGGCTCTGCAAATAATGGGCTAAGCCAAATGGCACAAGAAATAAGAGAGATATTAAGAAAAACCGGGGTGACAGCAGGCACGGCAAAACGACCATAACTATTCAGTATGCCGCCAGCAAAGCCCGTCAATGAAATGAGCAGGATGTAAGGAAAAGTTATTCGCAACATCTCTACTAAAAGGGAGAATTTATCGCCATCATCCAAGTAGCCACTGGCAAACACAGTTGCCAGTATTGGCGCACCAATCACACCAATAATGCTGACAATGAACAGTATAAGAGTGAGTCTGCCAGCCACATGGTTAACGAATTCTTTTACCTCGTCAAAAGAGTGCTTTTGTTTATATTCGGATAAGACTGGAACAAAGGCTTGGGAAAAAGCACCTTCGGCAAATAGTCGACGTAAAAAATTGGGAATTCGAAAGGCTACAAAAAAGGCATCGGCTTGAGCGCTATCACCAAAAAAAGCAGCAAAAACAATTTCACGGACCAAACCCAGGATACGAGAAAAAAAAGTAAGCGATGAAACAACCAAGCTCGATCTGGCAAGACTATTCTTGCTTTCTTGCTCTTTTGGCTTACCGTTATTTGAAGTGCTATCTTCTTGCATAAGGGTCTTTACAGACTAAAAGTCCGCATCATAGCCATAAGGCTCGTATAAAACCAGCGCAACTATTGACTTTTCGGCAGCAAAACTGCATAGTTCGCGTCTTTTTTCGGGAAGCAAAATGTTCCGAATCGCAAGAAATAGACAAATAAATAGACAGTAGTTTTGAGTTAACGATTGAATGTTAACAAATTCATGTTAACGAATTGATGTTAACGAATAAATTAAAGGAGCCCACTTTGGCTAACTCACCACAAGCTCGTAAAAGAGCAAAACAAGCAGAAAACCGCAGAAACCATAATGCCAGCTTCCGTTCTATGGTTCGCACTTACATTAAGAAAGTAGATACTGCTCTAGAAAGCAAAGATTATGATGGCGCCACTTCAGCCTACAATGCTGCTGTACCTGTTATTGATAGAATGGCGGATAAAGGCATCATTCATAAAAACAAGGCCGCTCGACATAAGAGCAGACTTAATGCCAGCATCAAAGCATTGAAAGCCTAGCTTTAAGCAGGATCAAAAAAACCGGCATTTGCCGGTTTTTTTATTTCTGAAGTATTGTTCTACTCTTTAATTTTATAAAAGCACCAGATTATCGCGGTGTATCATTTCATGATCACCATCGTAACCCAATATAGTCAATATCTGATCGCTGGACTTACTAATAATTTGCTTGGCCTCAGCTGCATCATAGTTAACCAAACCCCGAGCAATAGCCTTTCCTTTACTGTCTACACAAGCAACCATCTCACCTCGCAAAAAATTACCCTCTAATGATTTAATACCAATCGGTAAAAGGCTACTACCGGATGTTTCCAAAACATTCACCGCTCCATCATCCAAAACAAGTTTGCCACAAATTTTCAAATGACTGGCTAGCCATTGTTTACGTGCTGCAATGGGCTGCTCATCAGGCAGCAATAAGCTACCCACATCGGATCCTTTATATAACTCCATTAGAATGCCTTTATGATTCCCATTAACAATAGCTGTCAAGGTTCCTGACCTTGCCGCCAATCTTGCTGCCTTCAGTTTGGTCAGCATGCCACCTTTACCCAAGTCACCACTATCACCGGCATGTTGTAATAAAGTGTTATCAGTACTTCTGGCCTCTTTAATTAGCTGGGCTTGTGAGTTGGTACGCGGGTCTGCATCATAAAAACCATTTTGATCCGTCATAATAACCAAGGCTTGAGCGTTGATTAGATTAGCGACCAGACCGGCTAAGGTATCGTTATCGCCAAAGCAGATTTCTTCCGTTACTACCGTGTCATTTTCATTAATAATCGGCGTAACACCCATTCTTAACAGACTGTTCAAAGTGCTTCTGGCATTGAGATAGCGCGTGCGATTAGATAAATCATCATGGGTCAGCAAGACTTGTGCGGTATGTTTATTAAACCCGCTAAAACAGCGCTGATAGGCTTCTATCAGACCCATTTGGCCGACAGCTGCTGCTGCTTGTTGCTCATGAATAGCACTTGGACGCCCTGGCAAGCCTAAACGAGCAACGCCTTCTGCTACTGCACCGGAAGACACCAGCACAACGGCAATACCCTTGCTTTGTAATTCAATAATTTGTTCGACCCATGCAGCAATGGCGTCACGATTCAGACCCTTGCCATTATCTGTTACCAGCGAACTGCCAACCTTTATTACCCAGGTCTTAGCTGACTGTAGTAATTCACGGTTACTCATTTACATACTCGACTTCAACATCATAATCATCTTCATCATCTTGCTGACCTTTATGCTCTTTACGCTTTTCGCGCCATAGCTCTCTGCTGCGCTCAATACTTCGACGAATCTCATAATCCATCTGTTGGTGCAGTTCAAGTTCATCAAGACGATAAGCATCGTCTTCAATAATTTTAGTATTTCTGTCTTCTATTAAAGTCATGACAGCTTCACATAACTCTGCCGTTCCAGCGCGAGTCAAAGCAGAAACTTTAAATACTTTACCCTGCCATTTAAGATTTTTAAGTAAGTCATCGCAAACAGCATCAACGTTCTGCTCAGGCAACATATCAACTTTATTCAGCACCAACCAACGTTCTTTTTTTGCCAGTACTGAACTGAATTTATCCAGCTCTTCTATAATGGCAGCTGCGGATTCTGCAGGATCACTGCCGTCATAAGGAGCAACATCTACCAGATGCAAGAGTACTCGACTACGACTGAGATGCTTGAGAAATCGTATCCCTAATCCAGCGCCATCGGCAGCACCGGGAATTAAACCTGGAATATCAGCCATAACAAAACTACGTTCTGTGTTAAGTCTGATGACACCTAGATTGGGGACTAAAGTAGTAAAAGGATAATCTGCCACTTTAGGCTTGGCCGAGGACACTGCTCTAATCAATGTGGATTTGCCGGCATTTGGCAAACCCAACAAGCCAACATCTGCCAGAACTTTTAATTGTAAAAATAAACGCCGGCTTTCTCCTGGAGTACCATTCGTTGTTTTACGTGGGGCTCGGTTAATGCTTGATTTAAATCGAGTATTACCCAGACCTTTTTTACCACCCTGTGCGACTAGCAAGCGCTGTCCTGGTGTGACCAGATCTCCTATGAGCTCATCCGTCTCAGCAACCAATACACTGGTTCCAACAGGTACTTTAACTTCCATATCTTCACCGCTGGCACCAGTTCGGTTACGCTTCCCGCCAGTTTTACCGGCTTCGGCTTGATACCGGGGTTGATAGCGGAAATCAACCAGCGTATTAAGTGCTGGATCAGCAACTAAATAGAGGGAACCACCATCACCACCGTCACCACCATCAGGTCCGCCTTTCTCAATGAACTTTTCACGTAAAAAACTCAGGCAGCCATTACCCCCCTTGCCGGCTTCTACGAATATCTCTGCTTCATCGACAAATTTCATAATTACAAGATACCAAAAAAAAACCCTGCCAGAGACAGGGTTTTTTAAAATCTTTTGTAGCTCTTAAACGCTTGCCGTCTCAACACTGACGAAAGTTCGCTTTTGCGGGCCCTTGGCCTGAAACTTAACTGTCCCTTCAGCTTTGGCATAAAGAGTGTGGTCTTTTCCACAACCTACATTTTCTCCGGCATGAAATTTCGTGCCACGCTGGCGTACAAGAATATTACCAGGAATTACGTTCTCACCACCATAGTGCTTGACACCTAGGCGCTTGGAGATCGAATCTCTACCGTTATTAGTACTACCACCTGCTTTTTTATGTGCCATGACTAATCCTCTTTCTTAGTAGTCTCGGTTTTAGCCTTTGCAGCAGCTTTTTTAGCTGGTGCCTTTTTTGCTGCGGCTTTTTTAGGCGCTGCTGCTTTTTTAGGCGCTGCTGCTTTTGCTGGAGCGTCTTCAGTCGCTTTTGCTTTAGCTGCTTTAGCAGCTTTTGCTTTAGTAGCAGGCTTACCTTCGCTAATCCCTGTTATTTTAACTTCAGTAAACCATTGCCTATGGCCCTGACGTTTCATGTGATGCTTACGACGACGGAATTTGATGATAGAAACTTTATCACCACGACCATGGCTGATAACTTCAGCAGTCACATTTCCTTCAACATAAGGTTTACCGATCTTAACGCCGGCACCTTCACCAATCATTAAGACCTTATCGAAATTGATACTGTCACCTGTGCTGGCATCCAGTTTTTCTAATTTCAGCACTTCGCCTTCTTCAACGCGATGCTGTTTGCCACCACTTTCTATAACCGCATACATTTGGTTTTTTCTCCAATTCTTTAAATCTGGCTAGAACCAGCTTTCACAGGGGCGTGAATTTTACGGGAAGAGCCGCAGTTGCGCAAGGAGGATTCTCAGTTTTTATGTTCTTTTGCTAGCCCTCGAAATGCTTGATATAAAACAGGTTTTACAGGACAGTGGCTTGACTTTCTTGGTATCCATCCCTACGCTCCTGAATCTGCGAATACCTACACATAAACAACCGCGACCAGTTATGACCAACAGCATTCAGCAAATAGTCTCAGACGACTTTGATGCGCTCAATAAAAATGTCGTCAGACAGTTGCATTCCGAAGTTCCGCTTATTGAAAATATTGGCCAATATTTGATTGAAGCAGGCGGTAAACGTATTCGTCCCTTATTAGTTCTGCTGTGTTCTCGCGCTTTTAACTATAAAGGCGAAAAACATATTGATCTGGCAACTGTTATTGAGTTTCTTCACACAGCGACCCTACTGCATGATGATGTTGTTGATATGTCTGAGATGCGCAGAGGCAGACCCACAGCCAATATTCAATGGGGCAATCCTTCCAGTGTGCTGGTGGGTGATTTTATTTATTCAAGAGCTTTTCAATTGCTCGTTAGCATTGCTGATATGCAAATCATGGAAGTGATGGCGACAACAACGAACAAAATTTCTGAAGGCGAAGTCCTCCAACTGGTTAATCAGCATAATATTGCTGCTACCGAACTCGATTATATGAGCGTCATTCATAATAAGACTGCAATTTTATTTGCCGCGGCATGCAGCTCTGCTGCAATTCTTGCAAACACAGATTCTGATGTGCAAGCAAAGCTGCATACCTTCGGATTAGAGGTTGGCTTGGCTTTCCAGCTAATTGATGACCTATTGGACTATAACGGTGATAACGAAGAACTGGGCAAAAATATCGGCGATGATTTAGCGGAAGGTAAACCCACCCTGCCTTTAATATACGTCCTCCAACATGGCAATGCAGAACAAAAACAGCTGATCAGCACTGCCATAAAAGAGGGTGGTCTGGAGCACCTCGATGAAATAATCTCAGTAATAAGGGAGTCAGGTGCGCTGGAATATACCCAACAAAAAGCCGAGGAGCGTATTGCCATTGCCGAAGAATGTTTAAGTGTTGTGCCTGAATCCGCTTTCAAGAAAGGACTGGCCTTAATCGCCCAAACGGCTATCAAAAGATCAAAATAACTCTTTACCTAATTCAACACTATCACCTGTAGTGATAGTGCCGGCTTGAATAACCTTACAGCAAACGCCTCCACGCCACCCCGTCATTAAGGCTTCCTTCAAACCCTGATGTGCTTTATCCATTTTATAGCAGGGGTCCGTTTCACGGGTGATTTCAAGAATGACATTGCCTATATGAATCGATCTACCAACATCTGTAGGCAAAAACTCAAAACCTTTTATTAATAAATTGGCTCTTCTTGTTGTCCAGGGCAAGACAACACCGAGCTCATCACAAGCTCTCAACCAGGACTCTTTGCTGAGAATAGTTATTTGCCTTGGCCCAGGTCGCCCTTTAGAGTCTCCCAGCAAACCTTCATCCAGTGACAACTCCCCACTAAATATTTCCTGCATTGGGGAATGCGCATCGGGTCTGCGAGCAATACTTAAAAGTTTTATTACCAAGATAAACCTCTACTATAGAATATGTTTTTGTAACGCCAATTTGACTTGCATTATAAGCCTAAACAAGACATTCTGCGCACATAGAAAGTTTGGAGAAAATCAGTGAAAAAAGTTCTTGTTGCCTTACCCTTAATCGTCCTTGTAGCTCTTCTTGGGGTGTATTTTTATGCGAACCAGGAAACGGAAAATCAAATTGATCTTTATATAGAGCGTGCAATCGCTAGTGGCGCCTATAAGGATATTCAATATGAATCTGCTGAGTTTGATATGGATGCTTCAATCCTGATTAGTGGTCTGAGTGTTACTGATGCCATGGACTTTCAGTACACCATTGATGAGCTTGAATTAAGCGAAATGGACTTTTTTAATGAATTTCCTCACTCCATTAATCTCTCAGCACGAGGTTTTTCGCTGCCTATGGGTTTGCCAGAATTGGATGACTCAATGATTACTCCTGAAATGCAAAATTACCTTGCTATGATTGACGGCACTGAGTCTGTACCTGCGACAATCAATTACAACCATCAGTATGACCATAATAACAATAACCTATTTAATAGCGTTGTGAGCATTGCTCTGACAGACGCATTCAATTTATCTATCAATACCACAACCCGCAATATTTCGTATGAAGAGCTTAATCAAATATCTGACCCCCTTGCTGCAGAAACTGCCGCAATGACAGCCTTGATGAATGCTGAAATTCCCGAACTGGGTTTTAGCTTTTCAGATTTTGGTTTAATTGAAACTTTACTGGAAAATCAAGCTGCTCAACAAGGTAAAAGTGTTGACTTGGTTCGCCAGGAATTAATGTCTGTTACGCAGTCATTATTTCTATTTGCACCAGCAGATCTGCAAGCGACTGTGATTGATTTAGGCAATGATCTTGGTAGTTTTTTAGAAGGAGGTAAAACTTTCAACTTTGCCCTACGTCCAGATTTTTCCGGTAGCGTTCAACAGCTACAGGTACCGATTATGAGTGCTTTTTTTGCCGGGGAATACGGACAGATTGTAGACTTGCTCAATATTGAATTCAGCACTGAATAGACATTATTTTCAGGGTTTAGCTTTTACTGTTAATCAGAAGAATTCAAAAGTATTTTCTTCGTAGTAACGTGTAAAGACGATGTCTTGCTTGTTCAGGGATCCTGCAAAAATTGCATTTACATCAGCTTCGAATCGTTGCATGTAACTCTCAAGATCATCAAGTTCAATAGCTTCTATTAAGGCATCACGCCATACGCTTGCACAGCGAGTATCAATAAGTCTTACAGCATTATTCTTTGCCCACTCTGCTCCAATCAGGCGACCTAAAACTTGCATTTTCTCTGTGTATTCCTGATTTTTATCTGCAGGAGCTTCATATAATAATTCTTCGGTTAGTTGTAACCAGCCAGGTGATAAGGGACTGCCTAAATAAAATATTTTTATCCAATCGAGGTAGCTATCCATTTCCTGATAAGCTTGATTATCAGTAGCGAGTTGATAGGTATCTATGAAGTATTCTTCGGGTGGCAACTGATCTGGCCAGTAGTCTGGTGGTTGTAAAATTGAACAAGCTGGAAGCACTAATGTTGTAATGAAAATTGTCAAATAACGTCTATACTGCATAGGTCTACACTAAAAGCTTCTATTCTACTTATGAGAGGGGATCAGAAATTAACAACATTATAGTTAAACTAATAGCTAAACTAATAGTTAAACTACACGAAATGTCCGTCGCATATAGCGTAAGATATAAAAAACTATCGGCCAGACTATTGCGCTAGTCACTGCAGAAACTAAAAACATTAAATTTGGTGAGGTATTTTGATTACTCACCGTCAAAATCCAGAAAGAAACCAATTGATGCAGTCCGACCAGCATAAAAATAGTGCTGGCTTGCTGCAGCATGGTAAACATGCGTAATCGTTGATATAAGCTTAAAGCCAGATAAGTGACCAAAGCTAGTACCAGGCCATTCAGGCCAAGCAAAGAACCTTCCAGTACATCCACAAAAAAACCGACCACCCAGGCACTGACCAGACCAACTTTATGAGGCAAAGCCATGGCCCAGTAAATGACTACCAGAGCCATCCACTCAGGACGATAATATTCCAACCAGTCTGGTAGGGGCATTACAAGCAACAATGATGCAATCAGGAAACTGGCGACAATAACCCAAATACCATTTGATGCTCTTAGTATTGCAGAACCCATCATGACTAAAATACCAAGAGCAGATTTCTGCTGCGATCAAGCTGCGCAGTTGGGGCAACAGTCACCTGGGCAAAAGGCTGACCTGGATCTCGAATAATATTGGTTATTACCCCAACTCTGTATCCAGCAGGAAAACGCTGCCCAAGTCCTGAAGTAACCAGCATATCACCGACTTCTATATCAGCATTGCCGGTCATATTATTCATCGTCATCTCATGAAGGCTTCCCTGAGTACCTGAAACTACAGCTCTGATACCATTTCTATTGATTTGAACCGGCGTAGAGTGTTGTGGATCGGTGATCAACTGCACCCAGCTATAATATGGCTCTATTGAAAGAACCTGGCCAAATAAGCCACTAGCATCAAGAACTGGCTGACCATCATAGACCCCATGAATGCTACCTTTATTGATTAATACCTGCTTGCTAAATGGGTCAGATGACTCACTAACCAACTGCGCCCTAACAACAATGTCGTCTACAATTGCCGAGGCATTCAGTAATTCATTCAAGCGATTATTTTCAGCGCTTAAATGATCAATTTTCTGTATTTGGTATTGTTGCATTAAAAGCTGTTCCTGAAGCAAGCGGTTCTCTTCCAGCAATTCATCACGGCTTTTTAAGGCATCAGAAACTTGCTGACTCAAAGCCTGTGGCAGCTCGGAAAGATAATGGATCGGGGTAACAGAGTATGAAGCGTAATAACGGGCTTGCGACATATAGCCAAAACGGCTATCGGCAAACATCAGGAGCAGCGAAATAACCACCAAAACCAACAGGCGGTATCCCTGAGCTGAACTTTGAATAAATAGAGACTTGCTGATAGTCGCCTACCTGCTCTTATAAGTGAACAATAATTCCGTTCTAATTATTATAAAGTGATTATCACTAATCTAAAGTCAGAAAGTCTATATCAAGGAGGTCCATTAATTCCATAGCCTTACCCCCTCCTCTCGCGACACAGGTCAGAGGATCATCAGCGACAATAACTGGTAAACCGGTTTCCTCACTCAATAATTTATCCAGATCTCTTAATAATGCACCGCCTCCGGTCAAGACCAGACCGCTTTCGGCAATGTCTGATGCTAGCTCAGGTGGCGACTGCTCCAAAGCACTTTTAACTGCCTGAACAATAGCTGACAAAGGTTCTTGCAATGCTTCCAGTATCTCATCGCTATTTAAGGTGAAACTTCTAGGCACACCTTCGGCCAGATTTCGACCACGCACGTCTATTTCCCGAATTTCCGTACTAGGAAATGCGCAACCAATTTCTTTCTTGATTCTTTCAGCAGTCGCATCACCGATTAAACTGCCATAGTTTCTGCGCACATGCGTTGTAATGGCTTCATCAAAACGATCTCCGCCAATCCTGACTGACTCTGAATAAACCACACCATTAAGAGAGATAATGGCAATTTCTGTTGTACCACCACCAATATCGACGACCATGGACCCACTGGCCTGTTCAACAGGCAAACCTGCACCTATTGCAGCGGCCATTGGCTCTTCAATTAAACGTACTTCACGTGCACCAGCACTCATGACTGATTCACGAATTGCTCGGCGTTCTACTTGTGTCGATTTACAGGGTACGCAGACAAGCACTCTTGGACTGGGGCGAATAAAACTATTTTCATGCACCTTATGAATAAAGTGTTGAAGCATTTTTTCAGTCACCTGAAAGTCTGCTATCACACCATCTTTTAAAGGCCTGATTGCCATTATATTGCCAGGCGTTCTACCAAGCATTCTTTTAGCATCGGATCCTACGGCTGTAACAGTTTTTTGACCATTATGAATTCGAATAGAGACAACTGAGGGTTCATTCAGAATAATACCCTGATCACGGACATATATAAGTGTATTTGCAGTCCCCAAGTCGATAGACAGATCATTGGAGAACATGCCTCTTAATTTTTTTAACATAAATTTTTATAACCCTTATAGGAGTAAATCTAAATTTTCCCTTCTGAAATACGCCTTTTGCGCTAATCTTCCAGTATAATCGCCCCTCAACAACTTTATGCCAGTTATTTTTAAGCGACTAATTAAACTTATAAAACAAATTTAAGCTATCAATAGTGAAAAAGAAGCCGCCTTACAGGGCCTTTAATAGGACCACAGCAATATTAAGGGTGCAACTTTAGCAATGACAACAACGCAGAGCAAGAATCAAATCTATATTGTCAGAACTATTTCACTATATCAGCCCTTTTTGGCCATAATTAGCTAAACGGAGAAAGAAAAATGTCTATTACAGCAGACGATATTGCATATATTGCTAATCTTGCGCGCTTGCAACTGAGCGAAGCGGAAAAGCAAGAAGCGGCCCTTAACTTTGAAAATATTCTGGCTTTGATAGACCAAATGCAAAGTGCTGATACCGATCAGCTTGAGCCTTTGTCTCATGCGATTGAAACTTCTCAACCATTACGTGAAGACATTGTCACTGAAATAAATCAGCGTGATGAACTACAAAAAATTGCGCCAAAATGCGAAAAAGGTTTGTTTCTGGTGCCGAAGGTCCTCGAATAAAACTAATGTATAAAAGCACCAGGAAAACCGACAACGATGTTTAAATCAGGTATTGCAGACATATCACGCTCATTAGCTGCTGGTGAGTTTTCCAGTGAGGAAATCACCACTGCTTACTTAGCGCGAATCAAAGAAAAAGATCAAGAACTTAATTCTTATATTACCCTATGCGAAGAAGAAGCTCTGGCCCAAGCCAAGGTTGCGGACGCTAATCGTGCAAATGGTGATGCTCATTTGTTAACCGGCGTTCCCATTGCCCACAAGGATATTTTTTGTACTTCAGGCATTAAGACTTCTTGCGGCTCGCGTATGCTGGATAATTTTATTGCTCCATACGATGCGACAGTCGTCGACAATTTTAATCGGGCCGGTGTCGTCACTTTAGGTAAAACCAATATGGACGAATTTGCTATGGGGTCCTCCAATGAAACAAGTTACTACGGCCCTGTGCACAACCCCTGGAATAAAGAGCTGGTGCCCGGTGGGTCTTCAGGAGGATCTGCCGCTGCAGTTGCAGCTCATTTATGCCCAGCTGCGACAGCTACTGACACGGGGGGATCAATTCGTCAACCTGCAGCCTTTTGTGGACTTACCGGTTTAAAACCAACCTACGGCAGAGTTTCACGCTGGGGCATGATTGCTTTCGCATCAAGTCTTGATCAAGCAGGCACACTAACAAGATCAGCAGAAGACGCTGCGCTCATGCTCAACATAATGGCCGGCCATGATCCTAAAGACTCAACTTCAATCGATATAGCCATAGAAGATTACACTGCCAATCTGGACAAACCGTTAGCAGGATTGAAAATTGGTATACCTATTCAACATTTTGCTGAAGGACTAAGCGCAGAAGTAGAACAAAATATTCGGAATGCGCTAAGTGAATTTGAAAAACTTGGCGCAACTTTAAAGGACATAAGCTTGCCAAATAGTCACCAGTCTGTGTCGGCATATTATGTGATTGCTCCTGCCGAAGCTTCGGCTAACCTTTCTCGTTACGATGGTGTCCGCTATGGTTATCGTTGTGAAGATCCGCAAGATTTGGAAGACTTATATAAACGTACTCGCAGCGAAGGTTTTGGGACAGAAGTGAAACGTCGCATCATGGTTGGCACCTACGCCTTATCGGCTGGTTATTATGATGCTTATTACATCAAGGCTCAAAAAATCCGCCGCCTGATAAAAAATGATTTCGATACTGCCTTCACTGATGTCGATGTCATTATGGGCCCAACTTCTCCTCATACGGCTTTTAAAATAGGCGCACAAACCAACGACCCCGTATCGATGTATCTTGAAGACATCTATACAATTGCTGTCAATTTAGCTGGCTTGCCAGGCATGTCTGTACCTGCAGGCTTGGTTAATAACTCACCTGTCGGTTTACAGATCATTGGCAAGCATTTTTCAGAATCACATTTATTAAACATTGCTCATCAGTTTCAGCAGGTCACTGATTGGCATACGCAAACGCCGGAGATATAAACATGGAATGGGAAACCGTTATTGGCCTGGAAGTCCATGTGCAATTAGCAACAAACTCAAAGCTTTTTTCCGGTTCGAGCATCGAGTTCGGAGCAGAACCTAATACCCAAGCCAATATTTATGATCTTGCTTTGCCCGGCACCTTACCCGTATTAAATAAAGAAGCGTTAAAAATGGCTGTGAAATTTGGGCTGGCAATCGATGCTGAAATTGGTATGAAGTCAGTATTTGATCGCAAGAATTATTTTTATCCTGATTTACCAAAGGGCTATCAGACCAGTCAGCTGGATTTTCCAACGGTTGGCAAAGGTTCACTTGAAGTCACTTTGGAAGACGGCAGCACAAAAATCATCGGTATCACCCGTGCTCACATGGAAGAAGATGCCGGTAAATCCTTGCACGAAGACTTTCACGGCGAAACCGGTATTGATTTAAACCGTGCCGGCACGCCTTTATTGGAAATCGTTTCAGAGCCTGAAATACGCAGTGCTCTGGAAGCTGTTGCTTACCTAAAGAAACTCCACAGCCTGATCTTGTATCTGGGCATATCCGATGGTGATATGTCCAAAGGAAATATGCGTTGCGATGCCAATGTTTCTGTCCGCCCCAAGGGCGAAAAAGAATTTGGGACCCGAGCTGAAATAAAAAATATCAACTCATTCAAATTCGTGGAAAAAGCCATCAATATAGAGGTAGAAAGACAAATTGATATTTTAGAAGATGGTGGCCGCATAGTGCAGGAAACCCGTCTATATGATTCAGAAAAAAATGAAACCCGATCAATGCGCAGCAAAGAAGTAGCCAATGATTATCGCTATTTCCCTGAGCCCGACCTCTTGCCTGTCATAATTGATGAAGCCTATGTTGAAGCAGTACGGGCGACCTTACCTGAATTACCAGATGCAAAGCGCCAGCGTTTTAAGGACGAATATAAACTCAGTGAATATGATGCTTTGGTATTGACTAATGACCTTGAAACAGCTAGTTATTTTGAGGCAGTTGTTGCTAGCTGTGGCAATGCTAAATTATCTGCTAACTGGGTCAGTGTTGATTTACAGGCCCACCTGAATGAAGCGGAAATTCCTATTAGTGAAAGTCCTGTTACGCCCCAAATGCTCGGTGGCCTTATTAAAAAAATTACTGACAACACCATCTCATCCAAAATTGCTAAAACCGTGTTTGAAGCAATGCTGGCAGGCGAAGGTGATGCAGAAGAGATCATTGAAACCAAGGGCTTAAAGCAAGTAACGGATAGTGGCGCTATTGAAGCAATGGTAGATACTGTTATAGCTGACAACCCAGAGCAAGTTGAGCAATACCGCTCTGGCAAAGAAAAAGTTTTTGGCTTCTTTGTTGGTCAAATCATGAAGGAGTCCAAAGGCAAGGCCAACCCTGCACAGGTTAACCAAATACTCAAAGATAAATTATCAAATTAAAAGGATTTCAGGGATTTAAATGAAAACAGATAAAAAAACCGGCGCCGATAGAACACAACCTGCTGTTAGAGATGAATGGTGGAGCGATGAACGTATTAAAAGCTTCCTCGATTTGGATACTACAGCCGATGAAGCGCCTGACTTTCATACATTGAGCAAGGCTTATAGGGGTATGGTTGCAGAAGCTTTCGGTCGCTTTATTACGTTTTTTATAGAAGATGGCCGCAATATTAATGAGAAAAATTATCGTGGAGAAACCATTCTAAAAATTGTTTCTGAGCATCGAAACTCTGAAGAGTATGCAGAAATTCTTAAACAAGCAGGCGCCAAAACCTAGCGGCGTTTTTGAGGCTTACCTTTACTATTATCCTTGGACTTATCCGCTTTAAATTTAGAGGGCCTTGCAAAAGCCGGAGGATCCAGCAATAAAGAATCTTCCGGATGCTCGCAATCCAGTTTCATACCAATTTTTTCTTCAATATCCGGCAATAAAAACGAGTCATCCTCACAGGCAAAAGAAATAGATATTCCTTCGGCTCCTGCTCGGCCGGTCCGGCCAATTCGGTGGACATAATCTTCAGCTTCAAGAGGCAAAGTGAAATTCACTACATGGCTTATATCATCGATATGTAGCCCCCGGCCAGCAACATCAGTTGCAACCAAAACCTGAATATTAGCATTACGAAACTCTTCCAAAGTTCGTACTCTTTTTTGCTGAGCAATTTCGCCAGTTAACAAGCCTGTTTCAATCCCATTCCGGTGCAGACTATCAGCGAGCTTGCGCGCCTGATCTCGTCGATTGGTAAAAACAATAACCCGTTTACTACTATCACGCTGAATCAGGTTATAAAGTAATTTATATTTTTCCTCAGTAGTCACCAGATACACTTTCTGATCAACGTTTTCGGTCGTCTGATACTCCGACTTTACTTCAATACGAATCGGGTCAAGTGCCCAGCGTTCAGCCAAAGTTAAAATGTCATCAGTAAATGTAGCGCTAAACAACATGGTCTGGCGATATTCCTTTTTAGGACAGGCCGCAATAATTTGGCGCACCTGCGGTATAAAACCCATATCCAGCATGCGGTCTGCTTCATCAATCACCAGGGTTTCAACATAGCTTAAATCAATTTTTTTACTACCAACAAAATCAATTAAGCGCCCTGGAGTGGCGACGACAATATCGACAATTTTTTGCTCTAATTGGTCCTGTTGTTTCTGATAGTCTATGCCGCCCACTAGAGTCTGCACATGTAAATCCGTGTATTTTGTCAGGAGTAATGCATCTTTAGCGATTTGCATGACCAACTCTCGAGTAGGCGCAATGATTAATGCGCGCGGCTCAGCCACATAACGTTCTTCGTCAATAGGGTTATTTAGTTGATCATGAATGATGGTCGTTAAAAAAGCAGCCGTTTTACCAGTACCTGTTTGAGCCTTGCCGGTGACATCATGCCCTTCCATGGTTACTTTTAAACTTTGCTCTTGAATAGGCGTGCAATATTCAAAGCCAAGGTCTTCATAGGCTTTTAATAAAGCAGGAGGCAAATCAAATTCTGTAAAACGAACTTTGACTTCGGTATCTGGCATCTCGGCAGCTTGGATATTTTCAGTGCTCGATTCTTTGTCTTTATCGCTCACGTCATTTTGTTCATCAATCACAAATGTCTTCCGGGATATTATTTTCAATTATTTTACTGGGGCGGCATCATAGCATAGCTAATATTTTAACGGCATTACTTCACAGATTAATAAAAACCGATTTATCAACCCTTATTCAGGCCCAGGCATAAAAAAAGGAAGCATATAACTATGCTTCCTTTTTAATATTCTTAAGTTTTTTGCTAGTCGCTATAAGATGTATAGCGACAATATCAAAAAAATTGAAAGAAAATTATTCGCCTTCAGGTAACAGGCAGAATAAAGATAGTTTGTTGCCTTCCGGATCTCTTAAATAAGCACCATAGGCATTACCTGGTGCACCTGGTCTTTTTCCTGGTTCGCCTTCATCGGCACCGCCGTTTGCCAGTCCCGCAGCATGAGCTGCATCAACGGCTTCCTTATCAGCAGCTGCAAAACCAATAGTGCCACCATTGGCATGGGTTGCCGGCTCACCATTGTATGGTTTTAGTACAATAAAAGTACCGCCATTATGTGAGTACACGTATGCATTCTCACGCATCAAATTTCCTTCTGCAGCACCAAGTGCACCAAGCACGGCATCATAAAATACTTTTGATTGAGCAACATCATTGGCACCAACACAGATATGGGTATACATAGTCAAGTTTCCTTATTCAATTGAGTTAACAAACTGCGGCAGTATATAGAAAAGTTTTTTAAAGTAAAATTTACGCTCACTTATTTAAAGTGCGCTATAGACATGCTCACCATTAACGACTGTCAATAACACCTGGGTCTCACCAACATCAGTTATCGATACTTCGAATATATTTCTATCCAGAACAATAAAATCAGCTTTTTTACCCGTATTTAAACTGCCACTCGTGTCGCCATCTTTATTGGCAATAGCACCGTTAATTGTAAATATTTTAATAGCTGTCTCCAGATCAACAGACTCATCAGTCCAACCAACCGTCGGATCTTGCCCAGTTGGATCCATGCGCGTCACCATTGCCTCAATCCCAGGCCAGGGATTGGGTGATGGAACAACCGGCCAGTCCGAACCATAAATGACTAACGCCCCCGATTCGTAAAGACTATTTATTTGCCAGAACAAATGGCGACCTTCACCTAATAAGGGCCTAAGGTCACCAAGAGCAGCTGGATACCACAGATTCGGGCCCATCTCGGGGGCAACATTTAATGCATTAAAACGTAATAAGTCATCAGGATGAATCATTTCGGCATGAGACACTTCATGAATAAGGCCTGAATCACCATTTGTTTCACGAGCAGCTTCAAAAGCATTAAGCGCCATACGCACTGAGGCATCACCTGTCGCATGGATTTTTACAGTAAGACCTTGGGTGTCAAGATTAACCACATCTTGCATTAATTCATCTGCTTCGAACATAGTGTAGCCACGGTAATCATCACCGAATTCCTCACTAGGCATATAAGGTTCTATTAATGCCGCGGTATAGGTAGGCGGGATGCCATCCAACATTATTTTTATAAAATCTGTATCCAGAAATTCGCTGGTATATGCACTACGATTGGCGATAGTCGCCAATTCAGTTTCGTGAGAATCCGACCAAGCACTCTTCCATGCCAGGCTGGTTTTAACACGAGTTTTAAGTTCACCCTGCTGATCCAATTCAATATAGGCGGCTAATGAATCAGCAATTGTGAGAGCATCTTTGTAAGTGGTTATCCCAACCTGCACCATCTGATCAATAGACCAGCGGATAGCCGCTTTGTAATCTTCTATTAAATAATTATCAACATCCCTTTTGGCAATATAGGCGGCATTATCGAGTAGGATTCCTGTCGCTTCTCCAGAATTTAAGTCTCGAATTATTGCTCCACCTGTAGGATCTGGTGTGTCATTATCAATGGCAAGTTCTTCCAATGCTCTGCTATTTAGCCAGGCATTATGAACAGACCAATCCATAAAAAAAATGGGATTATCTATAGCTAAATCATCCAAAACTGATTTCGGCATAACACCTTCTTCAAAATAACTTTCAAACCATTGGCCTCCAGTTATCCACTCACCCGGCTCTGCATCTGCTGCACAAGCCATGATTGTTTCAAGTGCATCTTCCAGATTAGTGGTACGGAAACTACATTCATAGAGTTCCGTGATTCCTGCATCTATGGGGTGGGCATGCGTGTCTTGAATACCTGGCATAAGCATTCTGCCAGCGAGATCGAATGAGTTAGTGTCTGGGCCTGCCATCGCTGCAATTTCATCATTGCTACCCACAGCCAGAATTTCACCATCTTTTACGGCAATGGCTTCAGCCCAGGGCAAGGCATCATCCAATGTATATATTTGGGCATTGGTGTAAATATCATCAGCATAGGTTCTGGCAGAACTGCTGTTACTGGCAGACTCCTGGCTTCCTGTATCCTGATTACAGCTCATTAGAAACAAGAAACTTATTACTGTTAAGCCCAGTTTCGTCTTTGACAAAATCTTACTCTGATACATGATTAGAAAGAGTCCTGTATATAAATTAAGGAAGAAATATTAGCATAAATATATTTTTAGCTAACTCGAAAACGCTCGCTATATTTAAAGAAATCAGATTGCAGATTCAGCATAGGTTTCTTTCTTTAGCAGCATATGTCTAATAATTGATTGCAAAACGGACACTGTGAATTTTTTTCTAATGCCAGTTCTCTCCATTGCATGATGGATGCATCAAGGATCAATAAGCGACCACAAACTGATTTGCCAATATTACAAATCAGTTTAATGACTTCTAAAGCCTGCATTGAACCGATAATTCCAACTAAGGGCGCTATCACACCACTTTCAGAACAACTTAATGATAATTCACTATCTTCATTATAAAGACACTGATAACAAGGACTATCAAATGCTCGGAAATCAAAAACACTGAGCTGTGCTTCCATCTTTATGGCAGCACCAGATACCAAAGGAATCTTATGCTGCTTACAATATTGATTAATTTCTATACGGGTCTTTAGATTATCACTGCAATCCACTACAACATCAGCCTTGCTAATCTCCATTGATAAGATGCTACCCTCCAACCGTTCGGCAAGCGCAGTTATGGAGACCTCAGAATTTAGTTGCAATAAGGTCTCTTTAAGGGAGGCCACCTTATTAAGACCCAATGAACTGCTTTGATGTGCTATTTGGCGTTGCAGGTTACTTAAATCAACTACATCATCATCGGCAATTGTAATCTGCCCAATTCCAGAGCTGGCAAGATACATCGCAGCCGGGCATCCCAGTCCGCCAGCACCAATTATCAACACATTCGCTGCCAATAATTTTTCCTGCCCATCGATATCAAGCCCTGACAGCATAATTTGACGGCTATATCTTAATAATTGTTCGTCATTCATGGTTATTTATTCACACGCTTGAAATGCTGAAGCTATACAATTTTGGGATAAAGTTTCTGCCTGATTTAACAACTCAGGTTCGAGATTTGAAGCCAGCAGGCTTCGACGGTTTTCAGCCTGGGGATTACCCAACTCACTGGCGGCTGCAAACCACACGAGAGCCTGAATTGGATTTTTATCAATGCCTTCGCCACTTTCATACATTTCCCCAAGCTCATAAAAAGCATCAGCATGGCCTTGCTTAGCCGCCTTACGTAACCAACGCAAAGCCATGAAATCATTTTCCGGAGCGCCGAGGCCATCGGCAATCAAAATGCCAGTCATATATTCAGCCTCCACCAACGTTTGCTCAGCAGCCAGTATGTACCATCGAAACGCTTCATTATGATTTTGTTCTACTCCTTCACCAAAGCGGTATATATCACCCAACACAAATTGCGCCAGAGGGTCATTACCTTCTTCTGCCGCTTGCATAAGCCAATATAGAGCCTGCTCCATATCACGAGGTAAACCTTCCCCATAGCGATACATTTGTGCCAAATTGTATTGTGCTGCTATATGCTCCTGCTGCGATGCCAGTTCATACCAGCGAGCAGCCTCGCCAAGATCTCTTTCAACATTGACACCATTATCATAGAGTAATCCCAAGATATACTGCGCATCAGCATCACCTTGCTCAGCCTCTTGCAAAGTGCTGGCAAAATCGATGTTTTGCGCACCTAGCGTTAGAGTAAAAAACATCAAGCTGATGCTTAGGAGAATTTTCATTGAATGCTCACTTTTGCTAAACCTCTTCAGATAATGCTCTTTTGCACGAGTTGAATAATTTATATACATCCATCTTCCAGTGCTTTTAGTACTTTCGAGCCAATGTCGCTCTTTCAAGGTCAGCAATATCTTTGTAACTTTCAATGGCATTGTACCCTGATTGTTTCAATAGTTGCCTGACCGCTTCACTCTGCTGATAACCATGTTCCATTAACAAAATCGCGCCTGGTTTTAATTTATCCAGAGCTGCCACAGCTATTTGCTTTAAATCAGCTAAGCCCTGATCATCTGCGACTAGGGCTTGTCGAGGTTCAAATCGAACATCACCCTGGTTTAAATGATTGTCGGCCTTGTCGATATAGGGAGGGTTGGAAACAATCGCATCAAATTGATCATCACCCAGCGCTGCTACCCAGGAACCCTGATTAAATATAATATTCTGCAAATGCAGATTTTCTGCATTTTTTTCAGCAACTGTTAATGCCGCTTTACTGATATCTGTTGCAACAATCTGCCATTGTGGCCTTTCACTGGCGAGAGCTAAAGCAATTGCTCCTGATCCTGTACCAAGGTCGGCGATTAGATGCTTGTTAAAGTCCAGCTGTTCAAGCATAACCTCAACCAACAATTCAGTTTCAGGCCTGGGGACAAGCACATCTGTGGTGACAATCAAATCAAAATTCCAGAACGCTCTGGTGCCGATGAGATAAGCAATGGGATGCCCTAACACTCTCTTCTGAAGCAGATTCAGAAATGCTTGCTGATCGGGCTCCTGTATGAGCGTTTCAGGCCAAGTGACCAGAAATTCGCGGGGTTTTCCAAGCACATGAGCCAATAAAAGCTCTGCGTCCAAGTGCGGACTTTCACTTGCGCCTAGTTGAGATATAGCATGGCTTAAGGCTTGCTGGATTTGCAATGCTGCCAGGTTCTCCCTGTTACTGAAGTCGGTTAAGAAGCTAATTCAGCGAGCTGATCAGCTTGATATTCATTAATAAGCGGTTGTATAACATCAGCCAAATCTCCCGCCATGACATCATTTAATTTATAAAGGGTCAGCTTAATTCGGTGATCGGTAATACGCCCATCCGGATAATTATAGGTGCGAATTTTCTCTGAGCGATCACCACTACCGACCAGATTTCGTCTGGCATCAGATTGTTCCTGTTGCTGCTCAGCTTCGGCCGCTGATTGAAGTTTAGCTTGCAGTAAGGCCATAGCTTTAGCCTTGTTTTTATGCTGAGAGCGTTCATCCTGACATTCCACTACTATACCGCTGGGTAAATGGGTCAACCGGATAGCAGAATCAGTTTTATTAACATGCTGACCTCCAGCGCCGCTGGCGCGAAAGGTATCAACTCTTAAATCATTTTTATTAATTTCAATTTCTTCTATGTTTTCTACTTCAGGCATAACAGCTACCGTGCAAGCCGAAGTATGGACCCTACCCTGAGTTTCCGTTTCCGGAACTCTTTGCACTCGATGTGCTCCGGATTCAAATTTAAGATTGGCAAATACATTTTTGCCTTCAACCCGACTGATGATTTCTTTATAGCCTCCATGCTCTCCAGCTCTTTCACTGATTATTTCCATTTTCCAACCCTGAGATTCGGCATATCGCGAATACATTCTGAACAAGTCGCCTGAAAAAATAGCGGCCTCATCTCCGCCAGTACCGGCTCGAATTTCAAGGAACACATTACAGCTATCTTTGGGATCTTTTGGCAACAAAAGCTTTTGTAATTCCTGCTCCAACTTTTCAAGTTTCTCTTCAGACAGAGATGCTTCTTCGTCACCCATTTCACGCAATTCCGGATCACTATCCTTTTGCATCTTTTTGGCTTCATCAAGATCCGACTGTGCTTGCATGAATGCCTGAAAATTATTTACTACTGGTTCCAATTCAGAATACTCCATGGAATAGGAGCGAAATTTATCTTGGTTTGAAATAACCTCTACATCACTCAGCAGGCCCTCTAGTTCTTCATAGCGGTCTTTTAAGTTTTCCAACTTTTGTAAAATTGATTCTTTCATTCAACTCTTATGTCCATTGTTTTTTGTAACTCAATATCTTCAAGCATGCACTAGTCTTTATTATCAACAGAATCACTATCAATTTTATGCTCATCCAATTCGAACAACTCCTGAGCCAATGTAACTAACTCATTGCGCCCTTCCGCACTGGCTTTTTTCATTTGCACACTCGGCGAATGTATTAATTTGTTAGTAAGCAAACGCGCCAAGTTCTGCAATACTTTTTCAGCATCTTCACCTTTTTCCAAAGATTTTAGCGCTTTATCTAACTCATTATCCCGAATGGATTCAGCTTTATTTCTAAAAGATTTCAGACTGGAAACAATGTCCAGAGATCTTTGTTTTTGTTGAAAGTCGAGTACGCCTTTTTCAATAATATGCTCAGCTTCAGCAGCAGCTGTTTGACGACTCTGAACATTGCTGTCAATAACCTCTCTGAGATCATCTACGCTGTATAAATAAACATCTGCAAGGTCGCCAACTTCTGCTTCTATGTCTCGAGGGACAGCCAAATCGACCATAAAAATAGGTCGATGTTTTCGAATCTTTAAGGCTTTTTCAACCGCGCCTTTACCTAGAATGGGTAATTGGCTAGCAGTGGATGAAACTACTATGTCAGCCTGTTCTAATTGCTCAGGGATATCCGATAATAAAACCTCATCAACCCCATATTTCTCTTTTAATTCCAGCGCATGAGTGAGTGTGCGATTGGCAACAACTATTTTTTGTACATTTGCCTGTTTTAAATGTTGTACTACAAGTTCAATAGTTCTCCCTGCACCTATCATTAAAACAGACACTGTAGAAATATCTTCAAAAATACGTTGCGCTAGGCTTACTGCCGCAAATGCGACTGATACCGGATTTTCTCCAATTGCAGTATCGGTTCTGACTTTTTTGGCAACTGAAAAAGTGTCTTTAAAAACCTGATGTAAATGACTATCTACACTGCCAGCCTCTTTCGCCACTGCATAAGCAGATTTAATCTGACCTAAAATTTGAGGTTCTCCCAAAACCATTGAATCAAGGCCACTGGCAACTTTCATAACGTGACGAATGGCTTCTTCATCCCAGTAAACATAAACACAGGATTTAAGCTCTTCTTCATCAAGCTGGTGATACTTGGCCAACCAGGATAGTACTGCTGTCTCTAAGGCCTGTCTTTGTGCCTCACTCTGGGCTAAATGACTCGGTACGCAGTACAGTTCAGTGCGGTTACAGGTGGACAAAATGGCTAGTTCGCCCAATTCAGCGCTACTACAGGCCTGTATTAAAGCCCCATGCATTAGCTCAGGAGCAAAAGCAACCTTTTCTCGAATGGCTATACTCGCCGTATTGTGATTAATTCCGAGCAGTAGAGTAGCCATGGAAGAATAAAATCAGGTAATCCAAATTAATAAAAGCAGCTATTTTACTCAATACTGTAGTCACTGCCTAATAAGTCTCGCTATACTTGCCTTATGAATAAAGCATTACTTGTAAAACTCCTGCTGGTATCAGGTTTTGTCACGCTTTTCACTGCTTGTACAAACACCCAGCTTGAGCCCGATTTGGCCTTCGAAAATGAGCCTTCTGGCTTGATGGCCGAAAATACTGGGAATATAGGAAGCAGCCAGCAAGTAGAAAATCCTTCAGAACCCCTTCCTGCTCCAGAGGCAGAGATTGTTTATGGTTCTTTCCCTGAAGACATTCTTACCCGCGTAATTATTGCCGAAATGGCTGGCCAACGTGGTTATAACCAGACAGCGCTGACTGAGTATTTATCGCTAGCTCATGAAACCAATGATCTGGGGATTATTCGCAGGGCAGCCTTAATTGCTGCTTTTATGCGTGACAATGAGGCTTCACTGGAATTGAACGAGTTATGGTTGACCAAGCAGCCTGACTCGGAAGAAGCATTAAAAACATCAGCTTATCATCTGATTAGTCTTAATCGACTGCAAGAAGCACTGGCACTTTTCGCCCGTATGCATGAAAAGGGTTATGACGTTGATTACCGTTTAATCAGTAATCGTGCCAATAATAATTTGGAAATTCAGCCCATCCTCAGCATCCTGATTAATGATTTTGAAACTCTATTCACCACTTATCCTCAGCATTTCACATTACGATTAGCAATGGCGCAGCTGTATCGCCAAAACGGCCAATTACAAGAAGCCTATGAAATGCTGAACCAACTAGCCCTTGAAAATGATGACCCTGTCGAGATTCTTATTGCCGAGGTAGCGGTTCTTGAAGAGATGGGAGAAACCCGCCTAGCCAGTCGACGCCTAGAAAACAGTTTGGACGATAAGCCCAACAATAAACAGTTGCGCTTTGCTTACGGACGTAAACTTGTTGAGGCAGGTAATTATCGGGAAGCTATGCAGCAATTTGAGATTATTGTTGATCAAGATCCTCAGGATTACGAAATGCTATATTCCTTGGCCTTGATCTCCATCGAAGCTAACCAGCTTACTGCCGCTCGAAATTATTTCCAACGCTTATTAGTGAATGGTCAACGTCTGGATGACACCCATTATTACTTGGCCTTAATTAGTGATGAAGAAAACAAACCTGATGAAGCCATAGATCATTATCTTCAGGTCAATGGTGGTAATAACTATTTGGTGGCTTTGCGAAACTATATGGAACTCATGATCGAACAGGATCGTTATTCAGAAGCCAGTGATCATATTCGGCAGTTACGCTTTAGACGACCTGAAATAAACAGCACCTTATTAGCACTGGAAGCTGGGCTGTTGATAGATGCCGAGGAATACTACCCCGCCTTCACTTTTTTAAGCCGAGCTATCAGTAATTATCCTAACGGTATTCAACTCATTCAATTACGTACCCTTGTTTCTCAAGAGCTAGATGACTTTGCAATACTTGAGTTGGATTTGCGTAACTTAATGCGTCTTGAACCTAATAACCCATCTCCATTTAATACTTTGGGTTACTTCCTTGCTGATAGAACGACCCGGTACAATGAAGCAAAAGAGCTCATCGATATAGCCATCGAATTATCCCCTAATGATCCAGCCATTATTGATAGCCTTGGCTGGGTACAATATAAATTAGGCATGTATGAAGAATCGAGAATAAACCTTGAACGCGCCTTTGAGCTTTTCCCTGACCATGAAGTTGCTGCACACTTAGGTGAAGTTCTCTGGGTGATGGGGAACCGTGAGGCTGCCAGGGAAATCTGGCAAGGGGCACTGGAAACCCAACCTGACAGTGAATTTATTTTATCGACTATACAGCGGCTCAGCGCTGAGTCTGACAGTTAATCCTTATTATGCTTTATTTTAGGTCAAGTCGAGGGACCTATCTTCTCGTCATTTGCTTGCTGCTAGGGTCTTGCACGACAAGCACAAACTTAATTGATCGCAATTGGCAGCCCCATCAAATTCTGGTGAATAATGCTAGCTCCTGGACTCTGCAAGGACGACTTAATATAAGACAGGCCAATAACTCTGATACCGTTACTCTCAACTGGCAACAAATGGTTCAGGATTTTGAAATTAATTTAAGTGGCGCATTCGGAATTGGCGCGACCATGATCAGCGGTAATCAAGAGTCGATACGACTGCAACAGGGAAACCAAAACCCGATTGAAGCGGCTAGTTTAAGTGAATTAAGTCGCGACTATCTTGGTTACGAATTCCCAGCAGAAGCCTTGCAATTTTGGGTTAGAGGCATTCCCTCACCAGACAGCCCCTCCACTATGGAGTTCAATGATAACCAGCTATTGGCAAGGCTCAGCCAAACGGATGCTCAAGGTAACCAGTGGTTACTTGAATATGATCGCTATCAGGAAAGTGGGGGTCTCAACCTTCCTGGCCGCATTCGTATGAGTCACCCTGATTATCTGCTCACCTTTATTATTCAATCTTGGCAAATACAAACTGGGAGCAGCTAAACATGCTCAGTTTGCCAGCACCCGCTAAGTTAAATCTGTTTTTGCATATAACGGGGCGCCGCAGTGACGGCTACCATGAATTACAAACCTGCTTTCAATTGCTCAATTATGGTGACCGGCTGGAATTTAAACTCACCAGGAATGCTCTGATCAGCCTTGAATCTAACCTTACCAGTGTAGCCACGGATGATAACCTCATCATTAAAGCCGCAACTTTGTTAAAAGAGCATACTCAAACAAATAATGGCATCTTCATTAAGCTCAGCAAAGTCCTGCCCTTGGGTGCTGGTTTAGGCGGGGGTAGTTCGAATGCCGCGACTACATTACTGGCACTTAATAAACTTTGGCACTGCGGTTTAACTACTGATGAATTAGCTTTAATTGGCCTAAGGCTGGGGGCTGATGTCCCGGTTTTTATCAGAGGGTACTCAGCCTGGGCTGAAGGTGTTGGAGAAAAACTGATCCCAATGACATTACCTGAGCGTTGGTATCTTGTCATTTCACCTGACTGCGAAGCCTCAACAAAGCAAATTTTTTGCCACGAGCAATTGACAAGGAACAGCTCGACCATCACAATACCCGCCTTTCCATTTTCGGGCACAAAAAATGACTGCGAAGCAGTCGCTGTAAAGCTTTATCCTGAAATTGGCGCCGCTCTAGATTGGCTAAATGACTATGCTCCAGCCCGCATGACAGGTACTGGATCAAGCATATTTGCTAGCTTTGATACTAGAGTCGCAGCAGAGCAGGTGCTCGAAGCTTTACCGAGGGAACTAAGAGGCTTCGTAGCACAAGGGATTAACAAGTCTCCTGTATTACAAGCATTAGAGAATGAATAATGATTTATTGGGGTGTAGCCAAGCGGTAAGGCACATGGTTTTGATCCATGCATGCGCAGGTTCGAATCCTGCCACCCCAGCCATATCAACTGCCAGTAAATTGGTATAAGTTAATTAAAATTAGTTCGTATATTTAGTTCTTTATAAACGAATAGCGACATATAAAAGTCACAAGTCTCAACATTAAGTGACACTTTAGAAACATCACAATAGCATCATAGGTGCCAAAAAATGCCCAAAAGTTTAATGGTATTTAGTGGAAACGCTAATCAGCAACTTGCTCAAAATGTCGCAAAATGGCTAGGTGTGCCTTTAGGCCGAGCTGATGTGCAGCAATTTAGTGATGGTGAAACCAGTGTCGAATTAAACGAGAACGTACGTGGACAGGATGTTTTCATCATTCAACCAACCTGCCATCCCACCAATGACAATCTAATGGAGCTATTGTTAATGGCCGACGCCTTGCATCGATCATCAGCAGACCGAATAACTGCGGTAGTCCCCTACTTTGGTTATGCCCGTCAAGATCGTCGAGTTCGTTCTGCACGTGTACCGATAAGCGCCAAAGTAGTTGCTGACATGATAGGTGCAGCTGGTGTCGACAGACTATTAACTGTAGATCTACATGCCGAACAAATTCAGGGTTTTTTCAGTATTCCAGTTGATAACGTTTATGGATCACCCATTCTGGTCGAAGATGTCAGCTATCAAAGCTATGAAAACCTCGTAGTAGTTTCTCCGGATATAGGCGGTGTAGTAAGAGCACGAGCCTTCGCCAAACAGCTAAATGTGGATCTGGCCATTATTGATAAACGTCGTCCCAAAGCCAATGAATCACAGGTTATGCATTTGATCGGTGATGTCACTGATCGGACCTGTTTGATCGTTGATGATATGGTTGATACGGCGGGTACTCTATGTAAAGCAGCCGATGCATTAAAAGAACAAGGTGCTATAAAAGTCGTTTCCTATTGTACTCATCCGGTATTGTCGGGAAATGCTATCGAGAATATAGACAACTCTTCTTTGGACACCCTGGTTGTCACAGATACCATTCCACTGAAAGAAGAAGCACAGAATTGCAGTAAAATTCGTCAATTATCTCTCGCCAGATTCCTTGGTGAGTCAATTCGACGAGTTAGCAATGAAGAATCCGTAAGTGCCATGTTTGATCATGCTTGATCAGCATACACTTAACGGTTAATTAACCCTTTCTGGTATATGGTCGCAAATGCCAGAGAGTAAAAACTTAGGAGACTATTATGTCTAAGAATGATTTTATCATCGAGGCTAGTCCTCGAGCAGACGTGGGGAAAGGTGCGAGCCGCCGCCTGCGTCGATTAGCTAATGAAATACCCGCCATAATTTATGGGGCTGGCGAAGAGCCAACTGCAATCACCATCTCCCATAAGGATATTTTGAAGGCCATCGAAAATGAAGCCTTCTTTTCTCACATTGTTACTGTGAAAGTTGATGGTAAGGAAGAAAGTGTGGTGATCAAAGATTTACAACGCCACCCTTCTAAGCCAAAAATCATGCATGCTGACTTTATGCGAGTCAGTGCCGATCAGGAAATCACAGTGAATGTACCTTTGCACTTTGTGAACGAAGATAAATGTGTAGGCGTAAGGCTGGAAGGCGGCATTATCAATCACTTGATGAATGATATTGAAATAAGCTGTTTGCCGGGTAATCTGCCGGAATATATCGAGGTCTTTATGGCCGAGTTGAAAGTTGGTGAAACAATTCATATTTCTGACTTGGCGCTACCTGAAGGGGTTAAAAGCGTTGTTCTTAGTCATGGTGAAGAAAATGACCAACCAGTTGCGGCTTGTACAATGCCAAGAATAGAAGAAGAGCCAGAGACTTTAGAAGCTGAAGATGGTGCTGAAGACGACGACAGCGCTGAAAGTTCAGATAGTACTGATGATGACGGCGACAAAGCCGAAGATTAAGTACTGTTCTTCTTTCTGATATCACATGAGTGGAATCAAACTAATTGTTGGCCTGGGTAATCCGGGCCAGCAATACCGCTTTACTCGTCATAATGCCGGAGCTATGTTTTTAGAAAGCCTTTGTGATGATTACAAGGGCGAGCTCAAACCTGAAACGAAGTTTTTCGGTTTGTGTGGCAGAGTTAATATAAACGGTGAAGACCTTCGTCTGCTCTTCCCATCTACTTACGTGAATAAAAGTGGTCAGGCTGTTGCCGCCATTGTAAATTATTTCAAAATTGATCCTTTAGAAATCCTGGTAGCTTATGACGAACTGGACTTGCCTGTTGGTACTACTCGTTTAAAAAAAGGCGGAGGTCACGGCGGACATAATGGTATTCGAGATATCATCAAGGCTATTGGAAGTCAGGACTTCAATCGCTTAAGAATAGGCATTGGCCATCCCGGTGAAGCCAGTAAAGTCAGCAACTATGTCTTAAGTGAGCCCTCAAAAAACGATGCTGAACAAATCCAGGCAGACATTGATAAAGCTATCAACATACTGCCTCTTTTAGTAGCAGGTAACTATCAGGAAGCCATGCTAAAACTGCATACCCAACCACCCCAATCAAATGAGAGCTTAGATAATGGGAATTAAATGTGGCATTGTTGGATTACCTAACGTTGGAAAATCAACACTTTTTAATGCACTAACCAAAGCAGGAATCGCAGCAGAAAACTTTCCCTTTTGCACAATTGAACCCAATGCTGGCATCGTCTCAATTCCAGATACACGCCTTGATGCACTGACAGAAATTGTTTCACCTGAAAAAACCATTCCCACAACAATGGAATTTGTTGATATTGCAGGTTTAGTTGCCGGTGCTTCCAAAGGTGAAGGCCTGGGTAATAAATTCCTGGCAAATATTCGCGAATGTGATGCCATTGCACATGTTGTGCGCTGCTTTGAGGACACCAATGTTGTGCATGTTTCAGACTCTATAAGCCCAAAAGATGACATAGAAGTCATCAACACCGAACTGGCTTTAGCGGACCTTGAATCCGTTGAAAAAGCGCTGGAAAAAACCAGCAAGAATGCTAAAAGTGGCGATAAGGATCTGATTAAATTAAAAGCTCTACTGGAAAAAATCCAACAGCATCTGGACCAAATCAAGCCAGTACGAAGCCTGGGCCTCGACCATGATGAGCTTGCGGCTATTCATAGTCTGCATTTATTGACCATCAAACCCACTTTATATATCGCCAATGTCGATGAAGAAGGCTTTGATAATAATCCTCACCTCGATGTGGTTGCAAAAATTGCGGCTGAAGAAGGAGCAGAACTGGTTGTCGTTTGTAATAAGCTGGAAGCCGAAATTGCAGAGCTGGAGGACGATGAAAAAATGGAATTTCTGACAGATCTTGGAATGGAAGAACCCGGTTTGGATCGTGTCATTCGAGCCGGTTACAAATTATTAGGCCTTCAGACTTATTTCACAGCCGGCGTCAAAGAAGTTCGCGCCTGGACGGTGAAAGTCGGCTCGACAGCGCCCAAAGCAGCAGCTGTTATTCACACAGATTTCCAAAAAGGCTTTATCCGGGCTGAAGTCATTGCCTATGATGACTTCATTCAATACCAGGGAGAACTTGGCGCAAAAGATGCTGGTAAATGGCGCTTAGAAGGCAAGGAATATATTGTGCAGGATGGTGATGTTGTCCACTTCAGGTTTAATGTCTAAGCTTGACAAAAACCGGGCCTTTAGCCAGAATGCGCACCCTTCATATCGTTGATTATGGCTACGTAGCTCAGCTGGTTAGAGCACAGCATTCATAATGCTGGGGTCGGTGGTTCAAGTCCACCCGTAGCTACCATGTTCCATAAATATCTATCTGATTTTAAAAGGCGCCCACTCAATATATTTACTTTGGTGTTGCTTTGATTGTTGCTATATAACTAAGTCAAAACTCTTCTCTTTCTGGATTATGCAGCTCAGTTTTCTCTGACATACCATGGTTAGCCGATAGCATCATCTTAGCTATCTGGGCGTTGTACTCGCCTCTTAGTGAGCCATTCAAAAGCCCAAGCTTCTGCTGGCTTTTAACTCTCTCTAATGCCGCAAAGAATTCATCATGTTTGTTGCCCCAGTCATTGAGAGTGGTTACATTAGTGCCAAGCAAGATAGCCAGCCTCTCTATGGTTGGTATAGCATCGCCTAGCTCCATCCATCCGCCGTCAGCATATTCAAATGCTTGGTCAACGTATTCTTCTAGGTAGCTGCTTGGTCTGAAATGGGAGTCTTGATAAAAACTACTCCGTTCTATTATATTTTTAAGAATCCAAATAAATTAAAATAACTAATAATTGTTTAGAAGATTCTGATCATGAGATTCATATTCGCTACGTTATTGCTTTTGCCATTTAATGCTAATGGAGCAGAAGAGAGCCCAACAGAAACCACCTATGTTCAATGTCTAGAGAATGCATTGGCAGGCAGTCACACACTAAACTTGCAAGAGATTAGATTACTATGTGAAGAAATAAGTGGTACGCAAGATCCTTCTTATAAGCTGTCTCCTGATGGAGAGGGCGTAATACCAAGTAACGCTTATACTAGATGCTATGATTACAGAACAATAGAATACCAAGCTCTAGGCAATATTAAAGCCCTCGAAGTAGCGAAAATAGTTTGTCGATATGATACAAGAGTTCCTGAATAAGACTAATAACTATGAGTGATTCAAATATTGAAAGTTTTATATTTTTTATCGGAGTTATAGTTGGAATTTGGGAAGTCGTAGATCACCCTTTTTCTGACAAAACTACTCTATATCTAAAATGGATCGACTGTAGGGGTAGCGAAGTTTGCACAACTTCATATCACAAGATAGATTTTTTACTTATTCCAGAAGAGCAAATTGTAGCTTCTAAAATCGCAGGTTCAATTCTAGGCCCATCAAAAAATGAAAACTGTGTTGTTTTGGATAAAGATAATTGGGAATGTAATGGCTATTTCAGAAGCAATCTGCCAATAGGAAGAAATAACGGAGATTGGGTAATTGATACAGGTGATCCTTCATGGACATGGGAATCATATAGTTGGAAGACAGCATGGTGGTTAGACAATATTTTTGAATAATATTAATGTTAGCTATTGGCCTAAAGCAGATCTTTTAGTTTCTACTTTTTCCTAAAATCACTTCTGATGTATCTAGACAGATACTACTTAAACTACACAGCTATTAAGACCACTCCCGCCCAATTCTTAAAACATTAGTGTCTGTGTATTGTTCTGAGTCAGTTATAGCTATTATGAAATCTATAACAAAAAAGGTATAATAACGAATTGTAATATCAATGATTAACCAGTTGTAAGCATTTTCTGTAACTGAGACAATAAAAATAAGACTTTTACATATAAGGAAACCCCTGTGAATAGAAAAAAATTTTTTGCAGTTATTGAAAGCGTGAATCATAGATTTTCATGTTCCAAACTTAGCAAAATAGTCTCATTAATTTCTTTATCTATAGTTGCCGCATCCGCAAATTCCCAAACTCTAGAAGAAATAGTAGTTACAGGTCAGCTGAGAGATGAGAATCTTCAAGATGTTCCAATTTCTGAGTCGATAGTAAGCGGTGAAGACCTGCAGAATAGATCTATCAACGATGTGCAAGAGCTAATGTGGTCCGTACCAAATTTAACTGTTGGAACAAATCAAAGCTCTGGTACCGGTAATTTCTCAATTCGCGGTATTGGGACAGGGGCTCAAAATTTTGGACTGGAATCATCAGTAGGCTTATATGTCGATGGCGTATATCGAGCTCGGCAAGCTTCATTATTCAATCAGCTTGCTGATATCGAGGCAGTAGAGGTTCTGCGAGGACCTCAGGGAACTCTTTTTGGAAAAAATTCAGCATCAGGGGCGCTCCTTCTGAGAACAATTGCTCCAGAACAAGATAGTAGAAATGCATATCTGCAATTTACAGCTGGTAATTATTCACTTGCGAATTTTCAAGGTGCATCAAACTGGAATGTTTCACCTGAGATATCCGCACGGACTACTTTTTTTACAGGCTACAGAGATGGGTGGGTTGATGCTGTAGGGTTGGGCGAGCTCAATGACAGATCAAGATTCGGTTTAAGGCAGCAATTCCTGTACCAGCCTAGCGAGAGAACATCTGCAAGAATAATCTTGGATTACTCAGAAATAGATGAAACCTGCTGCGCCGCCCTTACTCTCAAAGATGGACTATTTGCATC
>CBFICB010000006.1:0-199795 GCA_965661005.1 Pseudohongiellaceae bacterium
TGCTAAGCCCACTATTCCTGAATTCAGCGTCTGCCGCTGAACAAGTAATGGTCGGAGAAGGCAATACCGCTTTTGCCGCTATGGGTGACTTCACGCCGGTTACCGATGAAATGCTCCAAAACCCTGATCCTGCCGACTGGTTAATGTGGCGACGCACACTAAATTCATGGGGTCATAGCCCGCTTGATCAAATCAACGCAGATAATGTCGATGAACTTCGTATGGTCTGGACCCGAGGCCTAGGTGACGGCATTCAAGAAGGTACAGCACTCGTGCACGATGGCATCATGTTTTTCCCTAACCCCTGGGATGTCACACAAGCTATCGACATCGAATCTGGTGACCTTATCTGGGAGCACAGACGTCGCTTACCAGATGAAAGTGAACTAAGACCTTACTTCCCGGTACCCGATATCAATCGCAACCTGGCCATTTACGAGAACCTGATCATTGATACCAGTGCCGATGACTATATTTATGCTCTGGACGCCCGTACCGGAGAAATGGTTTGGGAGACTCAAATTCTGGATTATCGTGCTGGCGCCCAGCAAACTTCCGGACCCATCATTGCTAATGGCATGGCTATTTCAGGTCGTGGTTGTGAGCCTGAAGGCAGCCCGGATGCCTGTATTATGACCGCTCATGACGCCAGAACCGGACGCGAAATCTGGCGTACCAGCACCATTGCCCGTATGGGTGAAGAAAATGGTGATAGCTGGGGTGATATGCTCGACAGTGAACGCTGGCATGTTGGCACCTGGTTAGTGCCTTCCTATGACCCAGAATTAAATCTGGTTTATTTTGGTACTTCGGTAACTTCACCAGCACCTAAATACACAATGGCCGGTAATGAATACGACTACCTTTATCATAATTCTACTTTAGCACTTGATGCCGATACTGGTGAGATCGTTTGGTATTACCAGCATTTAGTCGACCACTGGGATTATGACTTCCCCTTTGAAAGACTGTTAGTTGATACTGCTGTTGCGCCTGATCCTGATAGCGTTAGCTGGATTAACCCTGACATTGAGCCTGGTGAAGTTCGTAAAGTACTGACGGGTATACCTGGCAAACCCGGTTTAGTCTATACCCTGGATAGAGAAACAGGCGAGTTCCTGTGGGCTACAGCAGCGGTTTATCAGAACCTGGTGTCTGATATTGATGTGAATACCGGTGCAGTATCCATTAATCCAGAGGTCTTGTTTACTGAAGTTGGGCAATCAGTATTTGCCTGTGGCGGCTTAAGCCGTGGCTGGCCTTCAGGGACTTACAGCCCGGATACTAATGCCATGTATTTCCCCTTAGCACGTCAATGCCAAACAATCACAGCAACCCTGACAGAGCCATCTCTGGAAAACCTTTACGGAATTTTTGGCCGCGCTGAAGACCTGCCTGCGGGTCAAGAAACTGCCCCTCACTCGGTCACCGCTATTTCTGCTGAGACTGGTGAAACCCTTTGGACCTACGAGCAAGATGCAACCATGATGACTCTGCTATCAACATCTGGCGGCCTGATTTTCGGTGGTGATAACAATGGCCGCATGAAAGCTTTTGACCAAGAGACAGGTGAAGTCTTATGGGAGATCAACCTGGGTTCTACACTCAGCGGTTACCCAACCACGTTCATGGTTAATGGCAAACAGTATTTGGCAGTAAGTACCGGCATGTCTATATATGCTGGACTAACGGATGCTAACAATTTATTCGTATTTGCCTTACCTGACTAATAAAAAGTAATTACCCAAAAGGCCATTTTTTAATGGCCTTTTTATTGGGTTTTTATTGCCTTTTTATACTGTAATAAATTTTTAATTATTCAGAGTTACTCCATGAGCACGCAAAAGATTCCTGCCATAAAAAGGGAAATGTCCACGATTGGATTGTGGCTGGCAGCTGTTGTTTTTTATCTTTTAGTGGTACCCCTAAATTGGATTCTTGGAGTATTTTCAAGGCCAGGTGCTTTACTAAATATTATGGGTAAAAGAGGGGCAAACCCAAAAAAACTCAGAGCAGTATTTAAAGATTACCAACCTGATGCTGGTGATATTTTTGTTAGTACTTTTTCAAAAAGTGGAACCAACTGGATGATGCAGATTGCTCATCAGATAGCCTGGCTTGGTGAGGGCGAATACGAAAACATTCACGATGCTGTTGCCTGGCCAGATACGCCAAGTAAAAGAGCTCAAAAAACCATCACCCCCTTACTTGGTAATGAAATTAAAGAACTTAGTCCGACCGGTTTGCGAGTCATAAAAACCCATATATCTGCTCTCTATGTGCCTTACAATGAACAAGCAAAATACCTGGTTGTAATACGTGACCCAAAAGAAGTTTTTGTATCGAGCTACCCTTTTGTTGCAAGCCTGGCAGGACCTCTATTGCCAGATGTTGAGAACTGGCTGGACGCATTTCTAACAAAGCATTGGTCAATGAATTTTGGCAGTACCTGGGCAGAACATACCAACAGTTATTGGCAATTAAGAAACAAACCTAACGTCTTGCTTATTTCATATACAGAATTGAAACATAAGCCAGAAGCAGGCATTCGTCGAGTAGCTGAAACATTGGGTGTTGATTTAACTGAAGAACAATTCAACAAAGTCGTTGAGAAAAGCTCGCTTGAGTATATGAAAGGTATCAACCATAAATTTAACCCAATGAGCGGTGGAAAATTTCCATGGGGCAGCGACTTCACAATGATAAGAAAAGGTGAAACAGGTAAGTCTTCGGAACTACTTTCAAAAGCACAGCAGATTAGAATAGACGAGCACTTTATGCAGGAATTAAGAGATCTAGACTCAGATTTTCCCTATGCAGAATTCTGCCATATTACTGAATAGTCAGGTCAGGGTAAGTAACGCTAGAGTAGCTGCAATATTTCCTGAGTTTTACTTTCCATGAGGGTCTGATCAGCTCTTGATTCAACATTTAGTCGAATCACCGGCTCGGTATTTGACATACGTAAATTAAAACGCCATTCCCCCATATCCATACTTAGGCCATCAGTAAAATCTGTTGCTAATGCCGCATCTGCGTAAACCTGCTGAACTTTTTCAATGGAAGCTTTTGCATCTTCAACTTCACGATTAATTTCTCCGCTAGCGGGAAACGCTTGCATTCTTTGTTCGACCAGACTTGAAAATTTCTGACCGCAAAGCGAAAGTATTTCTGTCACCAGCAACCAGGGAATCATGCCACTATCGCAATAAAAGAAATCTCTAAAATAATGGTGAGCACTCATTTCGCCACCATAGACAGCATCTACTTGACGCATTTTTTCTTTAATAAAAGCATGCCCACTTTTGCACAACACTGCTTCACCACCAAACTCTTCAACAACGGCTAAAGTATTCCAACTCAAACGCGGATCATGAATAATTTTTTCACCTGCTTGTTTCTTTAAAAAAGCCTCGGCTAAGAGACCAACAATGTAATACCCTTCGATGAATGTGCCCTTTTCATCAAAGAAAAAACAGCGATCAAAATCACCGTCCCAGGCAATTCCTAAATCGGCATTATGCTCAAGTATGGCATCTATAGTGGACTGGCGATTCTCTTCCAGCAGGGGGTTGGGAACACCATTCGGGAAGTTGCCATCAGCCTTATGGTGAATTTTTATAAACTCAATTGGCAGGTGCGCTTCAAGCAAATCGATCACCGACCCTGCTCCACCATTACCGGCATTGCAAACAACTTTTAGGGGCTTTAATAAAGACAGGTCAATATATGCAAGTAAATGATCGATATAGGCTTGCTTGACGTCAACTAGCTCTACCTGGCCTTTCTTCCCAGGCATTGCGAATTCATTTTTTTCAGCCAGGGCTTTGATTTCCTTTAAACCGGTGTCGCTACTGATTGGTTTGGAATCTTCCCTTACAAACTTCATGCCATTGTAGTCTTTAGGGTTATGACTCGCAGTAACAACGATGCCTCCATCCATACCAAGATGGCTGGTCGCAAAATATATTTCTTCTGTGCCACATTGACCAATATTACTGACATTAACACCAGCATCAGTTAAACCATTAATTAGAGCCTGACATATTTGCTGGCTACTTAAACGAATGTCATATCCCACAACAACCTGTTTTGGCTTCAAAAAGGCCGCATAAGCCTTACCAATTCGATAAGCGACATCTTCATTGAGTTGGTCAGGAATACGACCTCGGACATCATAAGCTTTAAAACACGTTATTTCCTGAATCACTAGCTTCCCTCTTTTCGATAATTCTAATCTAATGCTTTATAAACATTTTCATAATAAAAAACGCCTGCTTCCATAAAGCCGCTTACGCTACCGCAATCGAAGCGTCTGCCTTTAAATTTGTAGGCCAAAACGCCACCTTGTTTTACCTGTGTCATTAAAGCGTCCGTGATCTGTACTTCACCATTTCTGCCCGGGGGCGTTTGTCGAATAATGTCAAAAATATCAGGTGTTAATATATAACGACCGATGATAGCCAAATTGCTCGGTGCATCTTCCGGCGCTGGTTTTTCGACCATATCGTTGATTCGCAATACACCTGGTTCAATTTCTTCACCGGCTATAACACCATATTTATGAGTTTCATCGCTTGGAACTTCCTCTATCGCAACTATGCTGCATTGGTGTTTTTTATACAGGTCTACCATTTGTGATAAAACGCCCTGATCCGGGGAATAACACAAGTCATCGGCTAGCACTACGGCGAATGCCTGATCACCAATTAAAGTTTCGCCGGTTAAAATAGCATGGCCCAAACCTTTCATTTCTATCTGACGCGTATAGGAAAAAACGCAATCATTAATTATTTTACGTATGTCTTCTAAATATTTTTCTTTACCGCTACCGGATATCTGGTGCTCAAGCTCATAATTTGTATCAAAGTAATCGGCTATTGCACGCTTACCTCTACCTGTAATAATTGCCATATTATCCATGCCAGCCTGCATGGCTTCTTCAACACCATATTCAATCAATGGTTTATTAACAACGGGCAACATTTCTTTAGGCATAGATTTTGTCGCCGGTAAAAAACGGCTACCGTAACCTGCTGCGGGGAATAGACATTTCTTTATAACTTGCTCAGTCATTTCTTCCTAACCTCATTTAATTACTTCTCCCATAGATGCCAGTCTCGATAAAGAGCTTAATATTATCTTCACTCTGATAATGACCACTATAAACACCAGACAAAAATCAACTTCATCTTGGAAATGCTTAAGTTGATTTTTTATTGAGTTGGCATGAGTGCTGCGTATTATACCCACATATGTATTGAAATAATTATCGTTTCAGCCCACTTATCTCTATAATAGCGGCCTTTTGTCGATGATCAATGTCGATCAAGTACCCGCAGGCTACAATTGGAAAATTATGACAACTGAATTTTTGCCAAAAAGCAGTTATACAAAAGAAGAGCTCTTAGAGTGTGGCCATGGAGAATTATTTGGCCCAGGCAACCCTAAACTACCCATCGATAATATGCTGATGATGGACAGAATTGTTGAAATTTCTTCAGATGGCGGCAGCGAAGGTAAAGGCCATATTATTGCTGAACTCGATATAAAACCTGACCTTTGGTTTTTCGATTGTCATTTTGATGGAGATCCCGTTATGCCAGGCTGTCTTGGGCTTGATGCCATGTGGCAGTTAGTTGGTTTCTATTTGGGTTGGCGCGGCAATAATGGCAAAGGCCGGGCTTTGGGTTGCGGCGAAGTTAAATTTACAGGCGAAATTTTGCCTAATCACAAAAAAGTTGTCTATGAATTAAATATCAAACGTCTCATCGAACGAAAATTGATCATGGGTATTGCTGATGGCACTGTTTCAGTAGATGGGCAGGTCATTTATACTACTAAAGGTTTAAAAGTCGGTTTATTTAAACCGGATGAGTCATTATCCTGATAACAGTCATGGTTTAAAGATAGTTTAGAGGATTTGCATTAATGCGTCGTGTTGTCATTACAGGTATGGGAATTGTTTCCTGCCTTGGTACAGATAAAGAGTCGGTCACCGATTCCCTTTTAACTGGTCGAAGTGGTATCAGTTACCGCCCAGATTATGCAGAAGCAGGTATGCGCAGCCATGTCGCTGGCGCAGTTGAGATCGATTTTTCAGAGCATATCGATCGGAAAAGTTTAAGGTTCATGGGATCCGCTGCAGCTTATGGTTATATTTCTATGGACAGAGCTATTGCTGACGCTGGTCTGACTGAAGATCAAGTTTCCAATATTCGTACTGGCATTATTATGGGCTCAGGCGGCACGTCGACCGAAGACCAGGTAGAAGCCGTTGATATACTAAGAGAAAAAGGCTTGAAAAGGGTCGGCCCTTATCGTGTGACTCGCACCATGGGTAGTACAGTTTCAGCTTGTTTGGCGACACCTTTCAAAATCAAAGGGGTTAATTACTCCATTTCTTCAGCATGTTCAACCAGTGCTCATTGCATTGGTAATGCAATGGAACTCATCCAGTTAGGCAAGCAAGATATGGTATTCGCTGGTGGCGGCGAATCAGAACATTGGTCGCTAAGCTGCATGTTTGATGCTATGGGCGCCCTTTCCACCAAATATAATGAATCCCCTGATAAAGCATCTAGAGCTTATGATGCCGACCGCGATGGTTTTGTCATTGCAGGCGGTGGCGGCACTTTAGTGGTGGAAGAGCTGGAACATGCTCTGGCGCGTGGCGCTAAAATCTATGCCGAGCTGACCGGCTATGGCGCCACATCCGATGGTTATGACATGGTGGCGCCTTCTGGAGAAGGCGCTGTTCGATGTATGCAAATGGCCATGGCAACTGCAAATAATGATATTGATTACATAAATGCCCATGGTACCAGCACACCGGTAGGCGACATTCAGGAAATAAAAGCGGTGAAAGAAGTGTTTGGCGACAACATTCCAGCCATAAATTCCACCAAATCACTGTCTGGCCATTCCCTGGGTGCGGCAGGTGTTCAGGAAGCCATCTATAGCTTACTGATGATGGAAAACAACTTTATTGCGGCTTCTGCCAACATTGAAAATCTTGATCCTGAAGTTGAAGGTGTTCCGGTGGTAAGACAGCGAATGGATGGTGTAAGCCTAAATACCATTATGTCCAACAGTTTTGGTTTTGGAGGCACAAACGCCACATTGATATTTGAGCGTTACAAGGCTTAACTATCTGGACCGCTAACCATCGATATCAAGACTTTGTTAAATTTCTTACACTAAATCGTGAGGTGAAGCCTATGCTTACCGCACTTAAAAACATCATATTTTTTACCTGCCTGATGCTGTCTTCAGCAAAGCTCTACGCTCAGTTGCTTAATAATTCTTCCAGTGACCTTTTAGGCAATAATAGTGCAGCCTTAAGTACTTCTGCTGTGCAATCCGTATTACCTGCCGACTCTGCCTTCGCCCTTAGTGCTTATTTAGAAGCGCCCAACACACTGTTACTGCGCTGGGATATAGAAGATGGTTATTATCTTTATCAGAAAAGTTTAAATTTTATTGAATCCAATAATAACAGCCTACAAAAACCTGTTATTCCAATGGGGGTTCACATAGAAGATGAATTTTTTGGTGAGGTTGAAGTGTATTATCAACAATTACTTATTCGCATCCCCTTTGATAATACTGTTGTTGGCGACAATATTTCCTTGCAGCTCAATTACCAGGGCTGTGCAGCAGACAGTTACTGTTACCCTATGCAGTACAAAGAACTCAAGCTGGAAATAATCTAGTTCTTAAACACTTTTACTTTTCATAAAGTTTCACTCCCCTGTTACACTGACTTTAACTGTCTATAGTCAAAGTGACTATACATAAATGCTTAGATATTTTAGGTTCATGTAATGGAATCAGAATCTTTACTTTTCCCTTTTTTCCTGATTTTTAGCGGAGCGGCACTGCTAAGTACTCTGGCGCTTTTTTTAAGGCAACCGCTTTTAGTTGCCTACATAGTGATTGGCGTTCTATTGGGGCCTTACGGGCTCAGCTATATTTCAGACCCTACTCTGTTAACAGACATTTCCGAATTTGGAATAATTTTTCTTCTATTCCTGCTTGGCCTTGATATGCAACCAGCAAAATTACTGTCCACGCTTAAGAAAACTTTTCTGGTAACCCTGGCTAGTGCACTCATCTTTCTCTTGATAGGTTTCAGCACAGGATTAATCTTTGCTTTCTCCACCATTGAAAGTCTGGTCATTGGATTTAGCATGATTTTTTCAAGCACAATTATCGGCATCAAGTTACTGCCGACCACTGTGCTTCATCAGAAACATATGGGTGAAATCATGGTTGGCATTCTATTGTTACAGGATTTTATTGCTATCTTCATTTTGGTTTTCCTGAATTCTGGCACCTTCGAACAAGCAACGGCAATTCGCGTTTTGCTGGCACTGCCTTTATTAATCGCCGCTGCCTATATCTCGACTCAATACATTTTAATAAAGCTTATCGCTCGCTTTGATCAGTTTAAGGAATATATTTTTCTTCTGGCCATTGGCTGGTGCCTTGCTGTTGCTGAAATGGCATCCTTTCTGGGTTTGTCAGCTGAAATTGGGGCTTTTATCGCAGGTGTTTCTCTCGCCACCAGCCCAATCGCCTTGTATATCGCTATTAACTTAAAGCCTCTAAGAGACTTCTTCCTTATACTTTTCTTTTTCTCTCTGGGCGCTCAGTTCAATATCTCGCTGCTCAGCCAAATTATTTGGCCAGCCTTATTGTTAGCAGGATTAGCCTTAACTATAAAACCCGTAGTTTTTCATTTTCTACTTAAAAAATTCAGTGAAAGGGATAGTTTAGCCTGGGATGCAGGATTAAGGCTGGGACAAATTAGTGAGTTTTCCCTGCTGATTGCATTTGTTGCCACCCAATCAGGGGTGATTGGGGAAGCAGCGTCTTTGGTGATTCAGGGCGCTGCCATTGTCACCTTCCTTATCTCTTCGTATATCATTGTCTTATTCTGCCCTTCACCCATTTCCATTTCCAGTAAGCTGCGGCGAGACTGAATATAATCGCAGAAATAGACCGCTACTATTACTTCTTACATTCTTTTCTGAAAAAGCGCTCAAAATAGCTTCGGTCACTCCAACTTTCTTCTTTTTTACGTTTAATTGGTGATTATTGGCGTATCTTTAGCAAAATATCGTAAAAGTTGCTGACATTTGCTGCTAAAATCGTAAAATAAGCAGAATAATTAAATTAATAAAAATTGCTGACATTTGTTGCTAAATTCGTAAAATGTGCAGCTTACTAATTAGACAACTATATACGCAGTGACACATGGCTTCTATTCTTGTACTAAATGGACCAAACCTTAACCTTCTTGGCGATAGAGAGCCTGAGATATATGGCTCTGAGACCCTCGAAGATATTAATGCTGTTTTACAACAACAGGCCGAATCTGCTGGACATGAGATAGCCTTTTTACAAAGCAACGCTGAGCATGAAATTGTAGAGCGTATCCATCAAGCTAAAAAAGATGGTGTTAATTTTATCATCCTCAATCCTGGTGCATTTACTCATACCAGTATCTCTTTGCGGGATGCTTTGCTTGGGGTCGAAATCCCGTTCATAGAAGTTCACCTTTCAAATGTCCATGCCAGAGAAAATTTCCGTAAAAACTCTTATCTTTCAGATATCGCGAAAGGCTGCATTGTTGGATTAGGAGCACAGGGTTATGAGTTAGCTTTGCAGGCTGCGGGCAAACAATTAGCTTAGATCACAGACATAAATTACTAGAGCATCAATCACAGAGAGAGCACAATGGATATTAGAAAAGTAAAAAAACTGATTGAACTACTTGAAGAGTCAGGCGTTAATGAAATTGAAATCAAAGAGGGTGAGGAATCCGTCAGAATAAGTCGTGGCTCCAGCATACAGCCTGCCCCTGCACCTCAAACATATCCTGTTGCAGCACCGGCTCCAGCTCCTGCAACCCCAGCTAGCAGCCCTTCAGTTCCAGACGAAACTCCTGCTTCACTAGCGCATTCTGTTAAATCCCCTATGGTTGGAACTTTCTACCGCTCACCTTCACCCAGTTCTCCAGCTTTTGCTGAGGTCGGAAAACAGGTCAAGGTTGGAGATATAATTTGCATCGTAGAAGCCATGAAAATGATGAACCAAATAGAAGCCGATAAAGCAGGTGTGATAGAAGCTATTTTGGTTGAAGATGGTGAGCCTGTTGAATTTGATCAACCCTTGGTCACCATTGTCTAAAATTTTCTTTCCCATATCCTTATTAAAAAGTTGATGCCCTTTTATGATTGAAAAAGTATTAATAGCTAACCGCGGTGAAATTGCTCTGCGTATTTTACGAGCCTGCAAAGAACTCGGCATAAAAACTGTCGCTGTACATTCAACTGCTGATAAAGATCTGATGCATGTCCGCTTAGCCGATGAATCAGTTTGTATTGGCCCAGCTAAATCTGCAGATAGTTATTTAAATATCCCCGCTATTATCAGCGCCATGGAACTTACCGATGCTCAAGCTGTTCACCCAGGTTATGGGTTTTTATCTGAGAATGCAGATTTTGCCGAGCAAGTTGAAAAATGCGGGTTCATCTTTATCGGGCCAAGAGCTGAGACTATTCGTGTCATGGGCGATAAAGTTGCTGCTATTGAAGCCATGATCAATGCTGGAGTACCAACCGTGCCAGGCTCTAACGGACCAATCAATGATGATAATGCCCGTACATTAAAAATTGCTCGTGATATCGGCTACCCTGTATTGATTAAAGCTGCAGCTGGTGGTGGTGGCCGCGGGATGCGTGTCGTTGAAAAAGAAGAAGACTTATTGAGTTCTATTACAGTCACTCAAAATGAAGCCGGATCTTTTTTCGGCAACAGTATGGTCTACTTGGAAAAGTATTTAGGCAATCCACGTCACGTCGAAATACAGGTTATTGGTGATGGTGAAGGAAATGCCATCAGTTTAGGCGACAGAGACTGCTCTCTACAAAGAAGGCACCAAAAGGTTGTGGAAGAAGCACCGGCACCCGGCGTCACTGATGAAGAGCGAAAAAATATCATGGAGGCATGTATTCAAGCCTGTCAAAATATAAAGTATCGTGGTGCCGGCACTTTTGAGTTCCTCTACGAAGATGGAAATTTTTATTTTATTGAAATGAATACTCGTGTTCAGGTTGAACATCCTGTTACTGAACTGATTACCGGCATTGATATCGTTAAAGAACAATTACGAGTAGCCTCTGGACTGCCTTTGTCTGTCACCCAAGATGAGATAACTATTAAAGGACATGCAATTGAGTGCCGAATTAATGCTGAAGATCCCAACACTTTTTTACCAAGTCCTGGTAAAGTGAATATTTTCCATGCTCCTGGCGGTAACGGCGTCCGTGTAGATTCACATATTTATAGTGGGTACACAGTCCCTCCTCATTATGATTCTCTAATTGCCAAGTTGATTACTTTTGGTGCCGATCGCAATGAAGCATTGCTAAAAATGGCAAATGCGCTTGAAGAAATGCATATCGACGGAATCAAATCCAACATCCCCTTGCATCAGGATATTATGCGTGATGAAGGCTTCATAGCCGGCGGTGTCAATATCCATTATCTGGAAAAGAAGCTTAAGCTTTAATTAGCAGGTAGAATTTATGGGCTGGATTCAATTGCAGTTGAGTACCACCCCTGATCTAGCTGAAGATCTGGAAACTCTTCTAGAAACACTTAACTCTCTCGCGATTACTTTGATTGATGCTGCCGATCAACCAGTGTTTGAGCCTGCCCGAGGAGAAACTCCGCTTTGGGACAGCATCATCCTCACTGCGCTTTTCCCGGCTGAACTGGACCCCGAACAGCTCATGCGTGAACTTCGTCAAACTTACTTACCCAATCAGTTACCTCCTCTGGAACTTAAATTACTAGAAGATGAAGATTGGGAACGCGCATGGATGGATAATTTTAAACCTATTTGCTTTGGTGAAAGATTATGGATTTGCCCAAGCTGGTCCAAGGTACCTGACCCGAATGCTATAAATATTATGCTTGATCCTGGACTGGCATTTGGCACAGGAACCCACCCTACCACTGCGCTTTGTTTAAGCTGGCTTGACCAGCAAGAGTTAAAAGACAAGGAGCTTATTGATTACGGCTGTGGATCCGGAATTTTGGGCATAGCGGCCTTGTTACTGGGGGCTAAACAGGTCATCGCTGTGGATAATGACCCGCAGGCATTAATTGCCAGTAAAAGTAACTGTGAAAAAAACCAAATTGAGCAGACAAAACTTCCTGTTTATTTACCTAAAGAGTTTGTGGAACAAATCAAGCTCAGCAAAATAAAGCCGGTTGAGATTCTGCTGGCCAATATCCTAGCAGGGCCCTTAATAGAGTTGGCGGCTTATTTTGCAGCATTGGTTAAACCCGATGGTAAAATCCTCCTTTCAGGCATACTTGAAGAACAAGCGAAATCAGTAATAGCTGCCTATAAAACCTGGTTTGAATTCGAGCCCATCAAGGCTCATGATGGCTGGGTTAGAATTGTTGGACACCGAATAATATAAAAACACTATGTCATCATTTATTACTCAATGCCCGAATTGTGAGACCTCAATTAATATCACTCAGGCGCAATTGAAACTTGCCAAGGGGAAAGTGCGTTGTGGTTTTTGCCTGCAAACTTTCTCTGCGCTTGAGCAGCAACTGTTTTTTGAAGATGAAGTACAAGCAAAAGAACAATCGCTTGATGAGTCAATAATTCAGAATCCTGATAACAATGAGAACAAACATGATATTTCCGAAGCCCATTCTGACAATAATGGTGAAAATGAAGAGCCCGCTTCTGATCAAGTCATAGAGACTTCCCCTGAAGCAAATATTGAAAGCGCTACCGAAGAAGAAAACACCATTGGAGAAGCAAGCGCTATAGAAGATGAAAGTACTGATGAAAATACTATAGAAGAAGATAGCCATTACACTCACCCCCCCCACAAAACTGATAGTGCGGAAAAAAAAGAGTCCGAAACATCGCTACCTGAATACGAACAAACTGACAGCGGAAATACCAGAAATATAGAAGCAGGTGATGAAGCCAAAGAGCCAGAAGATACTCTTTATATCGACGAAATATTGGAAGATAAAGAAGTAATAAGAACAGAAGAACCTTCAGAAGAAAATATACAGATAGATGGCGATGAGTATTTAGCCAACAAGGAGGAAGAAAGGCTAGCATCAGTTAACGACGAAGAAGCGTTGAATCAGAATATTGAAAACCTGCCGAAAGGTTCAGAGTTAAAAGAATATCCAGAAGATAATGTTAAAGAAGAGTCTGGGATGCAAGAAGGCATAGAAGACCAGAACGATATAAAAGAAATAGAAGACATCGACGCAACAATAAAAGACCAAGCACTGGAAATTGATTCTCACTCCATGGCCATCAGCCCATCTGGAGCTATAAAAAGGAAAGATGAATTACAAAGTCTGGAGGCGCTTTACGATGATGAAGCCCTGAATACAGATGGTAGCAACCCTGTTAACTCAATAAGTGAAGAGCCTATACCTATATATCGACAAAATAGCCGCCCGGCTATTGTTACTGCTGTTTTATTTTCCAGTAATATCCTGTTAATTCTTGCCCTGGGCGCACAGTATGCCTGGGCAAATTTTGATAGCTATCTGCGAGATTCTCGCTTTAGCAGCCTCACTGGATTTATTTGTAACTACGCTAACTGCCCCGAAATCGAACGCTTTGATTTAAGCGCTTTTGCTACTGACCAGCTCATTGTTAACTCTCACCCATCTATTTCTAATGCCTTGCAAATTGATTTTATCTTTCGCAATACGGCTGAATTCGAACAAGTATTTCCTCTGGTGGAAATAAATTTTTCTGATCTCAACCGGCGACTGGTTGCCAACAGATTGTTTAAGCCTGATGAATACCTTGATCGGGAGCTTCAACAATTCACCCATTTGCCTTCAAATTCTTCGATACAGATACGGCTTGAAATAGCCGACCCAGGCCCTGAAGCGATAAATTACTCCCTTAGCTTACGGACACCCTAAGCTAAAGATGTTTAAATTAAGTTTCGTTTAAACACTCCAACTTTTTTAGTAGAATAGCGGGCTTCGCTTTTCTCAAACAGGCTGCTCATTAAGTGATCCAAATTGGACCCTATACACTTAACTCTCAGGTAGTTCTAGCGCCTATGGCGGGTGTCACTGATCGACCCTTTCGCTTATTGTGCCGTCATTATGGTGCAGCAATGACTCCCTCAGAAATGCTGACCAGTAATATTCAACTCTGGAATAGTGAAAAGAATCGGCTGCGGCGCCAGCATAGTGGAGAAACTTCTCCTAGAGTAGTCCAAATAGCAGGCTCTGACCCACAAATGATGGCACAAGCAGCCCGTTTAAATGTCGATCAAGGCGCTCAGATAATCGATATCAACATGGGATGCCCGGCAAAAAAAGTACTCAAAAAGGCCGCTGGATCCGCCTTGTTAAAAGATGAAAAGCTGGTCAAAGAAATTCTTCACTCAGTAGTCAATGCTGTTTCCGTACCGGTAAGCCTTAAAATCCGCACCGGCTGGAGTCCTGCTAATCGCAACGGAACGACTATTGCGAAAATCGCTGAAGATAGTGGAATAAAATCTCTTGCTGTACACGGACGAACCCGTGAATGCATGTTCCGTGGTGAAGTCGAATACGACACCATTGCCGCCATCAAGGAAATTGTTGAAATCCCAGTATTTGCCAATGGCGATATTGATAGCCCGCAAAAAGCAGCAGCAGTTCTCTCCCACACATTGGCAAATGGCGTCATGATCGGGCGGGCAGCACAGGGACGCCCATGGATCTTCCAGCAAATAGACCATTATCTCAAGCACCAACAACTGATAGCCGGACCGTCCTTAAACGAACAAATGACTTTAATCCTGACTCACCTCGAAAATCTTTATGATTTTTATGGTAGCTTTAAAGGGGTATTGATAGCGCGTAAACATGTCGCCTGGTATTGTCAAAATCTACCTGAACATAAGGCTTTTAGAGCTTACTTTAATACTCTGGATGGTATTCAGCAGCAAACTGATGCGCTGCAAAACTTTTTCTCAACGCTAAAAGACTTTCCATGTAAGAAGGCCGCCGCATGAGTGATGATATTAACAACAACTCTCAATCTTTAAAGCAATGTGTAAGCGAAGCATTAGAAGAATATTTGAGCCAGGTAGAGCAAGAGCACATCAGTGAACTTTACAACATGGTTTTGGGCGAAGTTGAAGCCCCAATGTTGGCCGTTGTTATGAAGCATGCAGGCAGCAATCAAAGTAAAGCAGCTTCTATGCTGGGTTTAAACAGAGGCACCCTTCGTAAAAAATTAAGACAATATAATTTACTCGACTAACTACAATATAAGCATAGGAAAACTTACTCAATATGACAGCAAAGACCTCGAATCCAGTTAGACGCGCCCTTCTCAGTGTATCCGATAAAACAGGCATCAAAGAATTCGCTGCTGCTCTAACAGCTCAGGGGATTGAATTAATCTCTACTGGCGGCACTTATAAAATGTTAGCTGATGAAGGCATTGCTGTGACTGAAATTGCCGATTACACGGGCTTTCCTGAAATGATGGATGGACGGGTCAAAACTCTACACCCTAAAGTCCATGGTGGCATATTAGCCAGACGCGGCACTGATGATGCTGTTATGCAAGAACATGATATTCCTCCTATTGATATGGTTGTAGTAAACCTCTATCCCTTTCAGGAAACCATCGCTAAACCCGATTGTGATTTAGCCACCGCTATTGAAAACATCGATATTGGTGGGCCTACCATGCTTAGAGCTGCTGCTAAAAATCATGCCCATGTAGCTGTCGTGGTTGACCCTAAAGACTACAATGGGATCGTTAATGAGCTTCAGGATAAGCAACAACACTTAAGTAAAGAAACCTGCTTTAATCTGGCTGTTAAAACTTTCGAACACACCGCTCAATATGATGGTGCTATTGCTAACTACCTCGGGAAAATAACGACTGGCAATGAATTCCCACGCACCTTCAATGCTCAGTTTATAAAAAAACAGGATATGCGCTATGGTGAGAACCCTCATCAGAAAGCGGCTTTTTATATAGAAGAAAATAATAACGAAGCCAGTATTTCCACCTCAACACAGCTTCAGGGAAAAGAGCTTTCTTACAACAATATTGCAGATACCGATGCCGCTTTGGAATGTGTGAAAAGTTTTACTGAGCCTGCCTGTGTGATTGTTAAACATGCCAATCCATGTGGTGTCGGTACTGCCGACAGTATTCTGAAAGCCTATGAAAAAGCCTATCAAACTGATCCCACCTCTGCTTTTGGCGGTATTATTGCCTTTAACCGGAAACTCGATGAAAAGACGGCTCAAACCATAACTGAGCGCCAGTTTACCGAAGTCATCATTGCCCCATCTGTTTCAGAAGCGGCCGCTAAGGTTATTAGCGCCAAAGCCAACTTGCGCTTACTGAGCTGTGGTAAGTGGCAAGACTCGAAGAATGCCAGCCTGGATTACAAAAAAGTTAAAGGCGGCTTATTAGTTCAGAATCTTGATACTGGCATTATCAATGAGTCTGATCTGACTATAGTGAGCAAGCGGTCACCTAGCCCGACTGAAATAGCCGACATGTTGTTTGCCTGGAAGGTAGTCAAATTTGTTAAATCCAATGCCATTGTCTATGTTAAAGACCGGCAGACTATTGGCATTGGCGCCGGGCAAATGAGTCGAGTTTACAGTGCCAGAATTGCCAGCATTAAGGCAGCCGATGAGAATCTTGAAGTAGCAGGTTCGGTGATGGCTTCTGATGCCTTCTTTCCTTTTAGCGATGGTGTTGAAGCCGCAGCGGAAGCAGGAATCACGTCTGTTATTCAACCAGGCGGTTCAGTCAATGATCAACAGGTCATAGATGCTGTTGATGCAGCTGATATGGCGATGGTATTTACTGGTATGAGACATTTTAGACACTAAAAACCTTTAGGAATAAAAGGCAAAAATAAGCGACTTGCTCAATTGTTTCTGTCAAAAACTTCAGTGATTAATAAATTATTATTTTGTGTAGGATTAAACTAGCGAAATAAACTGGTGAATTAAAGAGCTGGTGTATTAAAGAGCTGGTGTATTAAAGAGAGAGGAGTTAAAGCAAGCAGAGCTTTCCTCTAATTGTGAAAAACAAGAAATTTTATACTGCTTCATTTGATCCCTTTGAGGTAGTTAATGAGAGCCCATATGAAAATAATGATTATCGGTAGCGGCGGCAGAGAGCATGCGCTGGCCTGGAAAGCATCTCAGTCTGATCAGGTAGATCAAGTCTATGTTATTCCCGGTAATGCTGGCACTGCCACTGAACCCAAAATAGAAAATGTGGCACTCGACCCTATGGATTTTCCTGCATTAGTCCATTTTGCCAAAACAAATAATGTTGGGCTAAGCATTATTGGCCCAGAAGCACCTTTAGTGGCTGGTATAACTGATTATTTTGAGAAACAAGGCTTACTGTGTTTCGGCCCCAGCCAAGGCGCAGCGCAACTCGAAGGTTCAAAAGCTTTTAGTAAGGATTTTCTGCAACGCCACAATATACCAACTGCAGCCTATCAAAACTTTACTGAAATCGAGCCCGCCATTATTTACCTGGAAAAACAAACCTTGCCCATCGTGATCAAAGCCGACGGTTTGGCTGCTGGCAAAGGCGTCATTATTGCCGAAACACTAGATGAAGCAATAGAAACCGTTAAAGATATGCTCTCCGGCAACAGCTTTGGTGACGCCGGACACCGTGTTGTCATTGAAGAATTCATGCAAGGAGAAGAAGCCAGCTTTATCGCTATTGTGGATGGCAAGACCGCCCTGCCTTTTGCCTCATCCCAAGATCATAAAGCACGAGACAACGGGGATCTCGGCCCTAATACAGGCGGTATGGGCGCTTACTCACCAGCTCCTGTCGTGAGTCCTGAAATACATGAACGAATTATGCAAGAGGTTATTATCCCTACGGTCAATGGCATGGCTGCTGAAGGTAATACCTATGTTGGCTTTCTGTATGCCGGATTAATGATTACAGCTGATGGGGAGCCTAAAGTAGTGGAGTTTAATTGCCGTTTTGGCGACCCTGAAGCACAACCGGTGATGATGCGCTTACAAAGCGATCTGGTAGAACTCTGTCAGGCAGCTTTGAAAGGCGAGCTCGATAAAGCCACTATTGAATTTGATTCTCGACCCGCTGTTGGTGTTGTGATGGCCGCCGGTGGTTATCCAAACTCTTACGAGAAGGGCAAAGTCATCAGAGGACTTGATGCCAAGCAAAATAAGGACTGCAAGATTTTCCATGCAGGAACAAGCGAAAGTAATGGTGACATAGTCACCAATGGTGGGCGTGTACTTTGCGCAACAGCAGTCGCAAATTCAGTGACCTCAGCCCAGCAATTAGCCTACACATTAGTCGATCAAATTAGCTGGGATAAAGTATACTATCGAACGGACATCGCCCATCGTGCGATCAAAAGAGAAGCTTTAACTAAAAACGAATAAAACCATGCTTAATACGCCAAATAACTTTTTAGATCATTTGATTGATAATTTCGATCAAGCCTTGAGAACGCTCAGCCCTGGCGTTGTCTCTGCCCGCAGGCCTAATCCTGCTAATTCGTCTAAGGAAAATGACCTAGACCAAAGTGAACTGAAGCACAGCGCTGGATTGATGCGCATCAATCATACTGGAGAAGTTTGTGCTCAAGCGCTTTATCAAGGACAAGCACTTACCGCAAAATTACCCGAAGTAAGAGAAAAAATGACTGTGGCTGCCGATGAAGAAACTGATCATTTAAGCTGGTGTGAAGAGCGTTTATCAGAACTTAATGATCGTCCCAGCCTGCTAAACCCGATCTGGTATGCCATGTCTTTTGGTATAGGTGCTACCGCAGGACTTTTGGGTGATAAATGGAGTCTGGGCTTTGTCGCTGAGACTGAACATCAGGTTTGCGAGCACCTCAATGAACATCTAGAAAAACTTCCGAAACAGGATAAAAAAAGTAAGGCTATTCTTGAACAAATGATCATTGATGAAGGCCAGCATGCCACTATGGCAGAACAGGCTGGAGCAGCTATTTTGCCCCAGGCTGTCAAAACATCCATGACTCTCATGTCAAAAGTCATGAAACAAACAGCCTACCGGCTCTAATTCAAGACTTCAATTAAGCTCATCATCTTCCCAAAACCGGGTTCCTTTAAACGTTGCTTGTAAAGCAAGACCAGCCTTTGTCATTTGATATATTGTGATATTGTCTACTGTCACCTCTCCTCCAAATGCAACACCCTGATCATTAGCAATTGCTGCGGCATCAGCCTGAGCACCAAAGGCAAGGCCATTCTCCATAAAACGCTCTAGCGCATCTTGCGTATGAAAAACCATCACAATACGAAAGTCTTTTAGTCCGGCACCAATACCAAGCCCCACTTCACCCATTTTCATATAAATTTCTTGTTGCGTTAGGTTGTTTTGCAAGACACCATAACCGCCACCAAGGCTGGCAAAAATTAGATTTATATTGGCATTGCTAAAAACCGCTACTCCAGCAGCTTCTGAAATCTGGCTTTGCACATCAGGTTTGACTGCATAGAGCTCAGAAAGCACTTGTGTCTTCATTTCCTGAACGGATTGTTGTCTTTCAGCAATTGTGCCCTGAGTGCTTGTGCAAGCTGATAACAGCATGCTGAATAATAGAACCATTCGTGTAATGACTTTGTTCATATTAAACTCTTTGTTATCCAGATTTAATGAATTTTAATGGCTTGTATATAAATTACGGTTTTAATACTGCGCTCAATCCAGCTTCCTTAATTCTAGACGATCTGAATGCTCAATCCGTGAATCAGGCAGCAATTATTTCAACACTGTGTGATATTTCAACACCCGCTTTTTGAAGCATTATAGAAGCAGAACAGTATTTTTCTGCCGATAATTCTACCGCTCTTTTCACTTTATTCTCGTCAAGACCCTTGCCGCTTACTTTAAAATGAAGATGAATTTTTTCAAACACAGCGGGTATAGCATCGGCACGTTCGCCATCAAGTTCTACACGACAATCCGTAACATCCTGACGGGCTTTTTTAAGTATGTTGATCACATCGACGGTTGAACACGTCCCCACACTCATCAACATCAACTCCATGGGGCGCATTCCCTGATTAAGCCCGCCAATGGACTCAGGGCCATCGACCATGACTTTATGCCCAGTGCCCGATTCCCCTTGCATCAGAGCATTTCCTAACCAATTAATTGTTGCTTTCATAAGCTTATAACCTAAATCTGATTTGGTATTTAATTATCGCATAGCCGCTTTGTAGAAGCTTATATACAGAAGCTTGAATCACTCATTAGTACACTACAATGAGTAAAAATAGCAGTACAATAGCGCCGAGAAATGTTTTATTCTTAATCGATCAGTTATTAAATCAATTAAAACATTAGGAGTTCTTCATGGCGTTGATGGCAATTACACCTCATATCCATGATCTTGAAAACTTTTTAAGTCATTCACATCGTCAGAAATTCCCGAACAAGACCACTATTATTCATGAAGGCGATAGATCCTAAACGCTTTATTATATTGTCAGCGGCTCGGTATCGGTCATTCTTGAAGACGAAGAAGGCAAGGAAGCAATTATTACTTATTTAAACCCTGGTGATTTTTTTGGCGAAATGGGTCTATTTGAAATTGGTGAATCACGAAGTGCCTGCGTCAGAACTCGTACTGAGGTAGAAATAGCTGAAATTAGTTACTCTAATTTTAGTGAATATACCAAACAACATCCCGAAATCCTCTATACAATCGGTGAGCAAATGGCTCATCGCTTACGCAATACGACACAACGTGTTGCAGATCTTTCCTTTCTTGACGTTACGGGTCGAATTGCCAGCCAGCTACTCACTCTGAGCAGAGAACCGGATGCAATGACTCATCCTGACGGCATGCAAATTAAAATTACCCGTCAGGAATTAGGCAGAATAGTGAATTGCTCCAGAGAAATGGCAGGGCGTGTACTAAAAGACCTTGAAGAACAGGGATTAATCGAAGTGCATGGCAAAACTATCGTAGTATTTGGCACCCGCTAAACTTCAGCCCTTAGCCAAAAAAGAAAAGTTCCTGTAGCTTTTTACCGGGATCAGGAGCTCGCATAAATGTCTCTCCTACCAGAAAACCATAAACACCATGTTGGATCATTTCATCCACATCTTCTCTGGCATGGATGCCGCTTTCAGTCACTACAGAAGTCCCTTCCGGTATTTCCTTTAGAAGATCATAAGTGGTGTCCAGTCGAGTATTAAAGTTATGCAAATCCCGGTTATTAATGCCAATAAGCTCTGGTTTTAATTTAAGCGCTGACTCCAGTTCAGCAAGATTATGAACTTCTATTAAATAATCCAATCCTAGATCTGTTGCGCAACTTGCTAATTCATGCAACTGCTTTTCATCCAAGGCTGCAACTATCAAGAGTATACAGTCAGCACCAAGCATTCTAGATTCAACAATTTGATAAGGGTCTATCATGAAATCTTTACGGATGACGGGCAAAGAACAAGCTGCTTTAGCTTCCAATAAGTAATCGTCATGACCCTGAAAAAAATCTACATCGGTTAATACTGAAAGACAAGTGGCGCCATTTTCAGCATAGCTTTGAGCAATGGTTTGGGGCTGAAAATCCTCACGCAATAGACCTTTACTGGGGGAGGCTTTTTTAATTTCAGCAATAACCGCTGGACGCTTACGGCTTATTTGCTGAGCCAAGGCTTGAGAAAACCCACGCAGCTTATCCTGCTCTGCAATGTTTTTTTCCAGCTCAGATAGAGAACGTATTTTTTTACGTTCGCTGACTTCTTCCTGCTTACGTTGCAGAATTTTCTTTAAAATTGTTGGTTTTTCCACCTGAACTTCCTTCAATTTACCCAACCCTATCAATGCCGGATTTATAATTTATTGCAATTAAGATTATTGTTAAAAACTAGGGGAGTTGGTATCCAGGAAGTTTTTTAGCAAAGCATGCCCATGTTCAGTAAGTATGGACTCCGGGTGAAATTGCACACCTTCTATCGGGAATTCCTTATGTCTAAGGGCCATAATTTCTTCATGCTCTCCATTCTCATCAAGCGTCCATGCGCTTACTTCAAGGCAGTCCGGTAATGATGCTTGCTCAACCACAAGAGAGTGGTAGCGAGTTGCCTCAAAGGGAGTCTTTAGAGCATCGAACACTCCTCGACCATTATGATGAATATCAGAGAGCTTGCCATGCATAACTTGTTTAGCTCTGACTGTTTTACCACCAAAGGCTTCCCCTATACTTTGGTGTCCCAAACACACTCCAAGAATCGGGGCCTTACCGGCAAAGTGCTTGATCACTTCTACTGATATTCCTGCTTCCTGGGGAGTACAGGGACCAGGAGAGACAACAATATGGCTCGGTTGCAATGCCTCCAGCTCAGCAATACTGATTTCATCATTACGATAAACAGCCACTTCCATGCCGAGCTCACCAAAATACTGAACCAGGTTATAGGTGAAAGAATCATAGTTATCAATCATAGCCAACATTATTGCATTCCTTCTTCAGCTAGTTTGACCGCTTGAAACAATGCTCTGGCTTTATTCATGGTCTCTTTCCATTCCAGGCTAGGGACGGAATCGGCAACGATGCCAGCACCAGCTTCAACATAAAGCATATTGTCTTTAATAACTGCAGTACGAATAGCGATGGCCATATCCATATTGCCATTCCAGGATAAATAACCCATCGCACCACCATAGATACCGCGTTTTACCGGCTCAAATTCATCGATAATTTCCATGGCTCGCACCTTTGGTGCACCACTCAAGGTGCCAACCGGCAATGTTGCCTTCAATACATCCAGAGCAGTTTTATCTGCTGCAATTTCGCTTTCTACATTTGATGCAATATGCATAACATGAGAATAACGTTCGACAAACATCTTGCGAGTAACATCGACAGACCCGGTTTTCGATACACGCCCGGCATCATTACGACTTAAATCTATCAACATTAAATGCTCTGCCCTTTCTTTCTCATCGGCGAGCAGATCTTTCTCAAGTGCCAGATCTTCTTCATCTGTATGGCCGCGACGGCGCGTGCCTGCCAGAGGCCTGACTGTTATATGTCCCTCTTCAACTCGCGCCAGTATTTCGGGAGAAGCACTGACTATATGAAAATCTTCAAGGTCCATAAATACCATATAAGGTGATGGATTTAATTGCCTTAGGGCACGATAAACATTCAAGGCCTCACCTTGAAAAGGGATGCTCATTCTTTGTGCCAACACAACCTGAAATACATCACCGGCCATAATGTATTCCTTAATTTTTTCAACCGCATCTTTATAGGCTGCTTCGCCAAAACTTGATATGAAACTCGCCTCATCAACTTCACTACTTTGTGGAACGGGACGAAACAAAGCAGGATCCAGTGGCTTATGTAACTCTTGGGTCAAGGTATCCAAACGACCCTGAGCTAGTGCAAAGGCATCATCTTGAGAAGGGTCAGCATAAGCCAGTAAGGAGATCGTTCCACGCAAGTTATCAAATACGATAACTTCTTCAGAAACCATTAATACAATATCGGGTGTTCCGACAGTATCTTGAGGAGCGCTGTGAGCAACCTTATGCTCAACATATCGAATTGTATCGTAAGCAAAGTAGCCAACTAAACCGCCATTGAAACGAGGCAAGCCTTCCAGCTCAGGAATCTTGTAATGCTGTTGGAAGACTTCGATATCAGTAAAGGGATCTGAGCTATGCTGCTGCTGAATGATTTCCCCGTTTTGTTCCACGGTGAAATCATTGCCGCTGACTTTTAGAATGGTTTTACAGGGCAAGCCAATGATTGAATATCTTCCCCATTTTTCGCCTCCCTGAACAGATTCAAGAAAATAACTATAGGGGCCTTTGGCTAATTTTAAATAGACACTAAGAGGCGTTTCTAGGTCGGCAAGAACTTCTCGAACCAGAGGAATACGGTTGTAACCCTGACTGACAAGGTCGTTGAACTGCTGAATATTCATGACTTATCAAGTTCCGCACGCATCCTTTGTATGGTTGATTGGTAATCTTTGCTACCAAATATTGCTGAGCCAGCCACAAACATGTCAGCTCCAGCCTGAGCAATTTCCCCAATATTATCGACGCTTACACCACCATCAACTTCAAGCCGAATACTGCAGCCGCTCTTATCAATCATTTTCCTGACCTGAGTAAGTTTTGCTAAAGTGGAGGGTATAAATTTCTGTCCACCAAAGCCTGGATTAACCGACATTAGCAAAATAACATCGAGCTTATCCATCACGTGTTCAAGATAATTGAGCGGTGTTGCCGGATTGAAAACCAAACCCGATTGACACCCCAAAGATTTAATCAACTCAAGAGAGCGGTCAATATGATTACTGGCTTCAGGGTGAAAAGTAATATAGCTAGCGCCCGCTGCAGCAAAATCCTTGATAAGACTGTCTACCGGAGACACCATCAAATGAACATCAATAGGAGCCTTGATACCATAGTCAACCAGGGCTTGGCAGACCATTGGCCCTATCGTGAGATTAGGCACATAATGATTATCCATGACATCAAAGTGCACAACATCTGCACCCGCTGAAAGCACAGCCTCGACCTCTTCACCTAAACGGGCAAAGTCGGCAGAAAGGATTGATGGAGCAATTAAAAAATCTTGCTTGTTCATTGCATTTCTATAAGGCTGTTAACGATAGGCGCTCATTGTACAAGGTTTAATCTGGAGTGTCCCGCACACACTGCTATTGCGCCTATCACTATCCTGACCAGATCAGCCTCAAATATTACCGGGGCTGAAGCTTATTTATAGACACTTTCAATTTGTCTAATCATTTGCTGGGGATCGGTATAATGTAGATCGATCGGGTAAATCTCTCCCGACCTTAATACCGCAATGCTAGGGAAGCTATTCATTCCCATCTGTCTTGACTCTTTAATTTCAGCTAACAAAGTCTTCTGGGTTGATTCATCGACAAGCTGCCTTGAAAATTGCTGAACATCAAGACCAATTTCCCCTGCCAGTTCTATCAGCGTCGTATTCTCAGATGGATTTCTGGCTTCCTGGTAGTATGCCTGCTGAATTTGCGCGGTCATTTTTTGATCAAATTCATCACCCTGAGCACGCGCAGCTATGACAGCACGATTTGCTGGATAGGTAGAGCGTCTTGGTGAACACTTTTCCCAGAATTCAAAATTGAAATCAGTGCCGGGTATTGTTTGCTGAATGCGTTGCCAGGTTTGCTGCAGCATCTGACGCATGGGTTCAGGCATTGGTAAATCTGTATCCGGCGCCAACCCTCCCAACAAGCTGCGAATTTGTAACTTGTCTGCAACTGCGTCAAAAATGACACGGCGAGTGGGCTCAAAGCCCCAACACCAACTGCACATCGGATCATGAACATAAAATAAAGTATTTTGCACAAATATGACCTGGCTTGTTAAACAGATAGAGAAAGTATAAAAGCCTCTATTGAACTAAGCCAGTGCACACCAGGCCTTTAAAGCAAAGGCATTTGCAAAAGATCCTCAATTCTTGGTGCAGATCCAGACATATGATGACTAGAAAACCCGGTCTTGGCCTATTGGTCTAGCCATATCTTTCCTTGCTTTAGAAGCAATCTTCAAAATACTGGACAAGTTCCTAAGCTAGAAGATATCTTCTGTCTTTAAAGCAGAGCGCATTAAATCAAAACAGAAGCCTGCTCATATTATTAATACCCCGCCCGGGAGAGAAAAAATGATTAAAACAAACCTGATTACCATAATGCTTATTGCAACACTGACTGTGTTTGTCAATCCGAACAATATTCATGCTCAGGATCTGGAGTCGGCAATGCCTTTCAAGGTTGGAACCTTCGCCATCAATGATATTCCGACAGTAGGTCTGGTTTTGCAGAATGATGAGCTGATTATTGATCTTGCAGCTGCTAACCGTGCCCTAGAGCTAATGCCACAGTACAGTAGAGTGGGCATGCCAGAGGATATGTTAGGCCTTATCGCACAATACGAGTATGGACTGAAATACCGTATCTACGAGATCGTAAACTGGCTCGTGGAAGATAATCTGCTAAGTAGCAACTCTCAGCGAAACTTTGTGCACCCGGTTGAATCAGTTGACATCATGGCTCCAATTCAATATCCCAGCAAACTCATGAATGCGGCCGTCAATTTTTATACTCATGCCTGTGAAGGATGTAACGACGATGAACAGGCTGTCATGAACCGCGAGCGTCAAGTCAATCGCGGCGTACCCTATTTGTTTCTTAAACCAACAAGAGGAGCAATCATTGGCGATGGTGACGATATCATCATGCCTTATGGGCGTGACCGCATTGAATGGGAAGTTGAAATGGCTATTGTTTTTGGTCGCTCAGGCAAGTATATCTCTGCCAGCCGCGCCTATGACCATGTCTTCGGCTACATGGTTGCGATGGATATTTCTGATCGAGGAGGACGTCCTGCCGGTGGCTTCGATGGCGGTACAGACTGGTTCGTTAGTAAGGGGCATGACACTTTTGCACCACATGGCCCATGGATAGTTCCAAAAGAATTCTATGGTGACCCGATGGAACGTTTACACCAGACCCTGGTCATCGATGGGGTGACTGTGCAGGAGGCAAGAGCCGGCGATATGATTCACAATATCCCTGAGCTCATCGAATATGCTTCGTCTATAATTACGATCTTTCCAGGTGATGTATTGCAAAGTGGAACCTCTGGCGGTACTGGTGCCGGCAGAGTTGAACGCGCCACTGGCTCAGGATATTTAGTTGATGGTGAAACCATCAGAGCAAGCATAGAAGGAATCGGCACTTTACATCACACCGTCAGACTGGAGCAAAGTATTCCTGATGACTTGTCTGGTTCACAATTACCGCCAACACGATAATCTTGGATTTAATGCTAAAAAATAATAGTTAAGATCTAAGGCTAAAAAATGGGGCAGTGACTATTTTTCAAATCGAATGTTTTTGAATTGGAACTGCCCCTTTTACTGTTTACTTAAGTGTCATTTTCCAACAGCTTAAGCTCTTTCAACTGATCAGCAGGCATCCATTAAAGCCAATCCAAACCTAATCAACCATTGACGTTCTGATAATCTCCCAGGCTTCAGCAACATTATCAACAAATGCAAAGCATTCCAGATCGTCAGTCGTGGCCATTCCTTCTTCTATGAACACGTCAAAATTAATCAAGCGGCGCCAATACTCTGAACCAAAAAGTAAAATTGGCAAAGGCTCTATTTTCCCTGTTTGTACCAGGGTTAAGGCTTCAAAGACTTCATCCATTGTGCCGAACCCTCCCGGGAAAGCCACAATTGCACGTGCTCTTAATAAAAAATGCATTTTACGGATCGCAAAATAGTGAAAGCGAAAACAGAGATCAGGGCTTATATAGGCGTTAGGAAATTGCTCATGCGGTAAGACAATATTTAAACCAATAGATTCACAACCTGCTTCACTAGCACCACGATTAGCCGCCTCCATAATCCCTGGTCCTCCACCCGTGACAACATGCAAATCTGGACAACCATCACAACCTGATTTGGTAGAAATCAGTGCAGCAAGCTCTTTTGCTTGCCAGTAATACGGGTTATCTTCATGAGTTCGTGCACTACCAAATATGCCAACGGTATGTTCAATACCGTGTGCTTTTAATTCCGCCTCTGGCTTATCCAGTTCTAGCAGTAATCGCATTGGGCGCTGATCATCTGCCAGCAAGTAATCAATATCATCATAAGCTAAACGATAAGAGGGTGAATTAATCTGGGCCTCTGCCTGTGGTGGCTTATCTTTATGCTGGGCATGAAATCTATCTTCTGCAGCATCGTGAAATAGATGGCCTGGCTTACGACGCTTCTCTCGATCTACCTCCTGAAATTTTTTTTTCACATTTCCCTCTTCATTGAATAAGTGATCGCTTATTTAAGGCGGTCATTTAATTTTTTTAAGCGGCTTACCGTACCAATATCAAACCATTCTCCTTGATAATGTTCAGCAGTGATTTTTTTTTGTTTTATTGCCGCATTGAACAAACGAGCTAGTGGTATTTTTTCAAGGGGAATATCCTGGAATAATTTAGGATGTAGTACAGCTATACCGCAATAAGTTAAAGTTTTTTGGGCTGTCAGATTCGAATCAATCAATGACAAATAACTATTAGAATCCAATACATAATCTCCAGAAAGGTGTTGTGGAGGATTATCAACCATGACTAGATGCGCCAGCTCTTCCAACCCGGAGAATGCCTTTAGTCTAGAAAAGGAATAATCGGTCCAGATATCTCCATTAACCACAAGAAAAGGTTCATCTCCTAACAGTGGTAAGGCCTTTATGATTCCCCCAGCTGTGTTCAAGGGTTCACTTTCAGCGGAATACAATATGCTTGAACCAAAGCGGCTGCCGTCACCTAAAGCAGCCTCTACTTGCTCTCCAAGCCAGGCATGATTGATAACGAGCTCGGAAAAACCTGCTTTGTTTAGGCTCTCAATTAAATGCTCAATTAAGGGTTTACCTCCAGCAGGGAGTAAAGGTTTGGGAACTTTTTCTGTTAAGGGCCGCATTCTTTCTCCCTTCCCAGCTGCCAGAATCATTGCTTTCAAAACTCTACATCCCTGTTAATGTCTCCACTCACCTTGCTGTTTATACTATTGTTAGTTCTGGCATTATGAGCACTAGTTTTAAGTATTTTTTCTTCTACATCCTGCATGACCTTTTTTTCCAGCCAGACATGCAGCTGCTTTAGCTCGGAATATTCTGCTGTCACCTGCTGCAGATAAGATAAAGTTCTGGGAATATCCGTTAGGTAGGTGATTTTTTCATCACGCAAATATAAGCGCGAAAAAATACCGATGGCTTTTAAGTGTCTTTGTGCACCCATTAAATTGAAACTCTTCAAAAATGTATCGTCAGCTATATTTGCATCATTTGCATCCAGAATTTTCTGCTTTATAGCCAAATCTCGATACTCCAATGCCCAGATTTTCACCTGATTTTCGGGCCAAGCGATGTAACAGTCTTTTAATAATGAGACCAGATCATAAGTGAAGGGCCCCTTCACTGCATCTTGAAAATCAATCACGCCTATTGATGAATTAAAGTTTTTCTCACGCGGAGCTTTATCTTCGAGGTAAAGTAAGTTACGTGAATGGTAATCACGATGAACACATACTTGTTGCTGTGAGGTAGCTGACTGCACTAAATAATCAAAAGCATCGTTTAATACAGTACTATCTTGGTCGGTTAGCGATAAATTAAGAAGCCCTTCACAAAACCAGTGACGAAATAAGGCCATTTCCTGCTGTAATAATTCTTCAGTAAACAGTGGTAGATTCCCAGCAGGAACCTGTTGAATTAAGAGCAACTCCTTGAAGGCCTCACGGTAAAATGGCCCAGCATCTACCTTCAAGCTTTGAGCCTCCTTCAACTTTGGCCACAAGAGGGTATCTCCAAAATCTGACAAACAAAGAAAACCTTGCTTAAGGTCAAACTGATATAGCTCAGGCACACGCACCCCATGCTTGTTGAATGCTTTGGCAATATCCACAAAGGCCTGACTATTTTCTTTCTCAGGTGGTGCATCTACAAGGATAAAGGACTCTTTTGAGCTCTGCGCACGAAAATATCGGCGGAAACTGGCATCACCCTGGACCAGATTAATTGTAAAATCATTGAAATCAGCCTTTGGTGAAAATTCCGCAAGCACAGATTGAAACCAACTCTTCAGTAGTTTATTTCGAGATTGCTTATTGTCTTTCGTTGAACTCTCAGACATGCTTGCCCTGAGCTTCCCTTGTTTAGCTAGATAAGAGTAATTAAAATCAATTATGCCTATACAACCCGGATTTTAGAAGTGAGTAACAAAAACAAGTGGCTGGTATTTTCAAAGCCAATGTTAATACCTATTTTGCTCATTGCAGCCCTCTCGAACTTGTCTCTATTCAAGCCGCTCCCTAAGTTGGGACTTTTACTACTTTCACTGTTGCTTTTTAAGCCATCGGTAGCACAGCAAGAAAATCAAATTCCTGTCATGGATATTGCACACGAAAATTGGGTTAGCGTGTCAGATCTGAGTGCAGATCAACTTCCCCTGCTTTCTTCTGCTTGTTGTGGCCTTTATATAGATACTGATTTACCTCCGGAAATTACTGACGGCAGTTTAATCATTACTGCAGGCAACGGGGAATTTAATAACGACTCTCAACAGGTCACTATTAGTAATGGTATTGATCTACGTTATGAGAATATATGGCTCCAGGCCGAAAATGGGATATACAAGCAACTAGAAAGCATTATCGAATTGGAAGGGAATATACGTTTGCGCCAATCAGGACTGGCAATAGGCTCTGATAGAGCCAAGCTCAATCAGTCTGATGCCTCTGTCGAATTATTGAATACTTCTTATGTTCTATTTGAGCAAGCTGCTCGAGGCACTGCAGAAGAAATTATTTTTCAAAATGCCGATGGCTCACTCAGTATTACTGAAGGCAGTTATACCGTGTGTGAACCTGGAGATAATAGTTGGTTACTGGTTGGCCAAAATATAGACTTGAACCAGCAAACTGGTCGTGGTGTAGCTCGGAATGTCGTATTACATATTAAAGATATTCCTGTTTTACCCCTGCCTTACATCAGTTTCCCTATTAATGATACGCGCAGCTCTGGTTGGCTTTTTCCAAGTATTGGCAATACCCAGGAAGGTGGCTTTGACATTTCTTCACCCTACTATTTCAATCTTGCTCCAAATTATGACGCAACTCTAACTCCTCGTCTGATGACAGAAAGAGGGTTAATGCTTAGTGTGGAAACCCGCCATCTTGGAGAAAATTCAAACAACACACTTGAATTTTCTTATTTACACGACGACTCGCAATTTGATGAGACAACTGTTTCGCTGCCTCTGACTGAGAGCCCCCCCCGGGCTAAGCGCTGGCAGATAAACTATTTAGGGAGTGCTGAATTTAATAATGCGTGGAGTGCCTCTGCGAATTACTCGGCAATCAGTGATCTTGATTATTATCAGGATTTTGGCAATAACGGACTCAATGCTAACAGTCGAAGTTACTTATACCGCCAAGGAGAAATTAATTACAGACAAGCCAATTGGAACTTGCAAGCTGCACTTCAAAGCTACCAGCTCATTGACCAGTCGCTAAATAATCTGGACAAGCCATACTCAAGTCTGCCTAGGATTAATCTTGATTATGGCAAGCAAGCAGACTCAGGATTCGTTTATGGTCTAGATGCTGAATATGTTTACTTTGATCGTAATTTTGACGCTAATGCTTTTAGCCAAGCACAGATCAACAATGGGGTTCTGCTTTCTGGCCAGCGCTTATCTCTGGAGCCGAAATTGGCATGGAGCAAAGAAACCCCTGGGCTATTTTTTAAACCTGAATTCAAATATAAATATGCTTCTTATCAGCTGGATGAACAAGCGCTAGGCAGTCCTGACCAGCCTGAACGCGATATTTTCATGGGCAAAATCGACAGCGGTTTGATTTTTGACAAGCCTATAAACCTCCAGGGCAATGAATATACCCAAACTCTGGAACCCAGACTTTATTATCTTTATAGCGAATATGAAGACCAAAGTGATATCCCTCTGTTCGATACGGCTAATTTAACATCCGGCTATAATCAATTATTTCGAGAAGATCGCTTTAGCGGGAAAGATCGAATTGGGGACAGTAACCAACTCACTATGGCGCTAAGCTCTAGAATTCTCAATAGCAAGGGTCAGGAAAAAGCTCATATTAGTCTTGGTCAGATATACTACTTTGAAGACCGTAGAGTTGGACTAATTAGCCCAACAGTCCCTTTACAACAGTCGAGTGCTTCAGTTGTAGCTGATTTAAGTTACTATTTCAGTGACAACTGGCGTATCAGAGCATTTAATGAATGGAATACTGACAATGACAATTTCAATAATGGCAGTTTTCAATTTCGCTATCAATCTGATATAAATCACATCCTAAATTTTAGCTATCGTTATCGTAAGAGTCCTAACTTACCCGGCCTTATCAAACAGACGGATGTGTCAGCAATCTGGCCATTAAGTGATACCTTAAAATTCATAGGTCGTTGGAATTACGATCATGAATATAAGCAGGATTTAGAAACTATTATCGGTTTGGAGTACTCTAATTGCTGTTGGGATATGAGAGTAGTCGCCCGCAAATGGATAGATAATACCGAAATTTCTGGAGGGATTACCCAGAACAACACTGGCGTGTTTTTACAATTCGAACTAAAAGGGCTTGGCAATATTTTAGGTGGTAGTATTGATTCGCTCATTGGAGAAAGCATCACAGGTTTTAGATCATATGCTCAAAACTATTAAAATTTTATTTTCACTCTTTCTATTACTCGCTATCTACCCGGCTCAGGCTCAGCTATCGGATAGAGTAATTGCAATTGTTGATGATGACGTCATCTTAAAAAGCGAGTTTGATGCTCGTATGGCAACTGTCAGAGAACAAGTTGCTAATGGCTCTATTCCAAGAAACATTTCAATTGACGAACTTGAAAGTCAGGTTCTGGAACAGCTTATTATGGAGAATTTGCAAATCCAGTTAGCAATCCGATCGGGCATAAGAGTTGATGATAATAGCCTAAACCAAACACTTAATGCGATTGCGCAACAAAACAATATGAGCTTTGATGAGTTTCGGGCTGCCCTAAATGAAACTGGGCCTGGTCAGTATCAGATCTTCAGGGAGCAAGTACGTCAAGACATGATGATCAATAATTTTCAAAATGGTTCTATCAATCAACGTATAACGATTACTCGCCAGGAAATTGAAAACTATCTTCGCTCTGAAGCTGCACAAGCAGATATTTCTCCAGAATATCGAGTACAACACGTACTGGTTCCTGTCGATATTCCGGCTCAAAGAGCCCAGCAAGAAGAACTGGCAAACCTAATATATCAGCAGCTGCAAGATGGTGCTGATATATTGGAAATTGCCGCCTCAAGACAAATACTTGGGCTTCCTGTCGGTGGTGGAGATCTTGCTGGCTGGCGTAAAGTTGAAGCTTTACCTACCATGTTTCGCCCTGTAGTGCCCTCAATGGAAGTTGGCGAAGTGACTGAACCGTTCACCAGCGATAGTGGATTCCATATCGTAAAATTAGCTGAAAGGCGTGGCGGTGTAGATCTTCAAGTTAATCAAAACCAGCTTCGCCATATTCTTATACGACCCAATGAAATTCGTACGGAAGAACAAACCGAAGAGCTGATCTATGAACTTTATCAAAGGATACTGGATGGTGAAGATTTTGCTGACCTTGCTCGCGTGTATACTGATGACCCCGGTTCAATGGTCTCAGGTGGAGATCTCGACTGGATGACTGAAGGTCAACTTCCGCCGATATTTGAATCTGTCGTTAGTGAATTGGAAGTTGGTGAATTATCTGAACCTTTCCAGAATGAAGATGCTGGCTGGCATATTACTCAGCTTTTGGACCGACGGGTAGAGGATGTCACTGAAGAAAATGCCCGCTTTCAAGCAGAACAAATTTTGCGACAACGTAAGTATGATAATGAATTAGAAAATTGGCTTACTGAAATCCGGGACACTGCTTACGTAGACATAAAACTTGGAGCAAACAATTAGTCCAAACACTTTTATTGCCATTACTCCTGGCGAACCTGCAGGTATTGGCCCTGATATCTGTTTACAACTGGCACAAGCTTATATTGAAGACAAATTTCCTGTTTTTAGTAGTGCCACACCTGTCTTCATTGTCGATCAAAACTTAATGCTCGAAAGAGCAGCGTTACTCCAACTCGACATTCCAATAAAGTCTTTTACTGACTTTGGGCCTGAGGCAAGGGCAATGTGGATCATGTCAACACCATTAGCAAAACCAGCACAATGCGGAGAGTTGGACTCGACTAATGGTGCCTATGTAACAGCCTGTCTGGACAAGGCTATTAATGGGTGTTTAAACAATGAATTTATGGCCTTAGTGACTGGACCTGTACAAAAAAGCATCATTAATGATGCTGGTATAAGCTTCAGTGGACATACAGAATACCTCGCCGAAAAATGTGGGCAGGATACAGTTGTCATGATGCTTGCCACAAGTAAATTGAAAGTTGCACTGCTTACTACGCATCTTGCTCTTAGTGAAGTTCCTGCTGCAATTACCAAGCAGAACCTGGAAACAACAATTCGAATACTTCAGCAAGATCTTCAACGAAAATTTAAAATCAAGCATCCTTCAATTTTAGTCTGCGGACTCAATCCTCATGCTGGGGAAAGCGGACACTTGGGAAGAGAAGAGATTGAAATAATAGAGCCTGTATTAGGCTCCCTTAAAAACGAAGGCTTTAATTTAATTGGTCCTTTACCTGCTGATACATTATTTACTCCTAAATACCTGGGCAATGCAGATGCAGTGCTTGCCATGTATCATGATCAGGGACTACCTGTCTTAAAATCACAAAGTTTTGGCGAGGCCGTCAACATCACACTTGGGCTGCCTATTATTCGAACCTCAGTTGACCATGGGACTGCTCTGGATCTTGCAGGAAGCGGCAAGGCCAATATGAGTAGTCTGTTAGCCGCATACACCATGGCAGTAAACATGAGCTCTCAGTAACATGTCTGTTGAAAAATTCAGCCATCGAGCCAGAAAACGCTTCGGCCAAAATTTTCTGACAGACACCTCGATTCTAGAAAAAATTGTTAAAGCGATCTCGCCTAAATCATCAGATAACATTATAGAAATTGGACCTGGTCAGGGCGCGCTTACCGAGCTTTTACTTGTTAGCGGCGCCGACCTGCATGCTATTGAAATCGATCGGGACCTTGCGGCTTTTTTACATGATAAATATAGCAAAATCAGTCATTTTCATTTGCATGAAAACGATGTTCTGAAGGTTGATTTCAATTCGTTATTGTCCGCAGATCAGCCAGCACGGATTATTGGCAATTTGCCTTACAATATTTCCACTCCCCTAATTTTTCATTTACTAAAATACCTGCCTGGCATCAATGACATGCTATTTATGTTGCAACTTGAAGTAGTAGAAAGAATGGCGGCTTTACCTGGCTCTAAAAACTATGGCCGTCTCAGTATCATGGTGCAATATTACTGTCAGGTTGAAAAGCTATTTAATGTGCCAGCTTCAGCATTCTCTCCCCCACCAAAAGTTGAGTCTGCAATTGTTAAACTAACTCCACTTAAACAAAGCACTCATCAACTAGACTCGCCAGAACATCTCACTAATTTATTACGCCAGGCCTTTGGCCAACGCAGAAAAACTATTCGTAATAATTTGAGTGGCTTAATAAGTGCCGAGGAATTGGAGGTTTTAGGTATCAACCCTAGTCTAAGACCTGAAAACCTTTCTCTTGATGACTATGTTAAAATCTGCAAATATCTACATTAAGCCTTCCCATCAATTTCGAGTCAAAAGCCATGGATCAAAGCTCAGCTGCCAATTGCGGCATACTCATTAGCGTAAAAACTCGTTATTTGGATAAACAATCTGATTTTCTAACGAATAACCATGCTTTTTCCTATACGATAAATATCCAAAACAACCGAAGTGATACGGTACAACTGCTAAACAGACACTGGATAATCACAGATCAAAACAACAAAGTCGAAGAAGTTAAAGGCAAAGGCGTAGTTGGTCAACAACCCTTCATAAAACCGGGGGAGAGTTACCAATATTCTAGTGGCACCATCATCAACAGCAGTATTGGTGACATGAAAGGCAGTTACACTATGCAAGCTGAAAATGGAGAGAATTTTGAAGCTGAAATTCCTCTGTTTGTGCTCGCAACACCTAACATGTTGCACTGAATATAATCCGATAACGGAGCCGGAGTAATAAAAAAATGGCAGTTTATGCGGTAGGTGATATTCAAGGTTGTTATGAATCTCTCATCAAGTTGCTAGATAAAATTAATTTTGACCCCGCCAAAGACCGTCTTTGGAGTGTCGGTGATTTAATTAATCGTGGCCCTGACTCTCTAAAAACATTACGTTTTCTAAAACAACTTGGGCCAGCGTTCACCGCGGTATTAGGTAATCATGATTTACATTTCATGGCCTTAGCCACAGGTGCCTTTGATGGTGGCAAAAAGAAAACATTGAAGAAGTTACTCGCCGCATCTGATTGTGAAGAGCTTTGCGCTTGGGTTCGTGAGTTGCCGATTTTGCACTATGAGAAACTGCAAACTGATACTGGTGAACAAGCTTTTTTAATGGTGCATGCAGGTTTAGCGCCGGGCTGGAGTCTTGAGCAGGCGCTAGGCTACGCAAAAGAAATAGAAGATGTTTTGCGTGGAGAAAGGTATACAAAATTTTTAAGTAAAATGTATGGCGATTATCCTGATATTTGGCATGAAGAACTTACTGGCATGAAACGGTTAAGAGTATTGACTAATTACTTTACCCGTATTCGTTTCTGCAATAAGGAAACTCAATTAAATCTTGCTATAAAGACTGGCGTAACAACAGCGCCCAAGGGGTTTAAACCTTGGTATCAATATCAAAAACTGAGCAATGATATGACCATTTTATTTGGGCATTGGGCAACGCTTAATGGCGTCACCGATACTGAGAATGTTTATGCCCTTGATACCGGCTGTGTATGGGGTCGTTGCTTGACGGCTTTACGTCTGGAAGATAAACAAATATTCTGTACTGACTGCAATTAACCAGGCTTAAACACAATTGTGAAAATCTATCTTGTCGGCGGTGCTGTCCGCGATAAATTACTAGGCCTCACTGTCAAAGACAGGGATTGGGTAGTGGTGGGTTCTTCGCCCGAGGAAATGCTTGAACTGGGTTACCAGCAAGTTGGCAAGGATTTCCCAGTTTTCCTGCACCCAGAAACCAAAGAAGAATATGCTATTGCACGTACAGAAAAGAAAACCGGCCTGGGCCATTCAGCCTTCAGTGTAGACATCACTCCCACTATTACGATTGAAGAGGATTTATTACGCAGAGACCTGACTATCAATGCCATGGCTGAGGATGATGAAGGTAATCTAATCGACCCTTATGGTGGCCAGGAAGATCTAAAGAATAAAATTCTACGTCATGTCTCTCCAGCATTTTCAGAGGACCCATTACGCGTTTTGAGAGTCGCACGATTTTCAGCCCGCTTTGCGCATTTAGGATTTGAGGTCTCTCAAGAGACTTTAGACCTCATGCAGCATCTGGTTAACAACAGTGAACTTGATGAACTTCCTGCTGAACGGGTATGGCAAGAATTTAGACGAGCTCTTGGGGAGAAAACACCCGCTTTTTTCTTTTTAACGCTCAGAGATTGCTACGCGCTGGGCGTAATAATGCAGGAAATTGAAAGTTTATTTGGCATTTCACAGGAAAAAGCCCGCCTAAGCTTAATGGCTTTAACCAAAGCCGCTGAAATAACTGGTGATACCGCAATACGATTTTCTGCCCTGTGTTACGAACTGCCTGTCACTCATGATTTTTCACTTGTTAAAAACTTGAGGAAGCTGGAGTCCTTATGTATTCGCTTAAAAGTTCCAAACGATTATAAGGATCTGGCAACTTTAACCTGTCTCTACTGGGATAGTTGTGCTTCATTAAATCTGCACGAATCAGAACCAGTACTGACGTTATTTGAAAATTGTGATGCGTTTCGTCGCCCTGAACGTTTTCAATTTTTTCTACAGGCTTGTGAAGCAATACGTAAAGCCGCAGAAGAAAGCGATGCAAATATCAATTACAGGCATAAAACTTTGTTGCATCTGCTCAATCTTTGTCATAATGTTGATACAAATGTATTAGTTGAAGCTGGTTATGAAAAAGAAGAGTTCGGCATTCAGCTAAGACTATTGCGATTGGAAACCATAGAAAACTACATAATATCTCAACAATGAAAACTGAATTACTTCCTGAAAATAATGGGAAGGACAGTAATAATAAAGCAAATGGAAAGGTTGCTTTAATAACCGGCAGTGCAGCAAGAATTGGCGCAAGTATTGCCAAACACTTACACCAGCTCGGTTTTAATATTACCCTTCACTATCACCATTCTGAAAATGCGGCTCAAGCCTTAACTGGCGAATTGAACAGTTTACGAGCTGGCTCTGCATATTGTCTGAAAGCAGATTTGAAAGATATAAACAACATACAGGAGCTTGCCAACAGTACTTTAGAACATTGGGGAAAACTGGATGTTCTTATCAATAATGCCTCCAGCTTTTACCCAAGCTCCTTAAACGAAATTAGCGAAGAACAATGGCATGACTTAGCCGGCACAAATGCACTGGCTTCAGCTTTTTTATGTAAAGCTTTATGCCCTGCTTTAAAGCTCTCAAAAGGCTGTATCGTAAACATCAGTGATATTGCCGCGAGCACTGGCCGCAGTGACTTCTTGTTATATGGTATGGCAAAAGCAGCACTTAACAATTTAACCCGCTCACTTGCTCGCGAACTCGCGCCAGGTATTCGGGTCAATGCTATTGCTCCAGGGGCTATTTTAGCACCAAACTTTCCCACGTCAGAAAGCGCCAACAACATCAATGAAAACGACCCATTATCAATCAGTTGCCTGAATTATCCCGGCAAAGCTGAAGATATTGCTTATGCCACTGAGTTTCTAATTAACAATACTTATACCAGTGGTCAGATTATTAATGTGGATGGTGGCCGGCGACTAAAAGTTTGAATTTGCTGTAATTATTTGTGTAAATAAGTTTATCACTGGTTTAGGAAAACGTTTGCATTTTATCAGCCAGGTCGAAATCCTTTTCAGAAATGCCTCCAACTTCATGCGTGACCAACTGGACTTTTACTGTCTTATAAACATTGAACCATTCAGGATGATGATTAACTTTTTCAGCATATATCGCGACTTTACTCATGAACCCAAAGGCTTCGATAAAGTTACCAAAGACAAATGTTTTGCTCAATTTTCCAGAATCAAGCGCCCAGTCAGAGTCTGTATTCTTATTTAGAGCATGCAGTTTTTTCGAAACTTCGTCTGAAGTTAAAGCTGTAATAGTCATATATTTACTGTGCCAGTTTGGTGGATATTTTTCGGCCATGCCATTTAAAATCGACCGGCCATAAATGTTGCCTTTCTTTATTATAACTATCCCACAATTGTTTATAGCTTTGTTTCAATGATGGATGCTGTCGTCGTTCAGATAATTGCGATAAAGGCCAGAGCACAAATGCATTTTCTGTGATTTCCGGTCTTGGTAATTCAATACCAGAAAAGACGCCGATGCTATCGCCATATAACAATACATCAATATCCAGAGTCCTACCACTGAAACGTGGTTGACTCCGGTCTCTGCCACAATCATCTTCAATTTTTTTGACGGTTTTAATTAAAAAATCCAGTGGCATTTCAGTATTAAATGCAACTGCCATATTTAAAAAATTATCACTTTCAAAACCGATTGCTTCACTTTCAAACACTGATGACAAACTTAGGTCATTGAATTTTAGCAACAGGGCATCCAAACAAGACTGAAAATTGGCAACTGGCTCTATATTAGAGCCTAGACTGAGCGCAACCCAGGTCAAGATTATTTGACCCCTCTTTCAATAATTACACCTACATCTCTGGAGCCAGTAACAGCACCAGGTTTACCAAGCGTTAATCTCAACCAACTAACGCCAAATTCTGTCAAAACAATCTCTGCAATTTTTTCGGCCAAGGTTTCTATGAGTTGAATTTCACTTTCTTCAACGAAGGCTATTAAGCGTTTAGAGACTGCCTTGTAATCAAGGGCATCAACAATTTCATCGGTCGCTGCAGCTTTTTTAATATCACTGGCCATTTCAAGATCAATAGTGATTTTCTGCTTAATTTCTTTTTCCCAGTCGTAAATTCCTATAACAGTTTTTACTTCCAGGCCATTTATATAAACAATATCCATAGTTTTATTCGTCACCTTTAACGTTCTGTTAGATTTCTTATAGAGCCCTTAACTGATCCAGAGGCCATCGTGCTTTAGCTCTTATTGTTAAATCATCTTGCTGACCAGCTAGTAATCGCTGACAACCAGCATAAGCGATCATCGCACCATTGTCTGTGCAAAATTCCATGCGAGGGTAATAAATCTCTCCGCCTTCTTTTTTTGCCATTTTTGCCAGCACTTCCCTTAATCTTTTATTTGCACTGACACCACCGGCAATGACTAAGGTCATCATACCAGTTTGTTGGAAAGCCCTCTGACATTTAATACGCATGGTATCAACTACCGCTTCCTGAAATGCATGGGCAATATCAGCCTTGCTTTGCTGGTCTAAAGCCGTGGTATCAGTTTCACCATTCAATAAATCCAGAATTGTATTGAGAGTAAATGTTTTAAGCCCGCTAAAAGAAAAATCCAGACCTGCTCGATTGGTCATCGGTCTTGGAAAGGTGAAGCGGCCGGCTTCGCCATTCTCTGCAAGCTGCGCAATATGTGGTCCTCCCGGGTAGGGTAAGCCCAACATCTTTGCTACTTTATCAAAGGCTTCCCCCGCTGCATCATCCAATGACTCACCAATCAATCGGTAAGATCCTATTTTTTCTACTTCAACCAGCTGGGTATGGCCGCCAGAAACGAGTAGCGCTAGAAATGGAAAAGTTGGCCCCCTATCTTCCAGCAAAGGCGCTAATAAATGGCCCTCCATATGGTGGACTCCGATCGTAGGAATATCCCAGGTCATGCCCAGAGCACGACCGATGGAGGCCCCAACCAGCAGGGCTCCTGACAAGCCCGGGCCCGCCGTATAGGCCAGCCCATCAATTGTATTTTTGCTGCAATTGGCTTTATTCATCACTTCTTGAATTAAAGGTAAAGTCTTGCGTATATGGTCGCGAGAAGCTAGTTCCGGAACTACCCCTCCATATTGTTGGTGAATCTCAACCTGGCTATATAATGCATCAGCAAGCAAGCCCCGCTCACTATCATAAATAGCAATTCCGGTTTCATCACAAGACGATTCGATACCTAAGACTTTCATGCTTCTAAACGTGATCTCTCTCAAACTTAAGCGCGTACCATTATACATTTACTGGGAAATATGGATAATTAACGGCTCTTGATATTTTGGATGTCTTTATGCTGTTCCCTAATAATTTTCTGCGGTGGAAGTTTTTAACCCGCCTCTCTTGTCATGCTACTCATTCGCTGATTCTGATAACTACTCTTTTGCTAGCATCCTGTAGCTCAGTTGAGCCTCTAGAAAGCAACAAGACTGACGACCCTATTGCAACAGAGCAGAATACTGAACAAGTTGTAGAAGAACTGGTAAATGCTGCTGGCAATTCTGGAGATCGGGATATTGAAAATATCATCTTAGAAACTGTACTTTCAGATTCAGAGATAGAACCTGTAAGAGTTCAGCCCATTGAACCCGCGGTCGCGATGACCGCCAATCGAGTTGTAGAGCTTGAAATTAATGATTACCTGCAAAATCGAAGAAACCTTTTAAAAATATGGATTGAACGTGGTCGAATCTGGTTCCCAATGGTCGAAACAATTTTCGCTGAAGAGGGTATTCCTGATGAATTAAAATATTTAGCACTTGGTGAAAGCTCTCTTAATCCGACTGCAAGAAGTTATGTTGGTGCAGCCGGTATGTGGCAATTTATGCCGGCAACAGCCAGGGGAGAAGGCTTACGGGTAGACAGCTGGATTGATGAAAGAAGAGACCCGGAACTTTCCACACGCGCTGCTGCAAAACACTTAAAAGCCCTTTATGAAACTTATAGTGGCAACTGGCACCTCGCGCTTGCAGGCTATAATTGTAGCTATAGATGTATTTCTCGAGCAGTAAACCGTGCCAGGGGCGCTATTGAAAACCCTCCCTCATTTTGGGAAATCTACCCTTATTTACCCCAACAAACCCGAAACTTTATTCCAAAATTTATTGCTGCGGCATTAATTGTTTCTGACCCTGAGCTCTATGGTATTCAGATTGAAGATTTAGGCCAAAAATATACTTATGATATTGTTCTGGTTAACGGCATGTTAAGTCTTGAGAATGCTGCCGAGCTAGCGGGCGTTGATCTGACCACTATCACCAGTTTGAATCCTTCAGTTCGTAAAGCAACCTTGCCAGATAGCACAGAGCCCTTCCCTTTAAAAATTCCCGCCGGCAGTTATCAGCGTTTTGTTAACGCATTTGATACATTGCCCGATGAAGAAAAAATTGCACCTACTGAGTACACCATTCGTTCCGGAGATACGCTCGATAGCATTGCCCGACGCTTTGAAACAACTGTGGCGGAATTACAAGCCGTAAATAATATTCGCAATCATCTGATTTTTCCTGAGCAAAAAGTAATGATTCCGGGCCGTGGTATTAATACGAATATTTCTATAACAGCCAATAACAGTGTGATGATATCAATCCAATATGGTGATCCGATATACCGTCCTATTAGATTGGCCGAAGGTTTTCAATTGGTAGAACAAGCAGGATCTACACCAGATAATATGCTAATGGCCGTTAGTTTAAGCGATGATATAGTTGACGAACTGGTTGTACCCACGATCTATCAAGTTCGCCGCGGTGATACTCTGGGACAGATTGCCGAGCGTTTTGATGTGTCTATTCGGGACATTCAAAACTGGAATAATATTCGTGGCACTACTATCTACGCGAGACAGGAATTGACCTTGCATACAGCCGCATCAGCTCCAAGCCCGCAACTATATAAAGTACAACGTGGCGATAATCTCGCCGCAATTGCCCGTCGCTTTGGCCTGACGGTTGATAACCTAAAAAGATTGAATGGCTTGAATAGCGATCTAATCTTTCCTGGTCAGGACTTGCAGCTCAATTAATCCTTCCGTCTCTTGAGAGAAAAAACTTTAATGACCCTGATGCATTAATTCTGTACTTCCATATTGCTTACACAAAGGGGCGTAGACCTTTAGCAATGAGATGTTTATTCTAGATCCTCGGTGGATGGGCAACTCTGAGCCCGAAGCAAATTAAGTAATAATTAAAAATATAATACTCGGGAGTTTCTAATGACGATATCCAAATTAAAATTGATACTGGCCGCTGGCATTCTGTTTTCCAGTACAAGTGCTATGTCTCAAGAGATGAATTTTTTCGTTACCAGCGCTGGCTCAGGCCAAGGTGGTAACTTGGGCGGACTGGCAGGTGCCGACGCTCGCTGTCAAGCTTTAGCCTCTGTAGCCGGTGCTGGTGATCAAACCTGGCATGCTTATTTAAGCACTCAGGGTATGAATGCAGTTAATGCCCGTGACCGAATTGGCACAGGCCCCTGGTACAACGCCAATGGCGATATGATTGCCCGAAATCTGGATGAACTGCATAACGAAGATGACAACAGGCTCAGTGTTCGAACAGCATTGGATGAACATGGTAGACCTGTTCCTTATGTTGGTCTTGATGATGACGGAACACCTTTACCTCTGGAACTTCAAATTACGCCAAACGTTGAACATGATGCACTGACTGGATCAGACGCAAATGGTATGGCTTATCCGGCAGGGGACGATATGACATGCAACAACTGGACCTCCGGTGATGAAGGTACAGCGATGCTAGGACATATCGACCGCCGCACTCTGGGACCTGGAGTTTCTCCTTGGGCAACTGCCCACCCTTCTGCAGGTTGCAGTCAACAGGCATTAGTCAATACTGGTGGCACCGGCCGCTATTATTGCTTCGCTATTGATTAAGAAATCGGAATCCTGCATGTTTAAGAAAGCCATCCTCCTGGCACTTCTGTGCCAGGTAGGTAGCCTGAATGCTCAGGAATCAGATATTGTTGGTTTCTGGAACCAGCCTGCTCCTGGAGTTTCGCTGGGTGGTATTACATCACTCTTTGGCTTCATTGAAGATGCCATAGAGCGCGCTGATGGACCTCCGGTAGTAGACTATTTGGGCATTCCTCTTAATGAAGAAGCGCTTTCCAGAGCTCTGGCCTATGACAGCGCTTTGCTTGGTGTTCCGGAACATGTCTGCATGAGGCATCCCACTCCCTATTCTTATTGGGGACCAGCCAATCTAAGAATCGCTGCTCAGCTGGATTACAATCTGGATACCATTTCCTACACAGTGGGCGGTACTTTTAGACGGGCTGACAGGACTATCTGGATGGACGGTCGGGAGCACCCTTCAGAATATGCTCCTCATACCTGGGCCGGTTTCACAACCGGGCGCTGGGAGAACGGCACCTTAATTACTAAGACAACACATCTTAAGTGGGGCTGGGTACGCCGAAACGGGGTACCTACAAGTGATCAAGCGACAGTCTATACCTACTACCAACGTAACGATGATGTTCTGACCATTACCTGGTTTGTGGATGACCCCCACTATCTAAGCGACACTTACATTAAATCTGCTGACTTCATTATTGCACCACGCGGAGTTTCTACAACAAGCTTTGGAGTAGAAGCTGCTGATACTTCTCAAGGTGTATTTGAAGAATGTTTAAATCGGGCTGAAATTGCCAGACCGGAAAAACATTATGTTCCTCATTACCTTCCCGGTGAAAACCCTTTTATTGGTGAGTGGGCAAATGAAATTGGAGTTCCTGTTGATGCCACCTTAGGTGGAGAAGAAACGGCTTATCCAGAATTCAGAGATCAGTTATAAGATGGTCCCAATTAACCCACAATTTCTCGTGAGAACTCGCCTTCTATTCCTCGGCCTGTTTTGCCTGATTCAATCATCAGCACTGTTTGCCCAGAGCATGCCATCGGAACCACCAGTAAGTGGCGAACTGGAAATTATTCATGTACAGGGTAATGTTTGGCTTATCGCTGGGCTAGGAGGAAATATTGCTGTCCAAGCCTCCGATCAGGGAGTCTTTGTCGTTGATACTGGCGCAAATGGATTTGGTGAAGACGTCATTTCTGCGATAGCAACAATTTCTGATCGCCCAATTCGTTACATCGTTAACACGTCAATTGCTCCGCAGCATATTGGAGGAAATTCAGAACTGGCGATATTACCCGGCGGCTCAACAAGTGGAGCAGAACGTGGCGCCCGAATAAATATTATCTCGCAGGAAAATGTATTGTTTCGAATGAGCACTGACAGAGATAGTAATGGTGAACGAATCCATACCCAACTTTCTTGGCCAACAGATGGATATTATGAGCCGCAACGAGGCCAGATCTTTAATGGAGAAGCTATCGATATTATTCACATGCCAAAGGCTTACAGTGATGGTGATAGCATAGTCTATTTTCGAGGCTCAAATGTATTGGTCAGCGGAGATGTGTTCACTAATACCGGACTTCCCTTAATCAACCCAAGCCTGGGGGGCAGCCTAGAGGGAACTATTGCTGCGCTTGATAAAATGTTGGATATCACAATTTCTGATGATCTCGCAGAAGGCGGCACTTACCTAATTCCAGGGCATGGCTACATTTCAGATGAAGCTGATCTGGTCGAGTATCGTGACATGACCTATATCATTAGAGATCGTTTGCAGAGATTGATAGTTGAAGAGGGTTTAAGTCTCGAACAAGTAAAACAAGCTCGACCAGTTTTAGGCTGGGAAAGTCGCTATAACAGACCTGAGTGGACCGTGGATATGTTTCTGGAAGCAGTTTATCCAGAATTCCAATAGATATTATAAAACTATGCGAATTAAGTTTCAGACAATGTTTTCTCACTTTTTTTTCAGAAAGGTATTCAGCTTTTGTATCTCTGGTGCACTTATAGTCCTCCCTTTTAATGCTCAATCGCAAAACGAATCTATCTATCAGCAATTCGCCCCCATTGAACTTACTGGCACATGGGTTTCAGTCGTTACCGAAGACTGGCATATGCGCATGGTTACGCCGCCTGTGGGAAATTTTGATGGCCTCCCCCTGACACAAAGGGCACAAGAAACTGCACGTTCTGTAGATTTGGAGCAAATTGAAAACAGTGGCCAGGCTTGTCAGGCTTATGGTGCTGGCAGAATAATGCGTGAACCCGGCCGACTTAGAATTAGCTGGACAGATGGTGATACTTTAAGAATAGACACTGACGCCGGTGAGCAGATACGTTTATTACATTTCGACAATATTCCTGCTTCTGGCACACCAAGCCTGCAAGGACAGTCAATTGCACAGTGGCAATATGCCGGCGGTTTTGACCCCGAAAGGGCATTACTGAATCCTGGACAGGTAGGAAGTGGTTTCACACAACAACCTGCTCCAGTGTTGGAGCCCGCTGGCGGCAAACTCTATGTAGAAACCAGCAATTTAAGCCCTGGCATGTTGCGCAAGAATGGCGTTCCTTATAGCGAGGAGACCTCTATTGAAGAATATTTCAACACCCTCACTGAGCCTGATGGGACAGAATGGCTAATTGTAACGACGATTGTGCGTGACCCTGTCAATCTATTAGTTGAATACATCACCAGCTCAAACTTTCAGCGTGAAGTTGATGATTCAAAGTGGGATCCTAGGCCCTGCAGTTTGTTCTAGAATAAATTAGCAATCACTGAAATTGCTGGCGGTGCATGCTCGAGCTCTTGCTTGAGTATTCGATATTTCTTCTTCGTTTAATTCCTGTTCAAGAGCCTGAACATAAATGCCAGCCTGGGCGTATGCTTGTTCGGCTGCCAGCCATGCCCACATATAAGCTGTCGGCAATGAGGCTTCTTCTACGCCCAAACCATTCACATACATAACTGCCAAATTAGCCTGCGCAGGAGCATAACCCAAAGTTGCAGCAGACCTGTAAAAAGATACTGCTTCTTGATGGTCCTGATCGGCTCCTTCTCCATTGCTGTACATAATGCCAAGATTAAACATTGCCTGAACATTATTTTGCTCAGCCGCCAAACGGTAATACCGAACCGTTTCAGCCAGGTTTTGTTCAACACCAAGGCCGTTAGAATATAACCAGCCGAGATTTAATAGAGCTTGGGGATGATCCTGTTCAGCTGCAAGACTATACAAGCTAATGGCTTGATCAATATCCTGCTCTACTCCCTCCCCATTAATATACATAACAGCGAGATTGGTTTGTGCTTCTGGGTTCTGCTGCTCAGCTGCCAAACTATAATACCGAGCTGCTTCTTCATAGTTCTGAGGAACACCGACACCTAAATAGAGCTTATTGGCTAAGGCTACTTGAGCCTGAACAAAGTCTTGCTGGGCAGCAAGTTGATACAAACTGGCAGCAATAGTGGAGTTTTGAGGAAAACCCTGTCCCGTGTCATATTTTACTCCAAGCGTAAATTGAGCTTCAGCGCTACCAAAATCAGCTGCTCTTTCATAAAACCTTAAAGCTTGATCATAGTTTTCATCTACGCCATAACCGTATTCAAATAAAACTCCCAACATATAAATAGCTTCATCATCACTTTTATCAGCCGCTTCAGTAAAAAGGCTTCTAGCCAGATCATAATCCTGTGGGACCACGGCTCCTTCCAGATAGATATTACCTAAATAGACTTGAGCTGGTGCATAATCCTGCTCAGCAGCCAACTCATACAGTTCTATCGCTTTATCAAAACTCTGATCTACACCCTGCCCGATATAATATTGATTACCCAGATTAACCTGAGCTGGCGCATAGCCCTGTGCAGATGCTTGTTGATATAAGCGAACAGCTTCATCCAAATCGAATTCCACTCCTTGGCCTGTCAAATAAAGATTACCCAATGCCACTAAAGCCTGCTCATCTCCCAAATCTGCTGCGCTTGTATAAAAATTTACTGCTTGATCAAGATCTGTATCAACTCCCTGCCCATTAAAGTACATATTGCCAAGTTTCATATGGGCAGGAGCGTAATCTTGTTCGGCGGCTTGCTGGTATAGGCGATATGCCTCATCGGGGTTTGGAATTCCATCTAATCCAGCAAAATACCTATCCCCTATTGCCACAAGAGCCTCGGCATTACCTACATCGGCTGCCAACTGAAATAATCTGCTAGCCTCTACAACATTTTCATCAACGCCTTCTCCATTGTCATACATGCTGCCAAGCCTGACCTGAGCTTCAATATTGCCTTGATTTGCCAACTCAGTAAATTGTATAAGCGCTGTTGCAAAATCACCGGATTCATATGCCGATAATGCAGCCTCTAGATCAGATTCAGCCGCATAAGCGCCAAATGACAACATTGAAAAGCCAATAAGCAATCTCAGGCGTCTATGAGCTAGAAAGCTGGTGCGGTAAAAAAAACTTAGTGGGGAATTTTTATTCACAATTATTTTTATATTGTCGTCAATTAAAAACCTGAAGCTAGAATTTTTATCAGCTCCTGTCTGAATTTATGCTTTTTTACACACTGGTGCAATTGTCAGCGCTGGAAAATATGAATTTTTTCCTTAATAGATTTTAGCAAACCAAAAAAAAGACCAGCACTAGGCTGGTCTTTTTTAGTGCTTTGACTAGTGTTTATTCGTCAGCAGGATTAATAGCAAAACCATTCAAAGGGTTCATAGTTTCACCATTAACAACAGCATCAAACCATGCCGCTGCAGGACGTCCATCGCTTAGTGGGTTACCACGAATAGTTATAGGTGTACCTGGTGGCAGATCACTACGCCTGATACCTGCTCTTAACAATGAACTTGGACCTTCAGCTTCGAAACCCCAGGTTGTTACTGAACCATCCTCATTGGTGACATCAATAATCAGCCATGAGTGTGGGTTAGTATATTGAAACTGCTTCACTACGCCGCTAACTTCAATCAGCTGAGTGTAGTCAAACATCGCTCCAGAGTGATGCGCAAAGCTTGGGAAACTCAGAAAAGACAGGAGAGCAAGTCCTGTAATTAAATGTTTTTTCATAATCTTTCTCCTCAATATCGATATCAATTTTTATATTTGTTACTGGATATTATAAACCATCTAGAAAATCAAATTCCGAAAATTGGCTAGTGCCATCTTCAAGAATAATAATTTCGTTATTTACATTCTCGCCACACCACCAATACCGAATTCTCAGTAAGGTGTCGTCATTTTCGAGCTCAATCCAGCTTTGACGTGAGTACCAAGGCTCTGTCAAATTGACCGGATCAAAAACCCAGAAGTCAGCTTCAAGTAAAATACCACTGATCTTGCGCCAGCGTTCTACTACTTCTACTTGATCTGAATAATCAGGCTGTGTTCCACGCTGGTATTGCCCTGCATTAAGATAGGTTGTGTGAGTGACCAATATATCGTCATCCCAAAAACCAATGGTATCGCCATTCCATGTTGAATAAGCATCTTCCGGTGCTGTATGTGCTCGGCCATCGGTATAGACTCGGCGCACATCATTTACCATCTCATTAATTAACCATGTCTGGTCAGGAGTGACAATAAATTCATGTAAAAAAGGTTCACTCGCCCAGCGAGGGTGGCCTGGTGGACGGCAATCTGAAATTGGATCATATTCACCGCCAGTAGCAGTAATTTGATCTATTTTTACCTGCCTTGCTGCCATACCAGCTTCTGTTAATTGGGCAGTAGTTTGATCGGCAGGGATATCGGGGTCAAAAGACAGGCCGCCCCTAGTTCTAGTATAAATACCCGACCAGTCAAATTCCGGACGAGCCATATCTTCCCAGCTTAACTGATCACCGCCACCAGCCTGTTGTTCCAGATACTGGTACATTTCAAAAGCGGTATCAAACTCTTCACCAAATGCTTGCAAGCGCTGTTTGTTGTTTTGCCATTGGGCATCGCCTTCACCATAATCAAGCCATCCCACAAAATCCTGCGCCAAAGCCGTCAATGGGGAGGATAGGGCCAGCGTGAAAGCTGTTGCTTTAAATATTGATCTTTTCATTTTTTTTCAACTCCAACTAAATATTCCCTTTTTATAACAGCCACCTAGTATATAAACGATTACTCGAAAGTGCCACCAATCAATTGAGAAAATCATTATGCATATAGAATGACCAAGGTTAATTTTATTCTGATTGCTAATCCCTATAGCGCCTGCTAAAAAGCGGCATAAAATAAGGAAAACCATTCAAATACTATAGACCTCCCAGGAAAACAGGATTATTCTGCCTCCACAGAGCGTTTGTAAAACGCATATGAAAGAAATGTAACTATTTTTGCAGTTAGTTACCTTGAGAGACTGGGGCTAACATCCAATGGGGAAATTATTTCGTCCCTCAATATACATGGCCAGCAAGGCATCACTCAAATTAGTCATCATCTTCTTGATGGGGCTGTCTGCTGCCGCGACATATTCTCAAGCTTTATTTGACCCTTCCAATCTGATTTTTGAAATCAGATTACCAACGGATAGCTTAATACCCCTTCCATCTAACGAAGAAATTTACAGTGAAGAAAATATTAATCTGCTTCGAACAATAGAACGCTATAAAGATGCCATCAATAATATTCAACTGAACACCAGTGACCCTTATGACTTTGAATTACTTGAGGAGTTTACTGGGCTGGGAGATGCATATAGATCTCTTGGACAACATGAAGAAGCCATCAGTCATTATGATAGCGCCATCCAAATTAACAAAATTCAGGGAGGCCTCTATAACTTAAATCAACTACCGCTGCTTGAAAAAATTATTCAAAGCTATCTGGCGCTAGGTGATTTGGAAAATGCAGGTCTATGGCATGAATACAGTCACTATCTTCACCTGGAAAATTATAGTGCAGCCGACCCTGAAATGGTGAATGCAACATTTGCGCTGACAAAATGGTATATCGCTAATTTTTTTAGAAGCAACTTTCAAAGCCCTCGGCAAAATTTACAAATGGTAATGAATCAGACTTCAAGACCAACCAGGGCCACGTCTGAAATGATTGATGATAATTCTGCAATTAATAGATTCATGTCTAATCCAAACAACGCCCAGTTTGAAAACATTTTGAATGGCAATATCAGAGACATAGGTCCAAGAGATATAGAGCACCCTCTGTTATTGAAAGTAGGCAGTATATATGAAGACCTTCAATATAATATCTATGCTGCTGAACAGCCCGACGTGGGATCGATTGTGCAAACTGCCCGCCGTATTGCTGAATTATCATTTATCACCAAACAAGAAATGGATTTTGAAAGGCAGAACCCTAATTCTAATTGGAATTATGCTAATTCGAGAGTGCGGGCTTACAGGAACTCTCAGCAAAGACTGAATCAAAGTTATGATAGCGGCAAAAATGCTCTGGAATATGTTATTACCTTATTGAAAGCCGTCGAAGCACGCCCCGAATTCTTGGCATCTGCTTTAATAGAATTAGGTGACTGGCACCTCGCTTATGGCAAGATTCCTTCGGCGCAAAACACCTATCAGGAAGCCTATGCAGTAATGCAAGATGAAATGAGCATGTCAGTTGAAGCTGTTAATCAAGTTTTTAACAGCCCTCTGCCCCTGCAAATTCCTCGTATGGCAACTCATATGTTCACGAGAAGAAGTGCTGGCATTTCAGAAGATGCCACTTTGAATTATCAAGGTTATGTAGATGTAAGCTTTACCATTGATAATCAAGGCAATGCTGATGATATTGTATTTCTCGCAAGCAGCATGGATGACTATCAAGATGAAGAAGACGCCTTGCAAGAAATCTGGAGCATACAAAGCTTGATTCAATCCAAGCTCAAGCTGGCAAAATTTAGACCCCATTTTAATAACCAAACCCTGATGGGCCAGGGGCAAGTCAATCTTCGCTATTATTATGCTTATGGAGAGTGATGAATAACTATCGGGATATTTTCCAGAATTTATTTTATCCATATGTACCTATCTACACAGGTATAGGATAGGTATAGGAATTTTTAATATGAATTTCTCTCAGCAAGAATACTGAGCTGATTACAAACAATAATTAAAAATAAAAAACTCAATATGAAAAATTCCAAAGCCCGACAAAATAAAAAAGCTCCTCTATATTGTGTGTGCATTATTTTTAATTTCTTTGTGTGCAGCTCAGGTCATGCGCAAAATATTGAATTAGCTAACCTCTTTTTTACACCTGTCCCTCTGGATCAAGCTGATCAAATAACACTTAACGCTGGCGGTATATCAGAGGGTGACAGACAATCTGCCATTGAGGCGATCCCCAGATTTCAATCAGAAATAAGTGCTTTGGAAGAGTCCAACCCCAATGACCCAGAATTGATAACACAACTCAACACCCTTGGATTAGCTCAACAATTCATTGATCAGCATGAAGATGCCATAGCAACTTTTGATAAGGCAGCAGCTATTGCCGTGAGTATTTATGGTGAAGATAGTCTACAGCAAGCCCCCATGCTTGAGCAGTCTATCCTTAGTCATTTGAAGTTGAACAATCTATCTGAAATAACTGAAATTGAAGAATTCCTCTATGAACTCAGATCTGAACAATTTGCCTCTGATTCCCCCGAAATGTATTCCGCTATGACAAATCTGGCGAACTGGTATAGCTCTGCTTATTTCAGAGATGGCTATTTCTCTCAGAACCCAGGATTTATTCCGCGCCTGACATCCTCTCAACGAGCCCGTCGGCAAGTCGGAGTTGGAACTGGAACAACTGATGTCGACAATAGCAATATTAGTAATCGCGGTAATATGCTTGAAGCGATAGGCAATGGTGATGTCCGCGACGTCAACATCAATGATGTTATTGATATACGTTTACGTAAACTTGAAAATTTATATGAGCAATACCAGACCAGTTATAGCAGTAACACTACTCTTAGCATGGTAGTAGATGTAGCAAGAAGAATTGCACGACTGTCTTACCATGCCGAACAAGAAATGAATTATGAAAGAGAACAGAACGTGTTCAACCCGAACTATAACAATTCACGTGAAGAAGCCATACGTAATTCAGAACAGCGCCGTGATGAAAGTTACACTGTGGGTAAAGCTGCTCTGGAATATGTCTTCAACCTGATACAGACAGCTGAAGGAGTTGGAGCTGAGCAAGAGGCATTGGCCTTGTTTGATTTAGGCGACTGGGAATTAGCATATGGCAGGATTGAGCCCGCAGGAGAAGCCTATCAGTCAGCCTATCAAGTCTTACGCAACGAGGGTTTTAACGATGCCAGCATTGATGCTGCGGTAGCTCCAGTTGCTCCTGTGGCGATACCTCGAATAGCGGCATTCCCTGCCACACTCCAAACATCTGGTAGCATGGGGCTTATCCAAAATCCGAATTACCTGGGTTATATCGATATCAGTTTCTCTATAGACGAGTTAGGAAATGCCAGCGATATGACAATCTTAAGTAGTAGTGGAAATGATGACTCAAGAATTCAAAATTTTCTTGAAAGACAAATTGAATTAACTAAATTCAGACCTTTGTTAATATCTGGAGAGTTGACGCCTCTAGAACCTATAGAATATCGATACTATTATTCATATTAATCTCCTATAGATTAATCTCTTATAGATAGGGAGTTCCAGAAAGTGATATAACTGACTTACTATCAGGTGTCGTCTTTAACAAACACATGCTTTAAATTTTAATGAGTTTTATACAAATCCAAATGGGTGCTTATGATGAAAAAAATAATTTTAATTCTAATTTCGATGCTGGCTATTACTGCCTGTTCTCAAGAAGCTGCCGAGCAAAGCCTTGCCACCTCGAATGCGCTGGAAGCACCAACGATTACCGATCTCACCACAAGCGCTATTCCTGCTAATGGTTTTGTCATCAATAACGCAAAAATATTAGATGGCATGGGCGGTGTTATTGAGCGTGGATCAATAGTTGTTCAGGGTGAGCGAATTATTTCGGTCAATAATGGCGACTCTAATGTTGCAGGCGCATTAACAATAGATGCTGAGGGGCGAACTCTGATGCCTGGTTATATTGATGCCCATCGCCATATTATTACAGGCGCAGATCCCGCAGAGTGGTTGGAAAATCAGGCAGAAACAGATATGCAGGCCTTTCTTGAGGCTGGCTTCACGACTCTTTTATCAGCTGGTGATGCCCCCGAACAAATTCTCGAACTCAGACGAATGACAGCTGAAGCAGATATCTTGGGGCCGCGCATAGTTGCGGCGCAATTTACGGGCCTGGCTGCAGCCAACGGCATGGCCAGTATAGAAGGTGACCCTGCGCGTTTTGATAATGCCCGCCCCCCTTTAAGAGCAACCGAGGCAATGCCGGCATTACCGGAAGAAGTCGTTCGCGGGCAGGTCCAAGCTTTGTTTGATAGAGGTTTTGATGCCGCTAAAAATGTCATTAATATTTCTCCAGGCGGTCCGGAAGAAGAAGCCCTTTCCATGATTGTCGAAGAAACTCAGCGTCTGGGAATCCGTACCATCACTCATGCCGTTACCGTTATTGATACGCTTGCGGCAATGAGGGCGGGAGTTGACCAGCTGGTTCATACTCCTCATATAGGCATGCTGACATTGGAAGAAGCCCAGCAGATAGCAGAATCAAATATTCCGATGACCTCAACACTAGGCATTTTTGTACCCTTTTATGATGAAAACAATGCATCTATCTTCAGAGATGCCCTGCCTTTCCCTTGGGATACAATTTCCAGCGCCGGTCAGGGTCCTGTTAATGCCCGTCTACTATGGGAAGCAGGCGTTATCTATGGCTTTGGTACTGATACTCGATTTGAGCCCAGCCTGACCTTGAAACATGAATTGAAATCCTTATTCCTGGTATTTTCCGAGCAAGATATCCTCAGAATCATGGGACAAAATGCCGCTATTAATATAGCGATGGAAGATCAAATTGGCACTCTGGAAGCCGGCAAGTTTGCCGATCTAGTATTAGTTGACGGCGATCCTGAAACGGACATTTTTGATTTACTTAAGGTTGATCTGGTCGTAAAGAACGGGCTCTTTGTTGTTGATAAGCGTTAATTACGGATTCTTGAGGCATATATTTGCCCACTGCACTGGGAATTTGATTTCTCGTTGATAACCTTTGCATTTCGGGGCGTTAGGCTTTAGAATCGCCGCCCTAATTACGTGTACAACAAAACTTCGGAGCATAAATGCCTGTAGTAAGATTAAAAGAAAACGAGCCATTTGATGTCGCTTTGCGTCGCTTTAAACGTTCGTGCGAAAAAGCCGGCATTCTGGCTGAAGTTCGTCGCCGTGAATTCTATGAAAAGCCTACATCTATCCGTAAGCGTAAAGCTGCTGCAGCTGTAAAGCGCCATGCGAAGAAAGTTTCACGCGAAACGCGAAGAACTAAACGCCTCTACTAAACCTCACCCAAGATAGAACACCTTTTACATGACTGAGCAGAGCTTGAAATCCAGAATCAGTGAAGCCATGAAGGATGCCATGCGCGCCAAAGATAAAGCTCGCCTGTCTGCCATTCGTTTAATGCTTGCTGAACTTAAAAGAATTGAAGTCGATGAACGCATCGAGCTTGAAGATGACCGTATTCTCGGTATTCTAGATAAAATGCTCAAACAGCGAAGAGATTCAATAAAACAATATGAAGCTGGGGACCGCCAGGACTTGGCCGATGTTGAAAAAGCCGAAATTGATGTTATCCAGGAATTCCTGCCTGCAGCTCTTACCGAAGAAGAAATCGCCAGCATAGTAGACGATGCTATCAGTGAAACCGGTGCAGCTACCATGAAAGACATGGGAGCCGTCATGAATATCGTGCGTCCAAAAGCTATGGGGCGCGCCGACATGGGACAAGTAAGCGGTCTTATTAAAGCCAAACTTTCCTGACTCTTTACATTTTTTTAAAACACTTTTTTCGTTTTTAAGTTATTCTTTCATAGAGTTCCGGTGTAATTGTGTGGGTGCTTAAAAGCTCGCTTAGAGGCTTTTATCTTCAGCAAGGTATTGACGATGTTTCCGTAAGATCCGTATTTTTCCACCGCAAAAAGATTTATGAAGCATACGATTTTATAGACCAGACTCCACTAAAGCTGCATCATAAGCTCAGCTAGTCTGGAGCAAAATATTTTGACCCAGCAAGGCTTAGTAATAGCCAGTGACTATGGAATAAAATATTTTTATCGATGAAAATGCAAGCGCGATAGTAACAACACAACAATATACAGATTTCAAAAATGGCAGGATTGATCCCACAATCATTCATCGACGACCTTCTTTCACGAGCAGACATCGTGGATGTTGTAGGAGCCTGTGTCACCCTGAGAAAAACCGGCAAAAATTACAGCGGCCTTTGCCCCTTTCACCAGGAGAAAACACCATCGTTTTCCGTGGAACCAGACAAGCAGTTTTATTATTGCTTTGGTTGCGGCAAAGGAGGCAATGCCATTGGTTTTGTCATGGATTATGAGAACATTGAATACCCTCAAGCGATAGAATCTCTAGCAAACAGTATGGGCCTGGAAGTTCCGAGAGAAGAATCTGCTCAGCTTCAACAACAGCGTGAAAAGAACCAGGAACTTTTTGATATTTTGCAAAAGGCCTCAAACTATTATCAACAGCAGTTGCGGCAACACCCCGATAAAAAATCTGTCATTAAATACTTGAAAGATCGTGGTTTAACTGGAGAAATAGCGCGCGATTTTAAGCTTGGCTTTGCCCCTCCAGGTTGGCAAAATTTATTGGAGCATCTCGGCAATACAGCCGCTACTAAAAAGAACTTGCTTGATGCCGGTTTATTAATTGAGAACCCTGAAAATAAACGCAACCCAGTCTACGATCGTTTTCGAAATCGTATTATGTTCCCTATCAGAGATCAGCGAGGCCGCGTGATAGCCTTTGGCGGTAGAGTTATTGGTGACGACAAACCAAAATACCTCAACTCTCCTGAAACACCGGTCTTTCATAAAGGGGAGGAACTCTATGGACTATATGAAGCAAAACAAAAGGTTCGAAAACTTGAGCGCATCTTGATTGTAGAAGGTTATATGGATGTAATTGCTTTAGCCCAAAACAATATCAATTATTGCGTTGCAACTCTGGGCACAGCAACTTCTTCTTCCCATCTGAAAAGATTATTTAAGTTAGTGCCAGAAATTGTTTTCTGTTTCGATGGGGATAATGCAGGTCGAGATGCTGCCTGGCGAGCATTACAGCAAGCAATTCCTTTAATGGAAGACGGACGAAGTGCACGCTTTTTATTTTTACCAGATGGCGAAGATCCTGATAGTCAGGTTAGAAAAATTGGTTCAAAAGCTTTTGTAGATTCTATTGAAAAAGCCACTCAATTAGCTGAATTCTTTTTCGAAAATCTCTGTGCTCAAGTTGATATGGACTCTCTGGAGGGAAGAGCTAAACTGGGAACGCTTGCGATGCCACTTATCAAACTCTTCCCCGATGCTCTGCTACGTCGGCTAATACTCGACCAGTTGGCCAGAACGACGGGTGTTGATTTAAGCACTTTAAATAAAATGAGCGGCACTAGTGCCACGGAAGTAGATCAGCACCCCTATGCTCCAAAGCAGTCTCCTTTTGAGCCAACAGTCCCGGTAAAAGAACATGCTGAAAATGTCGCTCCAAAAACCCGTAATAAATCAACGCATTCAGCTTGTAAAAAAGCAGTCAACCTAATTTTGCTAAAGCCTGAAATAGCTAGCAAGATTGAAGTAAGCACATCCATCAAAGAACTCAAAAGTAATGACATTGATTTATTGTTTGAAGTGATCGATTTGGCTAAAAAATTTCCTAATACCAGCACACATGAACTGTTAGGAAGGGTTTATGACACAGCTATAGGCTCTCAGTTAATTCAATTGCAGGACCGAGAGCAAATTACACCCTCAACAGGAATTGAAAATGAGTTTAAAGAAATCATGCAATATTTAGCCAGAATTGCTGAACGAGAAGCGCTCATTGCTAAAGGCAAGCAAAGCTTTGCAGCCAAAAAGCATTGAATTATGCAAAAAGCTTGATTTTTTGTACTTTGGACCTATTTAAAAGTGATTAAAACCCAGTAAAAAGTAGAATCAAATTAACAGCTTAGTTATAATGTGCGGTTATGCTCCAATCATCTAATATTCCATTCCTTTCAGAGGATATATCATAGGTAACTTAATCATATGAGCGATATCGGCACTCAACAATCCAGCCTCAAAGCCCTGATTGCAAAAGGAAAAGAGCAATCTTACCTGACCTATGCGCAAGTGAATGACCATTTGCCAGAGTCCATTTCTGATCCGGATCAGGTTGAAGACATCATACAAATGATTGATGACATGGGCATCAAGGTTTATGAAACCGCCCCTGATGCTGATGAATTGCTCATGATTGAGAATGAATCAACGGATGAGCTTGCTGCCGCTGAAGCTGCTGCCGCACTTGCTGCAGTAGAAAACGAAGCTGGACGCACAACGGACCCCGTTCGCATGTATATGCGAGAAATGGGAACAGTAGAGTTACTGACCCGGGAAGGTGAAATTGTTATTGCCAAACGTATTGAAGAGGGCATTCGCGAGCTCATGGCAGCCATGGCCTTCTTTCCGGGAACAGTCCAATACATCCTTGATGAATATGCCCTGTATGAAAAAGAAGAACGAAAACTCAGTGACATTCTAACCGGCTATCTCGACACTAATGATGATGACATTATCCCTCCTCCCATTGAAGTAGATATTGAGAAAAAAGAAGATGCCGATGATAATAGTGATGATGACGAAGTCGTAGCTGGTGCCACAGATGATGATGAAGCAAGTACTGGCCCAGATCCGGAAGAAGCAAAGATACGATTTGCCGAGCTTAAAAAATCCTATAGTGCCAGTGAACGTGCTCTTAAAAAATATGGCCGCAGACATGAAAAAGGAATTGCTGCTCTAGCTGCTTTAGGAGAAATTTTCAAATACTTCAAATTGATTCCAAAACAGTTTGATCCTTTGCTTGAGCACATTCGAGGCATACTCAACCGTATTATGCGGCATGAAAGAAATATCCAAAAACTAGTGGTCCGTACTGGGAAAATGCCTCGTTCTACTTTCATCAAGGAGTTTCCTGGCAATGAAGTCAATCAGAAATGGATTGAGCCTTACTTGAAAGGCAAGCCCTATTCAGAGTCTTTGGCTAAAGTTAAAGTTGAGGTCGTCAGGGCGCAACGCAAACTATCCTTGGTTGAGTCCGAAACAGGATTAACCATCGCGGAAATCAAGGATATCAATCGCCAGATGTCTATTGGTGAAGCTAAATCTCGTCGCGCCAAAAAAGATATGGTGGAGGCGAATTTGCGTCTAGTTATTTCCATAGCCAAAAAATACACCAACCGAGGACTTCAGTTCCTTGATCTTATTCAGGAAGGCAATATTGGTTTAATGAAAGCAGTAGACAAGTTTGAATATCGTCGTGGTTATAAATTTTCTACTTATGCCACCTGGTGGATTCGTCAGGCAATTACTCGCTCAATTGCTGACCAGGCAAGAACTATCCGTATTCCAGTTCACATGATTGAAACTATCAATAAGCTTAATCGTATCTCCAGGCAAATGCTGCATGAAAAAGGTCGCGAACCAACACCTGAAGAACTGGGTGAGCGTATGGAGTTATCCGAAGACAAAATTCGCAAGGTCTTAAAAATTGCAAAAGAACCTATCTCCATGGAAACACCTATTGGAGATGATGAAGATTCTCACCTGGGTGACTTTATTGAGGATGCCAACATTGATTCACCTGTTGATTCCTCATTAGATGAAGGGCTTAGAGAAGCAACCAAAGATGTGCTTGGCAGTCTTACCGCTCGAGAAGCCAAAGTCTTACGCATGCGTTTCGGTATTGATATGAATACCGACCACACCTTGGAAGAAGTTGGTAAGCAGTTTGATGTCACTCGAGAGCGTATTCGTCAAATCGAGGCAAAAGCTTTAAGAAAATTGAGGCACCCAACCCGATCTGATCACTTGCGAAGTTTCTTGGACGAAAATTAAGCAAGGCTGGCATCAACCTCTGGGGCGCACTATAATGCGCCCCTTCTTTTTGGGATTCACAATTAGGCTGAAACTAAACAAGAATCCAAGAGTTTAAGCACAGCTAGCTGCTTGCCGCCGAGGCGACGGGAATCTTTCAACCAATGAATGTGCAAATAGCGCATGTCTTGGAAGATTTTCTTCAACGAAGCAATGAAGCAACTAGCGAAGAATAAAAGAATGAAAGAATGAAAGGGCCCATAGCTCAGTTGGTTAGAGCAGTCGACTCATAATCGATTGGTCGAAGGTTCAAGTCCTTCTGGGCCCACCATTTAGCTATTTAACTATGCTTATAGTCAGCGACTGATAAGCTCTTCAACTGCTTTAAAACCCTGAAGAACTTGCTGGTTGCTCATTGGTTTTAGCAAGCTTATTGTGACTATAGCGATAGAAGCCAACACAAAACCTGGGACTATCTCGTAAAGATCAAAAATCCCTCCATCTATGTTAGACCAGATTAAAACGGTCATCGCACCCACAATCATAGCAACCAAAGCAGACAAGGCTGTCATATGACGCCAGAATAATGAGAATACTATTACCGGGCCAAAAGCCGCCCCAAACCCTGCCCAAGCATAACTCACCAGGTCTAGCACTCTGCTTTCTCTATCACTGGCTATAGCTAAAGCCAATACTGCAATAATCATCACCGCTAAACGGCTAACTATTAATAATTCTTTTTCTGAGGAATCAGGCCGAATAAACACTCGATAGAAATCTTCACTGATCACCGATGAAGATACTAATAATTGCGAATCTATAGTTGACATAATTGCTGACAGAATTGCCGCAGTAATAACCCCTGCTACCCAGGGGTTAAATAATTGTTGGCTTAAGGCAATGAAAACTGTTTCGGGATTTTCCAGTGCTTGTTGTCCAAAATATGCTATCCCTGCCAAGCCTGTTGCGATAGAACCAATTAAAACCAGCAACATCCAAACCATGGCTATACGTCTGGCAGATACCAACTTCTTAGTGTTCTCTGCTGCCATAAATCTCGCCAAAATATGCGGTTGTCCTACATAACCTAAACCCCAAGCCATTAATGAGAAAAAACCTAACAGCTTAAGATCACCAAGCAGTTCATGACTGCCAGGATTAACCACCTGTATTTGTTGCCATACCTGCCCTAAACCTCCATAGCCATGAATCACTGTGATTGGCGCAATTATCAAAGCGGCCAACATCAATATCGCCTGTATCGCATCAGTCCAGACTACTGCTAGAAAACCTCCTATGAAGGTATAACTCACGATAATCAACGCCCCCGAAATTAAGGCTATTGAGTAATCTATGCCAAAACTTGTTTCGAAAAGTATGGCGCCTCCCACCAAACCTGAAGCGGTGTAGAAGGTAAAGAAAAGTAAAATTACGATCGCCGAAACGATGCGCAATATTTTTGTCTCATCATTAAAACGATTCTCAAAATAATCTGGCAAAGTTAATGAGTTCTTCGCATGTTCACTATATACCCGCAAGCGTCTGGATATAAAAAACCAATTACAATAGGCTCCAATGAGCAAGCCCATACCAATCCATATTTCGCTGAGGCCAGATAAATAAATTGCGCCTGGCAGACCCAGCAATAACCAGCCACTCATGTCAGAAGCGCCAACACTCAAAGCTGTAACCACTGAGCCCAGTCTACGCCCACCTAATATATAGTCACCAAGGTTGTGAGTGCGCTGATAAGCTGCAATCCCAAGAAATAAAATCAGTATCAGGTAAATAAAAAAAGTAATAAAAAGAGGTGAAGCAAAATTCATTAAAAGATTGCCTTTTAAAACATGGTTTATACATCAGCAGTCTAAGCGCATGGAAATGCTAAATAAAGACGCCAAAAAATTATCAGGAAATTTGTCTAATTAAGCACTCTTGTTTTTTTAAAGCAACATTCCTCAAACAATTAGGTATAATGCTACGCCTTTTGTGCATGCTTGGGCAGAACGATCACTCAATACAAGAAGGTTCGCCTTAAACTAATTCCAGTCTTTATTAAACCAAAAGCAGTTAGCTAATGACCGAAAAAAATCAGTCTGAAAAAAGTCCATCATCCTTTATTGTGCTAATGGCTTTTTTGATGTCACTTACTGCTATATCAATTGACACCATATTGCCTGCTCTAGGGCAAATTGGAGAAGACCTGGCTGTCCAAAATCCCAATGATATTCAACTTGTCATTTCTACCTTATTTATAGGTTTAGCACTAGGCATTCTGTTTTTCGGCCCATTTGCCGACTCTTTTGGTAGAAAAAAAACGATCTATCTCGGTATCGGTATATTCCTTTGCGGCTGCTTGGCTTCAATTTTTTCCAGCAGTTTTGAAATCATGCTGCTTGGAAGAGTTTTACAAGGTTTTGGTACAGCTTCTTGTCGCATAGCAACGATGTGTATGATTCGCGACAAATTTGAAGGCAATGCCATGGCCAGAATTATGTCCTTTATCATGATCATTTTCATACTGAGTCCTGCCCTGGCTCCTTCGCTAGGCCAAATAATCCTGTTATTTGCTCACTGGCGGGTAATTTTCATTGTGATGTTTCTCATCGGTATTGGCTGTTTGATATGGTTGGCTTTGGGCCAGGAAGAAACTTTAAAAGCTGAGAATCGGCACCCTTTTAAAATAAAGCCCATCATCCAGGCTGCGCATGAAACTTTAAACAACAAAATAGCTCGAGGCTATACCATAGCCTCAGGTCTCATTTTTGGGGCTTTTGTAGGTTATCTAAACTCTGCCCAGCAAATTCTCCAAGAGCAGTACGCTTTAGGGGAGGCATTCGCTATAGTTTTCGGCTTCCTGGCGCTCGGCCTGGGTATAGCCTCATTTGCTAATTCTAGGTGGGTCTATAAATTTGGCATGGAAAAAATTTGCCATACTTCGTTGCTGGTCATGGTGACAGCTACAACTCTCTTTTTTCCAATTAGCTTGTACTTTGAAGGCAACCCACCGCTAGTCTTGCTAATCATCTATTTTCTGGTGGTTTTTTTCTGCGCCGGCCTGTTGTTTGGCAACTTCAATACAATGGCCATTCATCCGCTTGGTCATATAGCTGGAGCTGCCAGTTCGGTTATTGGCTTTATTCAAACACTTTTATCCGCAGGCTTTGGAGCTACCATTGGTTATCTTTATAACGGAACGGTCAACCCCTTGATTATAGGTTTCTTTATTTTAGGAATTTGTTCTTTTTTATTAGTTTCCAGATTAAGCAAAAGCCAACAAATACAGGCTGCCTAGGCATTCATACTGCACAAACAGTAACACAAGCTAGTGAGCTTAATTTATCTCAATTATTGCACAATTTAACGTTAACTCCTGCCAAGATATAATGTTATTATCTTTGTTGAAATGCCTTTGGCACAACATAAATAAGAGTAATATCAGCTAGTTCTGACTGGGCTATTGATAAAACTTTAACAGTTTAAAAACAATCAAGTACATTTGATCTTAACGACAATTTAGACATTTCCTAACAAGGAAATAACACCGCTTAAAGGGGTAAATAATGATGATACTACAAAGGGTTAAAACGCTAATTGTAGCATTTTTCCTGATGCTGGGCTTATCCCAGTCTGGATATGCTGCTCTGGTAGACATGGCAGAATATCAGGATTGGAATGGTGTTGAAGCTTCTATTTCTACAGAAGATATCAATGCTACTCAACCGGATGGCATGAGTGCTTTATTCTGGGCCGTGTACTATGAAGAAGCCAATATGGTAAGCCTCTTACTAGATGCTGGTGCCGATGCCAACGTCCAGAACAGGTATGGTTTAACACCTCTTATTCAATCTGCAATTGCCGGAAACGGTGAAATTATTTCTATGTTGTTGGATGCTGGCGCTGATGCCAATGCCAGAACCCTGCAGGGTGATACAGCCTTAATGAATGCTGCTAAAGCAGGAACTGTACAAGGTGTTAGAGCACTAATTGACGCTGGAGCAGATGTTGAAGCTAGAGATGGCTATACTTTTCAAACACCACTAATGTGGGCAGCTGCTTTCAATCAGGCTGAGATAGTTCGTATTTTGGCCGAAAATGGTGCTGACGTTAATGCCCTCTCTGCAGAACTCTTATTCTCAGGTATTGTGCAAGGTGGTGTACAAGGTGACTTCCCAAATGGTGGTCTGACTGCACTCCATCACGCTGCACGCGATAATGGGGTTGAAACCGTTGCTGTTCTTTTAGAACTGGGTGCTGATCCAAACATTCTTGATCCACAAGGTATTTCTCCGTTGCGTTTTGCTGCAACAAACGAAAATCTGGATGTTGCCAAAATCCTGATTGAAGGCGGAGCCGATCTTAATGACGGGGCCTTTGTTGATATTTCGCACATCCCTTACAAAAGATTTGCCTTTGAGCATGCTGCCACTAACTATGACAATCAAACTACTGTCGAAGAACTTGTTGCGCTCATGATTGAAATGGGCGTCGATGTAGATTCCATGCCTGAGAGCGCAATCCCTTTATTTAGCACCGGTTTTGTTGGAGATCCTGGAACCTCTGGTCAAACTGCCTTGTTTAATGCAGCAATAGGTGATCGTCTTGAAGATGTTGAAATGCTGCTTGCTAATGGTGCTAGCCCTAACACTCTGAGCGCGCAAGGAAGTTCTCCACTGGCCGCTGTGTTAAATGTTTACGTAGGATACCGTACACCAAATGCTAACAATGGCGACATTATTACTTATGAGCCCACTCTGGAAGAAAAAATGCCTATAATTGATGCCTTATTCGCTAGTGGTGCAGATATTAATGTTAGTGGCGAAAATGGTTCTATCCTGCATGGCGCAGCCTCTCTGGGTAATGATGAGGTAGTTGAGCTTCTGCTGGAAAAAGGTGTCGATTTAAGCATAAAAGACTCCAGCAATCGGACTGCACTTGATGTCGCTAGTGGCGTCCCTCCTGTAGGTGGTGAGAAACCAATGTTCCCAGGTGGTGCAATTCCTGAAACGCCCATCTATGAATCAACTATGGCTATTCTGACTGAGGCCATGAATGCTCAAGGAATCGCTATTGAAGAGTATGTGGCCCCTCCTAAAGAAGATGGCGAATCAGGGGAAGCTTGAGTTAAACTCTTAAATAATAAAAACTAATTTTTTAAAGCAGGTAAATTAAAATGAGAAAACGAACTTTATACGCGATCATCGTTACAGGGCTAAGTTTAGGCTTAAGCGCCTGTAATAATTCTGGTGATGACGCGGTTAATACTGAAGCTGCACCCCAACTTGCAGTACAAGATCTACCGCCATTGGAAGACCAGTGGAATATGATCTATGACTACTGTGTCGATTGCCATAATGAAACTGATTACACCGGTGGACTTTCCATTGAATATGCTTCACCGGACTTTGTTCATGAAGAAGGTGAAATCTGGGAAAAAGCTATTAAAAAGCTGACTACAGGGCAAATGCCTCCTCTAGGAGAAGCACAACCTACACCAGAGCAACGCCAGACTTTCATTGCTTCTCTAACAGCAACACTTGACGAAGAAGCTATTGAAAACCCTAACCCCGGAGCGCCTGTGCTACCGCGCTTAAATCGTACTGAATATCAAAACAGCATACGTGATTTATTAGCATTAGATATTGATGCCTCTACCATGCTGATCTCAGACGACTCTGCAGAAGGTTTCGACAATATGTCGACTGCTCTTCAGGTTTCAGCAACATTATTAGAAGGTTATGTTGCCGCATCTGGTCGAGTCGCGGCCTTAGCCGTAGGCAACCCTGATATGACCGCAGACTTTGTCTCATATCGTGTTCCTTCTGATGCCAGTCAGGACCGACATGTACTGGGTGCGCCTATTGGTACAGTTGGTGGACTTGTGTTTGATCACTTCTTTCCTTTAGATGGCACCTATGAATTTAGTCCAAAACTCTGGCGCTCTATTCAGGATGAGGCACGTGGTATTGAATACCCAACTACTCTGACAATTACTATTGATAAAGTACCTGTCCACACTGCCGAATTCGGTGGTTACAAAGATACCGAAGAAGGTGAGTTCAGTGCTAACAGCTTCCAATTAGCTGAGGAAATTGATGAACGTTTCAGATTTACCTCCTTCTTGAGCGCTGGTGAACACACTGTCGCCGTTAACTTCAGCCGTGTTCCTGGCGGTCCAAATGGCGAAGTATGGAGACAACCTGATCGTACTTCACTTGACCGGGACCCATTAAAAGGCCCTCCTCACCTTGATAAGGTTGAAATTAGAGGACCATTCGAATCTACTGGTACCGGCATTACAGCGGCTCGTGAAAAGATCTTTATTTGTGAGCCAGGTGCCCTCGAAGATGAACAACTTGCTTGCGCAAATGAGATTCTTTCTACTTTAGCAAGACAGGCCTATCGACGTCCTGTTACTGAAAATGAAGTATCTGATCTATTAGGCTTCTATGAAATGGGCAATGAAATTGGTGGCTTTGAGAAAGGTATTGAAACAGGAATCCGCCGTATTATTTCAGGCCCTGAGTTTCTTTTCAGAGTTGAAAGTGCTCCGGCAGGAGTTGCCGAAGGACAGCCTTATCAGATCAGTGATCTTGAATTGGCCTCACGATTAGCATTCTTTCTTTGGAGCTCATTACCAGATGAAGAGCTGATTAGTGTTGCTTCTGAAAACCGACTAAGCGACCCAGATGTTCTTGAAGATCAAGTCATGCGTATGCTAGCGGATCCGAAAGCTGAAAATTTAACGACTAACTTCGCTTCACAGTGGTTCCTGCTTCGCAATTTGCAGGCTATTGTCCCTGACCCACTGACTTTCCCTGATTATACTGACAACTTAAGACAGGCTTCAGTCAAGGAAACTCAGATGCTTTTCCAAAGCATTGTCGACGAAGATCGAAGTGTGCTTGACATCATCAATGCGGACTATACTTTTGTTAATGAAGATCTGGCTAAAGTGTATGATATTCCCGGAATTCTTGGCAGCCGTATGCGTCGAGTTGAGATTGAAGACGACAACAGAAAAGGCATTCTGGGACACAGTAGTGTTCTGACTCTGACCTCTCTGGGCATCAGAACTTCTCTTGTGACGCGTGGTAAGTGGTTCCTGACTAACCTTATTGGTACACCACCACCCGAGCCTCCTGCGAATATTAATACCGACCTTGAAAGATTTAACGACGGAACGCCAAGGTCTTTGCGCGATCTGATGGAATTACATAGATCTGATCCGGTCTGCTCATCATGTCACTACATGATGGATACCATCGGTATTGCCATGGAGAACTTCGATGGTGTTGGGCGCTTCCGTACCATGGACGGGGAAGTTGAGATCAACCCTGTAGAAACTCTATTTGATGGGACTGAGATAGGTAGCCCAGCAGCACTGCGTGAATGGCTGGTGGAACGTCCTGAAATCTTCGTGGGTACAACCACTGAGAAGTTAATGCAATTTGCATTAGCCAGACCTATAGAATGGTTTGATATGCCTCATGTACGAACAATCGTTCGTGAAGCAGCTCAAGACAACTATAAATTCTCAGATATAGTGATGGGCATCGTAAACAGCGTGCCTTTCCAGATGCGAGTCAATGAAGTCTCAACTGAAGTCGCTTCTAACTAAGACTCAATAAGTAATAAAAAAGGCAGCTATTTAGCTGCCTTTTTTTATGTCTATATTAGAAATATTCAGTCTTGAAGGGTATTCCTGTTTATTAAAACTTATACCCAAAACCTAGCATATAGACCCAGGGATCAATTTCCAGATCAACTCTCAAGCTATTGGCAACTTCTATGGTTGTGCCTATATCCATTTTCCATATCGCCGCATTGAACATTAATCGCTCACTTAAATTAATATCTACACCAGCTTGAAAAGTAAGGCCGACAGAATCATCAGCATCGATGCTGTAGTTTCCGCCAGTGCCAACTGTATCCAGAACTGCTCTTCCATTAGCGGTTGACTCGGTTTCCAGCAACATTAAGTAATTAAGCCCAACGCCAATATAAGGATCAATATTACCTTCAGTGTCAAAGAAATATTGCGCGCTTAGCGTGGGTGGTAGATGCTTGGCTGTAGCAATCGAACCTAGTCCACTTAAATTACCAGAAAAATTTACCGTATGCGTAAATGGTGATGATGCCAGTAATTCAACTGCCCAATTATCAGTCAACATATAGCTAAAGGTTAGACCCAACTGAGTATCGCTATCAATGCTTACTTGCCCATTTGTTGATACTACAGTCGGTTGAATAACCCCACTGTCTTCAGACGGACTAACAGAGGCAACACCAGCTCGAACGATAAAATCTCCAGCTTCATGAGCCTGAACATTCCAGCTAGCCAGAGCAGCAATTCCAATAAATCCTGCTAAATATCTCTTATTCATTATCTGTTCCCCTTTCAATTATAGAAGGCCTTAAGATAATCAATTTTTTTAGCAGGCTTATTGATGGAAATCAGCAAAGCAATAAAAAAGGAGGCCTTGCCTCCTTTTTTATCGTTTTTTTACTAAAGTAACAGTTTGCTAATGTCTTGTTACTCTCTTACTGGAAAAATATTGCCGTCGCCATTGCGTTCTTCAGCAGTCATATTTTCATTTCGCCATTCACGTACAACATCCATATATTCTGGCAGCATGGTGATACCTCCTCCTCGGCCAGCGTCTATGGGAACACCTAGCATTTCTGAAAACTCAACAGCGTAAGTAGACTGGCCTGGCAGATTATGCGGAACTTCTCCAGCAGGTCTTATAATTTCAGTTGCAGGTCGGCAAGGATAAGGCTGCATGGTTGTATTTCCACGCTTGGAAAAACCATTTGATTTAAAAAAGACATCATCCAGATAGACGGGATCCTGCACCATATAAATATGCAAAATAGTCTCGTCGTCACCTTGCGGAATAAAACGCTCGATCATTGTCGCCTGGTCACTCAGAGCTAGACCATTACGACGCATCCAGCCAGCTTTTAAATGTGTCGTTGTGACGACGAGTGTGTCGCCTTCCCAGCGTCCAGTCGAAAAACCCTGCCAGGTATGAGGAGCCATTTCATCGGGGTGTGGACGACCATCCATCCAGATTTCGCGGCGCTGGGCCTGCCAGCGAATGTGTGTACCAATCTTAACTAACTCAAGAGATTTAGGGTCCAGCTCCTGCCATACATACAGATTGCCAACTCCTCGAAATCCATAGGTAGACGGATGAGGCTTACACTGATGCTCTGGCAGAGTTAATAATGAAGGCTGCCAGCTGTCAGCTCGAAGTTGGGCCGCTGCATTTACTGGAAGCCCAGCATAATCGCCAACAAATGGGCCTGGAATACGCTCTTCCATGTCTTCATGCATAATGGGATCCCAGTGACCAAAAATACCTTGAGCCTGAGCTAAGCTGGGAAAAGAAAGTACTAGAGTTAAAGTCAGCAGTCGTTTCATAGAAAAATGCACCTTAAACCCTCCTATTATCGTTTAGTTATTTTTATAAAGTTGGCAAAATATACCCTAAAATCGCATTGAATGCATATATATAATCCCACAAAATCTATATTGCGATTAGGGTCTGTAAATTCAATTCGACAATATTAATCCAGTATTACACTGTGTATATAAGAACGGGTATACTTTCAGATTCCCGCAAACTATGGAGCCTCCAGAATGAGAAATATATTTTTTGTCTGCCTGATTTTATTGGGTTTTTCTGCTCAAGCACAGGTAACCCAAACCAAAGGGGACTTTGAAGACAAGTTTCGTCAACTGGATGAAGTGCTTCCTACAGCTAATAGTTATCGTACAGCTTCAGGAGCTCCTGGTAATGAATATTGGCAGCAGCAGGCTGATTACTTTATTCAGGCAACCTTAGATGAAGAAAATCAGCGAATCCTGGGCTCTGAACGCATCACGTACACCAATAATTCACCAGATACTCTTAGCTACTTGTGGATTCAGCTTGATCAAAATCGTTATCAGAATGATTCGATTGGCCGTAGCTCCGAAACTGCTGGCAATAGTGATCGCCTTGCATTTTCTACCTTACGTCGCGAGAGAACCTTTGAAGACTTTGAAGGAGGCTTTCAGATCAGTCGAGTACAACAAGTAATAAGCAGCGAGCAGAATACCCAGATAATTGCTGGAAACGAACTGAACACTCAAATAAACGGCACCATGATGCGAGTTGACCTGGAGGAAGCTCTGGAAACAGGAGACAGCATTAGCTTCGAAATCGATTGGATACATAATATCGTCAATCAAAGTATCCTTGGGGGACGTGGTGGTTATGAGTATTTTGAAGAAAGTGATACTTATCAATTTGCTATTTCACAATGGTATCCGCGTATAGCTGCTTATACTGATTACGATGGTTGGGTCAACAAGCAGTTTGTTGGCACTGGCGAATTTACGCTGGAATTTGGAGATTTTGAAGTTCACTTGACTGTTCCAGCAGACCATATCGTAGCTTCCACCGGAGTCCTGCAAAATCCAGATACAGTATTAAGCGATGAGCAACAAGATCGCCTTGAACTGGCTGAGAATTCTGACACCCCAATATTTATCGTAACCCCAGAAGAGGCGATGGAGAATCAACAAACGGGAACTGATGATACAGCAACCTGGATCTTTGTTGCTGAAAACGTAAGAGATTTTGCCTGGGCCAGCTCTCGTAAATATATATGGGATGCGCTGGGTCATCAGCAAGATGATGCCGACTACCCGGTTGTTATGGCTATGTCGTTTTATCCGCCAGAGGCTGAACCTTTATGGTCACAGTATTCAACTCATGCTGTAGCACATACTATGGATGTCTATTCGCGTTTCTCTTTCGACTACCCCTATCCTGTAGCTATTTCAGTCAATGGTTGGGAAAACGGCGGGATGGAATACCCAATGATAACTTTTAACGGATACCGGCCGGTAGAAGATGAAGAAACCGGAGAAAGAACCTATTCAAGACGAACCAAGTATGGATTGATTTCTGTGATTATCCACGAGATCGGACATATTTATTTCCCAATGACCGTGAACTCAGATGAGCGCCAATGGACCTGGATGGATGAAGGACTAAACACTTTCCTGCAGTTTTTGGCTGAACGCGAATGGGAAGATGATTATCCTTCGCGACGAGGTGACCCTGCTAATATTACTGGTTATATGCTCTCACAAAATCAGGTACCTATCATGACTAATTCAGAGTCTGTGCTGCAATTGGGAAATAATGCATACGGCAAACCGGCAACCGCTTTAACCATACTACGTGAAACAGTCATGGGACGGGATTTATTTGATTTTGCCTTTAAGGAATATTCTGAACGCTGGATGTTCAAGCGTCCAACTCCATCCGATTTTTTTCGTACACTGGAAGATGCATCTGCGGTTGATCTCGATTGGTTCTGGCGTGGTTGGTTTTATTCCACAGATCATGTTGATATTGCTCTGAGTGATATCCGTGAATACAGCATTTCAACTCAGGATCCTGAAATAGAATTTCCCATCCAGCGTGAAGAAGAGGCTGAAGAGCCTGTGTCCTTAACGCAGATTCGAAACAGTGACCTTCCCAAACGCGTCGAAACATTTCCTGAGCTGGAAGACTTTTATAATGAAAACGACGAATTTACTGTCTCTAATGCTGATCGCAATGAATACACCAGTTTTCGCGAAAGCCTCGAGGACTGGGAATTAGAATTACTCGATCAATCCATCGCTGAGGGCCTATTAGTTTATTTTCTGGATTTTGAGAATATCGGCGGCCTGGTTATGCCCCTACCTCTTCGAATTGAATATGCCAATGGTGAGACCGAAGATATGATGCTGCCAGCTGAAATATGGCGCAGAAGCCCTCACCAAGTGACTCGCATGGTATTAAGCAGTCAAGCTATCGTAGCTGTTGAGCTTGATCCTTTGTTACAGATTGCGGATACCAATAGGAATAACAATCGTATACCCCAGCAAATTCAACGCTCTCGGATTGAGCTCTACCGCTCTAACAACCCTGTTCGGGATTTAATGGCTGATCTCCTGGTCAAACTGGAGGAGGCCGAAACAGGCGAGGAAGCCGATTCAGGAAACCAAGTTCCGCTTCAATCAACCGGGGAATAAATGCGCCTGCATAGTCTTATCCTGTTTGCATTGCTGTCTATTCAGGCTGCAATGCCGGTGCAGGCACACCTTGAGCAAACCCTGCTGACAACAGTCACTTACAATCCACGTACGCAACGGCTGGAGGTCATACATCAAATTTATGCTCATGATGTTGAACATGCTTTTGGTAATTTGGTTCAGGAAGATGGAGGTCTTGATGCTTTGCCAGCCCAAGCCTTTGTGAGCGTCGAGTTAGCTAAATCATTCAAGCTTTGGAAAACCGGTGATGAAGAGATTCCCCTGGCGCTCGTTGGCGCTGAATTGGAAGCAGAATTCTTTTATGTTTATCAGGAGGCAGATATTTCTGAAATCCCTCAATCGATGCGAGTTGAGCACGGTATGCTAAGAAACTACTGGCCCGACATGCGCAACTATCTCAATGTTGATTATGGAACATCGGTAAAAAGTCTGATCTTTTCAAATAACGATGGTGCGAAAACTATTACTGGTGACCAAAGAAACTAAAATCCAACATCTCCTGACTAGCTCAAATACATAATTTTTCCTTACTTCTAATTGGCCTAAAGCTGATAAACTCTGTAAAAATCAGTAATATCTGTAACATTACATTTAAAAATAAGTCTTTTGAGTCGATGAAATCTATATTTTCACAAATATCAGCCTCTCTACTTATTCTGCTAAGTTTTTCTGTGCAGGCTCAAGTTGTTGTTGGCGAACATGTCGATGCTGAGCTAGTTGCTGAAATGACGGGCGTCGCTCCTGGTCAGAATACATGGGTAGCATTACGCCTCGAGCATATGGAGAACTGGCATACCTATTGGAAGAATCCCGGCGATGCTGGTCGTGCTACTCAGATTGACTGGACGCTTCCTGAAGGGGTGACTGCCGGTGAAATTGTCTGGCCTACACCTAAGCGCATAGAGCTACCAGCTGACCTGGTTGATTTCGGGTACGAAGACGAGATTTTTTTGCAAGTTCCTCTCACTATTTCTGAATCTTTTGAGGCCCAAAACCTGAATATTAGTGCCAATGCTCAGTGGTTAGAATGTCAAGATATTTGTATTCCTGGCGGAGCCAACGTCACTTTATCGTTACCGGTTTTGGATGAATCACAAATTAGCCAAAACCCCCAATGGGTTGAAGGTTTTGCGAAAACTCGAGCTTCAATCCCAAGCAGTGATGTCAGCTTTGATACTACTTTTTCTATCACTGAAGGCAGTTTAAACATCTTGGTACAGGCCACTGAAGCAGTTTTCGAAAATGCCAGTTCGATAAGGTTTATACCGGGAGAACATAGAGTTTTTAATTACACCTCTCCCCAGGAAATCACTTACCAGCTTTCCAGTTTACAATTATCCCAGGGACACCACCCTCGCCTCAACGAAGCACCTGAAGAGATAAGCGGACTCTTATTAGTCACTGATGCTAGCGGGCAACAAATATCTTATGAAATTACTGCTGTACCGGACGGTATTAATGCTGCGGATTTTGGGCTGTTAGCCCTTAATGCAGAATCAACCAGCAGCTCATCTAGCTCTTCAGATATGAGTCTTATGCTGGTGTTTGTCTTTGCCATGCTAGGAGGCATGATTCTAAATCTCATGCCCTGTGTGTTCCCAGTGCTATCCTTAAAAGTTCTAAGTCTGGCGTCTAACAGTAATTCAACTCAACAGGAAAAACGCTTACATGGACTGGCTTATGCAGCCGGTGTCATCACTGCCTTTCTAATTCTTGCCTCGGTATTGCTTGTTCTACAGGCTGGTGGTGCACTCATAGGTTGGGGCTTCCATTTGCAGTCACCCTGGTTTATCAGTCTCCTGATTTTTCTGTTTTTTATTATGGGCCTCTCAATGTCAGGGGTAGTTGAATTTGGTACCAGTATTATGGGTGTTGGAACTGAACTACAGGATAAAGAAGGCTATTCTGGCTCATTTTTTACAGGCATTCTGGCCAGTGTAGTTGCTAGTCCCTGTACAGCTCCGTTTATGGGGGCTGCACTGGGTTTTGCATTTACACAACCGGCCATTATTGCCTTGGCTGTTTTTGTTGCCCTGGGTCTGGGTATGGCTTTACCGTTTTTATTGATTTCTTTTAATCCAGCGCTTTCTAGTCTTCTTCCCCATCCTGGTAAGTGGATGCTGACATTTAAACAAGTACTGGCCTTTCCTCTTTATGCAACAGTTGTTTGGTTATTGTGGGTTTTAGGTAACCAAACCGGCACCGATGGCATGGCTCTAGTCGTTGCATCTTGTGTTTTGCTAGCCTTGGCAGCATGGCTATATCAACGTCGTCGAGAAATTCGATCTTCCTTCTGGCGTTATGCCAATGCCTCTATTATCTTGCTATGTCTGTTTGTAACAATCGGCGTCGTGAGATCACCATTACTTCAGACTCAGGCTAATGCTCAAGTGATTAGTGAAAACGCATCTTATGAAGCTTATAGTGATGCACGTCTGGCCCAGTTGAGAAATGATGGGCAGGCTGTATTTGTCAATATGACTGCAAGCTGGTGTATTACCTGTCTCGTCAATGAAAAAGTTGCCCTCAACTCTGAGGAATTCAAATCGGCTTTAGCCGATAACAATATTACTTATCTGAAAGGTGACTGGACAAATAACGATCCGGAAATTACTGAAGTGCTAAGGCGTTATGAGACCAGTGGAGTGCCTTTATATCTAATGTTTCCTGCCGACCCGTCGAAACCAGCAGAAGTTCTACCCCAGATACTTACAACCAATATCATTCTCGACGCGATGCAGAGAATCTAGAACAAGACCCAGGCTTCTGCAAAAAATTCTACACCTTTGAAACCTAATCCCAACCTAGTCTCGGGAAAAATTAATCTCGGGCTGAGCGGATATGAATTAATATCTCATCGGCTCTTTTTAGAATATCATCATGACTTGGGCTAAGCACTTCACTGGCTATAACCAGCGCTTCACTGTCTCTTTCAGAGCCGTATTTAAATTTATGGTCATGACCAATAGATACGGTTTTAGCATTACGCCCGCCTTTAGGATTAATCATTTCATTAGGACGGCCATGGGAACCTTTAATATGCTCATAGCCTTGAGGATCACTATAATATTCTAGATCGCGATTATGAGTAGAAATCATCACTCGTAAATTATGCTCTGTACATTTTTCCAGAAAAGCCCAGGCAAGAGCTAACTGATAATCCGCACTGGTACCATTAAACAGCTCATCGAAAAGGCCCAGACTATTAATTGTTGCGTTATCCAAAAAGTCTTTTATGTTTTCAAGCTGTGCTTTAAAAGTACTGCGTTGATGTGTCAGGTCATCTTCAACATTAAAATTATGGTAGATCTGATCAGGGACAGTTAGCTCTGCGCTTTCTGCCGCAACAGTTCTACCCATTAAGGCTCCCTGCAAGATTAATCCCAGGGCCTTTAATGATGTAGACTTACCAGCCATATTGGGTGAAGGCAGCACAACTACAGTAACTGGCTGACCGCTGTCCGGGTCAATTTCGCCTAAAGAAAAATCGCCAAAATTTTCACTAACACTATTCAAGTAATGATTTATCAGATCTGCTCTAAGTGGGCTATCTTTAGCCTTGGTATCTGCAAAATTATCCAGGGCAGTTTCAAGTTCCTGCAGAGATTTAGCTTCAGACCAGCGTAAGTTATTGGTGCGTCCGCGACGAAAATCATTTTCACGTTTGACCAGTTTTGAAACCAGCTTATGTTCTTGCAGGTGAGATATTAATGCTTCAGAGCCGCCAAGATCTCTATACATTGATGCCGAGATATCAACCCCCGGCACGCCACCCTGACCTTCACGAAGTAAATAAGCATGGTGAAAATTATGAAAGGAAAACTTTAAGCCTGTGCCGTCAGGCGAAGACACTTTTGGGAAATTTCCGTAAAAGCCTCCATCTATTTGTCTCACGCTCTCAGCATATTCTATTAATTGTGCAACCACTAATGCTTCTTGTGCATATTTTTGTAAGCCGCAACTTTGTATATATTCAGCCGCTGCATTACCGGGTAAATGGCAATGGGTTTTTATTTCTGTATGCGTAATGCCAACTTCTTTGGCAACTTTAGGCTCAAGTGTGACTAGCATCCCCAGGTCATCCAGGGTTAGTCCTGAGGTTTTAATCGTATCTGAGCCATCTGGCTCCATTGCCAAGTTTTGAACAATTTCATCAAGCACTTTGATATTATTGGCAACCTTGTCGATATCTTTTAAACCATCCCACTGCTTAAAAAGCTCACTATGTTTTTCTATCGCATTTTCTATAACCGTCAGTAATTTTAAAAAATAGGCATACTTATCATGAGCAATACGAATATTGTCAGCTGCCTTCTCACTATCGCTGGGTTTTGAAAAAGCAAAATGGTCGCCTCTTGACGTATATTTAAAGTCAGCCGCAGGGATATCAGCGCTCACTAATCCCTGTATCATGGTAATTAATTCCGCGTCCTGAAATGGTCGATATTCAATCGCCTTAGTGAATATTTTCCCGGTTTCTCCCTTAAAGATATTTTTTAGAATATGATCGCCGTTACTACTACCGCTTAGCCGATTACCTTCAACATTATAAATATCAAAAAACACACGAGTGCTTTCTAATGCATCTTGATTGATCCCAACCAGCGTGCAATATCTACCCAGGATTCCATTAGGTTGGTTTTCCAGGCGAGCACTTATTTCAGTATCAGTAAATTTCATGAATGTACATCTTGGTATGAATTAATTTTGACCTTCTATGAGCGGTTCATAGCGGCTATCAGTTAGTAGTCGCATAAAAGCGAGCAATGCATTTATTCTTCTTTCGTCTAAGGCTGGAGCAGATTCTAATTCTGTTATAGAGATGTTTTCTGCAACTTCAGGCTCGCCCCAAATATTCCCGGTTTCAGGATTAATTTGTGCCGAGCTATTCCTAGTATTGAATTTATTATAGAACAAAATGACAGTTCTTAAATCCTGAAAAACGCCATTATGCATATATGGCGCTGTAATAGCGATATTTCTTAAAGTTGGGACTTTGAATTTGCCAGCTTGTGCCGGGTCAGTAATTTGCGGATTTTCCAGTAGTCCTCTATCAACATAGTCACTTCCCAAACCATTGGCTTCGCGCAAAGCCTCATTTACTGGCACTCCAATATTGTGGAAAAGATAGTTGCTAAAGGTTTCTCTTTCTGTGCCTGGTAAAGTATTAAGTTGATGGCATTGATTACAATTAGTAAATTGTTCTGAGAAAAACAAGGTCATCCCCAATTCCTCTTCTCGACTTAATTCATACTCTCCACGCAGATAACGATCATATTTAGAATCAAAGGGAGAAAAGAACTCTGTTTTTTCAAAAGCAGCTATGCTTTCGGTCATAGCCCGATATGCAGCATCAGTATCGGTAAAAATATCTTCTCCAAAGAGGTTTTTAAATGCAGTTTCATATGTTTGGTTTTCTAGTAGACGCTCAATGACAGCCCCTTTATTTGGGAAAGCCATTTCTAATAGGTTTAGTGGTGGGCCACCAGCCTGTCCTGCCAGATTGCTCTCGCGCCCATCCAAAAACATACCTCCCTGATACTCACCTTCGGCATTTATATGGAACTCTGGTGTCAGTGCTGCATAAGAAATTGTTGGCGCATTACGATCACCTAGAGAAAGCATATCTCCCCCCAGTGATGCAGCTGCAGAAACGCCATTTTCTCGCCAGTCTGTAAAAGCTCTGGCAGGATCATGACATGTTGCACAACTTTGAGTACGCGCTTGCGAAAGATTTACATCGAAAAACAAAGCGGCTCCAAGATCAGCCATTTTTCTTAGGCGCAAATCACTTGCATCAGCTGCCAGTGTCGCTTCTGTTGCTCCAATAAAAAGAAAAATAATTAGGAAATATTTCAACGCTTTTAACACCTAGGTCACCGTTAAATGGTTGTCCCAAAATAACCCGGCATTGAAATCTTCACTAAGAGTAAAATTGGTAATAGTCTGTTGAGCCAAATCGTAATACCGAACTTGTCCAGTTCCAGCACTGTATAAAAAGCCATCTTTATAAGCACATACACCGCAGGCATCCCTGGCCCGAACCTGTTTTAAAAACTCACCACTTTGTGCATCCCAGAAAGTTAATACATTAGCACGTGGGCATGAAGCAACGAGAAAACGACCGCTAGCATCGTAACGAATAGATCCAACATATTGGGCTAACTGGGATTGAACCTGTTCTGGTGCCAACATCAAACGAATAGGTTCACCACGCTGATGGGTAGCAAGCAGTGGCACACGTAAAAAAGGTTCGCCTTCAAACTGCATGGACATTGCAAGCTGACCCTGGCCATTAATATCCAAATGGCGAATGCTGGCCTGGTGATACTCAGCTGGCAAGCTCCATTGTTCTAGGCGCTCTCCTGTAAACCTGTTCAAATAAACCAAAGATGGTTGCATAGAATCGATATTGAGCTTTTCCCGAACAGAGTCAGGGTGTGTACGAATTCCACCATTTGCAATAACGAGGGTTTGTTGATCTGGCATCATGAGTACTTCATGTGGCCCAACACCATAAGTAGGGAACTCATTCACTCGCTCAAGAACTACAGTGCTTAATGATTTTTTAACCTGCCAGACTCCGATTTGTCCGCTGTCTCCTTGCATGTCTTCATAGGCACTTTCTGTTGTATATAAATATTTGTCATCATTGGAAAACACGCCGTGCCCATAAAAATGCCTTCCTTCAGTTGCTTCAATTTCTTGCAGAATGTCTCCACTTAAAGTATCGCCAAGAACCATAAATCTTCCCGGTCTGCGTGCAATAACCGTAAATAAATCTGAGTTAGAACTTAAGGCAACAGCATGAGCCCTAGCTTCTAGCTGGTGGCTATAAAGCTCTGTAAATTCATTATTTTTGATGGTGAAAGCTTTTAACCAGTGAGTATCATTACTGAGTGAAGCGGCGCTTAGAAAAATCGGATCCCCTTCATTTTTACCCAATGCAAAAGAAGGATTTAAGCCAAGCGCTAAAGCGAGGCTCAGGAAAGAACGTCTTGGTAGGTTATGAATATTTGCCGAAGACATATTAGTCCCCATCCAAACTATTAAAACCAAGATATAAATCAGTATTTTTTAAAGCCGTTTCAAGCGCCTCATGTAATGCTTCAACTTGTGCATGTAAAGCTTGCAACTGAAAATATAGGGTTTCATCTCTTATCGCTGTCACCAATGAATCTGGCAATGCAGAAAGAGTCACGCCTAGATCAGAAAACCCTTGGTTTATTGCCTCGACATCTTCTCCATGAAAGGCAGGACTATAGGCAGAAAAAAATAAAGCCAGACTGTCTAAATTATTGCTAATATTTGCCAGTGAACTTTCAGAGCGCCAAGATTCAGCAGAACGCGCTCGAGCGCTGTCAAAGGATTCTCCAAGAGCTGGCGCCAGTTTGAAATCTCGTATTTTTGCAATCGCTTCTTGTAGCGCTTTTAAAAAATCGATACTCAAATCTTCAGCATTTTCATAAAAACCACCTGCAGCCGGTTCTAAAACAAGTGCCCTGTATTCATCTACCCAACGCTGTGTTACTCCAGCACTAATCTCATTAATATTTCTGGCAATGGTTTCAGTTAAGGAACACAGATAAGGGTTATTTTGAAAAGTATTGAGAGCATTGGCATCATATAAAATTCTTTCCAATGCAGGCATTCCTTGCACGCCAACGCTTTGACGAGGAAATGCGTTACTCGTCAAAATTTCTTCATCTTGTGCAGCTATCAAGGCGTCTAGTTGGCGACCGCTGGCTCCGCGTTCATCAGGCCAATATTGCATACGATAATTCCAGTTAAAATAGGTAATTGGGCCGAACTGAATATGCTGGACTTTCTGCCAGGCAAGCATGGATGCCTGATAGGAATTCTTTAAGCTGTTCAGGTTTTCAGACCTTAAATCCGAACAAAAACTTACTGCACTGGAAATTAACTGTTCAGAAGATGATGCCAGATTTTGATAAGCAGGAATGATAAGCTCATCAGTCACAGCAATATTAATTGCTGTCCAATCTTCATCTCTAGTAATCAGATTCTGTCCCTGAACTAAAGTGCTGGCTAAAAAAAATATAATTAGCCCGATTCTTTTTGCAATATGTTGATTCATAGTTAACATTATATGCTCTAAATGCTTTGTAAAAAATGGATTATGCTTTGTCTTTCTGCACTCGATAAGGCTTTAAAAGCTTGTTTAGAGCCCTCAGCTTCCCCACCATGCCACAATATGGCTTCCAACAAATTCGCAGCCCTGCCATCATGTAAATAATACTGCTCCTCATTTTGTTGATAGCTTGAAAGCCCCCATAACGGCGGTGTCCTCCACTCATAGGAAAATTCATTATCAAAAGTATCAGCTAATGCCTCTCCCATATCATGTAACAACAAGTCTGAATAAGGATTTATTGACCCTTGTAAATAGCCGGTTTGATGGCAGCTCTGGCAACCAATACTTTCAAATAAGACTTTACCATCAGAATCTATATTATCTACGTTAATCGCAGGCAAAGGGATGTTCCTTATAAAATATAATAGACTGGCAAATGCAGGTAGGCCTATCTCTAGATTCTGATCTTGTCTGGAAGCACCATTTGGACGCGATAAGCAATAACTTTGTAGTTGCGTGCAATCACCAAAAGGATTTGGGAATAATTCTGAACTAATGCCCAAGTCTAAACTTAGTGCCTGTCCGATCTGTTCCTCTAAATTTATTACATCGGCTTTCCAGCCAAAACGACCAGCACCGGCTCTTCCTGAGACTCCATCTTTGTCCAGGTCTTCAGGGTCCTCTTTCTCAAGCAGTTCATGTAAGGGGATATCGGCCAATAGACCTACTCCAAACAGTGCTGGTGCAAATCTAGGAGAAAAGTGTTCTATTTCACCCGGCCGGCCATCAGAACTTCGTGTCTCTGTTTGTACATTTGTAAAAACATAATGAGGTTTTTTTAGAGTGACTTCTGTCAAATCAGACAATATCTCAACAGTATCGCTATAACTAATTTCAACATTGGCTTCTGCTGGCAATCCTGAAATAGCTCTACTTTGAAGCTGCTGCCCCAAAAAAGGACTATTAATCCGAAAATTTAATCCAGAACTTAGAGTCCCTTTTCCTGCACCAACATGACATTCAGCACAGGAGCGGGCATTATACAGTGGCCCTAAACCATCACTGGCTTTTGTTGAGGATGGTGCCGATACCCAAACTTTTTCAAACAGTGCTTGCCCTGTTAAGAAATCCAGTCCAGCTTCGGAGATTGGGAAAGGATTTTGTTGTGCAATGACAACATTACCCAGGCACCAAAAGAGAATAAATATTATCAAACGCAGCTTCATGATTTATTTTTAACTTTACAATCAAAACTGAAAACAAAGTTGCCGCCCTAGAATTCTCCTACAATTCGCCTAAGCTTTCTGAGCCAGAAATACTCACATTTTGCAGATTTAATGCCCTGATAATATCCTCAATGGTTCGGGTCTCCTCCATAAGCGAATCAACGATTCGCGAAAGCACCTCTTCGCCCGCCATGTTATTGCTTGCAATGAGCACATCGAAGGTATTCCCACTAGCAGCTTCGGATACCAAGGCATCCATGGCCAATTCAGTACTTTCAATTCTCGCTAACATGACGGCTGCCAAATCAGGCGCCTCCTGCGCCATCAAACTCGCCAGAGAAGGTCCTTGAACAAGATCACCATTGACTCTTCGGAAGTGCCCCATATAGACATTCTTAATCCCCAGCGCATCATAATAGTGAGAGTTATGGGTATTATCAGAAAAGCAATCATGCTCTTCTTCAGGATCGTTCAATAACAGGCCCAGTCTTATTCTTTCGCCGGCTAACTCACCATAGGCAAGACTACCCATTCCGGTAAGAATAGTTGCTAACCCGCCTTCTGGTCCTTTTTGCATTAAATCTACGTAGGCCGGTCCACCTTCTTGCCAGTTATAGACCATCTCTTCTAGATCTGAGACCAACAAACCGGTCACTGCTTTTAAATAGTCCCTACGGCGATCACAGTTTCTATTGGAGCACTCACTTAAGGAATAATCGGTTGCCGGGCGGTTGCCAGCACCAGGGCTGGTTCCATTTAAGTCCTGGCCCCAAAGTAAAAATTCAATCGCGTGATAACCTGTTGCCACATTTGATTCGACCCCATCAATTTGATGCAAAGTCTCAGCCAGAAGTTGAGGAGTAATTTGGGCTGCATCAACACTGATTCCACCAATATCTATCAACTCATTAGCAATGATGTTAGCTGCATAAAAATAATTGTTATCGGATTCTTGGCCATAGGATACTGCTGTATAGTCAATCAGGCCTTCATCTAAGGGCCAGGAGTTAACTCTGGCTTCCCATTCGTCGACGACAGCATTACCAAAACGAAAGACTTCGGTTTGCTGGTAAGGCACTCGTGCTGCCAGCCAGGCATTTTTAGCATAGGTTAAAGTGGTTTGATTAGGCTCAGCCAGAAAAGCATCTATTGCATCTTCCATTACTTGTGCTGAAATCAATGAGTCTTCATATGTTGCTTGAGCTATAGCAATATAGGTTTGCAAAATAGCATCATGGGAAACGCTGTCTTGTCGACTGGTGTTACAGCCAACAAGGCTTAAGATGCAAGTTAGCATGCAAATTTGCTTAAACATGGAATACTCGAATGAATGATTAACCTATACAGATGATAATCATTCTCATTAAGAAGTCAATCAATTAGTGAAATAGATAGCCTAATCATGATCCAGATCATGCCTTACGACATTACCTTCAACCATGAATATGACGTCTTCCGCAATATTAGTGCTTAAATCAGCTATGCGTTCAAGATAACGGGTAGTCGATAATAAGCTAATAGCCCTTTCAGTAGTGCCACTATCATGAATGATAGTTTCTGTGATCTTTTTATACATTTGTCGATTAATCTGATCAACAGCATCATCTGCTGATATGACCTTGCGGGCTAAATCTAAATCTGTTTTTACCAGAGCATCCAGGGAATCACGAACCATTGTTTGCACCATCCCGGGCAGATCCTCTATAAATTCAAGCAGGCCTGACAAAGGGTCTTGTTCGGATAAGAAAATTGCCCTTTCTGCAACCTTGCTTGCGAAATCCCCCATACGCTCCAGCTCATTATTTACTTTAAGTATAACTACTATAAAACGTAAGTCAGTTGCCACTGGTTGATGTAAAGCTAAAATTTTCAGACACTCTTCTTCGACCTGCACTTCTTTTTCGTCAACAACATATTCTTTATCAATCACTGACTGTGCGAGAGTTGCTTCACGTTCTTTAAGTGCACGGATTGAGTTATTGATAGCTTCTTCGACTAAACTACCAATTTCTAGAATTTCTTTTTTTAATTTTTCAAGATCGCGCTGTAAATGTAGAGACATAAATTAACTATAAGGCAAAAGGTTAACCAAATCGACCTGTAACATAATCTTCAGTTCTTTTTTTAGTTGGTCTGGTAAAAATTTGTTCTGTATCACCAATTTCGATCAATTCACCAGCTTCAATGAAAGCAGTATAGTCAGAAACTCGTGCTGCTTGCTGCATATTATGCGTCACAATAATAATGGTATAGCGTGACTTCAAATCAAACATTAAATCTTCAATTCTGGCTGTAGAAATCGGATCAAGAGAAGAACATGGTTCATCCATTAACAGCACTTCGGGTTGCATCGCCAATGCTCTGGCAATACAGAGTCTTTGTTGCTGCCCTCCAGATAATTTCAATGCTGAATCATGTAGTCGATCTTTCACTTCATCCCACAGCGCTGCCTGCTTTAAAGAATGTTCAACCAACTCATCCATTGGCTCTTGATAACCATTAATCCTGGGTCCCCATGCTATATTTTGATAAATCGACTTAGGAAAAGGATTAGGATCTTGAAATACCATACCGATTCTTCGACGAACTTCTACCGGATCAATCTCGGGTTTATATAGGTCCTCTCCTCTAAAATATATTTTTCCACCTATATCCACCCCATCAACGAAGTCATTCATTCGGTTCAGAGAACGTAGCAATGTACTCTTTCCACAACCAGAAGGGCCAATAACAGAAGTTATTCTATTAGGCATGATTTCACATGAAATATTCTGCAAGGCTTTATTCTTTGAATAAGAGACACTTAGTTGTTCAAGTACTATCAATGCATCAGTATCGGATACATCCTGATGATCTCGGCGAATATTTGAGCTATAGGATATTGTTTTTGTAGTTGACATAAATATATTATTTTTGTTTCCGCTCAAAGCGATTACGTAAGTAAATCGCCGAAAAATTCATCACTAACAGTATCACCAATAGCACAACTATACCCGCAGCCGCCAAGGCATGAAATTCCTCTTGAGGCCGGGATGCCCAGTTAAAAATCTGTATGGGAAGAGCCGTGAAAGCATCCATAGGCCCCTGGGGAACGAAGGCAACAAAGGTTAAAGCCCCAATTATGATTAAGGGCGCAGTTTCACCAATGGCTCTCGAAAGCGCCAGAATAACACCCGTCATAATTCCTGGGAAAGATGCTGGCAATATATGAGACCAGGTCGTTTGCCAGCGTGTAGCACCAAGTGAAAAAGCTGCATAACGAATACTGCGAGGTACTGCTCTTATAGCTTCTCTACTGGCAATAATAATAACTGGCAAAATTAATAAACTCATTGTAAGCGCACCAGAAATCAGACTGCGATCAAGGGCTAGAAAACGCACAAATACTGCTAATCCGAGTATTCCGTAAACAATCGAAGGAACTCCCGCTAGATTCGATATATTCACTTCGACCAGCTTGCTTACTTTTCCCTGTTTAGCAAATTCTTCTAGATAAAGTGCGGAAGATACCCCAATTGGAACAGAAATTACTGCAACCAGAATAATCAACCAAAACGTTCCTGCTATTGCAGACTTGATGCCTGCATTTTCTGGAAAACGTGAAGGGAAACTGGTCAGGAACTGCCAGTCTAACCATGCAAAGCCATTTGCTGTAACCTGCCATAATAAAACGATTAATATGAAAACACTGGCCCAGGTAATAGATGCACAGAAATAAGCAAACGCCTTAGCTTTCATATGTCGTTTTCTAAGATTTTCTTTTTGCCTAATATAGCCTTGCTGCATTAATCATAAACCTCTCGAAATTTTCCAAGGATTCTCTGCGAAATAATATTAATAATAAGGGTTATTACAAAAAGCAAAGTTGCTACAGCAAACAATGTTTGATATGCAATGGTACCTGCAGGAGTATCTCCAAGACTGACCTGTACGATATAAGCTGTCATTGTTTGTATACTTTCAAACATACTCAAACTCAAATTAGGGGTTTGGCCAGCAGCTAAAGTTACTGCCATAGTTTCTCCTATAGCCCTGGATATAGCTAAAAGGAAAGACGCTATAATGCCTGAAAGACCTGCTGGAACTACCACTTTGGAAGTCACTTCATAAGAGGTGGCTCCCAGAGCATAAGCTCCTTGCCTTAAAGTAGAAGGAACTGCTCTTAAAGCGTTATCACTTAAGCTGGCAACCATAGGTACAATCATTATGCCTACTACAATGGCTGCACTGAGCGCGTTAAATACTTGTACTTGAGGAAAAATATTTTGCAGCAAAGGGGTGATAAAAGTAAGCGCAAAATACCCATAAACCACCGTAGGGATACCTGCAAGGATTTCTAACACCGGCTTAATTATAGATCTGGTCTTTTGACTTGCATATTCACTCAGATAGATAGCGCAAGATAGGCCTAAAGGAATTGCTATTATGGCTGAACCTATAGCAATCTGTAGAGTGCCCCATATCAGCGGTAGTACACCAAAAGAACTTGGCTCTATAAAAGGGACCCATCGTATACCCAGGAAAAATTCACCTGGGCTGACTGTTCGAAAAAAAGTAAGTGACTCTTTCAGTAAAAGAAAAATAATCGCAAAGGTCGTGAAAACTGAGATTGACGCACTTAACATGAGCCAAAATTTTATGCCACTCTCACCCCATCGCAGGCGTGATTTATATAACAAAACTCTGCTTTTTGTTTGCATAAAAAACTCTAGCATTCAATGAATAATTCTCAGAAGCAATATCTGACCAGTACCACGTTAATTCTAACATGGTCAAACTAATTAAGAATCCAAGTATGGAGCTTGCTTAAAAGTCTGCGAGGGCCTCTTTAGCTGCCTGATAGTAGCTATCAGGTAAAGGGACATAACCAACTTCTCGGGATAGCACTTCTACTTGATCGATATAAAAATTAGTAAAAGCTCTTACCGATGGATCTACAGCACTACTCTTTTTTAAATAAATATACATCAGCCTCGTTAGCGGGCCATAAGTTCCATCCTCTATTGAGCCCACAGATGGCGCAACAGGCCCAGAACCCGAATCAATCGGAACTATTTTCAGTCTATTTTTATTTGCAGTGTAATAAGCAAACCCGAAATATCCAAGAGAATATGGGTCGCCACTTATGCCCTGAACTAAAATATTATCATTTTCACTAGCAGTAAAATCTGAACGTGATCTGCTAGGAGCGCCATTAACAACTTCAGTAAAATATTCAAATGTCCCTGAATCTGCTCCCGGCCCATATAAATTCACCGGCAGATCTGGCCACTCCGACCTTATGTCATTCCAGCTATCAACAACGCTATTTGGTCCCCAAATCAGCCTTAGCTCTTCCATTGTAAGCTGGTCAACCCAATCATTATTAATATTTACTACAACAGAGAGCCCATCATAAGCTATAGGAATTTCAAGAAAGTCGATCTGGTTTGATTCCGCCTTCGTTTTTTCAATATCCCAAATTGGCCTTGAGGCATCAATGATATCAATTTCATCTGCAATAAACTTTTCAAATCCACCACCTGTTCCAGATACACCTACCGTCACCCTGACCTGAGGTTCGACCTTGAGAAATTCTTCAGCAACAGCCTCGCTTATTGGAAAAACAGTGCTAGAGCCATCTATACTGACTGTTCCTCGCAAACGCTCATCAAGCATGGATGAACTAGCAGAGTTGTCAGAACATGCCGTTAAAAGGACCAAAACAAGCAAAAACCCAGAACTTAACTTCAAAGGTATGTTCTGTTTTTTAATGTTTGTGAAAAAACGAAAAAGCATAGGAATAGTTGAATTTTAATGCCTTAACAGCAATTAATCTAATCGACCATAATGGGCAAGGATTATCTCTCAACTATATGAAATTATTATTACGGTCAGCATCAGTAAATAAAAGGCCCTGGGCACTAAAGATATGGTGATATTAAGCGCCTGCATTATCGGCTCTTTAGTAGAACTATCAAAAGCGAAAATAATAATAAATTCATGCTCACCATACTAAAGGCGAGGTTAATAGGTCTCTACAGAGCCTCTTAGCCAATTAACATTAGAGCCTTTAGTATCTATTCGAAATTTTCTAATTAAATATGAAAATTGAGGAACGTCCAAGATAAACTGCTCAACTTTATCTTTAGGAATCTTAAATAATTGACAATCCTCAAGAGCTTTTACTTTTCCTATTTTTGAGTCGATGAAAGGACAATACCCAAGCTCTGACCCTAACTCTAGGACCTCCATCTCATTAAAGACTGCTTTCCCTGATGCAAATACATACCAATAGGATTCATTGATCGACAAAAGCATCTCAGCTTTAATATATTCATACTCTGCAATATGAGCAACACGTTCCAGTACCGTTGAGATAAGGTTTTGAAATTGAGGCAATCTATTTATTTGCTGACATAGTTGCCAGCGTTTTAATAATTTTTCTCTATGTCCTTCGCTACTAATGAAAGCATCAAATGTTTCTTCCGAAAAAACACAGACCGATACAGGTGAACTTGCTACGACACTGGCATTACGTTTTTTTACTCCAGTGATGATTGCCATTTCTCCAATTACTTCTCCAGCCTGAAGCGTAGCAACAGATTTCATTTTTTCTTTGTCGGAAATCACAACTTCACAATAACCGGTTAAAATCAAAAAAACAGTGCCTCGGCTCTGGGCGCCTTGCACCATGATTACATCTCCTTTGTTATAACGTCTGACTTCTTCTTCAGCAAGAATGCTTCGCCCCCAGCGATTAGACAGCGGCTTACCTAACCAAACTGATAAATAATGATTCATTAACGAAGTATAAATACTACTGTCACCATCCATTACCGTATAGCGCTTACCAGAACTGGCTAAAGAGAAAGTTGTATTGAATCTATTAGATAAATGTTCAACATGAACAAATACGACTCGATCAGAATCTGACTTTAAAGCATCTGCCGGATCGCCATGAATTGCACCTGCCCCAACATCAGCAAGTAAGAGATCAAGTCGAGTCGTAAAAATATTCTTTAACTTCTGATATGTTTCTCCGCTGATGACTCCCTCTTCAACCATCTCCTTAACTGAGCTCATGCCATGATTATCTCCAATCACACATATTCTGCGAGTCAGGCCTTTATAGCTGGTTGAAAATGTAGCTCCTATGGTAGGAATGCTATGCACTGTTGTATGGGCTGTTATCTCAAGGCCATAATAATTTATGCTTTTTTCCGGTTTTACTTCAGTAAACTCAAAAAAACTTTTTATAACATCTATATTTCAGTTTAAATTACAACTTAATTTATCCATCGCCATTTCATAGATTTCTCTGGTGCTAATAATATTCACCTTACGAGGCATAAGTAACAATGGAAATAGAGCGCAATGGTCGTCATGTAAGTGTGTCAAAAATACTGCTGATATTTGATTCTTTGATATTCCACGGGCAAACAAATGTTTATCTAAATAAGGTAACGAATCAATTAATATATAGTCGCCGTTGTAACATAAGGCTAACCCCGTGCAAGGCTCATTAGCTGTAAACCCAGAAGCGCTCCCAAGTATCTCGAGCCCCAGCTTAACCAGATCTCTAGGAATGAAATCGGGCTGCATTGGATATGGGGGATTTATTTCTATATCTTCTGATAAATCAATTTTTACGGTAGGTTCATTTTCATAACTTAGTTGATATTGATCATACCCTATATGAGTAATTACAAAATGAGGGGTTACAGCTTCATCATCTTTAAAGGAAATAATATTGAAGAAACTTTCAACTTCTCTTACCAGATTTTTTTCATCTTTCAAGGCTAGGCTTTTCGCAGCGCCTAACCATTCCTTTTTTAATTTTTCTTCAGTTCCCCAAATGTCAAGCTCAGCCTCAATTGGCCCTAATAGAGTCAAGCGCAGTAATCTAAGCGCTCGAGATATATCTCCTGCTTCACCAACTAAATTCAGTAAGCGCCCTTCTTCTAGGCCTTTTGAAACAAATAAGAAAAAATATAATGGGAATTCCAGATTATTCAGCAGAGAACCATCTTTCTATTTTGAATCACAAAGCACTAAAGTATCAAAGTTACTAATCTCATGAATTAGTAAGCCTTTCAGCACTTCGGGGGGCTGGCCAAGCAAAACAGCTTCCCGGGCTCCAATAATTGCCCGGCTTCCATCCGCCGGTTTGATTTGTTTTAAAACCATGCTGCTATATTTTTATAATTATATCAATTGGTTATATTGACACTATCAAAGATAGCATTATGATATCACGGATATCCGATTATGGCTTTTTTTTCAGCGCTAGCAATCCATCATCATCTATTTGCAACGGCTTTTGCGGCAATGTTTTGCGTCTTTTCCCAACATTCTTCTTATTGCGATGTCTTTGTTTGGCTTTCACTTTACCCTTGGATTTATCTGGCGGTTTTATTGTTGAAGCACTCTTTTTACCTCCTTTTAAGGTTTTATTCTTGGATCTTTTTTCTATCTTGCCTTTAAACTTTGCCTCCAGTCCTTTAACAACAAAAAGTTCAAACTCGATATTTAAATACCTGGCAATACTTTGACTTAAATTCCAGTCATTCGCATTTATAAGCGAAATTGCTGTTCCAGATTTCCCAGCGCGACCCGTCCTTCCAATTCGATGTAGATAATCATCTCCAGACCTTGCCATATCAAAATTTATTACCAAATCTAAATCTGCAATATCCAGACCTCTTGCAGCAAGATCTGTTGCTACAAGAATAGTTGTCTGACCTTTACGAAAACGTTGCATGACAACTTGTCTTTCTTCTTGACTTAACTCTCCATGCAAATAATCTACACCAAACTTTTTATAATCCAAAAAAGCATTTAACTTCATGGCCTGTGTTCTAGTATTAGTAAAAATTAAAACTTTCTTATAGTGTTCGCTCTGTAATAATTTCGTTATAAGTTGGTTTTTGTGTTCAACTGTGTCGGCTAAGACTAAGCGTTGCTTTATATTTTGTTCTTCATGCCGATACTTCCCATCTTCCACATAAACCGCTTTATTTAAAAATTTTGTTGCAACTTTTTCTATCCCAGCATGGTGCAGAGTTGCGGATAAGAAGAATGTTTGTTTTTCACTTTTACAGGCCTCACAGATTAAAAACACATCTTCCCTAAACCCCATATCCAGCATACGATCAGCTTCATCAAGAATTAAAAATTCTAGATCTCGCAAATCAACAGATGCTTTGTTAAGGTGCTCAAGAATGCGACCTGGTGTTGCTATTAAAATTTCTGGGTTCTTTCTTATTAAAGCTTTTTGTTCTTTAAATGAAAGACCACCTATTAGTGTCAAGGAATTAATTTTGGTGAAGCTACTCAGGGCTTTACATTCCATTTCGATTTGCAAAGCAAGTTCCCGGGTTGGGGCAAGTATCAAACAACGTGTTGCTGTATCGGGTGCTGGTTGCTGAATAATTTTTTGTAAAACAGGCAGCAAATATGCAATTGTTTTCCCACTCCCTGTTTCGGCATTAGCCAGAATATCAGCGCCCTCTAATGCAACTGGCAATATACTAGCCTGAATTGGCATGCATGTTTCCAAGCCAAGCTTTTCAATGGCTTTAAGTAAGCGCTCATTTAAATCAAATTCTGTAAATTTCGGCTGATGTACTTTCAAAAAAATTACCTTTATTTATTGTTAATATAATTTGCATACCTAATTGATAGCTTGAAATGTCTTACTCTTGATTGTGTTTTTGCCAATGTAGTTCACATTAACAATTAAACTATATCACCTGTATATATCTTACCATTACAAGAGAGATCCCTTTGCTTGCCTCAATAAAAATTGCCCAAGTTGTTTACTTTTCAACGCTAGATTCTTATTGAGTGAAATGTATAATGAGCTCACTCCACGCAGACGTTGGCAAAAGAGAACCATGCTTCAATTTTTTAATACTCCTCCTAAAATCGCCTTCTTAATATACACCATGCCTCATAGGGGTTTAGATGGACATTCTTAGCGAATACACCACCATTCTACTCGGTTTAGCCATCCTGTTCGGCTTTTTTATGGCATGGGGAGTCGGTGCAAATGATGTAGCAAATGCAATGGGAACTTCAGTAGGTTCTGGCGCTTTAACGATTAAACAAGCCATTATAGTTGCTGCCATTTTCGAATTTACTGGTGCTTTTTTAGCCGGGGGTTCTGTTACCTCTACAATACGCAGCGGTATCGTCGATCCAGCCTTGCTCGAAGGAACACCTGAATTGCTGGTTTACGGCATGCTCGCAGCTTTATTATCCGCTGGTGTTTGGCTTTTGGCAGCCTCAATGAAAGGTTGGCCGGTTTCAACCACTCATTCTATTGTGGGTGCAATAGTTGGATTTGCGACGGTCGGAATAGGCGTAAACTCTGTCAGTTGGTTTCAGGTCGCTACTATCGTTATGAGCTGGATAAGCTCTCCAGTAATGGCCGCTGCATTATCTTTCGTTATATACCGCTCGGTTCATATATTGATTTTAGATACCACCAATCCGGTACTCAATGCCAAACGCTATATTCCTATTTATATGTTTCTCGTTGGCTTCATGATTTCTATGGTGACCTTTTTAAAAGGCTTATCTCATATTGGCCTTGAGATAACTTTTTTTGGCGCTGTCGCAGCTTCGGCACTTACGGGCCTAGTAGTTATGGCTATAGGTGTTTATATGCAGCGTAAAGTAGAGCCACATATTGATGAAGATCATCACCTACACTTAAGTCGTGTAGAAAAGATTTTTGCGACTTTAATGATATTTACGGCTTGCAGTATGGCCTTTGCCCACGGTTCGAATGATGTTGCCAATGCAATCGGCCCGCTAGCTGCTGTTAATGCCATTGTCCGCTCTGGCCAGGTTTCCCAGGAGTCGGCTATGCCAATCTGGATTTTATTTCTTGGTGGCGCAGGTATCGTTGCCGGTTTAATGATGTATGGTCATAAAGTGATGGCCACTATTGGTAAAAAAATCACTCACCTCACTCCTACACTTGGTTTTTCTGCGGAGCTCTCTGCAGCTAGTACTGTAGTTATAGCTTCTGCCACAGGCATCCCGGTTTCAACCACCCATACCTTAGTAGGCGCCGTTCTTGGAGTTGGCTTAGCCCGGGCTGGTAGAGAAGCGCTTGATCTTGGCATTATCAAACGAATCTTTATTTCCTGGATAGTGACAATACCTGTAGGAGCAATCCTAGCTATAATTTTCTTTTATATTTTAAAATATATTTTCGGTGGCTAATTTTTAGTTCAGTTTTCTTAAATTTACCCTTTCACCTTGGTTGTTTGATGGAAAACCATTTGCCAAACACCAGCTGTATTCAGCTTCCAGAGCGAACTATGTAAAGCTCCTTTAGATTCCGAGATGATGGGCGCAACCATTTTTGCCCAGTAAGTAGCTAAAGCCAAGTCATCACTTACAGTATCTACCCTAAAGTTTTTGAATTCCCAACGAGAAGCAGATGATTTTTGTCTTAGCCAGGCACATATTTCATCTCTGCTCTGTATTGATCCATCTACTGCTATCTCCCATAATTGCCCAGCGAGTAAGGACTCCGTTTTTTCAGAGAAAGCATCATGAAGTATGCTTTTTTCCTGTTCAAAAAGCAGAGCATGCAAATTATCCATAGCTGATGCCCCTGTCATTAGAGCTTTACCCTTCTGTCACTGACCCCCATAGCCTGATTACTCAAGGCCTGTTTTAGCTGAGGTACAGCATCAATACCAAGCAAGCCAAATTTTCTATACCAAACTAAGGCCCATTGATTGCTTGAAAAGAACTGAGTCAAATAATGACTGAAATTGATAGTCTTTATTTGGTCACCTTGTGTGGAAGTTAAGTATTTTTGTAATTGCTTAAAGTCACCAGGGTTTTGTCCGCGTTTCAAAGAGTCAGAAATATTTTCTGCCAGGCGCATCATATCCCTGTAGGCAAGATTAAAGCCCTGACCTGCTACTGGATGTAATGCATGTGCAACATTTCCAAGCAAAACAAGATTATGCCGAATCTGTTCTTCTGCTTCTTGAAGACTAAGAGGAAAGGCAGCCCGCTCTCCAACTTTTAAAAATGTACCCAATCGATGGCCAAACTCTGCTTGTAACTTGCCGAGAAAATCTTCATCACTTAATTCGAATATTTCCTTGTAAGAATTTGCTTGTTGAGTCCAGACCAAAGCAGCTCGATTTTCATTTCCATACCTCCCAAGGGGTAATAAAGCCAAAGGACCATTGTGGGTAAAACGTTCATAAGCAACATTATTGTGACTTTCACTAAAACCAACATTAGCAATAATTGCGACTTGCTTATATCCTGTTTGTTTTCGATAAATACCTAACTTTTCACTTAAGCCAGAACGTCCTCCTTCAGCAATCACGACTAGTGAAGCTTGCAAAGTGAAGTGCTTTTCATCATTCTCACATTCAACTAAGGCTCTTTGTTGTTGATGAGAAATTTCATTGACCTGAACGGGGCTGAGAACTTCAACCTGCTCTGGAGACTCTAGTACTGAACGATTGAGTTCAAGTCCAATTGCTTGATTCTCAACAACATAACCCAGAGCCTCGACGCCGGTTTCTTCTGCCGTAATTTTGACGCTGCCAAAATGATTCTGATCTGAAACATGAATGGTTCCAATAGGTTCCGCAGCCGGTTTGAGTGATTCCCAGATACCCAGTTTTCTTAAATAAGCCACGGTGCCATATGACAATACGGTTGAGCGTACATCAAATCCAGGCTGTAAGGCCTGATTACTCTGGATGGCCTTGGATTCAAGCAATAAAATTTTAGGGAAATTCTCCCCCTTTTCTGGCAACATTTTTTGCAGAGTAAGAGCCAGACTTAGGCCTACCATGCCACCACCAATGATAATTACATCATATTGGCTATATCGTGTAGGTTGTTTGCCAGCCATATCAAGCCGCCATGAAGGACTCTATTTCATCCACAGTTTTAGCCAGACCTTGAGAGAGGATTTCACAGCCTTTTCTGGTGACAGCCACATCATCTTCGATACGAATACCAATACCCCGCCACTTTTTATCGACCCTATCATTGTTGGAAGCTATATAAATGCCAGGCTCAACTGTCATAACCATGCCCGGCTCCAATAATCGCCAGTTACCTTCTATCTTGTAATCGCCAACATCATGGACATCCATTCCTAACCAGTGTCCTGCTCTATGCATATAAAAGTCCCGATATGCGCCTTCTTCTATCAGGGTTTCAACTTCACCCTGTAGCAGACCAAGCTCTACCAGACCTGCGGTAATGACTTCGACTGTGCGTCTGTGAGGATCATCCCAGTGTGCACCAGGTTTAATTGTTTTTATCGCCTCCAGTTGTGCTTCCAATACAACTTCATAAACCGCTTTTTGTTCCGGGCTGAACTTTCCATTCACCGGGAAAGTGCGAGTAATGTCAGATGCGTAATATTCATATTCACAACCAGCATCGATTAAAACCAGGTCACCATCCTTAAGGCTCTGATTGTTTTCGATATAATGCAAGATACAGGCATTATGACCTCCTGCAACAATTGAATTATAAGCCGGTGCGCGACAACCGTTGCGCGTAAATTCATAGAGGTATTCAGCTTCTAACTCATATTCATTCATTCCCGGCTTACATACCTGCATTGCACGCTTATGAGCTGCTACAGCAATCTGCCCGGATTTTTTCATTAAATCTATTTCTGCTTTTGACTTAATCAAGCGCATTTCATGTAGCAAATGATCAAGCACTAAAAATTCACCCGGTGGATGAGCTCCGCTACGAACTTTGCTCCTAATCACCCTAACCCACTCCATCACTTGGTGGTCAAATGCTTCATCCTTTCCCATTGGCGAATACACTCGCTCACGTCCTTCAATTAGGCCAGGTAGAATGTCATCAATATCAGAAATTGGAAAACTATCATCAAGGCCCAAGCTTTCAATCGCCGCCTCAGGTCCAAGTAAAATACCATTCCATAATTCCTTCATCGGATCTTTTTCCTGACAAAAAAGCAGACACTCACCATTCTCTCTACCGGGGATAAGAACCAATACTGCGTCTGCTTCAGCAAAACCGGTTAAATAGTAAAAATCACTATTTTGACGATAGGCATAATCGGCATCACCATTACGCAAAGCCGTTCTAGCTGAAGCCAAAATTGCAATACTATCCGGCTCCATATGTGCCATCAGGTCTTTACGGCGCTTGATAAATTCGCTTTTATTAATACTCATTGTCTTCAAATCGATCTCTTGTTAAGCACATTCAGTGCAGATTATTTTCATTCGGTTCGGTTGGCTTGATCGGACTCTCAGGCTGATCTGAACGATATTGTAAATAAACTGAATAGGTTGCCATTCGCACATATTCCAGGACCTCCATAAAGTCCTGTTCACTATTTTCGGGCTCATCTGGCTCGCTATCATCAACATTGGCAATAGCAGTAAAATCCTTTAATACCTCGCGTGTTTCTTCAAGCAAGGAACTGTCTCCTTTAGCAAAAGCACCTCCGAAACCTGATATATAGCCTTCGCACCAATTACCCAAAGCATGCAGTCGTATACGGAGTTCTTCATCATCATCCGGCAAAAGGATCTGAAACGAAAAATCTTCTGCCTCAAGTTGTTCACGAATATTTAGCTGCAAACGTATTATCAGATCGCTCATTATTTTACTGGGTTTATTTTCAAGCCCCAATAAATGCCAGGTTAATGTCGCATCACCTTGTTTGCTACCAGCACATAATTGACCACAAATGACGCCATGTAATTCAGAAACTGAATTAAAGATTTTATTATTGCTTAGCAGGGTAGCTACCTTGTCAAAATCCGGTGTCACGCTTTAAACATCTCATTTGCTATAAAAAGATCAATAATACCCTCTCATAAAAAAATATTCGCGCTTAAGATGAAGTATTATTAACAACAGTCTGATTAGGCTGTATTTTTTTGAAAATTGTCTGTTGACCCTATCAACCTCGCGATTTATAGTTAGCCGTAAGTATATTAAGAGAATTAATACGATGAGTGATACTAATTTCAGCGGGTTAGAAGATAAAGTTGATGAACTCATTCAACTTTGTGCAGATATGAAATCTGAAAATCAAAATTTACGTGATCAAGTTAGTGGCTGGGAAGATGAGCGTAAAACCCTAAGAGATAAAAATCAGTTAGCAAGAGTCCGCCTGGAAAAAGTATTAAGGCGTCTTAAGTCTCTGGAACAGGACGATTAAGCATGTCTGAAAAAAACAGTATCAATATAAAAATCATGGGTAGAGATTACCAGATTGCCTGTGGCCCTGATGAAGAAGATGCTTTAAGGCAGTCTGCCACTTATTTAAACAAGCAAATGGAAAAAATTAAAAAGCACGGAACCACCTTGAGTTTTGAGAAAGTAGTCGTCATGACAGCTCTCAATATCTCACACGAACTTTTGCAGAATACTCAACAGGCTGATGACTCTGAAAATGGGGCTCAACAATTTTTAAATCATTTAGAAAAGAAAATCGAATCAGCCCTTCAATCTTCTCGCCAATTCGAAATATAAGTAAAATTCACTTTCACCATCAAGTTTTATGTCTATAATAGGGCTAAGCTCTCTAGGATATTAGCTAATCAATATTGTCCCTGAGCCGATAACCATACCCCGGAGACTTGCCTAATGGCATTGTTGTGCATGTCCGCTAGACGGAAAGCCTGATATGTCGGACGAGTCACCACCTGAACTCTTGGGTTCAGGACTCCATTGGTAGCGGTATTCCGGAGAGTCTCATTATTATAGCTTTGCCATGAATTTACCTGATTCAAAACTAACCAATCCAAAAAAGCCTTTCACTGATAGTGAGCGCTCACATTTAAGAAAAAAAATACGTCAGCTTCGACGTGATTTTAGCTCTGAGCAACAAGAGCAAGCGGCTTTAAGGCTTTTGACTCACATTCTTCAGGAAGAAAGTTTTAAAGCCGCTTCTAAAATCGCTTTTTACCAGGCTTTTGATGGTGAAATTGATCCAGAACCAGCTATTCAGGCGGCTTTGAATCTCGATAAACGCTGTTTTTTACCGGTAATTAGCACAAACAATGACTCCTTAGTCTTTGTGGAATATACAATAGGTGCTTCTTTAGAGAAAAACCATTTTGGCATAATGGAACCCATCCAATACCCGAACAATGCTCTGGCTCCCGAACATATGGACCTCATTTTTATGCCACTAGTTGCATTTGACATCAGAGGCAATCGTCTAGGCATGGGAAAAGGCTACTATGATAAAAATTTAGCTTTTATGCTTGAAAATAACAGCGATATGTCGCTAAATTCTGTAAAAAAGCCAAAACTAATTGGTTTGGCCCATGAATGTCAGAGGGTAGAGGGACTGGAACGTGCCGAATGGGACGTTCCCCTGCATAAAATCATTACTGATCAGACTGCTTATACAGCTAGTTCCTGATCAACCTGTTTTGGCTAAATCTTTGATCTACCTATAGTAGTGCGCTTTGAGCAACACCACTGATAAGAATTCCAAAGCCAAATATGAACATAAGTACGACTAGCATGTCAGGCTTCTTGCTCATTATTTTCTCCAAATAACTGTTGGTTACACCTTATACTTAATTTTTATTTTTAAGTATATATTGCAACATTTTGAACTATATATATTTTTTTATTATTTAACAACAATTAAATATCATTAATTTATTCTTCTGAAAACTCGCCAGATCCTATCAAGTCCGCTAGACTCAATATTCCAGCAAGCATTAAATTTGAGCAGAGCAATGACCCAAGATGAATTGAAAAAAGCCGTAGCCCAGGCTGCATTTGAACGCATACAGACACACCTGCATGAAGACAGCGTTATCGGCATAGGCACAGGCTCGACTGCCAACTTATTCATAGAATGTCTGGCTGAAGCCAAGCATCTTGTGACGAGCACTGTTGCTAGTTCAGAAGAAACTGCTCGACGTCTTAAGCAGCATGGCATTCCTGTTTACGATTTGAACAGCGTGGATGAAGTCACTGTCTATATTGACGGTGCTGATGAGGCGAATGAGTACCTTCAACTTATTAAAGGTGGAGGGGCAGCACTGACGCGGGAAAAAATTATTACTGCTGTTGCCAAAGAGTTTATTTGCATTGCTGACGAGAGTAAATTTGTAAAAGTTCTTGGTAACTTTCCTTTACCCGTTGAAGTAATTCCAATGGCGCGCAGCCATGTTGGACGGCAAATCGTGAAACTTGGCGGAGATCCGGTCTATCGCGAAGGGGTCACGACGGATAATGGCAACATTATTATCGACATCTACAACATGTCGATAACAGACCCCCGTAAACTTGAAAACGAACTGAACCAAATCGTTGGTGTGGTAACCAATGGCTTGTTTGCGCAAAAGCCTGCTGACATTTTACTCTTGGGCAAAGAAAGTGGTGTTGTTGAGCTTAGCGCTTCTTAAGCAAGTGATGAGTATTGCTTATATCGTTTACTCGAAATTCTCAGAATCAATTTCAGCCATCGTGGCTTCATTGTAGCGTTCACCCATAATTGTATTCTGGTTAATATGCTCATCCAGCTCTTTGATCAGCGCTTCATCCAGACTCAGGTCTCCAGCCGCAAAATTTTCTTCCATGTGAGGAATTGATGTTGTACCAGGAATTGGAATCACATGCTCTCCGCGGGAAAGCAGCCATGCAAGTGCTAGCTGAGCTCGACTGCACCCAGCCTTTTCAGCAAGCACTGAATAATGATCCAGCAAAGATAAATTATGCTCAAGAGCTGCACTTTGAAAACGCGGCATATTGGGACGAATATCGCCTTCAGGAAATTTTCCGGGTAAAGGTGGCTCATCAGTTAACAAACCACGGCTGACTGGCGAAAAAGGTACAAAAGCCACACCCAATTCTTTGCAAGCCTGCAAAGAAGCTATTTCCGGATTTCTGGTGAATAGTGAATATTCATTTTGTAAAGCGCCTACGGGATGAACCGCATGGGCTTTTCGTAAAGTCTGCGCAGAAACCTCTGATAAGCCTATCTGCCCTATTTTGCCTTCTTTAACCAATTCAGACAGCGCCCCGACGCTATCTTCAATCGGCACCTGCCTATCCAGGCGATGTAAATAATATAAATCAATGAGGTCTGTTTTTAATCGTCGCAAACTATCTTCACAGGTGCTTTTGATCACTTCAGGTCGGCCATTAATTTCTCGCTTACCTTTGCTGTCTTTGAATAAGCCACATTTACTGGCCAAAAAATATTCATTTCTTCTGGCACTGAGAGTTTCTCCGAGTAATTCTTCATTGGCACCAAAACCATATAGTGCGGCTGTATCAAGAAAGGTATGACCTATATCCAATGCTCTATACAGCAGCTTTTGGGCTTGTTCTTTTTCAAGCGCAGGGCCATAAGCATGTGAAATAGACATACAACCAAAACCGATGGCTGTAACCTCAGAAGTTCCAATAAAGCGTGTATGCACAGGGTTATCCTTAGTCGTTAAATTAGTCGTTAATATTGTGATGAATAAGCGATTATTTTACATAAAAAAGCCCAAGATTCTCTCGAATATTTGGGCTTTTTAAAGCAGGTGCTAAAGCAGTATTACGCTTTGCTCTAATTTTATGGGACTTACTCCCTTAACAATTTACACCTTTAACTGCCTGTCACTCACAGCATGATGCCATGGCACTCACTCACAAAAAAACACAACTATTTTAAATTGTTAGCGCGTGAGCCCACCATTAGGACTGGCAATCCCTCTGGGGAAAGCAACATCCCAGTGTTCCTGAATCAAACCATCATCAGCGCGAATCATATCAAAACGATAATAGACATTCCGACCGCCATCCGGATCGTCCTCAAAACGCTGATCAAATTTCAGATAGTAGTTACCTGAAACCAGTTCAAGCGTTGGAGGAGTAATCCATTCACCGGTTAATGGTTGTGACTCACGTCCGCCAAAGAAGTCCATAAAATTATCGCGACCGCCTGGAACATTCATATTGTGCTGCATATAACCGGGAGCAAAATACTCCATGGCTAGTTCAGCATGACCGAATTGCAAAATATCTCTAAATTCAATCTGGCCAAGACGATGTGTTTCTTGCTCTCTAGCTGAAAGGTTGGTGGAATGATTATAAACACCTCCGCCCATTCCTTTAGCGCCAAAGTCAGCATCAACAACTTTATGGGCACCATCCCAATGCTCAACAATCTTACCGTCCTCTATTCTGAACAGGTCCAAAGTGTTGTATTTAAAAATTATTGCCGGCTCCATTGGGTCAACAATAAAGCTGGCCCACATGAAAAAGACATATTCATTTTTAGCAATTTGAACTTCGGGTGTGGTTTGTCCACGGTTTTGCAGTAATAAAGGGTTCGATCTTAAGGTTTCAATAAATGCATCTCGACCAGCACCAATATTGGGATTTCTTGAAATAAAATCTGCTGGCATGTAATGCGTTGCAATATCCAGATTGCCCCCATTGACGATGTCACGCCAGAAGTCGTGAACAAATTCCAGATTTGCCCTCTCCTGAGCATTCATTGCCATGGAAGGGCTTTGTTGTGGAATTGGATATTGTGCAATTGCGCTTACGCAGAATACTGAAAACACAAAAAACAGGATTATTCTTTTCATTGTTTTGCTCCTGAAGGATTATAAAATAAACCGATATCTACAGTGACACTTGTACACTAGCACTTGGCTGCTAGGCCACTTTCAATTTCGGCAGGGATACACAAAATACAGCTAATTTACTTTTGCCGCAAATTCTCCGGAACTATATTTCTCGGACATCTCTTCCAGATTATAGACCTTGCCGATATTCGCAATCTGTCCGGCTGTTCCAAAAGCTTCCAGTCGCGCCTTGACGACATCTTTCATGGCTGCAATCGTGGGAGTCAGGAACTTGCGCGGATCAAATTCTGATTTGTTCTCTGCCAGAAACCGCCTGACGGCACCCGTTGAGGCCAGTCGCAAATCAGTGTCTATGTTTACTTTTCTGACACCATTTCTTATGCCTTCCTGAATTTCTTCCACCGGCACACCATAAGTTTCAGGAATCTCACCGCCAAATTCATTAATTATTGCCAGCCAGTCTTGAGGTACGGAAGAAGAACCATGCATGACTAGATGAGTATTGGGAATTCTTTGATGAATTTCTTTTATTCTGTCAATAGCCAGAATATCGCCTGTGGGTGGACGGCTGAATTTATATGCACCATGACTGGTTCCAACAGCTATTGCTAGAGCATCCACCTGAGTTGCTTCAACAAAGCGGGCTGCTTCTTCAGGGTCAGTCAAAAGTTGATCCATTGAAAGTTTTCCTTCAGCTCCATGACCATCCTCTTCTCCAGCCATGCCGGATTCAAGCGAACCCAGACAACCTAACTCCCCCTCAACAGATACACCACAGGCGTGGGCCATTTTGACAGTGAGCGCAGTAACATCAACATTGTATTCAAAATCCATAGGCTTCTTGCCATCTTCACCCAAGGAACCATCCATCATTACCGATGAAAATCCTAGCTGAATTGAACGCTGGCAAACTGCTGGAGATACGCCGTGATCCTGATGCATAACTATTGGCACATGGGGAAATTCTTCAATAGCCGCTTCAATTAAATGTTTCAGAAAGTTTGAACCGGCATATTTTCTGGCGCCTGCAGAAGCCTGCAATATTACAGGGCTGTTCATCTCATCTGCGCCCATCATAATCGCCCGCACTTGTTCCAGATTATTAACATTAAACGCCGGAACCCCATAGTCATGCTCTGCAGCATGATCAAGTAATTGTCGTAAACTTATCAAAGCCATATTTTTTCCCTTCTATCAGCTAATCTTTTTTGAATAAATTTTTCTGAATATGATTTATAGCAAAACTTATCTTTTTCTATTCAACACTACGTTCTTCAAGTATGGCGACGGCTGGTAATGTTTTTCCTTCTACAAACTCCAGAAAGGCTCCTCCACCAGTTGAAATATAAGATATCTGCTCACTAATTTTATACTTTTCAATTGCAGTAATCGTTTCTCCACCGCCCGCAATTGAAAAACCACTATTAGCCGCTATCGCCAAGGCTACTGCTTCTGTTCCTGCAGAGAAAGCAGCAAACTCAAACACGCCCAGTGGACCATTCCATAATATCGTCTTCATCGAGGAGATCACGGCTACAAAATCTGAAATTGTTTCAGGCCCAACATCAAGAATCATATCATCTTCAGCAATATCGGCAATTACCTTGATCTCAGCACTCTCTGAATCTGAAAACTCCTTGGCGACAGCAACATCCTTGGGTAACGGAATATTGGTCAGACTCATTATTTCCCGAGCTTTGTCTAGCATGTCTACTTCATAAAGGGACTTGCCAACACGATAACCGGCTGCAGCCAAAAAGGTATTTGCAATCCCTCCTCCAACAATTAAATGGTCCACTTTTTGTGCCAGAGTTTCGAGCACACTTAATTTGCTGGAGACTTTTGCTCCGCCAACAATCGCCAGCATGGGCTGCTCAGGCTTAGCCAGAGCCTTGTGCAAGGCTTCTAGTTCACTGGCAAGTAGTAAGCCGGAACAGACTTCCGAAGCAAACTTGGCAACCCCATGAGTGCTGGCTTGCGCCCTGTGTGCCGTTCCAAAAGCATCCATAACAAAGATGTCACATAGACTTGCATAATATTGAGACAGTTCATCACTATTACTTTTTTCGCCCCGATTACAACGAACATTCTCTAGTAATACGCAACTGCCGGAAGGCAAACTTGCAGCATCTTCAGCACTGAAATCAACCGGCAAAAGATCGACTGTCTTATGCAAAAGCTCAGACAGGTGCACCGCGACAGGCGCCAAAGACGCTTCTGACTGTTTCGAGATTGACAGGCCTTCCTGAGGCCTCCCTAGGTGAGACATAAGAATTACACTTGCGCCTTTTTCAAGAGCGTATTCAATTGTTGATAATGCAGCCCTGATGCGCGCATCATTGAGAATCGTACCTCCTTTTACGGGAACATTTAAATCTTCACGGATAAGAACTTTTTTGCCACGAAGCTCTATATCCTTTATGGATCGAACTGTCATTATTGCTCCAACATTGACTACTACTTGCTATATTTTTTTATCGCTCTCTTCTTATTTAGTCCGCAAGGCCTGAGATTAATTCAGCCACATCAAGCATGCGGTTAGCGTAAGCCCACTCATTATCAAACCAAACCAGAATTTTTACCAAATGGCCACCGCTGACTTTTGTCTGGCTTAAATCCACAATAGCCGAGCGTGGATCATGATTAAAGTCACATGATGCCAGGGGCTCATTGGTATAACCCAATACTTCATTTGGAAGAGTCTTAGAAGCCGCCATGATGATCCGATTTACATCCTCAGTTATGCACGCTTTTTTAACATAAATAGTTAAATCTATAGCCGACACATTGATGGTTGGAACCCTTATGGCCTGCGCTTCAAACTTGCCTGCCATAGAAGGCAGAATTCGCTCAATGCCTTTGGCAAGAGCGGTCTCAACCGGAATCATCGACTGAAAAGCACTGCGTGTCAGCCGCAGATTGGTATTATGGTAAGCGTCAATTAAGGGCTGGTCATTCATTGCTGAATGAATAGTAGTGATAATCCCGTTTTCGATACCGAGGGCATCATCCAGAACCTTGATCACTGGCACCGAGCTATAAGTAGTGCAGGATGCTGCTGAAATAATAGTATGTTCTTTTTTAAGCGCCTGGTGGTTTATACCGTAGACCAGAGTGATATCAACATCAGCGCTAGCAGGCTGAGAAAATAACACACGCCTGGCGCCTTTTTGAATATGTGTTTCTCCATCACCACGCTTATCAAAAGCGCCAGTGCATTCCATGACAAGATCAATGTCTTGCCAATTCAGCTCATCAATATTTTCTATCTGAGTAACCGCAATCCGGTCATCATTAACTAATAAACTATCTCCTGAAGTGCTTACTTCCCCTCTAAAACGGCCATGGGTACTGTCATACTTGATTAGATAGGCAAGCGTAGCTAGATCAGCCCGTTCATTAAGAGCGACTATTTGTATATTGGTTGAAGGAGATCTTTCGTAATGCGCCCGGAGTACGTTGCGACCTATACGTCCCAGCCCGTTGATTGCCAGTTTCACAAATTTTCAATCGCTTGCTGAATATTTTCAGCAGTAAAACCAAAATGTTCCATGACCACAGGACCCGGGGCAGACTCACCAAATGTGCTCATGCCAATTACTGCTCCATCGAGACCAACATATTTATGCCAGTAATCCTGCTGTGCAGCTTCAACAGCCAGTCGTTTTCGAACAGACGTAGGCAGAATGGCTTCTTTATAGCTTGCTTCCTGAGCATCGAACAAATCAGTTGAAGGCATGCTTATAAGGCGCACTTTCAAGCCTTTAGCCTTAGCGTTCTGAACAGCTTCCAGACTGACCACCACTTCTGAGCCGGTTGCTATAACAATGACTTCAGGCTCTCCTTCACAATCGCAAATAATATATGCCCCTTTGGCTATATCATTCAGTTGCTGCTCAGTTCTATCAAGATGAGCTAAGCCCTGGCGAGACAGGATTAAGGAAGTCGGGCCATCATTTTTCATAATCGCAGCCTTCCAGGCAACAGCTGTTTCAACAGCGTCTGCGGGACGCCAGACCGACATGTTTGGTGTCGAGCGTAAAGAGCTGACTTGTTCTATCGCCTGATGAGTGGGGCCATCTTCACCCTGACCAATTGAGTCATGGGTAAAAACCATAATGCATTGTTGTTTCATAAGAGCAGCCATACGAGCAGCATTTCTTGCATATTCCATAAAGATAAGGAAAGTAGCACCATAAGGAATAAAACCACCATGCAAGGCAATGCCATTATTTATTGCCAGCATGCCAAACTCACGAACACCATAATAAATATAGTTTCCACCAGGGTCTTGCGAGATCGCCCTACTACCGGACCAACTGGTTAGGTTCGATCCGGTCAAATCAGCAGACCCGCCAATTAACTCAGGCAAGATTCTGCCAAAGGCAGCAATAGCGTTTTGGGATGCTTTACGTGATGCAATTGCTTCAGCCTTTTCAACGCAAGTCTGAATAAACTTATCAGCCTGCTCAGCAAATTCCTCATATAACTGCCCACTCATTCTGCGCATGAATTCCATGGCTAATTCTGGATATTCCTGCTCATATTGCATAAATAATGATTGCCAGGCGGCTTCATTTTTTCGCCCCGATTCTTCAGCATTCCAGGTCTGGTATACCTCTTCAGGGATTTCAAAGGGCGGATACGGCCAAGCCAATGCTTGACGTGTAGCTTCTATTTCTTCGTCACCCAAAGGGGCGCCGTGAGAGCTCTCTTTACCCTGCTTATTAGGCGAACCTTTACCGATAATAGTTTTGCATACGATCAAGCTGGGCTGATCAGTATTTTGCTGAGCCGACTCAATGGCAGAGGCTATTTCATCGGGATTATGCCCATCAGCATTTAAGACTTGCCAGTTATAAGACTCAAAGCGTAAACCGGTATCATCCGCAAACCACTCATTCACCTCACCATCAATGGAAATACCATTATCATCATAAAAAACAATGAGCTTACCTAAACCCAGAGTTCCGGCCAGAGAACAGACTTCATGAGAAACCCCTTCCATTAAACAGCCATCGCCAGCAAAAACATATGTGTAATGATCGACAATATTTAAGGCATCACGATTAAACTGAGCAGCCAGAGTACGTTCAGCAATTGCCATACCCACGCCATTTGCCAGGCCTTGTCCAAGGGGACCGGTGGTCGTTTCGACACCAGGGGTATAACCGCATTCCGGATGACCTGGTGTCTTGGAATGTAGTTGGCGGAAATTTTGTAAATCCTCTATTGTCAGTTCATAGCCGGATAAATGCAGTAAAGAATAAATCAGCATAGAGCCATGACCATTGGACAAAATAAAGCGGTCACGGTTTACCCAGCCTGGGTTTAAAGGATTATGCTTCAGATAATCATGCCAAAGAACTTCGGCAATATCGGCCATTCCCATCGGGGCGCCCGGGTGACCGGATTTGGCTTTCTGAACTGCATCCATGCTTAATGCTCTTATTGCATTGGCACAATCAATTCTTGACGCTTGACGCTCGATACCGTTATTACTTTCGGTATTTTCCTCCATGGGTTCTCCTGATATTGACACTTACTTTAGTGCTTTAACTGAGTGCCTTTTTTAGTGACAAGGCACTTATTAAAAAAAGCAGCAGGTTTTGAGCCTTAACTGCTGGAAAATTAAGACCCGCTATTCTCTCTCAGTCAATTAAAATATACCAGCGTGGTCAATCAATAAATCTCATAAATACCAATTAAACGAGGTTTCTTAATGACCTGATCTAAGACCATAAAAATTGCGTAGAAAGGCTAGTAATGATACATTTCACCCTCTAAGATAGTAAGCAGCACTTCACTAATTAAAGCATTCGGGGACTGTATGACTGAAGCAGCACTTTTTACCTCAGAATCCGTTTCTGAAGGTCATCCTGATAAAATTTCTGATCAAATTTCAGATGCCATTCTGGATGCCATTATCGCCCAGGACCCCAATGCGCGTGTTGCGGTTGAGACCCTAACTAAAACCGGTCTCGCACTTGTCGCAGGCGAAGTCAAAATGAATGAAAGTGTTTCAATTGATATTGAAAAAACTGTTCGTGGTGTCATTAAGAAAATCGGGTATGACGACTCATCCATGGGCTTTGACTACAAAAGCTGTGCTGTCTTAAACGCAATTGGCGAGCAGTCCAGTGACATCAATCAAGGTGTCGATAGAGGCGACCCCAAAGTACAGGGTGCTGGTGACCAGGGCCTTATGTTTGGCTATGCCTGTCGTGAAACCGATGTACTGATGCCTGCCCCAATTACCTACTCACATTTGCTGGTTAAACGTCAGGCTGAAGTACGCAAAAGTGGCAAACTGCCATTCTTGAGGCCTGACGCCAAGAGTCAGATAACCTTCCGCTATGTCGATGGCCAGCCGCAATCTATTGATGCTGTGGTTCTGTCTACCCAGCATGATGAAGATGTTACTGATGCCGAACTGCGTGAGGGGGTCATGGAAGAAATCATCAAGCCAGTATTACCTACAGATTGGCTGGATGCTGATACTAAATATCATATCAACCCAACTGGCCGTTTTGTTATTGGTGGTCCACATGGTGACTGTGGTTTAACCGGTCGCAAAATCATTGTCGATACCTATGGTGGCATGGCACGCCATGGTGGTGGGGCTTTCTCCGGAAAAGACCCTTCAAAAGTTGACCGTTCTGCGGCCTACCTGGCTCGCTATATTGCCAAAAACATCGTCGCTGCGGGTATTGCAGACAGATGTGAAGTTCAACTTTCATACGCCATTGGCGTAGCTGATCCAACCTCTGTTTTAGTGGACACCTTTGGCACCGGGAAAATTGATGACCTGGCTATTACTCGCCTGGTTAGAGCTAATTTTGAACTTCGCCCTGGTGGTTTAACTGAAATGCTGAACTTATTACAGCCTATTTATCAAAATACCGCAGCTTATGGTCATTTTGGTCGGGATGAGTTTTCTTGGGAACGCACTGATAAAGCCGAGGCTCTTAAATCAGACGCTGGTTTATAAGCAGCTTATTGAAGACTATTTTAAAACACCTTTAATACACTATAAGAGACTATCCAGTTACTACTAAGCTAAGCACTACTAACAGAACACTACAGGAAATAAAAATGAATAACCCGAACATGCAAGTTATTGAAGCTGAAGATTATAAAGTTGCCGATATCAGTTTAGCAGATTTCGGTCGTCGTGAAATCACTCTGGCGGAAGCTGAGATGCCAGCGCTGATGACACTGCGGGAAAAGTACGGTAAAGAACAGCCCCTGGCCGGCGCCAAAATTATAGGCTGCATCCATATGACTATTCAGACCGCTGTACTAATAGAAACACTGGAGGCATTAGGCGCTGAAGTGCGCTGGTCATCGTGTAATATCTTTTCAACTCAAGATCATGCGGCGGCGGCTATGGCTGCTGCCGGCGTTGCTGTTTATGCCTGGAAGGGACAAAGCGAAGAAGAAGCCGAATGGTGTATAGAACAAACCATTCTAAAAGATGGTAAGCCCTGGGATGCCAACATGCTGTTGGATGATGGTGGCGATTTAACCGCGATGGTGCACAATAAATTCCCGGAAATGCTGAATCATATCCATGGCATTACGGAAGAAACGACTACAGGTGTACACCGACTTTACGAGATGCTTGAAGAAGGCAGCTTAAAAGTTCCTGCCATCAACGTAAATGATTCCGTGACTAAAGCCAAAAATGACAATAAATATGGATGTCGACACAGCCTGAACGACGGCATCAAACGTGGTACGGATATGTTGCTGTCAGGAAAAAAAGCGCTGGTCATCGGTTATGGTGATGTTGGTAAAGGTTCAGCGCAAAGTCTGAATCAGGAAGGCATGATCGTTAAAGTCACCGAAATAGACCCGATCTGTGCCATGCAAGCCTGCATGGACGGTTTTGAAGTCGTTTCACCTTATATTGATGGCATTAATACTGGCAAGCCCGACTGTATAAACACTCAGCTTATGCAAAACACTGATCTGATTGTTACTACCACCGGTAATTTCGATGTATGTGATGCCAATATGCTTTGTGCTCTCAAGAGTGGTTCAGTGGTCTGCAACATCGGTCACTTCGACAGCGAAATTAACACGGCATATATGCGCAAAAACTGGAAATTTGAAGAAGTTAAACCGCAAGTACACCGCGTGATACGAGGTTCTGGCAGTGAAGGTAACGATGATTATCTGATCCTGCTCTCTGAAGGCCGCTTGATTAATTTGGGCAATGCCACGGGTCACCCTTCACGCATAATGGATGGCTCCTTTGCCAATCAGGTTTTGGCTCAAATGTTCCTGTGGGAACGAAAATATGCCGAGCAAGATGAAGCAACGAAAAAGTCCAGCCTGAAAGTGGAAGTTTTACCGAAACATCTCGACGAAGAAGTTGCTGCTTGCATGGTTAGAGGTTTTGGTGGAGTGCTTACTCGCATGACTCAGGAACAGTCTGAGTATTTGGGTATTTCAGTAGACGGCCCTTTCAAACCGGATACTTACAAATATTAGTACCCGCTTTTAGTTTCCAGCATCTGGTATCTGCCTAGTGTTGGAGTAGAATAAGCAATTAATTTACTTCAACACTATACTCCAAGCATGTTCCACGCAATGGCATGATACTGTTCATTCTAATACTGCTTTTAGCCGCTCTAATTCTTGGCCCGCAGCAGTGGGCTAAATATATCCTCAATAAGCATAGTAAACCTCGTGATGATATCCAGGGGACTGGTGGTCAGTTTATTAAGCATCTAAGAAAAAAGTTTAATCTTGAGTATTTAAAACTGGAGCCCAGTGAGCTTGGCGACCACTACGACCCCATAAGCAAAACTGTACGTTTGAGTGAAAGCAATCTAAACGGCCAATCTCTAACAGCTGTTGCAGTTGCTGCTCATGAATTTGGTCATGCTTTACAGCATGCCAGGAATTATCAACCATTACTTGCTCGCACTCGCATGGTCAGTTTCGCTCAGAAAACAGAAAAGTATGGCGGCATTGCCTTGATGGCCATGCCTATACTCAGCATGACACCTGGGGGAGTTCGCTGGCTTCCTTTATTAATCTTATTTATGTTAATTACGGTTGCCATCAGCAGCATCGTCCATCTGGTTACCTTGCCGGTTGAATTTGATGCCAGTTTTGGCAGGGCCTTACCTATTCTCAAGCAAGGGCAGTATATTAGTAATAGAGATATGCGATCAGTTCGGCATATACTACTCGCCTGCGCTTTTACCTATTTAGCCAGTTCACTGGCAGGCTTATTAAATTTTTGGCGCTGGTTTCGCTTTCTGCGTCGTTAACCAAGAGGAAATTATCCAATGAAAATTTTATTGATTGCTGCAATAAGCTTAATGCTTGGCAGCTGTACTTGGGTTGATACAACTGAAGAAGGCAGTAATGTCAGAGTTGTCACAGCAGAGGAACTCGGTTCAAGCTGTGTGAGAACCGGTACCACTCATGTTGAAGTAGTCGACAGAGTCATTCTGCAACGAGCTGCCAGTAATGTGATGCTAGAATTGCAGGCATTAGCCAGAAACCAGGCGGCAGAACGCGGAGATGACACTATCGTTGCAACTTCTCCAATAGTTGATGGAGAAAGGGATTATGCGCTTTATCGTTGTATCCCTGAGTAAAAACCTAGTGTTTTGCTTTACTGTCTAAAACCAGTTCTTCCAGTGTCACAATCTGGAAATTTTTATTCTGGCTGACTTTTTGCAAAACACTCTCACCGACTTCTCGAAACTCCTCACTTATTCCCATAACGTGAGGGTGCCAGATAAATACTAAAAATCCGTTTTGTTCACAGGCCTGTTCAAGTAAGTGATGCCAGGATAATTGTACTGCTTTTGCAGGAATACTTTTTTGTAACCACTGTCGAGCGTCTATCGTTGCTTCCAGGTAAGGGACATGCCAAAGCGTTTCGCTTAAGGCCTGAATATCACCTCCATCTTCATTTTTATCGTTCATGCTGGAGTCGATGCTATAGCCAAACTCTGAAAGCAAATGAACGGTATTAAGCGTTCTTTTACCTCCCGGCGCTCTGAAGGCGGTTGGTCTGACACCTGACGCTTGATGCAAGGCATCTGTCGATCTACCCATTAATTCAGTTTCCTGATCAAGACTTAATTCAGACCAGGGCTCATGCTGCCAGCCATGCATACCGACGCTATGACCCATATTAACCAGATCTTCAACAATGTCAGGATGAGCCTCACCATTCCAGCCTTCCAGAAAGTGGGTAATTTTCACAGCATACCTGCCATACAGATCAAGCATGGCCGGAAAACCCTGCTCCAAGGCAGGTCGCTGCCCAGGCATTCTGGGTTTATCAATAACACCCCTGCCTAAATCAGCCGCATCAGAAAGGTTATCCATGGTGAAACAAATTTTGGCCGTCATAATATTTTTAATACTCGGTATAGATTCAATTTTAAATTTACCAAGTCTACTTCTAAACCTGATATCAAACTGAGAATTTTAATTATTCAAGGTCTTAGCAAAAACAATTTAGCATCGTGAGCGAAGCTAGGATGAGGCAAGGGAATAATTTGCAGAAGGAGCTTACAAACAGTAAGTGTCAGATTCAAATTATTCCCATAAGGACCCATTAGCGAGCGCAATAGCTAAAGCACCTAAGAAGGGTTGTAGCCAAGAAGCGACTTATACTCCAGAAATTCTCCGAATGCCTCATCACCATACTCTCGCCCATTACCGGACTGCTTATAACCACCGAAAGGTACTGTAATATCCATTCCGGCATTATTGATACTGATATAGCCTGCACGGATTTTCGATGCAACTTTGCGTGCCCGATCTAAATCCTGACTTTGCACATAACCACCTAAGCCATAATCAGTATCATTGGCAATTTCGATAGCCCCTTCTTCAGTATCATATCCAATGATACTTAAGACGGGCCCAAAGATTTCCTCTCTGGCAATTTCCATATCATTTTTAACGTGACTAAAGACGGTTGGTTTTACAAAGTAGCCTTTCTCGAGACCTTCTGGCTTTCCATCACCACCGGTTACCACGGTTGCACCGGCGGCTATTCCACTTTTGATCAAACCTTGAATTTTCTCCCAAGCCTGCTCGGAGATAACCGGGCCCATTCGACTATCCTGTTTAGGATCTCCAGGTGCCCAACTTTCAGCTACGTCCTTGGCTATCGCGCTAACCTGATCCATTAGTTTATTTGGCACTAACATTCGTGTTGGCGCACGGCACGACTGCCCTGAATTCATCATGACACTATTGATACCACCGGTGACGGCAGCCTCAAGGTCTGCATCTTCAAGCACGATATTGGGACTTTTACCGCCTAGTTCCTGATGCACCCGTTTGACAGTGGGAGCAGCAGCTTTAGCCACTGCGACACCAGCGCGAGTTGAGCCAGTAATAGAAACCATATCGACCAATGGGTGTTCGGCTATTGCCTGGCCGACTACGGGACCTTCGCCCTGAACCAAATTAAAAACGCCGGCTGGAACACCTGCAGCATGTAAAATGTCAGTAAATATTTTTGCCGAAAACGGTGCTACTTCAGAAGGTTTTAGCACAACAGTGCAGCCTACGGCTAAAGCTGGACTGGTTTTGGCACAAATTTGATTCATAGGCCAGTTCCAGGGAGTGATTAGTCCACACACGCCGATGGGTTCACGTGTAATATGACTGCCACCACGATCTGTATCAAATTCAAAACGTTCAAGCACTGCTCTGGTATTTTTAAAGTGATTGATGCCCAGAGCAGCTTGAGAACCCACTGACAACCAGGCAGGCGCACCCATTTCTTCCGTTATGGCCTCTGCCATCTCAGGCAGTCTTTTTTCAAATTCTTCGATGATACGATCTAGAACTTGTAAACGCTCTTCTTTACTGGTTTGCGACCAGGTTTTGAAAGCTTCAGATGCTGCTAATACCGCTTTATCTATATCTGCTTCACTGCCTAGATTAATATGTCCAACCACTTCTTCTGTCGCCGGATCAAGAACCTCAAAAGGTTTTGCTTGTAAGGGATCTACCCATTCGCCATTGATGTAAAACTGTAAATACTCTCTCATACTGAATTCCTGCTTTGATTAAGGCTTTAATTTGAACACAGATTAAAACCATCAAGTATAACGTAAGAAATCAGGCCTAAATACACAAAAGAGGTATAATCGCTGCTTTGTTAATTCCTGCGGGCAAGACAGATACTTCAATGCTTTTATTTCGCTTAACTGACCTACATCTTGCTTATGGACCACAGGTATTACTGGAAAAAGTATCCCTCTCAATACAAAGTGGTGAACGCATCGGTTTGCTTGGGCGCAACGGTGCTGGTAAATCGACTTTTCTAAAACTCCTTGGTCAGCAAATCAAGCCTGATGATGGGGAATTATGGCAGCAACAAAATCTTAAAGTAGCTTATTTGAATCAGGAACTTCCGCCCGACAATGATCAGAGTGTTTATGATTTTATTCTGGATGGTATGGCAGAAGAAGGAGAGCTTCTCAGGCAATTTAATCAGGTTTCCCAGTCAGCTTCAGATGACCTTAACATGGAAAAACTCGCAGAGCTGCAAAAACAAATTGAAGCTGCTGGAGCATGGAGTTTACAGCAAAAAGTCGATAGTGCAGTAAGCAAGCTTGGCCTTACAGGAGACACCCCAATGAGTACTTTATCAGGAGGCTGGTTACGTCGTGTTGCTATAGCCAAAACTTTTATTAATGAACCTGATGTGCTGCTATTGGATGAACCAACCAACCATCTGGATATTCCAACAATTGAATATCTAGAAAAGCAGCTCAATCAGTTTTCTGGGGCCATTCTGCTCATAACGCATGACCGGGCATTCCTGCAAAAAATTGCCAATAAAATTATGATTCTTGACCGTGGAGAAATAAGTTCATGGGAGTGTGACTACCAGAACTTTTTGGTTTTCCGTGAACAACAATTAGCCGCTGAAGACAAAGCCAATGCGGAATTTGATAAAAAACTAGCTCAGGAAGAAGTCTGGATCCGGCAAGGAATTAAGGCAAGGCGTACAAGAAATGAAGGCCGAGTCAGAGCCTTAAAAGCCCTACGCGAAGAATTTAGTCAACGTAAAAAAATTCAAGGCAAAGCAAAAATCAATCTTAATCAGTCAGAGTCTTCGGGAAAGCTGGTTATAGAAGCTCTGCACATTAATCACAGCTTTAATGAGCATAAGGTTATTCATGACTTTTCATGCAAGATCATGCGCGGCGATAAGATTGGCTTTATCGGAGCCAATGGTGCCGGCAAAACAACATTGCTAAAAATATTATTAGGTGAACTCTCTCCCAGTTCTGGCAAGGTGAAAAATGGCAGCAAATTAAAAATTGCGTATTTTGATCAACTACGTCTGCAGCTCGATCCTGACCAAAATGTTTATGACACTATCGCTGAAGGCAGTGACTTTGTAGAAATAAATGGCAAATCGATTCATGTTATGTCTTATTTAAGAGACTTTTTATTTGCACCGGATCGGGCCCGTCAAAAAGTTCGCTCCCTTTCTGGAGGGGAACAAAATCGATTAATACTTGCCTGTTTGTTCAGTAAGCCAGCTAACTTGCTTGTGCTGGACGAACCAACCAATGATCTTGATATGGAAACCCTGGAATTACTGGAGGAATTGTTAATTAATTTCAAAGGTACTGTTTTATTGGTCAGTCACGATCGTGAATTTCTCAATAATGTTGTAACCAGCACTATTGCTTTTGAGAGTGGCAATCATACCGGAACCGTCAATCAATATGTTGGCGGCTATGAAGACTGGCTTCGTCAAGGTTCTGGTTTTGCCATAGAGAAGTCTGAAGCTAAAGTTGAAAAAGTTCAGCAGCAAAAATCGAAAAACACATCCACCTCAAAACCAAGCTATAAAATAAAACGGGAACTAGAACAATTACCCGGGCTAATAGAAAAATGCGAAAAAGAAATTGAACAGTTAGAGACTAAAATAAGTCAGGCAGATTTTTATGAGCAAGACCACAAAATGACCAATACCGTGCTTGCTCAACTAGCCTCGGCTCAACAAAATCTGGAACAATATTTCGAGCGATGGGCCGAATTAGAAAAGCATCAATAGCTCTTTATCTCTTTTTTTTAGAGCAAGCTCCTAATTTGATCATAGCTTAATCCTTTTTTTAACGGTACAATTCGCGCCCCTTCAGTTTGGCTACGAGAACAATAGCAAGACTCCAGGTTCAACATTTCAATCTAAATTAATTAACAGACTCTTCATACAAGTTCTCAATAGTTATTTCTAAATAGGCACTAATAGGCAGTTTTATGACCGATACTCCATCACCAACATTTAAGCAGCTCATAGATAACCCAGCCTTGTTAAAAATCTTGAATGAAGTTGGCTACGAGTACCCCACCCCTATTCAGGCAGAAACCATTCCATTGATAGCAGCAGGTCATGATGTGCTTGGACAGGCGCAAACCGGGACCGGTAAAACTGCAGCCTTTGCCTTACCACTACTGGCTAATTTAGACCTCAAACAAAAAGAACCTCAAGTCTTGGTGCTTGCTCCAACTCGTGAACTTGCGATTCAAGTTGCTGAGGCCTTTCAACGTTATGCAGCTTATATAAAGGGTTTCCATGTGTTACCCATTTATGGTGGTCAGGGTTATTCGGGACAAATCCGAGCACTGCGTCGCGGAGTGCATGTTGTTGTTGGTACGCCCGGCCGCGTAATGGATCACATGCGAAAAGGCACATTGCAATTAAATAAGCTATCTACTTTGGTTCTGGATGAGGCCGATGAAATGTTGCGTATGGGTTTTATCGACGATGTTGAATGGATACTTGAACAATGCCCGACACAAAGACAGACAGCTTTATTTTCTGCAACCATGCCAAAACAAATCAGGCGTATTACTGAAAAATACCAGACTAAACCACACCATATAACAATCAAGGTTAAAACCAGCACCGCTGATACCATACGACAGCGCTACTGGCCCGTTAGTGGACTTCATAAACTCGATGCACTGACTCGAATTTTGGAAGCCGAAACCTTCGACGGGGTCATAATTTTTGTGCGCACCAAAACAGCTACTGTAGAGTTAGCGGAAAAACTATCAGCCCGTGGCTATGCTGCAACAGCACTCAATGGAGATGTTGCTCAGAATTTAAGGGAACGTACTATACAAAAACTTAAGAAGAAGGAAATAGATATTCTGGTCGCTACTGATGTGGCTGCACGCGGACTGGATGTCGAGCGCATTAGCCATGTCATTAATTATGACATCCCTTATGACACTGAGGCTTATGTTCACCGCATAGGCAGAACCGGCCGTGCTGGACGTGAAGGTGATGCCATATTATTTGTTGCCCCTCGAGAAAGGAGAATGCTGCAGGCTATTGAAAAAGCCACACGCAGTAAAATTGAGATTATGGAATTACCTTCCACAGATCTCATTAATACCAAACGTGTTGCCAATTTTAAACAAGCTATCACTGACACCTTGGCCAATGAAGATTTAAAACTTTATCAGGAAATTCTTGAACAATTTCAATTTGAACACAATGTACCTGCACTGGATGTTGCTGCTGCTCTGGCAAAGCTTTTTCATGGTGATAAAGCTCTCTTGCTCAAGAAAGAATCAAAAAAGGAAAAATTTAAAAACGCTGAAAGCGAACGGTTCAAAAATGATAAACCTCGCAATAAAAGGCGCACTAGTGACGAGCGTTTCTTAACCCTTATAGAAGTAGGTATGGAGCGCTACCGCCTGGAAGTTGGACATGAACACAAAGTTAAACCTGGTAATATTGTGGGGGCTATTGCTAATGAAGCAGATATTGAAAGTAAGCATATAGGGCGAATAAATATTTTCGATGAATATAGTGTTGTTGATTTACCGGAAGGCATGCCTAAAGAAATATTGCAGCACTTGAAAAATACATATGTTGCAGGTCGAAAAATAAATATCTCTCTTTTCAAAGATGCTGATGATGGGAGCTCTAACAAAACTAAGAAATTATCTACAAAAAATCGCTCAGCAGCTAAGCCTAAAAAGAGAATTCGAAAACCTCGGGTAAAGAAAATCAAATCAGATAATTAATTTTTTTTAGTATTTCTTTGGAGAATCCTGTCTAGGTGATTGGAAAACTGCTGTCGATCACTTTGACTTAAAGGTAGCGGACCACCAGTGTGTTCACCACTGGCTCGCATAGTATCCATAAAATCCCTAATATTAAGACGACTTTTGATATTGCTTGAAGTATAGAGCTCTCCACGCGGACTCAAGGCCTGCCCGCCTTTTTGTAAGACTTCATCTGCTAAAGGAATATCAGAAGTAATAACCAAATCATCTTCTTCAATTAATTTAACAATTTCATTATCGGCAACATCAAAGCCTGCTTGTACCCGAATAGATTTTATGTAACGTGAACCTGGAACACGTAAGGGCTGATTGGCAACCAGTGTTAATTCGGTTTGAGTTCTTTCAGCAGCCTTGAACAATATATCTTTAATGACAACAGGACAGGCATCAGCATCTACCCAGATTTTCAAGTAGCAACTCCAATTGCAATTAACTGTAGACAAAACCAGGCAAAGCTTCCTGCGATAGCATCATCTAGCATAATGCCCAGACCTCCATGCACATGCTTATCGAAATAATTAATTGGAAACGGCTTCAGAATATCGAAGAGGCGAAATAAAATAAAACCAATAACAATCCATATCAGCCCGCTGGGGGCAACTAGCATCGTAATCCAATAACCCACAAATTCATCCCAGACAATACCTCCATGATCATGCACGCCGAGTAATTTTGAGCTGCGATCACATAAATATATTCCCAAAGCAAAAGTAACAAGTAGCATTATTAAATAGGCAACAAGCGGTAATTGAGCTAACAGGAGGTAAAGGACAAGGGCCACCACTGTGCCGGCGGTTCCTGGTGCCTTGGGAGACAAACCACTACCAAAACCAAAGGCAAGAAAGTGAACAGGATGCGTTAAAACTGTTTTTGAAAGTTGCTTATCCATCATCAATCTAGTTTCTCATTAAAACCTAACATAGCAATACTGAGTCTAATAAAAGTAAATGTTAATAAGGCTAAGATAACAGCTTTCATGATTTTCTATGCTTAGCCTTGAGGTGGAGTGTCAAGCTAGCATTTTCACATGCCGTTAAAAATGTCGATAGCCTAAAGACTTTAATTCAATTTCACGGCCTTCTTTATCCAGACATTTTACTCTTGAGCCTTTGACAACCTGGCCTATCAGGGTCAAGGGAATATCTAACTCAGCTACAGCCTGTTCAAATCCTTTCTGTTGATCTTGTGCAACAGTCATTGCCAGCTCATATTCGTCCCCTGCTGTTAAGGCTAATTTCAATCCCTGACTTTTATCTCCCATTGTTCTCATGAAGTTTTTGACAACCCTGGCTACAGGAATTTCCATTGCCTTCAGCTCAATACCAACGCCGCTTTTTTCAGCAATATGCCCCAGATCAGACATCAAACCATCAGATATATCAATGGCTGCCGTAGCCAAACCTGCGCAAGCTTGGCCTAGCTTTATTCTGGGTGATGGCTGGAAGTAGGCCTTATAGAGTTCCTGAGTATCAGGTTTATCGAGTGACATGCCATTATTGATTAAACTCACTGCCAGACCCGCAGCACCAAGCTCACCAGAAACATAAACCAGATCACCGGGTTTTGCTCCTGACCTAGTCATGGCTTCATCTTTATTCAGCAGGCCATGTACCTGGATAGTAATACTTAAAGGGCCTTTAGTAATGTCGCCTCCAATCAGAGGACAATGGTAGGTCTGAGCCGAAGCTTCCAAGCCAAGACTAAAACCCTGCAACCAGGCCTCATCGACTTTCGGTAAGCTTAATGCAAGTGTAAAGGCCAGCGGCTCGGCTCCCATAGCAGCCAGATCACTTAAGTTTACAGCTAATGCGCGTTGAGCAATTAGAGAAGAATCGGCTTTAGCCGGAAAGTGAACATCAGCAAGCAAGGTGTCCATGGAGACGGCTAAAAGCTTGTCGGGGGGAAGATCAATCAAGGCGCAATCATCGCCTATCCCCAAAGGAATTTTTGCCGCCTGCTCCCTTGTTGGAATTAAACCGGCTTTATTAAAGTAAGTCTTGATTAAATCAAATTCTGAAACAGCCATAATTTGTCTCAGGCATTTTTTATTTCCAATGCCCGATATTCTCTCGCCATTTTATCCAAGACGCCATTGATGTATTTATGACTATCAGTAGCCCCATATTTTTTTGCTAAATCAACATATTCATTGATTACAACTTTATAGGGGACGTCAATGCGTTGGGTAAATTCAAAACAACCCAAACGTAACAATGCAAGTTCTATGGGATCAAGCTGATCCAAACTGCGATCTAGTTTATCAGCAAATGTCCGGTCTATTTCTTTAGAGTTGGAGACGATATGTGAGAGAGCCTGCTGAAAAAAATCCCAATCAATTTTAGCGGCATTATCTGCCCTAAACTGAGCTTCTATATCAACTGCTAAACCATCAGCAAGCTGCCATTGATAAAGCGCCTTAACCAGTAAATTCCTGGCTTTTTTACGATGAGAGATTTTAGGTTGTGATGAGTCCTCAGACATACATTACAGCTTGCGCACGAGACTAACCATTTCGAGCGCAGTCATCGCAGCATCGGCACCTTTATTACCCGCTTTAGTTCCTGCACGCTCGATAGCCTGTTCAATTGTATCAACAGTAAGTACTCCAAACGCGACCGGTATTTCAAATTCAAGACTGACCTGGTTCAAACCACTACTACATTCGGTGCAGACATAATCAAAATGAGGTGTACTTCCCCTTATTACTGCTCCTAGAGCAATAATGGCATCATATTGTTCAGTTTGAGCGGCTTTTTGTGCCGCCAAAGGTAATTCAAAAGCACCTGGCACTTTAATGACAGTGATCGCGCTGTCTGGCACACCATGGCGACTTAAGCAGTTAATAGCCGCATCTTGCAGACTATTAACAATAAACTCATTGAAGCGGCTGACAACAATCGCATAATTTGCGCTGGCGCCATTATATTCACCTTCTAATATTTTTATCTTGCTCATAACACTCTCTGACTTTGTCTTCTTAAATTTCTTAATATCTATATGAAAATTAGCTTATTCTTCAAAAGGAATATATTCCACTACTTCCAGATCAAAACCCGAAATAGCATATTTAGTTGGGTAACTCATTAGCCGCATTTTCCCAACCCCTAAATCTCTTAAAATCTGTGATCCGGTCCCTACATTCAGGAACATCCCCTGGGAAGCTTTGGAAGAAGTCTTGGTGTCGGCTTCAGTACTTAAACTTCCCAGCTGTTTTAAAATATCCGAGTCATTTTCTTCTCCCGCCAGAATGACCACCACTCCTTTACCCTCCTGGTTAATCTTTTCCATTGCTCTGGGCAGAGACCAGCTTGAGCGTTTGCTATTTTTGATAGTCAGCAAATCTCTCAGGGTACTAGTGACGAGGACCCTTACCAGAACTGGCTCTTCAGCTTTAATCTCTCCTTTTACTAGAGCCAGGTGAGTCGGCGCTCCCTCTTTTATTGTGTCGCGATAGCAATATATATCAAAATCGCCATGCTCGGTTGCGACTGGATATTGCTGAATTCGATCAACTGTTTGCTCGTTAGCTATCCTGTAATGCACCAGATCCATAATGGTGCCAATTTTTAAACCATGTTGCTGAGCAAACTTTTCAAGATCAGCTCTTCTTGCCATAGAACCATCGGGGTTCATTATTTCGCAGATCGCTGATGCAGGAGTTAAACCTGCCAATCTTGCCAGATCACAGCCTGCTTCAGTATGCCCTGCTCTACGCAAAACACCCCCCTCTTTTGCCATCAAAGGGAAAATATGTCCAGGCAAGGTGATGTCATTTGGCGTCGCATTCAGAGCAACCGCTGCCTGAATGGTAAGCGCTCTATCAGCCGCTGAAATACCTGTGGTTACACCTTCAGCTGCTTCAATTGAAACAGTAAAATTTGTTCCAAAGGCCGTTTGATTAGCACTAACCATTAAAGGGAGCTGAAGTTGCTGGCAACGCTCGCTTGTAAGTGTCAGGCAAATCAGCCCCCGCGCATGGGTTGCCATAAAGTTGATTTCTGCGGCAGTGACTTTATCTGCAGCAATAACAATATCGCCTTCATTCTCTCTATCTTCATCATCCATCAAGACAACCATCTTGCCTAAACGAATATCTTCAATAAGTTCCTGAGTAGTATTTAATTGCATTATTTTATAAAACCACTAGCCCTTAATTTTTCCACACTTAAACCTTCTTGATCATTCTTGTCACTACTTCCAGAATACATCTTGGAGAGTTCATTTTTTTGTAATAATCGTTCCAGGTAACGACTAATTAAATCAACTTCAAGATTTACCTGACGACCAACTTCAAATTCATGCATCGTAGTTTCATCTGCTGTATGAGGAATTATATTAACCGAAAAGTTTAGCCCATCTACCTCGTTAACAGTTAAGCTGATACCGTCGATGCAAACTGAACCTTTACGGGATATATAATGTGCCAACTCAAGTGGAGCTGTAAAAACCAAATTCAGACTGCCTGCATCCAGTTCTTTAGTAAGCAAAGTACCCAAGCCATCTACATGACCGCTAACAAGGTGACCACCAAGACGACTTTCCGGTTTTAGTGAAAGCTCCAAATTAACCAAGCTTCCAACCGCAAGGCTGCCAAGATTTGTACAATTTAGAGTTTCGTTTGAGACGTCCGCACTGAAAGCCGAATCCTCCAGCTTCGTGACGGTTAGGCATACTCCACTAACGGCAATACTGTCACCTAGCTTAACGTCACTGAAATCCAACTTTTCTGAATAAATAGTCACGCAGCATTCATCCTTACTAGTAGAATGTCCTTTAGTAAGAGATTGGATGATCCCTGTCGCTTCGATTATGCCAGTAAACATAGTTGAAATTATTTCCTACTTATCTATTTAAAACTCGGACGCGCATTCTACAATCTTTATCAAGTAATGACACATCTGAATATTCAAGAGAAATTTGATCTTCCATATTTTCAAGACCAGGAAGTGTAAACAAAGGCAAACCTTCATGGCCTAAAAGTTTCGGCGCCATGTAAAGTATAATCTCATCAACCAGCCCCGCTTTAATGAATGCTCCTGCCAGAGTTGATCCTGACTCTATCAGCACTTCATTACATTCTTTTTCTTGCGCCAAATATTTCAAAAAGGCATATAAATCAATTTTATTTTCTTCGTTAGGAAAAGCTATCTGCTCGATATCTGCAAGCTGTGTTGAAGATGATTGAAATGCTTTTTCTACTGCAGAAACCAGTAAAACATTTCCAGGTGTTTTTAAAGTTTTTGCATCCTTAGGCATCCTGAGGTTTGAATCACAAATTACTCTCAAGGGTTGTAAAACTTCAGCGTCCTCAAGCCTGACATTCAAAGAAGGGTCATCTGCTAATACTGTTTCAATTCCACAAATTAATGCGCTACTTCTGGCACGCCATTTTTGAACATCCTGCCTCGCTTGATCGCCCGTAATCCATTTACTTTCTCCACTAGCCATAGCGGTTCTACCATCAGAGCTCATTGCCATCTTGCATCGCACAAAAGGTAAGGCTGTGGTCATTCTTTTAATAAAACCCGGATTTAAGTCTGCACACTCCTCAGCGAGAATAGGTCCTATAACTTCAAGGCCTGCATTTTTTAATTTACTAATACCCTTGCCGGCGACTTCCGGATTAGGATCAATCATGCCGTAAACAACTTTACTGATCCCGGCTGCAATGATGGCTTCACAACATGGAGCCGTTCTGCCGTGATGTGAACAAGGCTCAAGAGTTACATATAAACTTGCGCCGTCAGTTGATCCTTTAACCTGATTTAAGGCATGAACTTCTGCGTGAACTTCACCTGCAAATTGATGCCAGCCTTCTGCAATTACCTGTTCATCTTTTTCAATTAAACAGCCTACACGCGGGTTTGGTTTACTACTGTATTCCCCCTTCAAAGCAAGCTTTATACAACGCTGCATGTATGTAGTGTCAATGTCCGTTTTCATTTAATTATATTAATTGCTGGTTTAGATTAATGCAGCACAGTTAAGGTAAGAAAAATTAATGACGTTTAATTATTGGCAGTAACTAAGATTTATCTTTGGAGCTGAGGGCAATATTATCAATTGCTTCTCTGAACTCATTTAAATCTTTAAAACTTCTATAGACGGAGGCAAAGCGTACATAAGCGACCTCATCCAACTTTCGTAGTTCATGCATCACTTTTTCGCCGACAAGATCACTGGAAACCTCCCTTTCCCCAGAAGCGCGCAAAGCATGATTAATATGAGTCAACGCTTCCTCTACTTTATCCATGCTTACTGGTCTTTTTTCCAGCGCTTTTAAAATTCCCTTGCGTAATTTTTCTTCATTAAAAGGTTCTCGGTCACCATTTTGTTTAATAACTCTGGGCATCAATAATTCAGCCCCTTCAAAAGTGGTGAAGCGTTCATTACAGGTTAAACATTCACGGCGCCGACGAACTTGATTGCCTTCAGCAACCAAGCGCGAATCAATTACTTTAGTATCTGTAGCATGACAAAAAGGGCAATGCATCAGTTAACAACCGTTAATTAAAAAATAGTGTTTTCCAATTTTTTATAACCCGGATTATTTATAAACCGGAAATTTATTACAAAGACTTAAAACCTTTTCTTTTACTGATTTTATTAAATCTTCATTCGTAATATCCGTCAGTATATCGCAAATCCAATGCGACATATCAGCCATTTCCGCTTCAGTAAAACCACGAGTAGTGACTGCAGGGGAGCCTAGGCGTAAACCACTGGTCACAAATGGAGAGCGGGGATCATTGGGAACAGCATTTTTATTAACTGTAATATTTGCTCGCCCTAATGTTTCTTCAGCATCTTTACCCGTAACCTCTCGACCAACCAGGCTCAATAGGAAAAGGTGATCATCGGTGCCACCTGAAACAATTTCAAAACCGCGCTCGATAAAAACATTAACCATGGCTTGTGCATTTTTAACAACTTGCTGCTGATAAGTTTTGAACTCATCAGACATGGCTTCTTTGAATGCTACCGCCTTTGCTGCAATAACATGCATTAATGGCCCGCCCTGACTTTCAGGGAAAATTGCAAAATTCAGTCGTTTATTGAGTTCTTCATCATCACCTGGTGTCAAAATTAAGCCGCCACGAGGACCTCGCAAGGTTTTATGTGTAGTGGACGTTGTGACATGAGCTATATTGACAGGGCTTGGGTAAACGCCCGCGGCAACTAAACCTGCAATATGCGCCATATCGACCATCAAATATGCGCCTATCTTGTCGGCAATATCTCTCATTAACTGCCAGTTAACAATTCTTGAATAGGCTGAAAAACCAGCAATGATTACTTTAGGCTTATGCTGAAGCGCCAGCTCCTCTACTTGCTCATAATCTATCTCACCCGTCTCATGATTCAGGCCATATTGAACAGCGTTGTATATCCGTCCGGAGGATGAAACCGATGCCCCATGGGTTAGATGCCCTCCATCTGCCAAACTCATGCCTAGCAAAGTATCGCCTGGCTTTAATAAAGCCAAAAACACAGCTGAATTGGCCTGTGACCCTGAGTGAGCTTGCACATTGGCATATCCGGCATTGAAAAGTGTTTTAGCGCGCTCAATTGCCAGGTTTTCGACAATATCGACATACTCGCAACCACCGTAATAGCGCTTGTCTGGATAGCCTTCAGCATATTTATTAGTTAAAACCGAGCCCTGTGCCTCCTGCACTCTGGGACTGGCATAATTTTCTGAAGCTATCAGTTCGAGGTGGTCCTGTTGGCGTCTGGATTCTGCATTAATGGCTGCTTCAAGCTCTTCATCAAAACCGGCAATGGTCATATCTTTAGTTAACATTTTTCTCCTCTGGGGTCAGGCAAATTAAGACAATTTAAGAAATGTAAGCTGGGCTCTGTAAAAAAAGCGCTATTCTACCTTACTTTCCCGCTTGGGAAGAATAGAATAGTCAGCTTTATAATTTTCAATAGTAACAGCAGGTTTTAATTTAATGGCTCAATTTGTTTATACCATGAACCGGGTGGGTAAAGTGGTCCCTCCCAAGCGTGAAATTCTCAAAGATATTTCTTTATCCTTTTTCCCAGGCGCCAAGATCGGAGTGCTGGGGCTTAATGGTGCAGGTAAGTCTACCTTGCTTCGCATCATGTCTGGCGTGGATAAAGAGTTTCATGGCGAGGCCAGACCCCAGCCAGACCTTAAAGTTGGCTACCTTCCTCAGGAGCCTGAACTGGATGCAAGCAAGGATGTTAAAGGTAATGTTGAAGATGGTGTGCGGGAAATCAAGAATCTTGTAGACGAATTCAACAGCATTAGTGACAAATTTGCTGAACCCATGAGCGATGAAGAAATGAACGACTTGTTGGAGAGACAGGGTGAGTTACAAGTGCAAATAGATGCAACTGGCGGCTGGGATCTGGATCGCACCCTTGAAATTGCTGCTGATGCGCTGCGTCTACCGCCATGGGATGCAGATGTTACCAAGCTCTCGGGTGGTGAAAAACGCAGAGTTGCGCTTTGTCGTCTACTCTTATCAAAACCTGACATGCTTTTATTAGATGAACCAACAAACCACCTTGATGCCGGTTCAGTGGCCTGGATGGAAAAATTTCTGCAGGATTATCCAGGCACCGTTGTGGCAATAACACATGACCGTTATTTTCTGGATCAAGCTGCTGGCTGGATTCTGGAGCTTGATCGAGGACATGGCATACCTTACGAAGGGAATTACAGTTCTTGGCTGGAGGCAAAAGAAAAACGCTTGGAGATTGAAGAAAAGCAGCATGCTTCAATGGCCAAAACCATCAAGAGTGAATTGGAGTGGGTCAGATCAAACCCTAAAGGACGTCAATCCAAAAGCAAGGCACGTCTGGCCCGCTTTGAGGAGCTGTCTTCAAAGGAGTTTCAAACGCGCAATGAAACTCTGGAGCTTTATATTCCACCGGGTCCACGCCTGGGAGAATTGGTGATAGAAGTTGATAAAATTAGTAAAAGTTTTGGCGATAAATCCCTGATTGAGAATCTCAGCCTGACTATTCCCAGAGGCAGTATTGTCGGGATTATTGGCGGCAACGGAGCCGGTAAAACAACGTTCCTAAAAATGCTAATGAATCAGGAGGAGCCTGATACTGGCACCATCCGTATTGGAGAGACAGTTGATATGGCCTACGTCGATCAAAGCCGGGATGAACTTAATGATGAAAATACGGTATGGCAGGAAGTTTCTGAAGGCCTAGATACCCTGCAAATCGGTAACTACGAAATTTCTTCACGCGCCTACCTTGGTCGCTTCAATTTCAAAGGCGGCGATCAACAAAAATTTGTTAAGCACTTGTCCGGCGGTGAACGTAACCGACTCCATCTGGCTAAACTACTAAAACGTGGCGCCAATGTACTTTTGCTCGACGAACCAACAAACGATCTCGATATTGAAACCTTGCGCGCATTGGATGAAGGACTACTGGCATTTCCTGGCACAGTAATTGTGGTATCACACGACCGCTGGTTTCTGGACAGAATTTCAACGCATATCCTTGCTTTTGAAGGCAACAGCGATGTTATTTTCCACGAGGGTAATTATTCAGACTACGAAGAAGACAGAAAAAAACGTAAAGGGGATGAGGAGCCTACCCGAGTCAAATACAAAAAACTCAACTAGCGAAGCTAGTGCGCTTGGTAATGCTTTGTTAAAAGCCGCCTCGGAATACTTATTTATTTATTTATTATATAAATTCCATTTCCTCGTCAGTTTTTGCCTTCGCTTACCAGCGCTCGTAACGCTTTCTATACACAATCCATTTTACTTGCTTAGAAAGAATCGATTTCCAATCTGGTGTCTTTAGCAAGTAATCGATAGCAAGCTTACTAGTAGAAAAAATACGAAAACTGTCTGAATCGGAATGCGACAAGCTCCTCAGCGCCAAACAATATGGATCTCAAAATTGCTTTTAAGGGCTTATTAAATTTTTAGATTAGATTTTAATTCTTGCAGGCGTGAAAGATTGTCTTTTGTACTTAATGGTATATCTATTGATTCAGGAAGAGGTGTCGCTGCATTCACTCTCAATTCTTCACCTTCTAATACACGTTGAACCAAATGGGAGTAATGATATTTGAATAAGGGAAAAATCTGACCTTCTGCTTGATTGGCTAATTCAAACCAGCCTGTGGCTTTACCAGCCAAATACACAGCTGGGTGACTCCAGTTTTGGGCTGATTTCGGTGAAGGCTTTCGGCAAGCTTCAAGATAAGCATCATGCTCCTCAGGCAGACCAAATAAAGCTCCCCCTGATTTACATATCTCGACAATACTCGCAATACTTGGCAAAAAAGGCTGACTGAGCACAAGCTCACGAGTTGCTGCAAGAACCTGTTCCGGCGGGAAAATGGCCAGACTGCTTAACCAGTATTTTTTTGCCAGATTTAAAGCGCCTTCATCCGGAAAGGCCTTGTGGTATTGATTATGGTAAGCCAATTCAAATTCAGCAAACATTTGGTTGATAGCATCAACATGGTCTTTGCTGGAATTCGTTCTTGAGGCAGAAGCGTTTTTCTTAGCATCGCTTTGTGCTGAGCCCAATATCTCTTTACTAATATTGGCAGACTCTGAAGCTGGCTTTATAAGTTGATCAACTTTTTTTATTGTCACTTCTCTTCCCAAGGAAGTTGGAATAATTATGTAAAATCACTACTGCGCAAGCCAAATTCTCTTTGCTCAATAATATGATTGTTAGAACTTTCAGGTTTTAGCTTAGCATAATTAACAACCATATTTCGCCCCGCTTTTTTACTTTCATAAAGAGTTTCATCGGCTTTTTCCAGTAAATCTTCAGCGATGTGCACTTCATCAGGATAAGTTGCAATGCCGATGCTCACGGTTGTTGTGATTCTCTGCCCATCAACATCAAAAGAAGTATTTTCAATTGCGCTGCGCAATCGTTCAGCAGTTTCAATGGCTCTGTCCGATGGCAATTGAGGTAACAAAGCCACAAATTCATCACCGCCATAACGACAAATAATATCAGAGGTCCTCAGGCGCTCCTTGATGGTGCTGGCAATGGTTAAAATTAACTTATCTCCAGCTTTATGGCCGTATGTATCATTAACCTGCTTTAAATTATCAGCATCAATCATCATGGCAGATAAGGGTTGAGAATACTGAATAGCCACTTCTGTGGCTTTATGCAGCATTGGGCTAAGTGAACGCTTATTTAACAAGCCTGTCATTTCATCTGTTTCAGATAAGGTCTTAAACATCTCCTTACCATAATTAACGTCAGCAGCCAGCATGGTTGTGATATAGGCAACCAGCATAAAAGGTAAAAAGAATATGAGAAATTCCGTGTATTCAACCAGTGAATATTCAATTCCGCTACGTGAGGCTAACAAAATATAGACTGCTGAAATCAAAGCGACTTCAGCAATAGTTACTGCTTTACCCAAGGTGATAGAGCTTGAAATAATGACGAGCAAATAAAGATTTAGTAAGGGACTATCGACACTGCCTGTATTCCAAACCACTAATGATATAAAAAGAATCATTACCCAGGTTTCTAAAGCCAACTTCCACTTAAAGTGCGGAAGATTAAAATTCACATAATGAAAACCCAGAAAAAGCCCCAAAAATCTCCATAAAAATTAGCAGAGCAGCGGGACTGGCAATTTCAGCCTCTGGCGACAGGTAATAAAGCAACACGATCAAAAGCAACAGCCATTCAATTTCTGCAATGCTGCGCGCAAATCCCTTTAGCTCGAGTTGATCTAAATCCAGATCATCTATATGGATGTTTTTGTTGTTCACTCCAAGCTCCTTCCTAGGTCCTTCTTCCCTTTTCTTTGTTGCTTCCTATTTATTTGGTATTACCAGCATTCGCCCTAAGCTGACTGACTGGCGAGCTCTAGCACTGGGCTGCATAGGGTGGTTATAGCAACTTTGCTAGAAATTAAAGTTTATCCTGCACCACACAGGCCTAGCTTAGCATAGCAAACTAGTATCATGATAATGTTGCGGTACTTAACATTCCCCGATTATTTAGTAACTTATTGTAATGTGCAAAAATTATGAAATATAGTGGGTATCTTGTTAAGCAACTCTGATTTTATACCAAGCCTGAGTATAGTTATGTCTATATAGGTAAAATCACTTAAATCTTATGAAACTGACCATTAAGCTCAAATTGCTTTTAGCGATTCTTTCAGCTCATCTTATCGTCTATATATCGATGTACAGCTTGGGTCGAGCGCAATTTAACGATGGCTTTATTGACTATATCAGCCGAATTGAGGAACAACAGATTCCGGCTCTGATTGAAGGGCTGGAGGCCTGGTATGCTGCCCGTGACCGTTGGGATTTACTTCGTGGTAACCCCAGCCTTTGGAACATTATCATAAGAGACAGTATTGCTCGTACTACCACATCAGGTGAATTACTCGAGATTAGCCAGGTTACCAATTTCCGACTAATTGATTCTGCCATTGAAGATCGCAATATCCTGACCTCAAACCCCAGTGCGATTGATGCATTTCGTCGCCCTTCCTTATTAGCGGATGATGACTGGTATTTTTCTTCTGAATACAGTCCTGCCAGACCGCACTTACTTTTATTAGATGAGAATCAGGAAATCATGTTCGGAGACCCCGAAGCACTGCCTCTGGCGAACATTTACCCCATTACTTTTATGGAAGAAAATGTTGGTTATCTTGCAGTCACCAGCAGACAGGAATTGTCTGAGCGTGCTGATGTGCTATTTGTTCAAAGCCAAATTAACACCTTTTTCCTTTATGGTGTCACGCTTGTCATCATCTCTGTACTCATTGCTGTCCCGGCCTCAAGCTATATGGTTCGCCCTATTCGTCATTTAGTCGATGGGACGCGTGCTCTGACTGCAGGAGACTATAGTTCAAGAATAGAAGTTCGTAGCTCTGATGAATTAGCCCAACTATCTGCTGATTTTAACACCTTGGCCAATACGCTTGAGCAGAATCAGAAAGCCAGACAACAGTGGATTGCAGATATTTCTCACGAGCTTAGAACGCCTTTAGCGATACTTCAAGGCGAACTGGAATCCGTTCAAGATGGCATTAGACCACTTGATCCGACAAGTCTGGATTCATGGCATCAAGAAGTTGTGCATTTAAATACTCTGGTTAATGATTTACATGAGTTATCGATGTCCGACAATGGCGCCTTGGTGTATAAGAAAGAAAAAGTAGATATTAAATCCTTGTTGGAACAGACATTAAGCTTGCATCATATTTTAATTGATCAAAACGACATCGCCTTATCACTTAAAGTGCATGCGCTTAGAAATAAACCCCATATCAATATCTTTGGTGATCCAAAGCGACTTAAACAACTATTTGATAATTTGCTTCAAAATACCTGCCGCTATACTGATAAAGGTGGCCAACTCAAAATTGATCTGAAAGAATACAGCAATAAAGTTGTTATCACGTGGGTAGACTCAAAGCCCGGTGTCAGTGCTACAGATTTGGAAAAATTATTTGATCGCCTTTATCGAGTAGATTCTTCTCGTAATCGAGAGAAAGGAGGTTCAGGGCTAGGGTTGGCTATCTGCAAAAATATTGTCGAAGCACATGAAGGAGCGATTCGAGCTGAGCACTCTAATCTTGGTGGTTTAAAACTAAGTATTGAGCTGCCCAAACGCCAAAAATCCTAGGTAAGGAATAATTTGCCCCTCAGCCCGCAAGGACTTAAACTGCTCAAACAAATTTATATCCGGATATAAACCATGCAACATATATTAATCGTGGAAGACGAAGAGAAATTAGCAAATCTTCTAAAAGATTATCTAGACCGCAATGGATTTAAAACCTCTCTACTTCATAATGGGGATGAGGTGCTGCCATGGCTTGAAAGTCATAAACCTGACCTGGTTCTTTTAGACTTAATGCTGCCAGGAACTGACGGCATGGATATTTGTAAAGAGATCCGTCGCAATTCACAACTGCCGGTAATCATGGTGACAGCTAAAGTTGATGAGATTGATCGCTTACTTGGTCTTGAACTTGGTGCCGATGACTATATCTGTAAACCTTTTAGTCCACGAGAAGTTGTTGCCCGGGTAAAAGCCGTACTGCGTCGCAGTGAAGGCTCTGAAAAGCTTGAAGAAAAAGGCCTTAAGCTGGACACGGACACCTATAAAGTCAGTATCAATGGCAATGATCTGGGTCTCACTGCCGTAGAATTCCAGTTGCTGAAAGTATTATCAGACCACCCGGGGCGTATATTTTCTCGAGCAGTGCTAGTCGACAAAATTTATTCTGATGGACGCATTGTCAGTGATCGCACCATTGATAGCCATATCAAAAAACTCCGTAAGAAAATTGCCGCTGAACTCCCTGATGTAGAATTGATTCATTCGCTCTACGCTGTGGGTTATAAATTTGAGTGGAATTAATAAGATGCCTGATTTTCTGATTAAGCTTTCTCACTACAAAAAACTGGCCATTTCACTGGTTTTATTTAGCTTGCTGAGTGCTGGACCCAATGCTCAGGAACAACAACCTTTTGCTGAGTGGTTAGCCGACTTACGCACCGAAGCACTGGCGAAAGGTATTAGTGAAAATCTTTTGGACGAAGCCTTGTCTACCATTGAAGACCCTATCCCCAGAGTAATAGAGCTTGACCAAAGTCAGCCAGAGTTCGTTCAGACTTTCTCAAATTACATGAATAATCGGCTTAGCCAGTCGCGCATAGAAAGAGGTCAGGCGCTCCTACAAGAACACAGTGAGCTATTTAGCCGCATTACCAGGGAATATGGGGTACAGCCTCATTACCTGGTTTCTTTTTGGGCCCTGGAAAGTAATTTTGGCGATTATACTGGCGGCTTTTCAGTGCTAAATGCATTAGCCACTCTGGCTTATGATCCTCGCCGAAGTGGTTTTTTTCGAAATGAGTTAATCACTGCTTTGAAAATTTTAGATGCCGGCCATATAAGCGTTGAAGATATGTCCGGATCATGGGCAGGAGCGATGGGGCAATGTCAATTCATGCCCTCAACTTTTGACCGCTACGCTGTAGATGGCGACAATGATGGCCGTATCGATATCTGGAATAGTCTGCCTGATATTTTTGCTTCAGCTGCCAACTTTTTATCAGAGTCAGGCTGGCGACCAGACGAGCGCTGGGGTCGCGAAGTAACGCTTCCTGAAGACTTTGATTTCACACAATCCGGCACAGGAATTCGAAAAACAGTCAGTGAATGGAATGCGCTTGGCGTAATGCGAGCTGATGGCAGCTCTCTTGGAAATGCTTCATTAGAAGGCTCCATTATTTTACCGGCTGGCGCCTCTGGCCCGGTATTTTTAGCCTACAATAATTTCAGAGCGACTATGGTTTGGAACCGTTCAACCTATTATGCAATATCAGTCGGACACCTCGCCGATCTTTTCGTTGGCGGGGATGAAATCCAACACTGGCCTGACACAGAAGAGCGCGCTTTAAGCCGCGATGAAGTCATTGAATTACAGAGCCTCCTCAATACCATGGGTATCGATGTTGGAGCTCCAGATGGCATTCTAGGTTCTAGAACCAGAGGCGCTATTAGAGCTTTTCAGGAAGAAAGTGGACTACCAACGGACGGCTATGCGTCGGCGGATCTACTGGACATGATTAGAGTTATGGCTATTAGTGAGTAGTATTCTGATATAAGCGAGCGCATCAGTTCTAAAACTATTCATTCAAAAAGTCGTTGATCATCTGAATGAGTTCCGATGCAGTTCTTGGATTCGTCATCATCTCCCCATTAAAAAACATCGTCGGCGTACTTCGGACTCCCGCCCTGTTCCCGCCTCGCTGGTCAGCCAGAATTTTTTCTCTGATTTCAGGCAAGTTGGCATCAGCGCGAAGTTGCTCAATATCCAGATCCAGCTGCTCAGCATAGTTCTCAAAGGCGACAGTCGCATCGGGTAAGACCGACCAGGAAGCCTGATCTCCATAAAGCAGGCTATACAATTCCCAAAAAGCATCTTGTCTTCCAGCCGCTTCAACATAACGCGCTGCTTCAAATGAGTGCGGATAAGTGTCCAAAGGGTAATGTCTGAAAACTAAGCGCGATCGATCTGCAATTCGCGGCCAAGCCTGGCTGATTAAATTAGCTTCATTGGCGCAGTTTGGACATTGAAAATCACCATAAACAGTAATTGTCAGTGGTGCATCTGATTCACCTTGTACATGGTCTGTTGCAGAAACCTGGTCCGGCGGGTAAACCGGAGCCCCGCCAAAAATGCCTTGATAAAACACAAACAGCGCAACTGGAATCATCAGCACTACGAATGCCGTAATGAGGGATTTCTGTATTTTCTCACGACGCTTGGCTTGTTGCTTCTTTACATCACGTTTAAGTTTCTTTTCTGAGCTTTTTGACATGTTCAAACTATTCCTAACTATTCAAAATTTGACTAAGAATGAGACAATGCCAAAATAAGACTGCTATAGCAATATTTCCTTGTAGATTGCTATAATTCGCCACCTAATTTTCTAGCTACTTCTTTGATACCCTTCAAGGCATACAGACTTGTGTTGACGGACACATGCAAAAGTCTGAAAGAGCATGCTTGAACCAGCTTGGAAGAACACTGATTGAGATGTGAATATGGACGCTAAAACTGAGCAGCATCAGAATATTGTTGTAAGATTTGCCGGAGACTCCGGTGATGGTATGCAGTTGACTGGTACCAACTTTACTCTGGCTAATGCTTTACATGGCAATAACCTTTCCACTTTTCCCGATTTTCCGGCAGAAATTCGCGCACCAGTAGGTGCGACCTTTGGTGTATCAGCATTTCAGATATACTTTGGTTCAGAAGATGTCACCACCGCTGGCGATGAAGTAGAAGTTCTCGTTGCCATGAATCCGGCGGCCTTAATTACTAACCTAAAATACCTCGTCGAGGGCGGTCTGATCATTGTTGACACCGGCGCTTTCAATGATAAAAACCTTGCCAAGGCCAAATATAAAAGTAATCCACTGGAAGATGGGACATTGGAGGCTTATAAAGTTTTAGCAATAGATATTCATTCTCAGGTCATTACAGCTGTTGAAGAGTTTGGCCTAAGCCATAAAGTGGCCTTACGTTGTAAAAACATGTGGACGCTGGGGCTGGTTTTTTGGCTATTTGACCGTGAAAAGCAAAGTACAATAGATGGCCTGAAAGCCAAGTTTGCCAATAAACCGGACATTGCCAATGCCAATATAGCGGCCCTTAATGCCGGCAATGCCTATGGCGAAACAGCCGAGTTACCAAGCGGGATTGAAGTTTATAAAGTACCCAAAGCGGCTCAAGAGGCTGGCACCTATCGTAATATGGATGGCACTACCGCTCTGGCTTGGGGCTTGCTGGCAGGCGGTCAACTCGCCAATTTGGGCATATTATTTGCGTCATATCCAATAACTCCGGCATCAAACCTTCTTCACACACTAGCTGCTCGTAAAGATTTTGATGTCATCACTTTTCAGGCGGAAGACGAAATAGCGGCTGTATGTGCCGCTATTGGCGCATCTTTTGGTGGATCGCTCGGCGTCACCTCCAGTGCAGGCCCTGGTATTGCCCTCAAACAAGAGGCTATTTCCTTGGCTGTATCAGCAGAACTGCCGCTGGTAGTTGTTAATACCCAACGTGGCGGCCCCTCAACAGGACTGCCAACCAAGACCGAACAATCCGACTTGTTGCAGGCAATCTATGGTCGCCATGGTGACACCCCTCTGCCGGTGGTTGCTTCAAGTCACCCGGGTGACTGTTTTGACACCGCCATTGAGGCCGTCCGTTTGGCCACAAAATACATGACCCCAGTTATGCTGTTGTCCGATGGCTATATTGCGAATGCATCTGCACCCTGGTTAATTCCTGACTTTGACCAATATGAGCCTTTCCCGGTTAAATTTCATGATAAACCCGAAGGCTTTAAACCTTCACTGCGTGATGCTGAAACCTTGGCAAGAGTCTGGGCGAAACCGGGTACTGAAGGATTGGAACATCGCATCGGCGGAATTGAGAAGAGTTATGATACAGGCGATATCAGTTATGACCCTGATAATCATCAGAAGATGACCGATACCCGTAAAGCCAAGATTGATAACATTGCCAACGACATTCCCTTGCAGCAAGTCCATCTGGGGAACAGAAACGCCAAGCTGGCAGTTGTAGGCTGGGGATCCACTTATGGCGCCATTCACCAGGCAGTAAAAAGAAGCCTTCGAGAAGGGCTTGATGTAGCGCACATCCATATACGCCATATGTGGCCTCTACCTGCTAACCTCAAAGATTTACTGGCAGGGTATGACAACATTCTGATCCCTGAGATGAATACTGGTCAACTGGTAAAAATAATCCGCTCAGAATTTCTGCTGGATGCAAAAGCGCTAAATAAAGTATCTGGACAACCTTTTAAAATAAGCGAAATTGAGGATGCCATTAAATCAACACTAAGCTAGTTTACGATCAACCCTGATATAGTTGGAATTAATTCAGATTAATGTATTGGAGATAGTAATGAACCAGGCAGTCAATAAACTGACGATTAAAGACTACACCTCTGACCAGGAAGTTCGCTGGTGCCCTGGTTGTGGTGACTATGCCATTTTGAAAACCATTCAAAAACTCATGCCTGAGTTTGATCGACCTAAAGAAAATCAGGTTTTTGTTTCTGGTATAGGCTGTTCTTCACGCTTCCCTTATTACATGAATACCTATGGTTTTCATACCATTCATGGCCGTGCACCCTCTATAGCGACTGGCGTTAAATTGGCCAATCCGGAATTGGATGTATGGGTAATAACAGGTGACGGCGACGCCTTGAGCATAGGGGGCAACCACACTATGCATGCCTTACGCCGCAACGTTAACCTAAACATACTTTTATTCAACAACGAAATTTACGGGCTCACTAAAGGTCAATATTCACCCACTTCAAAAGTTGGCACGCGGTCACCATCGACCCCGCAAGGTTCTATCGACTTGCCACTTTCACCCTGTGCTGTTGCATTAGGTTCAGGTGCTGCATTTGTCGCACGTTCAATTGATACCGAAATGAAACATCTGAGTGCTGTCATTAAAACCGCTCATGCACATGAAGGCGCATCCTTTGTCGAAATATTGCAAAATTGCCCGATCTATAATGATGCCATTTTTGAAAACGTTAAAGACAAAAAAATCGCAGCTGATTTTCGTGTTGAAATTGAACACGGCCAACCCCTAATCTTTGGCAAAGAAAAGAATAAAGGCATACGATTAAACAGGGAAACATTAGCTCTGGAGGTTGTCACTATCGGCGAGGACTGCCCATTAGAAGAGGTGCTGGTACATGATCAAACCAACCTTGCACTAGCGCAATTAATCGGCGCGATGGGTGGCGATGAGTTTCCCGTAGCGGTCGGTGTGATTTACCACAACCCAAAACCTAGTTACGTTAATGATTTATTTATCCAGCGTGAACAATTACGCCAAGGCAAAGACCAGGGCAACCTGAATGCCTTATTAAGAAGCGGACATACCTGGGAAGTTGCCTGAGAAATTGCCATCAATATAAAGTTTAAAATAAAACCATTAATTTTATTAGATTGCTGGAATTTCCATAAGCGAAGAAACAACCTGAAGGGAATATGCTCCGGTTTCTCCTTCAAAGTATGAAGTTACTTGAATTTCAAAAGTGCCAAATTCAGCAGCTTCAATCTCTAAAAAGCTGTTAGTTCCACCCGCAAGACCATCATCATTGTCGAAAAATTCTCCCGATGGACTTTGAACAATTAAGTAAGTATCAAAATCTTCCGATTCCAGAGTTATCGTCAAAACCTGCCCAGGTAGAGCAACAACTTCAAAGCTATCCGTAAATTCACCAGAGGCACGAAATTCATCTCCAGACTCCAAACGACCAATTTCATCTAAACTGATCTCGCCTTCCAGTTCATCTGCGGTGTTTATTTCAAGCGTATAGTCACCCGTTTCTCCACTTGAATAACTTGTTACCATTACTTCATACGTACCGCTTACAGTTAAATCCAAAGATAGAAATGAACGTTCAGTATCACCTTCATAGTCATCATTTTCATACTCTTCACCATTAGGCGTAATGACTCTTAAATATGTATCAAAATCGACGGAACGCAGCTCAAAAGTTGTTGTTTGATTAGCTGATCCTTCAAAAAAATAAGAATCCAGATACTCACCGGTCTCGCCATAAACCTCATCACCAAATTCAAGAACACCTCTTTCAATTATGCCGGAATTTTCCCAGGTATCTCCGATGTAATAGATATCTCCTGTTGAATATAATGCGGTGCAATCCGTCGCATCATGTAAGGCATCTTCGTCAAGCAAAGCGCTTGCTGATCCAGATCCTGCAAAACGTGGATCATCACATTCACCATCGTTAGCCCATCCGCTTAAATCATCACCAAAATTTATATTCGCTAGACTCGGATTAAGCTCTTCTTCAAACTCATCCAAGTCGGGAATATTGCCCTCACCTACAAAATTTATACTGCCTTGATAAAGCAAGGTTCTGCAATCTGAAGCATCTGCTAAGACATCGCTGCCACCGCTAAAGGAACCTGCGCCCTCAAAGCGAGGATCGTCACATTCCTGATCATTCGGAAAAGAGCCTTCATCATTTCCAAAATCTATAGCCTGTATTGCAATATTTGCTGCTTCACTGGCTAAAAAAATAGAGCCTTCTTCAAATAAAGTCTCACAATCACTTGCATCATTGGCACTGTCAAAAGATAGGATATTACCCATGCCAGGTCCTCGAAAACGCGAATCATTGCACTGGCCATTAGCGGCAAGCTCACTACTATCATCACCAAAAAGTAAGGCATTTCTACCGCTATCAAAAGCAATAAAAAAAATGAGAAAAAAAAGTGCCAATAACAAAGCAATCGTTAAGTGCTGATAAACACGCGCAGTATTTGTTTCGCTCATTTTATTGCCTCTTTCCAGATATTCCTGATGGTGAAATCCAGTTTGGTAGCAAATTACTTTAGAATTTAAACTTAAGCGAGTTTGCTTACTATAGCGGATGTAATGCCTGTACTATCTAGGCCACATTCAGCTAGCATGAGTTCTGCTTTTCCATGATCCAGGAACTCGTCTGGCAATCCGAGATTTAATATTTCCAGATTGCTATTGGCTGTCTTACTATCAAGCGTGGCTAAATATTCATTCACGGCCGAACCTGCCCCACCCTTTATGACATTCTCTTCAACAGTGACCAGAAGTTGATGGCTAGCCGCTAATTCTGAAATCAGTTTTTCATCAAGTGGTTTAACAAAACGCATATCAACTAAAGTTGCATTTAATTCCTCTGCACTTTTACTTGCTGCTCTTAACAAAGTGCCAAAAGCCAGGATAGCAATTTTTTCACCTTGCCTTCTAATGACACCCTTCCCTAGATCCAGCAATTGCATGTGGGCATCCTGATCACAACCCATTGCCTTACCACGGGGATACCTTACAGCGGCAGGTCCGCTAAAGTGATACCCTGTGAACAGCATATTTCTTGCTTCATTTTCGTCACTTGGGGTCATGACGATGATATTTGGAATGCAGCGTAAATAACTCAAGTCAAAACTTCCTGCATGGGTTGGGCCATCTTCTCCGACTAATCCCGCACGATCAATTGCAAACAGTATATCCAGGTTCTGTAGAGCAACATCATGTATTAACTGATCATAAGCGCGTTGCAAAAAAGTTGAATAAATAGCAACAACCGGTTTTAAACCATCGCAAGCCATGCCGGCTGCAAAAGTGACTGCATGCTGCTCAGCAATTGCCACATCAAAAAATTGTTCAGGAAATTTTTTTTCAAATTCCCCCATGCCAGAACCCTCACCCATAGCAGGAGTGACTGCCATCAATTTGGGTTCAGTTGGAGCCATATCACAGAGCCAGTTGCCAAATATTTTTGAATAGCTTGGCGGAGCATTTTTATCCTCTTTTTTATCCTGAATGAGCTCTTCAGCAGATACCAGTTTATTGAGCGCATGCATGCCATAAGGATCTTCTTCTGCTGGCAAATAACCTTTACCTTTTTGAGTCACTACATGCAGGAGCAATGGTCCTCTTAAATTTTTAATATTATTTAAGATATTAACCAGCCCCTCCACATCATGACCATCAATCAAACCAAAATAATTAAACCCAAGCTCTTCAAAGATAGTCGCTGGTGATACCATTCCTTTCATGTATTCTTCAGCTCGGTGAGCTGCTTTCCAGGCCGGGGGCACCTTGGATAAAACCTTTTTAGAACCGGAACGTAAAAAGTTATACGGCTTACTTGCCCACATTCTGGCGAAATAACTCGACAGGCCTCCAACATTTTTTGAGATAGACATATTATTGTCATTCAGAATAACGATAATATCGTCGTTCAATTCTCCCGAATGGTTTAACGCTTCGAAGGCCATACCTGCTGTCATGGCTCCATCACCAATAATCGCTACTACTTTACGCTCGCTTTCACTTTTCCTGGCTGCCATCATCATGCCTAGAGCTGCAGAAATAGATGTGCTGGAATGACCAACTCCGAATGTATCGTACTCACTTTCCCGACGGGTATTGAAAGCCGCTAAACCATCTTTCTGGCGCATACTCAGCATGCGTTCTCGCCTGCCTGTAAGAATTTTATGCGGATAACTTTGATGCCCGACGTCCCACACTAAACGATCTTCTGGTGTATTGAAGACATAGTGTAAAGCGATCGTTAATTCAACAACGCCCAAACCCGCACCAAAATGTCCGCCCGTTTTACCAACGCAATACAAAAGATAGGCTCTTAACTCTCCAGCTAATTCTTCCAGTTGATCTGGTTCTAACAGGCGCAAATCTGCTGGTGAATCTATGCTGTCCAGTAAAGCAGTTTGTGGTCGCTGTTGTGGAATTTCTTTGAACATAATTTACTTTTAATCGTCTTCCCTAAATACCAATATATTTATTTAATGCTTTCTTTGAACGATATACATCGCGATATCTCGTAAAGTTTGAGCATCTTTCCCAAAATCATCCAAAGCACTGACTGCTTCCTCACATAATGACTGAGCCTTCAGCCGGGCTCCATCAAGCCCCAATAAAACAGGATAGGTAATTTTTCCAAGCTCTTCGTCTTTTCCTTGTTGTTTGCCGAGTGTCTTTGTATCACTTTCGACATCTAAAATATCATCTTGCACTTGAAAAGCATGGCCAATCGCTTCCGCATAAATTGCTAAGTGCTCTAAACGGGTTTTATCTGCACTGCCAGTGCTTAAAGCTCCCAACTCGACACTGGCTTGAATCAAAGCACCTGTCTTAAGTGAATGTAAATTTGCCAATGATTCCTCATTTACCTTCTTGGATGATGCCTCTAAATCCAGGCTTTGTCCTGCAACCATACCTGTCGCCCCTATTGCTTTAGCTAATGTCGTCACCATTTGTAAACGTATTTCACTAGAGGCACTTATCTGACTAGAACTGGCCAGTAATTCAAATGCATAACTTTGCAAGGCATCACCTGCCAATATCGCAGTTGCTTCATCAAATTTAATATGACAAGTTGCTACCCCTCGTCTTAAAGCGTCGTTATCCATTGAAGGCAGGTCGTCATGGATAAGAGAATAAGTATGGACAAGTTCTACAGCACAGGCTGCTATATCGGCCATAGTAAAGTCAGATCCAAGTGCTTCTGCACCGGCGTAAGCTAATACCGGACGCAAGCGTTTACCTCCATTCATAACCGCGTAGGTCATAGCGTTTTGTAAAACTGCCGAGCTAGATTGTGAAACCAATAGTGTAGAAAGCAGATCTACTACTCGACTTTTTCGCGTTGTTAGAATTTTTTCGATTTGCATGGATAACTTTAATGGCTTGTCTTTACTTTATATAAACAGTTGATGAAATCGACAGCCTAATCTTCTTCGGTATCCAGATCGAAAGGCTCAGCCTCCGGAAGTTCGTTTTCCTGAGTGAGAATTTGAATGCGTTGCTCTGCCTTTTCCAGTGCAACTTGGCATTCTCTGGTTAGTTTAATACCATTTTCAAAAGCCTTTAGTGACTCTTCCAGACTTAAATCACCTTCTTCCAAGGCTTCTACAAGCTCTTCCAATTGCTCTATAGCATCTTCAAAATTGAATGCTGTTTTTTTTGTGGCCATGATAGTTTAATCGTTAGTCAATTTTAAAATTTCAGGAAACCCTGACGAAAAGGAATTAGAGATCAATATACCTTACAAATCAAGCTCATATCCATCTATGCTGGATAATCTTATGAATATTTAAAAATTCATTAGATTTACACAATTTCAGCCTAACTACATGGCACAATAATAGACGTATTAGATACACACATGAAAGTTAACGCTATTAGTGGAAGCCTTAGAGTTAGTGACTTTCCTTACAGACTGCTGTTAAACTAACTCGCTTGGCACTCTATGTGGCTTCCAGACAGGCAAAATATAAGCCTGTAGTAATAAAACCGATTTTATTAACGTTTAACGAATGGGGATAACATTATGAAACGTATAATTCTTGTCAGCGCAGCTATCTTAAGCACGCTTATCTCTTTTAATACCTTAGCTCAACGTATGTCTCCTGAAGAGCAGGCTCAAGCTGCTGTAGAAAGCAGACAAGCAGTATTTAAACTACTTGCTTTCAGCATGGGACCTCTCCAAGGAATGGCTCGTGGCGGTGATTTCGATGAAGCTGTTGCTGTTCAAGCTTTGGAGCGTATTCAAACTCTCGCACCAATGATCCCAGAATTATTTGCTAATGACACAACTGCTTACGATTTTGAGACTCGTGCCTTAAATGGTATCTGGAGCGATATGGACGGTTTTGCTTCTGCTGCTATGGACTTATCTGCTGGCGCTGAAGCGGCAATGGGTATTATCACCTCAGAAGGTGCTGGTGGTGTTCGTCAAGCCATACAACAAGTTGGTCCGACTTGTGGTGCTTGTCATGATGCCTACCGCGCTGAATAATATTTAATAAATATTCGACCAAAAAAAGGCAGCCTAGGCTGCCTTTTTTATTGCTTGTCCATTAGCTAATCTTTTTTCAATAAAAAAATTATTATTTCTTCTGCTTAATCCTTCTGCAATGGACCTTCTTACTCTTCTCGAAAAAAGAAAGCCGCTAAAGCTTCTCTATCTTCCTGAGTCAAATTACTGGTATGTTCGATCACATCCAACATTTCACCACCAACCTGTTCAAAGTTTGCTGTAAAACCATCTTCCAGAAAATAAACAAAATCTTCATAGGTATATGCACCCAATCCTTCAGGTGTCAATGCAGCTGATGCTACGCCTTCCTGACCAGCGAATTCATTACTCATATCTGAAATACCTAAAGCATTTCTTGGCGTATGACATTCTCCACAATGGCTAAAACTTCTTGCCAGATAAGCCCCGCGCTGTACTTGTTCATCATTACCCACATCGGCAACTTCTCCTTCCATAAAGTCTGCCATGATGTTCCAACCACTCATCATCCAGCTAAATTGCCATGCAGGTAAATCATGTTCAGGCGCTTCATACTCTATTGGAGGCAATGTCACCATGTAAGCAGCAATATCAAGTACATCTTCGTCGGTCATGCCTTCATATGAACGATAAGGAAATGCAGGCCAATAAAACCCACCACCCGGACTACGACCATGTTTGATTGCAAGAAGAAAATCACGCCCTGTCCAGCCGGCTATGCCGGTTTCTTCATCGGGCGTAATATTTGGAGTAAAAAATGATCCTCCAAAAGGAGATTCAATTTCATATCCGCCTATGGGACCTTCAGCGCCATCTACCTGATGGCAGGCAGCACAACCGGCGGCATTATAAAGATATTCTCCACTGGCTATTGCTTCTGCAGAAGTTGGAATCTCTGGATTACCTACCCTGGGAACTCCAAACACCCAATACAATCCAGCGACAACCACGACTAGACTCAACAATAAAGAAACGAACTTTTTATTCATGCTTTTTCCTGTTTTTATTAAAGCAATATTGAAATCGACAATGATTCTAGCATTAAAATTAATTTTTATTTTAATCTAGTTAAGAGTTTTTTGTTTTTCTTTCTGCTCAAGCTTTGAAGCTTTTCGCTTAAGAATAATTTGTGATACTTCAGATCCAAGATGCTCTTCCCCTCTTAGCGCGGCTAGGTCAATTTGTTTTTGTCTTTCTTTAAAAGCAGTCTTCTGCTCATCACTTAGCTTATTATAGCAACGTGAACAACTTACTCCCTTTTCATAATATTCACTTTGTTTATCTTCTTCCGTTATAGGTAAACGGCAAGCGTGGCACTGATCATAATTTCCTTTTTCCAGAGAATGGTTTACTGCAACCCGATTGTCAAAAACAAAACATTCACCTTGCCACATTGACTCTTCTTGTGGCACTTCTTCAAGGTATTTAAGAATTCCGCCTTGTAAGTGGTACACCTCGTCAAAGCCTTTTTCTTTTAGATATGCAGTAGACTTCTCACAGCGAATTCCTCCCGTACAATACATAGCAACTTTTTTATGCTTGGCAGAATCAAGCTCTTGTTTTACATACTCTGGGAATTCTCGAAAAGAAGTCGTATTCGGATTAATAGCGTTCTTAAAAGACCCTATTTCAACTTCATAATCGTTGCGAGTATCAATCAACAATACCTCAGGATCTGAAATGAGATCATTCCATTCTTGAGGAGGAACATGTGTGCCAACTTTTCGATTGGGGTCGATTCCTTCAACTCCCATGGTGACAATTTCTTTTTTGAGTTTAACCTTGCTTCGATAGAAAGGGTAACTATCATCATAAGACTCTTTATGATCCAGTGCTTGCAGGCGTGGATCTGACCTTACCCAGGCCAGTATTGTATCAATACCTGCTCGATCTCCAGCAATAGTCCCATTAATTCCTTCACTGGCCAGTAACAAGGTTCCTTTAACCTGATTTTGTAACATTAAATCAAGCAATGGCTGCTGAAGGTTTTTATAGTCATCCAGCCTGACAAAATGATATAGCGCACAGACGACAATCTTTGATTTAGTCATTTATATGTTTCCTTTGCGAATCGGATCGTAAATCCGGAGCAAAAAAGATTGGGGGCGGATTATAACAAAATTAGTATGCGTGGCTAGTCAGCTATATCAACCAGCTTATTAATAGATTTTTGGAAATGTAATTATCTGTTATCGGCATGCTGGATCAAGCTATCCAGCGTTAAATACTCTTTAGAACATTGCCTCTATAATCAAATCTGAAGCATCGCTATCAAAACACCAGGGAATCGTAGTGATTAAAGGAGCCTGGATCCTGGCTTTTAAGGTTTTGATATTTTCTTCAAAAGCAGGCATATCAGCTTCCAGGCAATTGGCTATCCAGCCGTGCAAAGTGAAGCCTTCCTCTTGTAAGGCTTTTATTGTTAGCAAGGCATGATTCAGGCACCCCAGTTTCATGCCAACTACTAAAATCACAGGAATATCCAGCAATTTAACCATATCACTTATATTTTCTTCCTGGTTAAGTGGCACCATCCAGCCACCCGCACCTTCAATTAAGGTTAAATCCGCTTTTTTATTTATTACATTTCTACAATACTCAGCAAGCTCTTCAGCTTTAAGAGTAAGTTGTTCTTGCGCTGCCGCAACATGTGGAGCTATGGCTTGCTTGAGGCAAACTGGATTAAGCTCTTCATAATCTAACTGAAGTGTACTTAATTTTTTTAACTGTATTGCGTCTTCATTTTGAAAGCCGAAAGCGGTATAAATTCCACCAGCAGCGACAGGTTTAACGGCAGCTGTTGAAAGCCCTTGCTTTTGCGCTGCTTGTAATAAACAGCAGGCTGAAAATGTTTTACCAATTTCGGTATCTGTTCCTGTGATAAAAAAACTCTTTGGCGTCACTATTATTGACTCTATGCAGTTAAGTCTGTGCTCTTAAATAGTAAACCTGATACGTTACTGGAATTCCCAGCGCTTTTTCAGAATTTAATTCAAAAGCTTGTTTCAATTTTAATAATTTTCTCCGCCCATTGAGGCCATTTCCTCGACCGGCATTCATATTCCTCGCACCAATTGATTTCAGTTCTCGGGCTAGCTCTTCAAAGCTTTGATAGTAAGTAAGCATATGGTCATCCGCCAACTGGACCTTAGCAAATTCTTGATTGTTTATTTCATTAAGCAGAAATGAATCCGTGTTAAAACGATTAACATGCACAAAAGAATCTACTTGTTGCCAGGCCTGAGTGACTTCTTGTAAAGTCTCTGGCCCAAAAGTTGAAATATGGAATTGACCTTTAAGCTTTAATACACGTTTGAGTTCAGAAAATAATTTGGAATAATTTTGACACCATTGAATCGACAGGCTGGAAACAACAATATCAAAAGTATTATCCATAAAAGGTAATGCTTCAGCATCAGCGCAAATAGATTTTTCGTTAAGGCCACAGTCTTTATGCCGCTTTGATGCAAACCGTAACATCGCCTCAGCAATATCCAGATTAATTATTTCCGCATTAGGATATAAGTTATGCAATTCATTTGTGCAATACCCGGTGCCACTTCCTAAATCCATTATTCTTTGCACCTTGGAATCTTTCTCAATGCCCTCGAGAAGTTTATCAGCCACTTTTCTTTGCAAAGAAGCGTATGAATCATAGCTTGCAGCTGCTTGTGAAAAAGACTGCGCGATACGTTTTTTTTCAATTTTATAATCAGCCTGCAACATTTCTATGATCCGGACTGATAATTGGTTGAATTTTTTCAAGCGCAGTTAATAATGAATCCAGTTGCTCTTTCGAATGGTTGGCGCTAAAAGTAATTCTTAATCTCGCTGTATTTTTTGGAACTGTCGGTGGGCGAATCGCGGTGACATAAATACCTTCCTTTTCAAGCAGGTGGCTTGCTTCTATACTTTTTTCGGCATCGCCTATAATTAAAGCTTGTATAGGCGTCATTGACTTGGTCAGCGAAAACCCCAGTTCATCACAACGCTTTCTGAATGTCGCAATTAATGTCTGCAACCTTTCACGCCGCCAACTTTCTTCCCTGACAAGTTTCAAACTGGTTCGGGTCGCTTCAGCCAAGGCTGGCGCTATCGCAGTCGTATAAATATAGGGTCTGCAATATTGAATCAAACTTTCTATCAAGGATTCACTACCCGCTACAAATGCTCCCTGAGTACCAAAGGCTTTACCTAAAGTACCAATAACTATTGGCAAATTATTTTCATTAATATAATGGCCGCATTCTTGATAATACTGAATAAGCCCGCCACCCTGACTGCCTAATACACCAAAACCATGAGCATCATCCAGCACAAGCTGAGCTTGTTTATTTTTTGCCACATCTATAAGCCTGGGCAACTCAGCACAATCACCATCCATGCTGAAGACGCCATCAGAAACAATAAAAGTATTTTCACATTCGGATTTATTGTCGATTAATTCAGAGAGTTTGGCGATATCCAAATGAGGATAGCGTTTAAATTTTGCACCGGAAAATATGCCGCCATCTAATAAAGAGGCATGATTTAATTTATCTTCGAATATACAATCTTTTTTATTCACCAATGCTGTCAGCGTTCCAACGTTGGCCATATAACCAGAAGAAAACAAAAGCGCCCTGCTGCGCCCGGTGAATTCGGCAATTTCTTCTTCGAGCGCATGATGCGCCTTGCTGTGACCAACAACCAGGTGTGAAGCACCACTCCCAACACCATAGTGATCTATTCCTTTTTTGCAGGCTTTAAGTACATCAGGGTGATTGGCCAAGCCTAGATAATCATTGCTGCAAAAATTTATCAGCGGCTTACCGTTAATTCTAACTTCAGTGTCTTGTGCTGAAGTGATCGTTTTTCTGAGTCGATATAAACCTTGTGATTGTCTATCTGCCAGACTTTCCTGCAATTGCTGTGAAAAACTCTTCACTGACTGGTGGCATCATAATAAGGCTGAGTTGCGTGGAATAGGTTTTCAGCAGGGACCTGCTCCATTTTTTTCTCTTCAGGGCGAATGCCCAACTTAGCAAACAAAGCCATATCTTCATTTTCAAGAGGATTAGATGTCGTCAGTAATTTTTCGCCATAAAAAATTGAATTGGCTCCTGCAAAGAAACAAAGTGCCTGCATCTGCTCGTTCATGGCTTCTCGTCCCGCGGATAAGCGAACATGAGCATAGGGCATTAATATTCTGGCGACTGCAATCATTCGAATAAAATCAAAAGGTTCAATATCATCAGCATTCTCCAGTGGAGTCCCTTTAATTTTGACCAGGTTATTAATGGGGACCGAATCGGGATGCTCGGGGAGGTTAGCTAATTCTCGCAAAAAGGCTATACGATCTTCTGTCTGCTCCCCCATACCAACAATACCACCACTACAAACTTTTATGCCGGCATCTCTTACATGACTGAGAGTATCCAGACGGTCATCAAAACTGCGCGTGCTGATAATTTTCTTATAGTATTCTCGTGAGGTATCAATATTATGATTGTAATAATCCAATCCGGCTTCTGCTAAAGCCTGAGTCTGTTCTTCACTTAAGGCACCCAGGGTCATGCAGGTTTCTAGGCCAAGCTCTCTGACTCCTTTAACCATTGCCAATACATGTGGGAAATCTTTTGTGGATGGATGCTTCCAGGCAGCGCCCATACAAAAACGTGAAGCACCATTTTCTTTTGCCTTTTGTGCTTCGTGAAGAACCTTTTCGACCTCCATAAGCTTTTCTTTTTCCAACTCGGTATTGTAGTGCCCACTTTGAGAGCAATACTGGCAATCTTCAGGGCAGGCTCCAGTTTTTATAGAAAGCAAGGTGCTGACTTGCACCTCATTTGGATCAAAATGTTGACGGTGAATTGACTGCGCCTGAAATAAAAGCTCATTGAAGGGCAACTCAAATAGTGATTGAACTTCTTCTGTACTCCAATCATGACGAACTCTGCTCATAAATTTACCTATACATTGGACAACTAGTGACAGCCCAGAGGAATGGAAACTTCAGTGTTTGGTACTACGCTGAAACGATCAAAGGATTCTACATGTCAACCAAATATATTTCAAAAGTTAACTTATGGTTAAAAAGTGTCCAATATTGCTTATTGCCTGGAACCTGCATAAATTGCAATAAGGCGAGTGAGCGGAATTATGACCTTTGCGCAGATTGCGAGAGTCTACTTCCAAGAATTAAAGATCCATGTAAATCTTGTGGCTTGCCACTACCCGCCAATAATTATGACGGTCAACTTTGCGGCACCTGTATTATTCGACCCCCACCTTATAAGTGCATTATCTCGGCTTTCGATTATGCCAAGCCCATTAAGCAACTAATTGGAGCTTTTAAGTACCAAGGCAGACTTGCCTTTGGCAAAGTTCTCTCCCATCAGCTTTTACAGTTAGTCTTATCCAGCTATAACAAAAGCAGCCTTCCAGAATTACTAATACCGATGCCGCTACACATCTCGCGTCTACAACATCGCGGATTTAATCAGTCTTTGGAAATCAGCCGATACTTAAGTAGCCGCCTCAGGATTCCGCAAGACTTTAATCTTTGTTATCGCAACCGCAATACCCCTCAGCAAGAAGTATTAGATGCCAGAGCTCGCCAAAAAAACCTTCGCGGAGCATTCTCGATCAATCAAAATATCAAAAGTCTACCTAGATCTGTTGCCATAATTGATGATGTCTTGACTACCACAGCCAGCACACAGGAGCTTGCGCTTTTGCTCTTGGCTAACGATGTCAAAGACATTCATATATGGTCTTTGGCCAGAGCATGCAAAAAGCACTAGGCGCTTTGATTTCTATCAATGCCTGCAAGCACTTGAATGTTTATTATGTTCAGACTTCAATTGTATGCCTTTAATTGGAATGTTCCGGAACAATTAATGACTCAACTTACTCTAATCACTGCCCTGATGAAGCCCAATCTTGCGTTTCAAGAAATTGCAAATGAAGATTCACCAGCTGCAGGCTTTCTGTCCTACATTGTTCCATTAACTTTACTTGTACCGCCCCTGTGTATTTGGCTTGGATCTGGTTTATTCGGATGGCGTACTGGAGCAGATGAAGCAATATTTTTTGATAACACATCACGAGTAATCATCAGTTTCAGTTATTTTTTTATACTCAGTCTGGGTTTTTCAGCACCGTTTTTCTTGCTCAATGGATGGGAGTTACCTATGGTGCCGATAAACCTTTAAGGGTCTATTTAGCTTTAATTATTGTTGTCTATTTGCCGTTTTCAATTGCTAGCATTGCACATTTGTACCCGAATGCTTTTATCAATTTATTGGTGCTGCTGCCTACTATAATTTGGTGCATAACCCTTCTTTATAAAGGACTACCCCTTGCCTTAGAAATTCCACCTGAGCGTGGCATGTTGATGTCTTCATCATTGGTTGGCTGGTTGCTGGTCGGTGTTGTAAGCATACTTGGCATCTCTGTTGGCCTTTGGACAATAGGGATAGGGCCAGCAATCGCTGTTTAAACAAGAGATAAAATCATGAGCCAAAGTGGACAAGAAATATATCATGACCGGGTTGTTACTCGGCTAATACAGTTTTCCTTATTCTGAGTGGTCGTCGCCATGGCAGTCGGAGTATATCTGGCTGCTGAATTTATTTGGCCTGGAATGGATTTTGGTCAATTCTGGTTATCTTTTGGGCGCATTCGCCCTTTGCATACTAACGGTATTATTTTTGGTTTTGGTGTCAGTGCTTTAATGGCAACAGCTTTTTACAGTGTACAACGAACTTCTCATATTCCTCTTTTTTTGCCAAAACTTGCCTGGTTTTGCTGTTATGCCTGGCAACTTCTAGTGCTATTGGGCGGCATATCTTTGCTCGCCGGCTGGACCTCTACAAAAGAATACGCGGAACTTGAGTGGCCTTTCGATATTGCGATTGCCATTATCTGGGTTTGTTTTGGCATTGTGTTTTTCGGCACCATCGCGAACCGGCGTATCCGTCCTATTTATGTATCTAATTGGTTTTATGGTGGTCTTATCATAGTTATCGCCATGCTACATATTGTTAATAATTTAGCCATACCGGTGACTATTGGAAAATCCTACTCTTTATATGCTGGAGCGCAGGATGCCATCGTACAGTGGTGGTACGGACACAATGCTGTTGGTTTTCTATTAACTGGTGGCTTTCTGGGAATGATGTATTAATTCCTGCCCAAACATTCCGGACAGCCTATTTGGAGCTACCGCTTATCAGTAGTTTCTTTTTGGGCTTTCACCTATAGCTATATATGGGCAGGCCCACATCATCTGCATTACAACTCAATTCCTGAATGGGTCCAGACACTGGGTATGGTAATGAGTTTAATTCTATTGGCCCCCTCATGGGCATCCATGATTAATGGTGTGATGACTGTCAGTAAAGCCTGGGAAAAATTACGTACAGACCCTGCTCTGAAATTTATTGTGATGTCTTTGGCATTCTATGGTCTCGCAACTTTCGAAGGCCCAATGATGGCTATTCGCAGCGTTAATGTAGTGAGTCATTTTACTGATTGGACTATTGGCCATGTGCATTCTGGTGCTCTCGGCTGGAATGCTATGATTACCTACGGCACTTTTTATTACCTTGTTCCTAAGCTAGTCGGCTGTGAACTTTACAGTAAAACTTTGGCCAATCTGCATTTCTGGCTGGCACCATGTTATACATCCTTTCAATGTGGGCGGCGGGTGTTTCGCAGGGCTTGTTATGGTTGAGTGTTGATGAATTCGGCCAGCTCAGCTTTAGTTTCAGAGAAATCATGGCCGCTATGTCTTCTTATTACGGCTTGCATTTCATCGCGGGGTTAATCTTTTTTGCTGGCACTCTCTTGATGGCCTGGAATTTTTTCATGACCATGCGCGGTCAGACAACAGTAGAAGTTACTCCTCCGCCCGTTGCTGAAAAATATCGTATTAATCCCAAACCAGAACCTGCAGCTGATCATATCGGCACTGAGGTACCAGCATGAATGGTCTTAATTTACATAAAAAGCTGGAAGAAAATACAGGCTTGTTGATTTTCGGAATCCTTTTTGTCTCTGCCATTGGTGGACTAGTGCAGGTTATACCCAGCTTAAACGATGAAAACTTAAGTACGCCGACAGCCAATACTCGAATTTATGATGCCGTAGAGCTGACTGGTCGTGATATTTATATTCGCGAAGGTTGCCATGTTTGTCACTCTCAACAAATTCGTCCAATAGTAGCAGAAGTAGAGCGCTATGGGCCTTATTCACGCTCTGGTGAATTTGCCTATGACAGGCCCTTTATGTGGGGCTCCAAACGGACAGGTCCAGACTTACATAGAATTGGCGGTAAATATACAGACATCTGGCATGAAGTTCATTTGTTGGATCCACGCTCGGTTGTGCCCGAATCTATCATGCCAGCCTATCCCTGGCTGTTTGAAAGAAGCGCCTCACAGGCAGGCAATATTGAGAAAAAGATGAGAGCCTTAAAGACTCTTGGGCATCCTTATACAGAAGATGAAATAGCCAGTGCCTCAGCAGCCCTTGAAGGTCTTCGTGAAATTGATGCATTAGTACGCTATTTGCAAATGCTAGGTAGCAGTTATGACGAGAGTATGGCTGATATGGAAATGGAGGGCATGTGATGACAGTTTTTCTTTTTGCAGGTGATATGTTGGTAATGCTCTTTATGGTTTGTTTAGTCATGTGGGTAACCACGAAAGATGGAAAAGAAGTTGGCAAGGATAATGCCCGTATTCCTTTGGAGGATGAATAAGATGCCCATTATGCCCAATGATTTTTGGAGCGGCTGGGTTATCCTGTTAACGGTTATTAGTTTTATTGGATTAGCCTGGCTAATATTAAGTGTTTATTTCCTGCCATCCAGCAAAAATCATGATGGCGAAGAACCTGTTTGGGATAACAACCTAACTGAGGGTAGCAGCTCTCCTCCTTTTTGGTGGTTCTGGTTAATTTTATCAATGATGGTTATAAGCGTTATTTACTTAATGCTATATCCAGGCCTAGGCTCATTCGAAGGTGCTTTTCGATGGTCGCAAGGTGGGCAATTATCAGAACACACTGCTGCGTATGAAAGTGAATTTGCAACGCTAGAGGCAGATATTCTAGCGACACCATATATTGAGCTTGCAGCTAATAACGAAGCAATGACTTCAGCAGCGGCGATATTTTCAGAGCATTGTTCTGCCTGTCATGGATCAGAAGCCATGGGACAAGCAAGCTTATTTCCTAATTTAAGGGATGCTGATTGGCAATGGGGTGATACTCCGGCGCAAATAGAGCAAACGATACGAAATGGTCGACTGGCTGTGATGGTAAGTTGGCAGGCTTTACTTAATGATGAAGGCGTTGAGAATGTGGCCTCCTATGTTATGAGCTTATCGGAAAGTCCTGATATCAATCACCCCGGTAAGGCTCAATACGACATGTTTTGTATTGCCTGTCATGGACCAACTGGCGATGAGAACCCGCTATTGGGCGCTCCTAGGCTGAATGATGATATCTGGTTATATCAAGGGGACTTGGAATCCATAAAAGAATCTATTGCTGTAGGGCGTAATGGCCAGATGCCGGCTTTTAACGAAACTCTCGACGATGTTCAAATTAAGCTACTGACTGCCTGGCTGAGTCAGTAGCTTATAGCCTCAAAAAACTGACTACCTAATTCCAGCGACTTTCTGGCATGAAGCCAAGTTTGCCAGGTCCAAGAAGAAAGATAACTACTGCTGTCATTAAATAAAAGGCTTGTATTTCTATAGCCCATCCACCCGTTCGTGAGAGTGCAAAAACATCTCCCGAATGCACTAATAGTATGGCTACGACCATGTTGCCTGCTATCAGTAATGCAGCCACTCGAGTATAAGCGCCAGCGATCAAAAATAAGGGCGCTATTATCTCACCCACAAATACCAAATAAGCAAGGAATCCCGGAAAACCAACATTTTGTAACAGGCCCGCGATTCCATCAACGCCCCTAACCACTTTATCCCAGCCATGAAATAACATCATCAGCCCCAAGGTTAAGCGTAAAACCAGTTTTCCTGTATCCGTCGACATGAGTATCCCCTTTATATCGTTTAATGTTTATTTATTTTTCTTTGCTCAAGGCTTGCCTGTTGTAGACTGTATTTACAGATCAAAATTTTGACTAGCTCAATATATTACAATAAACATATAAAAAACATGACTGATAATTGCTCATTCTATACTAGGCAAGAGAATTTAGTCTCCTATAGGCAGCAGCCTGTTTGAACAGTGATGAGCAAAAACGCCCATGATTCGTAAATTTGTAAATTTTCTAGCTTTTTACTGGTTGCCAATTACTGCAGTGGTTCTTGCCAGCATTACCATATTATCACTCGCACCTTTGCAAGAATTACCACCAGCACCAGGAAGTGATAAGTTACATCATTTAATTGCTTATGCTGCCCTGGTGACTCCTTTAGCGCTAAGAAAGCCAAAACATTGGTGGTTGATAGTTTGCTTTTTCCTGGCTTTCAGTGGCGTTGTGGAGCTCGTTCAGCCTTATGTTAATCGCTATGGTGAGTGGCTGGATATGGCGGCAAATAGCCTGGGTCTACTTTGTGGCTTATTAATAGCAGAGTTGGTATCTTTTATATATCCTGAAAAATCCAAGCAGAAGCGTCAAGTTTTAAAATGAATTATCAATTTACTTTTTTAATACCGCTAAGTATCAGTTTGCTCGTAGCCTGTTCTAACGATAACTCCGCTAACCAGAGCTCCACTGAAATCACCTTAATTGAGACAGAAACTACTATGAGTAATGCGCCAACAGATAACCCTTTTTTAAGGCCTAGCCCTTTAGTATTTCAATTTCCGCAATTTGATTTAATCTCTTCAGAACACTACTTGCCTGCTTTTGAACAAGGAATGGTCGAACAACTAGCCGAAATTGAAACGATTACCAGCCAACCTGAAGCACCAACCTTTGCTGATACCATATTAGCTCTTGAGTTATCCGGACAATTACTCAATCGAGTTGCTACCGTCTTTTACTCAATGAGCTCGGCTCATACTAATGAAGAGCTGAATGCTATACAGCGTGAAATTGCGCCACTGTTATCTGCCCATAGTGATCAAATCAATTTAAATGCGGCTTTATTTAGTCGAATTGATAGGCTATACCAAGACCGAAGCACATTGGGCTTAGATGCTGAATCACTTCGCTTATTGGAAGAAACGCACAAAGCTTTTGTTAGGGCTGGAGCTCAGCTCAATGAAGCGGATAAGGAAAGATTAAGAGCGATCAATACTGAGTTAGCTGAGTTATCTACACGCTTTAGCCAAAATGTTTTGAATGAGGTTAATGATGTTGCAATGATCATTGAAGAAAGAGCTGATTTGGCCGGTCTAAGTGAAGCTGAAATTCAGGCGGCTGCAGATGAGGCAAATGCTAGAGATTTGGCTGGAAAGTACGTCATTCCTCTACTCAATACCAGCGGCCAGCCTTCTCTAACAAAACTTGAAAACCGGACTCTGCGCCAGGGTATCTATGAGACATCCTTGTTAAGAGGGAATCGAGGAGGCGAATATGACAACCGTGAAATTCTAAGCAGAACCCTAACCCTGCGGGATGAAAAAGCAGAATTGTTAGGCTTTGACTCTCATGCCGAATACATCTTGCAAAATCAAACAGCTCAAAGCGTTGACGCAGTTAACCAAAGCCTGGCTGAACTGATTCCTCCGGCTGTTGCCAATGCACATAGAGAAGCCGCAGACCTGCAGGCAATGATAGATGCCGAAGGAGGCAATTTCGAATTGGCAGCCTGGGATTGGACCTACTATGCTGAAAAAGTCAGACAAGAACGTTATCAGTTTGATGAGAACCAACTACGACCATATTTCGAAGTTAATAATGTAATGCAAAATGGTTTATTTTACACCGCCGAACAAATTTACGGCCTTGGCTTTCAAGAGCGTTTTGATTTGCCTGTCTATCAGGAAGATGTTCGTGTGTTTGAAGTCTTTGAAGAAGACGGTAGCACTCTGGCTTTCTTTATAATGGACCTATACGCCCGCTCCAGCAAAAGGGGTGGGGCATGGATGAATGCCTATGTAAGCCAATCTAACTTACTAGAGCAGCGACCAATCGTTGCAAACCACTTAAATATTCCTGAGCCTCCTCCTGGCGAGCCAACACTAATGACTTTTGATGAAGTCACCACGATGTTTCATGAATTCGGACATGCCTTGCATGGTATGTTTTCCAATGTAACTTACCCGTCTTTTTCTGGCACTAGCGTACCAAGAGACTTTGTCGAATTCCCTTCACAAGTCAATGAAATGTGGGCTAGCTGGCCTGAAGTACTTGGAAACTATGCAGTGCATTACGAAACAGGTGAGCCTTTACCTAGCGAATTACTTCAGAAAGTAATGGATTCTCAGCTATTTAATCAAGGTTTTGCAACCACAGAATATCTAGCCGCAGCACTAACTGACTTCGCTTTACACCAATTACCGGCAGATGAAATTCCTTCAGCAGATGAGATCATGCAGTTCGAAGCAGATGCTTTAAGAAATGCAGGCTTTAACTTGGCTTCTGTACCCCCTCGATATCGTCTAAGCTACTTTTCTCACATTATGGGCGGGTATTCAGCAGGATATTATTCCTATATCTGGAGTGAAGTGCTGGATGCGGACACGGTGGAGTGGTTTAAAGAAAATGGAGGCATGCTTAGACAAAACGGCCAATACTTTAGAGACACCTTACTTTCTAAAGGTGGCAGCGTTGAGGCTATGGATTTGTTTAGAAATTTCAGAGGACGTGCCCCTAATGTTGAACCCTTGCTGATCAGGCGCGGTTTAAACTAAAATAAATTCAGCATAAAAGCATAAAAAAAGGGCTCGAAGAGCCCTTTTTAAATCACGAAAGAAAATATAATTTAATTGTCGCTTGATTGGTATATTTGAACTTGAACATTAAATGCTTCTGCAATTGCTTCCTGCGCATCAACATTCGCATTAATCAAATCAGTCCACTCATTTATGGCATCTGCGCCTGCAGAATCTGACCTTCTTTCTATCACTGTATTAACGCAATCTATAAATTCATTTGAATCAGCCATGTATGCTTGAACGGCATCTTGCGCATCTAAAAGTATATCAAGATCTTGACCGGCATTATCAGGGATCATAGGTACTGCTGGATTAGTACAATTTGCCCCTCCAATTGGACGATCTTGTGCTAAACCTATTGTCGAAGTCATTGCTAACAGAGCAACTCCCAGGCTAAATTTTCTGATAAATGAACTCATTACCATCTCCCGTAAGTGGATTTTTTAATTGTGGATGCAAGGCTACCTAATCTTCAGCAATTAGTCCAAACATCAACCGTTTTTTTACAAAAATTTTAAGCAGAAATCCTTAGGGCTTTCTGCTTGGCTTTAGATTAAAATTCATAATAATGATTGATACTGATTTTGATAAAAACCATATTTGGCACCCCTACACTTCTATGCAAAACCCCTTGCCGGTTTACCCCGTGGCAAAGGCTGATGGAGTGTATATAGAACTGGAAGATGGACGGCGCCTTATCGATGGAATGGCGTCATGGTGGTGCATGATTCATGGCTATAACCAGCCAGAACTAAACCATGCAATCAAAGAACAGTTAGAGAATATGGCCCATGTCATGTTTGGTGGTCTTACCCATGCGCCAGCCATTGAACTAGCTAAACTTTTGGTTCAAATCACTCCATACTCACTGCAAAAAGTTTTTATTTCTGACTCAGGCTCTGTCGCTGTTGAAGTCGCGATTAAGATGGCCAAACAATACTGGATAAATCTGGGCCAACAAAACAGAACTAAAGTGTTAAGTCTTCGTGGCGCCTACCATGGTGACACTTATGCAGCTATGTCGGTTTGTGATCCTTTCACCGGCATGCATCATTTATTTAAAGGTAGCCTGCCCCTAAACTATTTTGCAGAAAGACCCGCCTGTCGCTTTGGTGAACCCTGCAATGAAAAAGATTTATCCAATATCAAGTTTTTATTAAAAAAACATCAGAACGAGCTAGCGGCTCTCATTTTGGAGCCGATTGCGCAAGGCGCAGGAGGTATGTGGTTTTATTCTGCGGAGTATTTATCAGCGATCAGGTCCTTATGTGATGAATATGACGTACTACTAATTGCCGATGAAATTGCTACCGGCTTTGGCAGAACCGGGCTTATGTTTGCCTGTGAACATGCCAATATTGATCCAGATATACTGTGTTTAGGTAAAGCATTAACTGGAGGTTATATGAGCCTAGCTGCAACTCTTTGCAATGATAAAGTCAGCGATGGAATATCTAAAAACGACGGTGTATTTATGCATGGCCCGACTTTCATGGGAAACCCACTAGCTTGTGCTACAGCTATAAGCAGCATTAATCTGCTCTTAAATTCACCCTGGCAAAATAGAGTTTCGGCTATTGAGCAGCAATTATCCAAAGAGCTGAAAAGCTGTCTAGAAAGCAGCTCTGTTAATGAAATTAGAACACTTGGGGCAATCGGCGTAGTTGAGATGAAAGAAGCGATTGATATAAAACTCGCTCAGGAGTTTTTTGTGAGTAAAGGCGTCTGGATTCGTCCATTCGGCAAACTGCTCTATGTAATGCCTCCTTATATTATTAAGCCGAAAGAACTCAGTCAGCTCACTCAAGCAATTCTAGCGTTCACAAAATTATTAACAGAATGAGCTCAGGCTAGCTTATGTTTTGTAAACCAGATCTCTCTTTATTATAAAAAAATACCTATAATTCGAGCCAATTAATCATGGCTCCCCCATGTGCTAGCAGTAGATTCTTTTGTAACTTTTAAAAAGTTATTTAAGTAGTTGTAGAAATCCGAAGCATTTAAAACCCGCTTATCTTAACTCCGCTACTGGCGGAGTTTTTTTATAAAACTAATCATCCTTGCATAAGCATATTTACTTAAAAGTTCTTGCAAAGGTTTTAGCACAAAATCCCTATTAAGTATTTCAGGGTGTGGCAACATCAACTTTTCACTTTGCAGACTCTCTTCTTTATATACAAGCAAATCTAAATCAATTGTTCTTGCTTCATTTTTAATTCCACTACGCTTTCTTCCCATTTTGTTTTCAATATTCTGCAGCTTATGCAGGAGACTTAGAGATGTTTCATTATGTTTAGGGATATAAGCTATAACCGCATTAATAAATTTTGGAGAATCAGGCGGACAATCTAAAGGCTCACTTTCGAACAAGCTTGACAGTAAAATTGACTCATCACTAAAAATACTTATGCGCTTGACAGCCTCCAGCACATTTTCTTTTGGCGAACCAAAATCTGAATCAAGATTTGAACCCAAACCAATAAAAACATACTTTTTGAAATCTTTAATTAGCATTGGGACATATGATTGTTGAAAGCGAATTTTATACGAGGCGAAGGCTAAATTAATTAAAGGCTTACTTTACAGTAAGTAACTGGATAAATTAATTTTTTTAACAAAGCAGAAACGAGCGCAATAGCTCTATTTTAGTGATACTTAGCGGACAGTTCGTGAACAGCATCTATAAATACTTTCGCATGATCAGGATCAACATGCTGATGTATCCCATGCCCAAGATTAAATACATGCCCATTACCTGAGCCAAATTGTTCAAGGATCATGGCAACTTCGGCGCGAATTTTTTCTGGGCTGGCATATAACACAGAGGGATCCATATTGCCCTGCAGGGAGACTTGGTGACCTATTCTGGTTCTGGCATTTGCAATATTGATCGTCCAATCCAAACCAACACAATCAGCTCCACTATCTGCAATTGTTTCCAACCAAAGACCACCATTCTTTGTAAAGACAATAATCGGAACTTGCCTTCCGTCGTTTTCACGAATTAGTCCTCTTATTATTTTCTCCATATAGGCTAGAGAAAATTCCTTATAGCAATGCGGGCTTAAAGCGCCACCCCAGGTATCGAAAATTTGCACAGCTTGAGCCCCGGCGCGTATCTGGGCATTAAGATAATCGGTAACTGATAGAGCAACTTTTTCTAGTAGTTGATGCATTAATTCTGGCGAATTCATCATTAAACTTTTTATAGTGGCAAAATCCTTGCTGCTGCCACCCTCAACCATATAAGTTGCTACTGTCCAGGGGCTTCCTGAAAAGCCAATCAGGGGTACGGCACCATTCAACTCCTTTCGAATGAGACTGACAGCATCCAGCACATAAGGTAAATCTTGCTGGGCATTGGTCACAGGTAAGGCCTCAATATCTGCTTCAGTGCGCACCGGCTTATGAAATTTCGGCCCTTCTCCAGCCTCAAAATATAGCCCTAAACCCATGGCATCAGGAATAGTTAAAATATCAGAAAAAAGAATTGCAGCATCCAGTTCGTAACGACGTAAAGGTTGTAAAGTGACTTCACAGGCGAGCTCTGGATTTTGGCAAAGGTTCATGAAATTGCCTGCTTTAGAACGAACCTCGCGATATTCTGGCAGGTATCGCCCTGCCTGACGCATCATCCAGACTGGCGTTACGTCAACATCCTGACGTAATAGAGCTTTTAGAAAACGATCATTTTTAAGAGCAGCTGTCATTAGATTTCTAGGTAATCCAGAATGCCATCCGCAGCCTGACGACCTTCATAGACTGCAGTCACCACAAGATCAGCACCACGGACCATATCACCGCCGGCAAATATCTTTGGATTAGAGGTCTGAAAAGAACAAGTTCCATCTTCTGAAGCAAGGACTCGTCCCCGCTCATCAAGAGCAATATTAAAATCTGAAAACCAAGGAGCTGGACTAGGTTGGAAACCAAAGGCAATTAACACAGCATCCGCAGCAATGATTTCTTCACTTCCCGGGATTGTTTCTGCCCGTTGCCGACCTAATTCATCCGGCTCGCCCATACGAGTAGAAATAAATTTCACTCCACTTACCTGACCATTTTCACCCACTATTTCTAAGGGCTGTTTATTAAATATAAACTTTACACCTTCCTGTCGCGCATTTTCTACTTCACGCTTAGAGCCTGGCATGTTCTCTTCATCGCGGCGATAAACACAGCTCACTGAACTTGCTCCTTGCCGAATCGAAGTTCTATTACAATCCATTGCGGTATCACCACCGCCCAAGACAATCACGCGCTTTCCCTCTACGCCAGTATAGTTAGATCCCTTAACCTCAAAGTTTCCATGATGAGCCGTATTCCCAATTAAAAAAGGCAGTGCTTCATAAACACCTTCCATGTCTTCTCCAGGAAACTCTCCTTTCATTGCGGTGTAAGTCCCCATACCTAAAAAGCATGCATCATACTCATTCAGCAAATCTTCAAAACTGATGTCTGTACCAACCTCAGTATCAAGCTTAAATTCAATACCCATTTCTTCAAATATTTGACGACGCTGGACCATAACCTGCTTTTCCATTTTGAACATTGGAATACCAAAAGTCAGCAAGCCTCCAATTTCTGGATATCGATCATAAACAACTGGTTTTACACCAGCTCTGACTAGTACGTCGGCACAGGCAAGACCAGCTGGTCCAGCACCAATAATTGCAACCTTTTTATCAGTAGCAATCACCTTGCTCATGTCAGGCCGCCACCCCATAGCAAAGGCGGTATCGACAATGTACTTTTCAACATTTCCTATGGTTACGGCACCAAAGCCGTCATTAAGAGTACAGGCGCCTTCACAGAGTCTGTCTTGTGGGCAAATCCGGCCACAAACTTCAGGCAAACTATTTGTCTGGTGACAAAGTTCTGCAGCTTCTAGAATATTGCCTTCATTAACCAGTTTTAACCAATTTGGAATGTAATTGTGTACAGGGCATTTCCATTCACAATAGGGATTACCACACTCCAAGCAGCGTTCAGATTGGACGGCGGCCTGAGGCTGATCAAATTGTTCATAGATTTCAACAAACTCGGTTTTTCGTGTTTCAATAGCTTTCTTCTCTGGATCCTGCCGATCCTCCGTTAGAAAACGAAAAACATCTTTTGCTTTGATAACTTTTTCAGCCATAAACTTTTATCTTCAAACTACTGTGAAGTCACATCAATATAATCTAGTAGACTTTTCATATTGGCTTCTTTTGGAATGACTAGCCAAAATTTACGTAAATAATCTACATAGTTGTCTAGTATTTCCTGCCCCCAGGCACTATTCGTTTCATCTACGAATTCCTGTATTACACCGCGCAAATGATTTCGATATTCTTCCATTCCTTCCTGGCGTATTCGGTGTACTTCTATCAACTCGTGGTTATATTTATCAACAAAGTTTTTTTCAAGATCCAAAACATAGGCGAAACCTCCCGTCATACCGGCACCAAAGTTATGCCCGACACTACCCAGCACGGTTACCATTCCACCTGTCATATATTCGCAGCAGTGATCCCCTGCACCTTCTATGACGGCATGTACACCAGAATTTCTAACAGCAAACCTTTCGCCAGCCCGGCCTGAGACAAATAATTTTCCACCCGTGCCGCCATACAAGCAGGTATTGCCAATTATCGAAGTATCCTGTGATTTAAAACTTGAGCCGGCAGGAGGCACAATCACCAGTTTTCCACCAGCCATGCCTTTACCTACATAATCATTAGCATCCCCAACTAAAGTCATATTCAAACCACCGGCATTCCAGACGCCGAAACTTTGTCCGACACACCCAGTTAATCGAATATTAAGTGGGGCATCAGCCATTCCATCATTTCCATGGCGTTTAGCAATTTCACCTGATAAACGGGCACCTATAGAGCGATTAAAATTTTGCACTTCATAGTTAAAAATACCACCACTCTTAGTTTCAATCGCAGGCAACATATCTTTAACCATCTGCTCAGCAAGTAAGCCTTTATCCAGAGGCTCATTACTGAGCGTAGTGCAAAACTGATCTTTGTCTGCCGGGATATGGTCATTGTGCAGTAACCGGGATAAGTCGATATTTGCTTGTTTCTCTGTTTCAGGCTCAATAATTTCAAACAAATCAGTGCGCCCAATCAGATCTACCAAATTGCTAACACCAAGACGCGCCATCCACTGTCGAGTATCCTGAGCAACAAATTTAAAATAATTCATGACCATTTCCACTTCACCGATAAAATGCTTCGCTCGCAATTTATCGTCCTGAGTAGCCACGCCAGTTGCGCAATTATTTAAATGGCAAATACGTAAATACTTACATCCCAATGCAACCATAGGGATCGTGCCAAAGCCAAAACTCTCTGCTCCTAGTATTGCCGCTTTGATTACATCAAGACCGGTTTTTAATCCACCATCAGCTTGCAAGCGAATGCGTCCACGTAAGCCATTGGCTCGCAAGGATTGTTGTACTTCACTTAAACCTAGTTCCCAAGGGTTTCCGGCATAGCGAATAGATGTTAAAGGACTAGCACCTGTACCACCATCGTGACCTGAGATGGTAATGAAATCAGCATAGGCTTTTGCCACACCAGCAGCAATAGTGCCAACTCCTGGCCCGGCAACAAGTTTTACCGAAACCATGGCTTCGGGATTTACCTGCTTCAAATCGAAAATTAATTGTGCTAAATCTTCAATAGAATAAATATCGTGATGCGGGGGAGGCGAGATAAGTGTTACACCTGGTACTGAATAGCGTAATCTGGCGATTAGCTCATTCACTTTCCGGCCTGGTAATTGGCCGCCCTCTCCAGGTTTGGCTCCCTGAGCAATTTTTATCTGTAACACTTCTGCGTTAACTAAATAATGAGGTGTAACACCAAAACGCCCAGACGCTATTTGTTTAATTTTTGATACTTTATCTGTGCCATAACGAGCGATATCTTCACCGCCTTCTCCAGAGTTAGATCGTCCACCCAAACGGTTCATCGCTTGCGCTAATGATTCATGAGCTTCTGGCGATAATGCGCCTAGCGACATCCCAGCCGAATCAAATCGTTTTAAAATATTTTCAAGAGGCTCAACTTCGTCTATATCTATTGAGTCCAAGTCTTCACGTAAGGCCAACATATCACGCAAAGTCGATACCGGACGGTTATCCACTAATTGGGCAAAGGCTCGGTATTTTCCAAAATCACCACTTTTAACAGCTTCCTGAATAGTCATGACAACATCAGGATTTATCATATGGTACTCACCGCCATGAATATATTTAAGCAAACCGCCAGCCTGCAGCCCCTTACGCGCTGACCATGCCTCCTTGGCCAATATTTGCTGATCCTTTTGAATATGTGCAAAGGTTGCTCCTTGAATACGGCTCAAACTTTCAGGGAAACATAAATCTGTTACTTCATCAGCTAAACCGACAATTTCAAATAACTCAGCGCCACGATAAGAACTAATCGTGCTAATGCCCATTTTTGAAAGAATTTTAAGTAGTCCTTTGTTTATTCCTTTACGATAGTTTTTATGCGCCTTTAATAGCGGCATCTCAATGAGATTATGAGCAACCATATGTTCGATAGTGTCATAACTCATATAAGGGTAAACTGCCGTTGCACCATAGCCAATCAAACAAGCAACTTGGTGTGAATCTCGCGCGCTAGCTGTTTCTACAATTAAGTTGCTATCACAGCGCAGACCCTTTTCATTGAGATTGTGATGAATAGCTGCTGTTGCCAGCAAGGCATTGATGACTAACTGCCCCTTTTGTGGCATGCGTTCGGAAAGGAACAATAAAACCTTGCCATCGCGCACAGCTTGTTCTGTTTTTTTGACGAGCTCTTCTATTGCTTGTTTCAGACCAATATCTGGATCATATGCCAAGCTGAAGTGTGCAGACTCGTAATCCGGCCTTTTCAGGTGCAATAGATTGTAATACTTAACCGGGGATAACAACGGTGAAGTTAAAATAACCCGGTTAGCATGCTCTGGGGTCTCCTCGAAAACATTGAGTTCTCTACCCATTCGAGTTTCCAAGGACATCACAATAGTTTCACGCAAGGAATCGATTGGTGGATTAGTCACTTGAGCAAACTGCTGCCTGAAGTAATCATAAAGTGGGCGAACTTTTTGAGATAAAACAGCTATCGGGGTGTCATCACCCATTGAGCCTGTACCTTCGGAAGCACTTTGAGCCAGAGGACGCATCACCTGATCCATTTCCTCAAAGGTCACCTGGAACATTTTCATATGCTGGACGCGCTCATCAGGACACAATGGTTTCAATGCCGGGATGTGCTCTGCCAGAGTTGCCTCGACATAGAAAGATTTTTCTTTTACCCATTTTGCATAAGGCTGCTTCACCTTAAGATAATCACCCACATCATCTGTATGCAGAATTTCCCCTTTTTGAGTATCTACCACTAAAATCTGACCAGGACCAACACGCCCCTTCGCAATAACATCCTCAGGTTTGTAACCATTCACTCCGATTTCAGATGCCGCCGTAATATATCCATTTTTAGTCATCACCCATCTGGAAGGACGCAAACCATTACTATCCAAGGCGCAAGCTGCAAATCGACCGTCCGTTAGCACTACACCCGCCGGACCATCCCAGGGTTCCATATGAAAAGAGTTATAGGTGTAAAAGCCACGCAGATCTTCGTCGAGGTCTTCCATGTTTTGCCAACTTGGCGGAATGATTAAACGAATTGCCTGATATAGATCCATTCCACTGGTTACCAATAACTCCAGCATATTATCCATTGAAGAAGAATCTGAACCGCTAGAATTTACCAAAGGTGCAATTTCTTCAATGTTGGGGATAGCAGCAGATTTAAATTTTGAAATTCTTGCTTTTGCCCAATTGCGGTTACCACGTATAGTATTTATCTCACCATTATGCGCCAGCATTCTAAAGGGCTGAGCCAATGGCCATTTCGGTAAAGTATTCGTAGAAAAACGCTGATGGTAAGTACACATTGCCACTTCCAAACGTGGATCCTTCAGGTCCAGGTAAAAGTTAGGAAGATCAACCGGCATCATCAAGCCTTTATAGGAAAGCACACTCGTCGACAAAGAGCAGACATAAAAATCTTCATCTTCAACTAACTGATTCTCAGCCTTTCGCCTCGCGATGAAAAGCTTAACCGCTAACTGTTCTTTGCTAAGACCTTCAGCATTAATAAAAACTTGTTCAATATCAGGCATGCAATCAAGAGCCATGCTACCGCAGGCTGAAGAATCATAAGGGACTTTGCGCCAGCCGATGAGATCAAGGCCCTGAGCAAGAATTTCCTGATCGAGAATATTACGAGCAAAACTTGCTTTACTTTCCTCTTGGCTAAAGAACACCATGCCGATGCCATAGTTTTCAGATAGTTCAATATTGAACTGCTCCAGCGCGATAGCTCTCAGGAAAGCATCAGGTTTTTGCATTAATAGGCCGCAGCCGTCACCCGTCACACCATCTGCAGCTATTCCGCCACGGTGCGTCATACAGGTCAGTGAGTTAATAGCTGTTTGCAACAAGTCGTGGCTCGCTTGCCCTTCAATATGGGCAACCAAACCAAAGCCACAATTATCTCTGAACTCGCTGGGATTATATAACCCGGGTCTCATAACCAATTTCTCTAACAATTAATAACTAAGGTTTACATTTGAGGGCAGTTCAGCCCTATCATTCTTGGAGGGGAAACAGCCTCTTTTTTAACGCCAAAGAGCCAGACATTTTACACAAGGCAAGGGTTTTCAGCAATCTTGATTAATCTAATCAAAGCGGTTTGAAACAGACGACCTTTTTAGCTTAGCTAGCTTCGCCCAACTTACTGCCAGACTGAAGGGTCTGTTCTAGAAGTGAAGATTCTATATTAGATGAAATTAAGGCTTTACCAATCTTCTCAAGCAATATGAAGCGCATTGAACCTTGTATATTCTTTTTGTCTCTGCTCATCAAAGACAAATACTCAGAGCTTGTTATGGAGTCTGGAGGAACAACGGGTAATTTAGCTGCTTTAAGGAGTTTTTTAATTCGAGCCACATCTTCAGGTGCAATGTTTCCTATACGCCAGGATAAGTCAGCAGCCATAAGCATGCCTGTTGCAACTGCCTCACCATGTAACCAATTGCCATAACCCATAGCTGTCTCAATGGCATGGCCAAAAGTATGTCCCAGATTCAGTATTGCTCTTATTCCAGCTTCTTTTTCATCAGCTGCTACAATCACTGCTTTTTCTTCGCAACTGGTTTTAATAGCCTGCATCAGGCTAGCCTCATTACGATTTATCAACTTTTCGATATTCGCTTCCAGCCAATTGAAAAATTCCAGATTGTTAATCAAGCCATATTTAATAACCTCGGCAAGACCCGCTGATAACTCTCTGTCAGGCAGCGTGTTTAAAGTATTCGTATCAGCAAGCACACATTGGGGTTGATAAAATGCGCCAACCATATTTTTACCCAAGGGGCGGTTAACACCAGTCTTACCACCGACGGAAGAATCAACTTGTGATAACAAGGTTGTCGGTACCTGAATAAAATTGACGCCACGAAGATAAGTAGCCGCAGCAAAACCTGCCATATCGCCGGCCACCCCGCCACCAAGAGCAATTAGTGTTACATTCCTGTCCAGTCGACTGGATAATAATGCGTCATAAATCTCAGCTATATTATCCAGAGTCTTCTCAGACTCTCCATCTGGCAAAATGAATTCACTTAATTGATAGCCTGATAAAAGCGCTTTAAGTTTCTCTAGATACAATGGAGCCACAACATCATTAGTGATGATGCAAACTTGGGTGCCATTAATGTGAGGTGCAAGTAATTGGCGGTCGGATAACAACCCCGAACCTATATAGATGGGGTAAGATCGGTCACCCAAATCAACATTAACGCTTATAGGATTAGGCATAATGGTCAGAATTACTATTAGAGCTTCCCAGAATATATTGAGTTAATTCCGTGCAAACAGCTTTAGCACTTCTTCGGCTTGTCATAACCATATGATCAGCAATTTCGCGATACAAAGGTTCACGTTGTTCCATTAAATCCCGTAATTTCGTTTCTGGATCATCAACATTTTGTAATAAGGGACGTTTTTGATCTTTACGGATACGTTCCATCTGTTGATTTATTGTTGTCATCAAATAGATCACTGTCCCTCGACTATGCAGGAAGCGACGATTTTGTTCAGAGAGTACTACTCCACCACCCGTAGCAAGCACAATTTTATTTTTAGCACTAAGCTCTTCAATCACTTTTTCTTCACGCTTACGAAAACCCTCTTCACCTTCCATATCAAAAATCCAGGCAATATCTGCACCGGTACGATTTTCGATTTCATGGTCAGAATCATAAAAATCGAGTTTTAATTCTTGCGCTAGCAATTTGCCAATGGTTGTTTTACCCGCACCCATTGGCCCAATTAGAAAAATATTATCTACAGAATTTTTCATTAAGCGATATGCTTAAGCTGGAAGCACAATATTATATTGGCTGGATGAAAAGAAAAATTGTAATGCCCGACTAATTTGTTCTGTTATCTCTTCTCTAAAAGGTGATAAAACTTCTTCCTCATAGCCATCCGGTAGAGTTTTTTCTTTGATAGCTTCTTCAACCTCATTGGGTTGCATGCCATAGCGCATTTGCACTTCGCTATTTGACTGGGCTCCACCAAATATCTGCTCTCTGGTGTAAATCGAAACACCATCGTTAAGAATATATAAGGTCGTCATTGTTGCGCCAATATCAACAATAGCGACTAATTTTGCTTTTGGTAAATTCATTTGCTGTTGCAACAATTTATAGGCACGCTCCATTGCATAAGCTTCTATATCAACCACCTTCGCTGTAAAACCGCCAAACTCCAGTGCAGCAACACGTAAATCGACATTTTCTTTTTTACATGCCGCCAACAAAACTTCGACCATATCTTCATGCTTTGCAGAAAGGCCCTGTCGTTCAAAGTCAATTGCGACTTCATCTAGCGGGTAAGGAATATATTGATCGGCCTCTATGACAATTTGATTTTCCATTTCCTCATCACTCAAAGAGGCATTCATTTCAATTGTTTTCGTAATCACAGCAGAGCCGGCAACCGCTACCGCAGCTTCTTTAGTTTTGGTTTTCAATACGGCAGACATCTTGACAATAACATCCCCCAGTGCTTCCAATTCATTGATATTCTTTTCTACAACAGCATTCTCTGGCAGCGGTCGAGCTACATAGTTCTCTACTTTATATTTATTACCTGACTTGCTCAATTCAATAAGTTTGATGGAGCTGGAACTAATATCCACTCCATGCAGAGCTGTATTTTTTTTACTAAAAATACTCACAAACCCACTCTCCTTAACCTATTTACGCCCACTTAAATGAGCCCGGATCAGTCAAATAACCTTAAAATCAACCAGAAATTCTATACACGCACTATTCCATTAAGAGAATATAGACTCTCACAAACCAGCACGTTACTTAATTTAATCATGAATTTCAAATAATTAAGTCTTTTTTCAACAAATTACTTTAATTTGCTAGCTGCATCACATTCTTTATAATCTTGAGTCATTTTTTTGAGTTATCATAATTTTCATATATTTCTACAATGAATTGTCCGTGTATGAGTAAAGAATCACACTTATTGATAAAAAACGTATAAAATCATGACTTACGGTGCGTTAGAATTTACGACATAGAGATTAAAGCTTTCTCTTTTTATCTTGATACATTTATAAGCATTGTTTCTGTAGTTAGTGTCTTGTGTTTCAGCTTATTGTAAGCGCTATGAGAGAAATGCTATGAGAAAAGTACTATGGGCCTAGTACGAAAAACTATCAACCTCCTTCTCTGGTGCTGCTTATTTGGTGGCCTGGGGATAGTCATGATTTCTGCTAGCGCCTATCTATATTTATCACCAAAATTACCACCTGCAGAAGATTATCGTAATGTCCGACTGGTCAATCCTTTACGCGTATTCACTGCAGATAATAAATTAATAGCCGAATTTGGTGAAGTTAGACGTGACCCGATTAAATATAGTGAAATTCCTCCACTTCTGGTTAACGCATTAATAGCAAGTGAAGACACTCGTTTCTATGAACATAATGGCGTTGATTTAAAAGCTTTAGCGCGCTCCGTACTAGGTATATTAAGTGGCAATCCCAGTGGTGGCGGAAGTACGCTGACCATGCAGCTCGCAAAAAACATTTCTTTTGAGGGGGAGAGCCCATATTCAAGGAAATTCAAAGAAATATTGCTGGCTTTGAAAATCGAAAGAGAACTCAATAAAGATGAAATTCTGGAGCTTTATCTTAATCGAATCTTTTTTGGAATTTCGGCCTATGGTGTTTCAGCTGCCTCTAGCCAGTTTTACAACAAAACGCCAAACGAATTAAGCCTAGCTGAAATGGCTATGCTAGTCGCAATTTTGCCTGCTCCTAATACCATAAATCCACTACGCTCTGGGCAACGAGCGCTAACCTATCGCAGCCGCGTTTTACGAAGAATGCTTGAACTTAACATGATTTCCCAAAACCAGTTCGATGAAGCCAATAATGCTCCCTTGACAGCGCAAAGATATGGAGTAGAAATCGAAGTGGATGCCCCTTATATCGCTGAGATGGTCAGACTGGAGATGCAGGCTCGCTATGGTGATCTAGCCATAACTGATGGTTTCGAGGTTTATACAACTATAAACAGTGAAACTCAGGCTCTGGCTAATAAGGCTCTCACTGACGGTTTGGAAAATTACGATAGAAATCATGGCTATCGTGGCCCCGAAAATCAGATGCGACCCAATAATAGTAGCAACGATATCGATATGTGGCTGTCTATTTTAGCCAGAACCCCAACACTAGCGGATCAGCAGCCAGCATTCGTTCAGCGAATTAGTGAACGATCAATTCTGGCACTTTTGAAGTCAGGCGAGAGTATAACCATCGAATGGGACGGTATTCGATGGGCCAAGCGGTTTATTAATAATAGCACCTGGACTTCCAGTCCCAGAACAGCAAGAGAGGTCGCAGAAGTTGGTGACTTAATCAGGGTCAGTAAAAATGATGAAGGGCGCTGGATGCTTAGCCAAATTCCTGGTGTCAATGGCGCTTTGGTATCCATTAACCCTAATAATGGCGCCATCATGGCCCTTACTGGCGGTTACGATTTTTATCAAAGCAATTTCAATCGGGTGACTCAAGCAAGACGCCAACCCGGATCCAATTTTAAACCTTTTTTATATGCTGCAGCTCTCGAAAATGGTTATACAGCAGCTAGCCTGATTAATGATGCTCCGCTGGATCGAAGTGATTATAGACCAGAGAATTTTAATGGCGATTTTCTTGGCCCGATTTCTTTGAAGTATGCACTAACTAACTCTAAAAACCTCGTTTCACTGAGACTCTATGATGCACTTGGTGACAATGTGGTTCTGCCCTATATTAGTCGATTTGGTTTTACCGAAAGCGAATTCCCCCGCAATGACCTTACTGTAGCGATAGGCTCTCACGCAGTAACCCCTATGGAGATAGCCACTGGCTATACTGTCTTTGCAAACGGAGGTTATCAAGTTGAACCCTATTTGATTCAGAGAATAGATAACTTTAATGATGGCAATGTCTACCTTGCAGAGCCTGCAAGTATTTGTCCGGTATGTGAAGAGAATTTTGACCCTGAGAATCCCCAGCTAAGTTCTGCCTATCCTGCCCCTCGCGTCATTGATGAAGATGTTGCCTACATCATGAATACTATGCTGCGTTCTGTAGTAACTAACGGTAGTGGCCGACGTATTAATCGCGAAATCGGGCGGTCAGACCTTGCCGGTAAAACTGGAACAACTAACGATAATTTTGACCTTTGGTTTTCCGGATTTAATGCTGACATGGTCACAACTGTTTATGTTGGGTTTGATAATCCCCAAACATTAGGGCGAGACGAACAAGCAGCCACAGTTGCTGTACCTATTTGGATTGACTTCATGGAAGATGCTCTGGCTGATATGCCTATAAACTCTATGGCTCAACCTGACGGTATCGTCACCGTCAGAATTAACCCCGAAACAGGATTCAGAGCACAGCCAAACGAAGAAGGTGCTATTTTTGAGGTATTCAGGGAAGAGTACCAACCAATCGAGGCCAATGATGTAAATACATTAAATGGCCCCGACAATCTGGATGATGCCGACGAACTTTTCTAAGTCCTCACTTCACTTTAAAGCAGTTTCGCCAGCTAACCGGCGCTAAAAGTAAACGCCAATCAAATATCTTATAGTTTACGGTTACTAAAACGTTTCTTATAACGATCAACACGACCGCCAGTATCAACAATTTTTTGTTTCCCTGTATAAAAAGGGTGACATTGGGAACAAACATCAATACGTAAATCGCCCGCTAAAGTAGAGCGTGTCTTGATAACATTGCCGCAACCACAGGTTGCTACCATATCTTCATATTTAGGATGAATTTCTGCTTTCATGAAAGACCTCAAACTGAATATCGCCACCTGATTTTTTAACAGGTACCATATTCTTGTATTAAAAAAAGAGCGCGAATTCTAGCAGAGTAGCGCTATTTAGCAAGAACTGGTTTTCAACTGGCTTAAATTACTGCAGGTAAGCTCTATGGTTTTCCACAACTTCTGCAAATATCATCTTGAAAAGGCTTAATACAAACTCTGGATTAAGAGACTTCTCTTCGGCACGCGACATGAGATCAATAAGTTTTTGTTGTTCGCGGGCCTCATCGACAGAGTCCAGTCCTTGATCAGCTTTTAACTTCCCGACTTTAGCTGTTACTTCAAAACGCCTAGCCAAAATTGATAAAAGCTCATCATCTAGGGTATCTATTTGATTACGTAAGCTTAATAATTCATCAGGCATAGACTTCGTTTGCATGGTAACCTTCCAACTGTTTAATAGCTTAAAGTTTTAATTCCAGTGAGTATAAACCAAGGTAGTAATACGCTCCATTCCTCTAAGGTTAATTCCGTTATAAAGGTTGTTGTAAATACACCTTTAAGACGGAGCTTTGACTATTTACCACCAGAAAATCCAAATTCCCACTTAATAGCAGGTTTAAGAGTAAGAGTGCCTTTTGGCAAACGTGAACTCATTGGGCTGATTATCGACAGCTCTGCGGAAAGTGATTTCGACCTCAGTGATCTAAAGAGAATCATTGAGGTAATTGATAAAGAGCCTATTTTCGACACATCAATGATGAAGCTTTTTAAGTGGGCGGCTTCCTATTATCACTATCCTTTGGGTCAGGTTATTCACAATGCAATGCCAGCACATATTCGACAGGGAAAAGAATTAAAACAAGTGAGTGACAATCAAGCTGGTCAAGAAAGCATAATAAAAACCTTAACTACCGAGCTCGTCTTGAACAAACAGCAAAAACAGGCGAAAGATTCTATTCTAAAGCAGGGTAACAATTTCCATTGTTTTTTATTGGAAGGTGTTACTGGTAGTGGGAAAACCGAAGTCTACATGCAGCTTATTGCAGAAAAAATCCGTTTAGGATTACAAGTCATCCTGTTAGTTCCAGAAATCAGCTTGACCCCCCAAACGATTCAGTATTTCAAAGGTCGCTTTGCAGATAACATCGTTGCCATTCACTCAGGCTTAACTGACAAACAGCGTTTCAATGCATGGTCGAATGCCCGTCTAGGTGATGCAGACATTATTATTGGAACTCGCTCGGCAATTTTCACTCCTCTTCTACGTCCTGGTTTAATTATTATTGATGAAGAACACGATGCCTCATATAAACAACAAGAGGGTTTTCGTTACTCAGCCCGTGATCTTGCAATTTATAGGGCACAATTATCTGATATTCCTATAATTTTAGGCTCTGCCACGCCAAGCCTAGAAAGCCTTCATAACGCATTGCGTAATCGCTATTCTCTTTTGTCACTTGAATCAAGGGCAGCAAAAGCCAGCGCACCAACATTCAAATGCATTGATTTGAGAGGGCAAACGCTAAGCGAAGGATTCTCTGAATCTCTTCTTGTATCCATTAACAAACATTTACAAAAAAATAAGCAAGTTTTAATCTTCTTAAATCGAAGAGGCTACGCACCTCTTCTGCAGTGTCATGATTGTGGCTGGACAGCAAGCTGTACGAGGTGTGACAGCAGTTACACCCTGCATAGGAATAGTCCTGAATTACGTTGCCATCGTTGCGAATCACAACGAAAAATTATACATGTCTGCCCCTCTTGCAAGAGTAGCGCCTTACTAGCGATTGGCTTAGGAACAGAACGCACAGAACAAAAACTGGAGGAATACTTCCCCGACGTGCCAATTTTCAGGATTGACCGCGATACCACCCGTAACCGTAGCAAATTAGAAAATACCATTTCTGAAATTAATAAAGGGCAGCAGGCCATTTTAGTTGGCACCCAAATGCTAGCCAAAGGCCATCATTTTCCAGAGGTCACTTTAGTAGCCGTGCTGGATGCTGATGCTGGCTTATTCAGTTCTGATTTTCGTGGCCAGGAATTTATGGGGCAGTTATTAATTCAGGTGGCTGGTCGTTCCGGACGCGGGCAAAATGCCGGAGAAGTTCTTATACAAACACATAACAGTACACATCCAACCTTAAATACCCTTATAAATGATGGATATAAACAATACTCAAGAACACTGCTAGAGCAAAGAGACATGGCTAATTTACCGCCTTTTTCTTACCAAGCATTGATTCGCGCCGAAGCCACAAAGATTACTCTTCCAATGGAATTTCTATCAGAAGTAAAAAATATCACTAAACATAAATTAACCAGCTCTTCAGTCACACTTGGCCCCTTACCCGCGCCTATGGAAAAAAGAGCAGGACGTTTTCGATTTCAGTTACTACTGCAATCTTCAAGCAGAACAGAGTTGCATACACTTTTGAATCACCTGATTCCCGCCTATGAAAGTTTACCATTAAGCCGTAAGGTGCGGTGGTCGATAGATATTGACCCTCTCGATTTCAGTTAGGCTATACTAGACCTTGTGTCCAGCTACCAATACTGAAGTAATTTCGGGATAATATAGATCTGTCCAGTTTGAGATACTAATACCCAATGGCCCATGATTTTGCTAAACAGCGTTCTTCAAACAAAAGTAGTCAGAAGAAACGTACCAACACGAAATCTGCAACAAAAACCTCTCCAGCAAAAAGCCACTGGCCCTGGTTTTTTTCTGGCCTTCTTTCAGGTTTGTTGGTGGCTCTGATTGGATTTTTTGGCTTCTTTGGCCCTGGCTCCATACAAAATATTAACAATGCAATTTCTTCTCAAGATACGGATTCAGCAGGTCAAAATGATGAAGGTACTGACTTTACATTTTATGACCGACTGAGCGAAGCCGAAGTCGTAGTTGACGTAGTTGCTGTAGAACTTAAACCTGAAGTTGAAGAAGACCCAACTATTTATCGAGTACAAGCCGGCTCCTTTAATGTCTTGGAAGATGCTGAAAAGCTTCGAGCAGAGATATTACTCATCGGCCTGGATGCTTCTATTTCACAGGCAGAGGTGTTGGGTCAGACCATGTACAGGGTTCAAGCTGGGCCATTTGTAGGAAACGCAAGTGCTGATGATGCTGTCGACCTCCTGGCACGCAACAATTTGCCACACACTATTAAAATAGTTGTCCGCTAAGTAGCCGTTTTCCTCTTAAAACCTTGAAATACTGGTCGCCATCACCAAATAGTAGAGTTCTAAACCCCATTACAGAGAGATAAGCATGGATCAATATCGAGGCACGACCATCGTTTCAGTGCGCCGAGGCAATAAAGTCGTTATCGGTGGTGATGGCCAGGTAAGCCAAGGCAATACCGTGATGAAGGGTAATGCTCGAAAAGTACGCCGTTTATATAATGATCAAGTTATTGCAGGCTTTGCAGGTGGAACCGCTGATGCTTTTACCTTGTTTGAACGCTTTGAAGAGCAACTGGAAAAACATTCAGGCAAATTAACTCGTGCAGCAGTAGAACTTGCCAAACTTTGGCGAACAGAGCGAGCATTGCGACGCCTTGAAGCCTTGCTCGTTGTTGCGGACAAAGAAGCCTCTCTGATCATTACTGGCAACGGGGATGTCATTGAACCAGAAAACTCATTAATGGCAATTGGATCGGGCGGCTCCTATGCTCAAGCTGCGGCTATCGCGCTGTTAGAAAATACCAAACTTGATGCTCGCACAATAGTTGAAAATAGCCTCAATATCGCCGCTAATATCTGCGTCTATACGAACCATAATCTGACCATCGAAGAACTCGATTGTTAACTTACAAATTCACCTATAGGAAACCTGCATGGCAGATTTAAGCCCTAAGCAAATCGCAATTGAACTTGATAAACACATTGTTGGTCAGGACGCGGCTAAGCGAGCGGTAGCAATCGCTCTTCGTAATCGTTGGCGCAGGATGAAATTACCTGAAGGCTTACGTAATGAGGTCACACCAAAGAATATTTTAATGATCGGCCCTACTGGGGTTGGTAAAACTGAAATAGCGCGTAGGCTAGCGCGTCTTGCTGGTTCTCCATTTATCAAAGTTGAAGCAACAAAATTTACTGAAGTTGGCTATGTCGGCCGAGATGTTGAATCAATCATTCGGGATCTTGTAGATGCCGCTTATAAAATGCTGCGCGAACAGCAAATTGAAAAACTCGGCACACAAGCTGCCGATGCAGCAGAAGATAAAGTCCTTGATATATTATTACCTGAACCTTCTTCCCAGGGCAAAATCGAGCCCATAAGTGTTACTGAAGCCGACACCAGTACCCGTCAAATTTTTCGAAAAAAATTACGTGAAGGTGATCTGGACGACAAGGAAATAGAAATAAAAGTCAGTGATATGATCAGTGGAGTCGAAATTATGGCGCCACCCGGCATGGAAGATATGACTAATCAACTTAGCTCCATGTTTTCCAATCTTGGTAATCAACGAAAAAAAACTCGTCGTGTTACAGTAAAATCTGCACTTAAATTACTTCGAGATGAAGAAGCCGCCAAGCTCATAAATGAAGAAGATTTAAAATCTCAGGCTGTCACTAGCACTGAACAAACCGGCATTGTTTTTATTGATGAAATTGATAAAGTCGCGACAAAAAATGAAACCACAACTGGCGGCGTTTCCCGAGAAGGCGTTCAGCGAGATCTCCTGCCTTTGATTGAAGGTTCCACAGTCACAACCAAGTATGGCCCTATTCAAACTGATCATATTCTTTTTATTGCTTCTGGAGCATTCCATTTATCTAAGCCTTCAGACCTAATACCGGAGTTGCAGGGGCGCTTACCTATTCGTGTGGAACTTGATGCTCTGTCAGTGGATGACTTTAACCGAATTTTAACTGAGCCAGATGCATCTTTGAGCAAACAATACCAAGCCTTACTGGCAACCGAGAGTTTATCACTTGAGTTTACTGAGGATGGCATTCAAAAAATTTCAGAAATTGCATGGGGCGTTAATGAACGAACTGAGAATATTGGTGCAAGGCGCTTGCATACCGTATTAGAGAAATTACTTGAAGACATCTCATTCCGAGCTGATGAATTAGTTGAAAATGGCAAGGACACATTTGTAGTTGATGCAGCCTTTGTAGAATTCACCTTAAGTGAATTATCTCAGAATGAAGATCTCAGCCGCTTTATACTGTAATTGAAATTTACATGCTACCTACTGGTATAAAACTTCATCTAAAATCCGCCATATTGGAACTTCAATATGATGATGCAGTTTATAAACTAAACGCAGAATTTCTTAGAGTTCATTCCCCTTCCGCTGAAGTGAAAGGCCATGGGCCTGGCCAAGAAGTACTTCAGGTCGGGAAAAAAAATGTTTTGATCACCAAAATTGACCAAGTGGGCAACTACGCCCTGCGCCCGCACTTTAGTGATGACCACAATACTGGAATATATACTTGGGAGTATTTGCGTGAACTTTGTTTGAAGGAATCTTTATTGTGGGAACAGTATCTTCAAAAATTAAAATCCGCTGGCCAGAGTAGAGAAGCACTAGAAAAAGATACTCAAGTTGTTAATATCACACCACTAAAGAGCTAAATACTCTCTTCCTGCCCTCTTGAGTTACAATACTGCGCATGAGCAAAAATACTAACAAAGTAACGACTGATTTTGGTTACAAAGAAGTACCCTTAGAAGAAAAAGCTGAGCACGTAGCTAATGTATTTCATTCAGTAGCACGAAATTACGACATTATGAACGACATAATGTCTCTAGGTTCTCATCGCCTAATAAAAAAATTTACTGTGCAATTAAGTGCTCTTCGGCCGGGGCAAGTGGTACTGGATCTTGCTGGAGGGACTGGCGATTTCTCATTGCAATTTTCTCCTATTGTCGGAAGTATGGGGCAAGTTGTACTGGCTGACATTAATGAATCCATGCTTCGTGTTGGCCGTGACAGAATCATTGATAAAGGTGGTTTATCAAATATATCTTATACTCTGGCTAACGCTGAAAAACTGCCTTTTGCTAAAAACAGTTTCGATTGCGTCTGTATTGCTTATGGCCTCAGAAATGTCACAGATAAAAATGCAGCCTTGCGCTCAATGTATGAAGTGCTTAAGCCTGAGGGAAGAGTTGTAGTGCTGGAATTTTCAAAACCCCGCAAGAAGCTACTTAGTAAAGCTTATGATTTATATTCTAAATTGTGGCCCGTTGCTGGAAAAATTGTAAGCGGCGATAGTGAAAGCTACCAATATCTTGTGGAATCTATTCGAATGCACCCTGACCAGGAAACTTTGAAAACCATGTTCCTAGATGCTGGTTTCCATCGCTGTGAATATCACGATGTTATGGATGGGATCTGTGCTATACATATAGGGTATAAAGATGCCATTTGAATTATTTTTAAGCGCTGCGCTATCCAGTGTTGAAATAATATTGAACAAAGCGTTAAACCTTGATCCCTTCAGCAGGAATAAACTAACACCTCTACAAGGGAAAGTTTTTTCGATTAAGTGTACCAAACCAGATTGCAAAATTTTTATCACGGTTCTTGAGAATGGATTTCAACTCACAAGCTCCATTGTTGACGAAGCTGATGCAGAAATTGCAGCGACTGCGGATGTGTTATTAAAATTGCTAATTGCAAAAAATAAAGACAGCATTATTCGAAATGAAAATATTCAATTGAAAGGTGATGCTTCCAGCATACAGGATTTACAAGCAATTCTTTTCGATCTTGATATCGACTGGGAATATCAATTGAGTAAACTTATAGGCGACATTCCGACACAAGCATTAAGTGATGGTATCGCAAAGCTTAAAATCTTTCTAAGCAACAACGCAGCAAGCTTTACAGAAGATATCGAGGAATATCTTCATGAAGAAAAAAAAATAGTGCCCACAATGTCCGAATTGGAAATTTTTTACCAGCGCATTGACCAACTAAGATTAAAGGTCGATCGCGCTGAATCACGCATCAATAAACTAATTAGAAACTATCAATAGGAGTTAATTATGGGTTTTGCGCTTTCTGACATGCAGTTAAAAAGTTCAAGTTTTGAAAATAACAGCCTTATGCCAAGCAAGCATTCCAATGAGGCCGAAGATATTTCTCCAGCATTAAGCTGAGAGAACCCACCAGAGGGGACGCAAAGCTATGCAGTTATTTGTCATGACCCCGATGCCCCTTTGGTAACACCCAATGGGACTTACGGATTTGTACATTGGGTGCTCTACAATATTCCTACTAATGTAACTGCATTAGAAGAAGCCACTGACCTTTTTACTCAGGGTGAAAATAATTATGGCAACACAGGCTATAACGGTCCTTTACCCTCTGAAGGACACGGATTACATCATTATTATTTTTGGATCATTGCTTTAGATTCGCAAACAGATTTAAAACCAGGCCTAAGCCTGTGGGAACTCCTAGAAAGCGTCGAACCTAACATACTGGGCATGAATAGACTGGTAGGTTATTTCCAGCGTTAAGGTATGCACAATTTAAGGAGTTAGCTATACCCTACTGAAATTAGCGTAGACTTTATGCTATCGTTGTCGCCTTTTGATAATTTAAGTGATCGATTGTGAAGAAGTATCTACGTCTCCTTACCATTCTAAAAGTTGCTGCACGCTATAATTTGCAAGAGTTATTCAATGATTTTAATTTGAATGCTCCGGCAAAACTTTTACTTAAGCTGCCCTTTTTGCCCAAGGCTAAATCTAAAAATCTGGATAGAGGGGCACGTTTGCGCCTTGCCCTGGAAGAACTTGGTCCAATCTTTATTAAATTTGGGCAACTTTTATCTACACGACGAGATATGGTACCCCTGAATATAGCTGACGAATTAGCAAAACTGCAGGATCAGGTCCCTCCGTTTGATGAAATTGAGGCGCAAAAAATCATTGAACAGGCGCTTGGAAGTAAAATTGAAACTATTTTTAAAAATTTTTCCAGCAGCCCACTTGCTTCTGCATCAATAGCTCAAGTCCATACTGCTAATTTGCTTAGCGGTGAAGAAGTTGTTATCAAAGTCGTACGCCCTGGCATTGAAGAAATTATTGACCAAGATTTAGCTTTATTAAATTTAATAGCATCCTTTATTGAAAATTATACAAAAGATGGAAAACGTTTACGTGCCAAAGAAATTATAAGAGATTATGATTTTGTCATTCATGATGAGCTTAATCTTCAGGCAGAAGGCGCAAACGGAACGCAATTAAGGAAAAATTTTGAAACCAATCATGTGCTTTATGTTCCAAAAGTATACTGGGATTTAACACGTAAAAATGTATTGGTCATGGAACGAATACATGGCATCCCGATAAGTCATATTGATGAGTTAAAGAAAGCCAAAATAGATTTAAAAAAACTGGCTGAAACCGGCGTTGAAATATTTTTCACTCAAGTTTTTGATCATAGTTTTTTTCATGCAGACATGCATCCAGGCAATATTTTTGTATCACTCGAACACCCTGAAAAACCTCAATATATTGCACTGGATTGCGCTATCTTTGGGAGCCTGAGTGAAGATGATCAACAATATCTGGCCAGAAATCTACTAGCCATCTTTAAGCGCGATTACCGTAAAGTTGCTGAACTACATTTAGAGTGTGGTTGGGTCCCTTCTGACACCCCCATTAATGCATTTGAAGCGACTATGCGAAGTGTGTGCGAACCTTTTTTTGAAAAGCCATTAAGTGAAATTTCATTTGGCGCGCTACTGTTACAGCTGTTTAGAACAGCAGGTCGCTTTAATATGGAGCTACAACCCTCACTGGTTTTGCTGCAAAAAACCATGCTAAACGTTGAAGGTCTCGGTAAAGAGCTCTATCCTGACCTAGATCTTTGGCAAACTGCTTTGCCTTTTCTGGAAAATTGGCAAAGAAAGCGCTTGTCTCCCTGGGAAAATATCAAGAAACTAAAGGGTAGAGTCCCTGAATTACTTGAGCTCTTACCTGAATTTCCCGAATTGATATATGACTTTCTGTCGGATACTCGCGCATCCAGACTAGAAACCCAACGATTATTGAAAGATCAGGCTAAATTACGCCTGCAAGCACAACAAAAGCTGTCTAAAAAACGCCTTCGATTTGGGCTCGCAACATTAGTATTAGCCGGGATTATGATGCTCACTGATTTGGGTCAGCTCATGGATTCCATGCCTCTGGAAATTTGGCTACTAAGTTTCGCGGGTATAGGATTACTGTATTTTCGTCGCTAGTTCCTTGAATATCCCACTAATAACCCCAAATAGAGTATTCTAGGCGATTATAAATGAGATTATTAAGTCTATTGAGCCTTCAATTTTGGAGCTGAACATGGCACAGAGATGGCTCGATGAGCTAAAGTGGAATGCAGATGGTTTGCTGCCTGTGGTTGCTCAGGACACCAGCTCAGGCCGAATACTGATGCAGGCATGGGTAAACCCTGAAGCTCTAGCTACTGCAAAGGAAGAAGGCAGAGCAGTATATTGGTCCCGCTCCAGAAAAAAACTTTGGCGCAAAGGCGAAGAATCCGGACATATTCAAAAACTAAGTGGTATTTACCTGGATTGTGATGCTGACTGTTTGATTTATGAAGTAGAGCAAGTCGGAGGTATAGCATGTCATACGGGCCGCCAATCATGCTTTTACCGCAAGCTGGTCAATAGTGAGTGGCAGGAAACTGATCCGGTTTTAAAAGAACCAAATGACATATATAAGAAATAAATTCAGGCTTCAAGCATGACGGATACACTAAATAAAATTGCGAAAATCATTGAAGAGCGAAAAGGATCTGATCCTTCTACTTCTTATGTGGCTCTCTTACAAAGCAAAGGCCTCAATAAGATACTGGAAAAAGTCGGTGAGGAAGCAATTGAAACAATACTTGCTGCCAGAGATATGGAAAAAGGTGAAGAGAAGACCAAGTTAATCTATGAAACCGCGGATTTATGGTTCCATACATTAGTGATGCTTTCAGAAATGGGCCTTAGCCCTCAGGATGTTCTTAATGAACTTGAAAGGCGCTTTGGTACATCAGGATTAGAAGAAAAAGCATCGCGCGAAACTAGCTAGAACGCTACAATGCGTGAATACAAATTTTAATAATTAACTTAGCAGGAGAACAATATGGGATTCGGTGGAATTGGGATTTGGCAACTGGTCATTATTCTGGTCATTATTCTTCTTGTGTTTGGAACCAAGAAGCTAAAAAATCTTGGGTCGGACCTGGGTGGCGCAATCAAGGGATTTAAAAGCGCTATGGACGAAGGTGATAAGGGAGAAGACACTACTCAGGCCAAAATCAGTGAAGAAGATGAAGGCGACACTTTTGATGTGAAAGCGGAAAAAGTTGAAGAGGAAAGTAAGTCCTAATCTGAATAAAAAGGCTTTCTTATGACTGGCGTCGGCTTCTTTGAAATATTAGTAATTGGTGTAGTTGGCTTGTTAATTCTCGGGCCGGAAAAGCTGCCCGGTGCCTTGCGTACAATGGCCTTATGGATAGGACGTTTCAGGCGAAGCTTTGATGATATAAAACGAGATATTGAAAAAGAAATAGGTGCAGACGATATTCGTCGCCAGCTCCGTAACGAAGCAATTATGGAAAAATTCCAAGATGGTAAAAAACAAATTACTGACACTGTAAATTCGGCTAAAAAACAGACTGACAGTCTGAAACAAAACCTGGATCTTAAACAACAAATTCTCAACAGCGGAAAACCTGAAGCAGACACAGCACCCGATAATACCAAGCAAGGTGGTCCTTCAGCAGGTGCTAACACCGCAACCACAGAAAATGTGGCTCAGACTAAACCATTAGAGTCCGCTGAACCGAAAGAACCTAAAACCTAATATGGCTCTTGAAAACGACCCAAAAGAACAACCGTTAATCTCTCATTTAATTGAATTGCGAGATCGCATCCTGCGTTCTTTATTAGTTGTGCTTGTTATTTTTCTTTGCCTGTTCCCATTTGCTAATGAAATTTATACCTTTGTGGCATCACCCTTAATTAATGTGTTGCCTGAAGGTGCAGAAATGATTGCGACACAAGTCACCTCTCCATTTTTTGTGCCTTTTAAGCTCTCTTTCTTTGTCGCGGTATTCATTTCTGTGCCGTTCCTGTTGCATCAGGTTTGGGCTTTTATTGCACCTGGTTTATATAGAAATGAGATCAAGATTGCTTTTCCGATTCTGGTGTCCAGCATCATACTTTTTTATCTGGGCATCGCATTTTCTTATTTCATAGTACTGGGATTTATTTTCGGTTTCTTTACATCTGTTGCTCCAGATGGCGTTGCAATCATGACCGATATTTCTGAATATCTGAACTTTGTTTTATTAATGTTTTTTGCTTTCGGGCTGACATTTGAAATTCCCATTGCAACCATTTTACTAATAATTTCAGGAGCAACTACGTCTGAGAAATTAACTCAAAAACGGCCTTATGTTGTAATTGGCTGTTTTGTGGCGGGGATGTTACTCACTCCCGCAGACCCTTTTTCACAATCCATGCTTGCTATACCGATGTGGATGTTATTCGAAGCAGGAGTGCTTGCAGGTAAAATTATTTACACAAAGGGCGAAGAGGAAGAGGATGAAAATGAGGATGGAGAAGAATCAACAAGCTAACTTTTTAATAAAAAAGTTACTGGTCCATCATTTACCAAACTAACCTGCATATCAGCACCAAACTTTCCGCATTCTATTTGATCATATTGCTCTTGGGCCTGACTTAAAAAATATTGATATAAGGGTTCAGCCTGATCAGGGGGTAAGGCCGAGGAAAAACTCGGACGCAGGCCACGATTAGTATCTGCAGCCAAAGTGAATTGAGAAATAATCAACAAGCCCCCTTTAATATCCCTGACGTTAAGATTCATTTTATCTTCTTCGTCTGAGAAAACTCGATACGACAGCACTTTTTTTAATAGTTTATTGGCTTCAGATTCTCCATCACTTTTTTCGATGCCAAGAAAGACAAGAAGGCCCTGCCCAATTTGACCCACTGTTTCTGCATTAATACTGACTGAGGCTGAAGATACTCTCTGAATAAGCGCTAGCATAAGCTATTCTTCTCGCTCCTTTCTTAAATTCCTACTGATATCATAGAACTTAAAAGTTTTATTGACCTCTGAGTTCTGAACCTCTAGACATTCGCTTCCTTTCATTTTCAGTAAGGTACATTTTGCGAATACGTATTGACTGTGGCGTGATCTCTACCAGCTCATCGGCTTCAATGAACTCCATTGCCTGCTCCAAACTATGACGAATTGGGGTCGTTAAAACCAAATTCTCATCAGTTCCTGCCGCTCGAATGTTGGTTAACTGTTTCGCTTTTGTCGGGTTTACTGCCAAATCATTTTCGCGGCTGTGTAAACCTACCACCATACCTTCATAGACATCTATTGCTGGTTCAACAAAGAGCCTGCCGCGATCTTGTAAAGTAAATAAAGCAAATGCCAATGTTTTTCCTTTAACCATCGAAACTAACACACCACGATTTCGCTTGGCAATTTCGCCATCTTTCACAGGGCCGTAGTGATCGAATATATGCGTCATAATTCCTGTTCCGGATGTCATTCCAAGGAACATGGTTCTGAAACCAATCAAACCACGAGTTGGAATAATAAAACTGATACGCATACGTCCTTTGTTATCCGATATCATGTCCTGCATTTCAGCTTTGCGCTTACCAAGCTCTTCAATTACACCACCCTGATGCTCTTCATCCACATCAAGCACCAACATTTCATAAGGCTCATGATTAACACCATCTATTTCCTTGATAACAACTTGTGGTCTGGAAACGGCAAGCTCAAATCCTTCTCGACGCATACTTTCGATAAGAACGGATAGATGTAATTCACCACGACCTGAAACTATAAATTTGTCGGCCGTGCTGCCGGGCTCGACTCTAAGGGCAACATTATGTATTAATTCCTGCTCCAGCCTTTCTTTAATATTCCGGCTAGTAACATATTTACCTTCCAATCCAGCAAAGGGTGAATCATTTACCTGGAAAGTCATTGTGACAGTTGGTTCATCAACCGATAGTGCTGGTAATGCCTCTACATTTTCCGGGTCACACAAGGTGTCAGAAATATTCAGCTTCTCGATACCTGTGATACAAATAATATCGCCGGCTTGAGCAGAATCGGCATCGATACGCTCTAGCCCCAAATAAGTCTTAACACCCCCTACTTTCGCTTTTCTGGTATTGCCTTCACTATCAATCAACACGACTGGCATATTAGTTTTAATAGTGCCTCGGCTAATCCTTCCAACACCTATAACCCCTACATAGGATGAATAATCCAGAGCAGAAATCTGCATTTGAAACGGCCCATCCTGATCAACATCAGGTGGGGGGACCTTGTCTACGATTAATTGAAATAAGGGAGTCATGTCTGAGGCTAATTCATCTGCCTCAACGCCAGCTACACCGTTTATTGCTGAAGCATAGATGACAGGGAAATCGAGTTGTTCATCAGTGGCCCCCAGTCGGTCAAAAAGGTCAAACACTTCATTTAAGACCCAATCGGGACGAGCACCCTCACGGTCTACTTTATTAATTACCACAATAGGCTTTAAACCTCTCGCAAATGCTTTTTGTGTAACAAAACGAGTTTGCGGCATCGGCCCATCTACCGCATCGACCAATAAAAGCACGCTATCAACCATGGATAATACACGCTCAACTTCTCCACCAAAGTCGGCATGTCCTGGCGTATCAACAATATTGATTCGAAAATCCTGCCAACTTACTGCTGTATTTTTAGCCAGAATAGTAATGCCTCGCTCTTTTTCCTGGTCATTGGAGTCCATTACCCGCTCTATATCCTTGCCTCGGGTTTCAAGAGTGCCAGACTGTGATAGCAACTTATCTACCAGCGTCGTTTTACCATGATCGACATGAGCAATAATGGCTATGTTTCGAATCTTCTCAATCACTTTGATTTCCTGTAGGTAGGGGCTGCAAAAAGTGGCGCATTATAGCGGATTGCTTGTTTTAAAACAGAAAAACCAACAACTATTGTTGCCTAGTGTTTAATCAGGCTATTTTTCTCTTAATCGGGCCGATAAACGCCGACCATGGAAAAACCTTTTTCTACTAGATGGTGGGCATGTAATCTACTCATCATGCCTTTACCGCAGTAAAGTAAATACTGGTTGTTATGATCTATTTTATTAAGTTCAAACATTGTATTTAACTTAAAAAAGGGAATTTTTTGAATATCACAGCCTGGAATACTTAAGGGGGAACGTTCTTCTTCGTCAGGATGACGAATATCAATCACTATTGCTTGTTCAGGAACAATATCCAACTCAAGTATTTCAACTGGTGACTTTTTCTCACTCTCCAACAATTTATCGATGGTTAATATTTTTGTTTCAGCTAGGGCCTTTTCTAATATCGAGAAATCAAAACTCTCTTCTTCTCTATTGATACGATGCACACGAGCTTTAGTAGTTGGGTTGACTGAAATAACCCCACAATATTCTGGAATGACAGCTGAAAACTCTTCTGTCCCAATCTTTCTTGCAAGATCGATAATGTCCTGCTTCTCACTCATGATAAGTGGCCGTAAAACTAATTTTTCACTCACCTCGTCGATGACAGCTAAATTTGGCAAGGTCTGACTGGAAACTTGAGCAACTGCTTCGCTTGTTACCAGAGCATCGAGATGGAGATCCACTGCCAGTTTCCCCGCTGCTCTCAGCATCATGCGCTTAAGCACAACGCCCATTTTTGAATTATCTACTTTGCTAATTATTTCTCCAACGACAGCTTCAAAAGGCACTGAAATAAATGTCACTCGATGTGAAGATACATAACGCATCCACAAATACAGAGCAACTTCCTTTACTGCGATCTCATGCTCATTGCCTCCAAGATTAAAAAAACAATAATGCGTTAAAAGGCCGCGTCTTATAGATAAATAACTCGAGACTGCCGAATCAAAACCTCCAGAAATCAATGACAAAACACCACCTTGAGTGCCTAAGGGGAAACCTCCCAGGCCTTCCTTTAATTGATCCACGATGAAGACATCTTGCTCGCGAATTTCCAGTCTGACAGTGATATCGGGCTTACTGAGGTTCACGCCCATAGACTCCGTATGTTGGTTTAAACCTGCACCAATAAACTTCTCGACATCAACAGAAGTGAAAGTGTGCTTTCCTGCTCGCTTACAACGCACAGCAAAGGTTTTACCTTTTAATCTATCGGTGAAAAAAGCTAAAGCCTGGGTGAGTATGCCCTCGAAACCATCAAGCTTAAGATGTATGGTTGAGGCAATGGATGCAACTCCCGGTGTGCTCAATAAAATACCTTCTATTCGCGGATTAAGGTCGCAGGTCTCGTCAGGAGAATTAACTTCCAGATAGTCCCGCTTGGAGATAACGCTAACGCGCTCATCCACTTTTCTTAGTAAAACTCTGAGGTTTTTACTGAGCTGCTTTACGAAGCGAACCCTAACCGGCCGGCTTTTAATTGTAATTTCAGGGGAATATTTCAGAAGGTATTTCATTCTTGCTGACTTATCTAGGGGGTCACAGACCTACTTCATTTAAGAAGACGCAATGATACCAACGCCCGACTTGAACGGCACTTCCAGCTTTATACTGAAACATAAACACCTTAAAGATGCACTACAATGGGGCAATTTTAGCGATATTCAGTTATAGTTAGCTCTTTTAATGTCTCATTAGAGCAAGGAATAGCTGCAAAACCTGAATTTGCCCCAGGTTGGTTCAATTTTTGCAGGACTTATTCATAAAGGAATCTGGCCAAACACTCCAGAGAATAGCTATACCCAAAAAATATATATAAAAGCACATGAATACTGAAAGTTTTAATACCAGTTTGCTTGATTACTTAACTTCAGCCGTCGTGATACTGGACAGCAATTTTTGCTTGTTTCATTTAAATCCGGCAGCAGAAGCGCTTTTTAGGGTCAGCGAAAAACGCTCCCGTAATTCATATATAGGAGATTTGCTCTATAAGCCTGAAGAAACACTTAAAGCATTGCGTTCCGTACAAAAACACAAAAATGCTTTTATTGCGCGAAAAGTACATCTCATTCTAGTTAACGGAGTAAAGCTTTTAGTGGATTACTCAATCTCCTCCATTAATGATCAAGAGCAAGACTTTCTCCTAATTGAGATACAGGAGCTCGACCGCTCGTATAGTATCACCCGAGGAGAAACCCTCATTTCCAACCATGAAACTACTCTAGAGCTGGTAAGAAACCTTGGTCATGAAATAAAAAACCCTCTGGGTGGTATTCGTGGTGCAGCTCAACTTTTAGCTTTGGAACTCCTCAATAAAGAACTTGAAGACTATACCAATGTCATTATTAGTGAGGCGGATCGTCTGGTGAATCTGGTTGATCGTTTAACGGGTTCGTATAAAAAACCCATTTTAATGAAACACAATACCCATGAAGTGCTTGAAAGAGTGAGATCATTACTTGAAGCTGAGACGAAAGGCTCCATCGATTTTGTGCGAGATTATGATCCTAGTATTCCAGAATTTATGGGCGATATGGAGCAGCTGATTCAGGCCATATTAAATATTGTTAGAAATGCTGTGCAAGCTTTGTATGAATCTGAACAAACATCACCGCAAATAATTCTAAAAACTCGTGCTATTAGCCATGCAACCATTGGCCCTGTCATGCATAAATTAATTGCAAAAATAGAAATCATTGATAATGGGCCTGGAATTCCTGCAGACATTACTGAGAATATTTTTTATCCCTTAATTAGCGGTAGAGCTGAAGGAACTGGCCTGGGTTTATCGATAGCTCAAACTATATTGAAGCAACATAATGGCTTAATCGAGTGTGAAAGTCAGGAAGGGCAAACAAAATTTATTTTGTCTATTCCTATAACAAATAAAAACGACGCTAAGTAGAAAAGCAGATAGAAAGGTATATAGATATGAGTGATAAAAAATCTGTTTGGATCGTTGACGATGATAAGTCTATCCGCTGGGTATTAGAGAAAGCTCTTGATAAAGCCGGTTTTGATATAGAAAGCTTTGACAATGGGGACAGCTTATTAGAAAAGCTAAGTGACTCTCAACCTGACGCAATTATCAGTGATATAAGAATGCCCGGCAAAGATGGTCTTGAAGTCTTAAATCTGGTTAGTGAAAGTTACCCTCAAGTCCCTGTCATAATAATGACCGCTCATTCTGATTTAAGTAGTGCTGTAAGTTCTTACGAGCATGGCGCCTTTGAGTACTTGCCAAAACCTTTTGATGTGAATGATGCAATAGAAGTTGCTGAACGCGCCGTTAAACATTCCAAAGAAAACAAAGGAGGCAAAATTGCTCCTCCGGAAGTAAGCTCCAAGGAAATTATTGGAGAAGCTCCCGCCATGCAGGAAGTGTTTCGCTCTATTGGGCGTCTAGCACACTCAAATATAACCGTACTGATTAAAGGTGAATCTGGAACCGGTAAAGAATTGGTCGCTCAAGCATTACATAGACACAGCCCAAGATCTGACAAACCCTATATCCCTTTAAATGTCGCAGCCATTCCAAAAGATTTAATCGAATCGGAATTGTTTGGTCATGAAAAAGGTGCTTTTACCGGCGCGACCCAACAACGGGTAGGTCGATTTGAGCAGGCCGATGGTGGCACTTTATTCCTTGATGAAATTGGCGATATGCCAATGGAAGCTCAAACCCGTTTATTGCGTGTGCTCTCTGATGGTGAATTTTATAGAATTGGAGGATTAAGCCCAATAAAAGCAGATGTACGCATCATAGCAGCCACTCATCAAAATTTACAAAACCGAGTTCGTGATCACTTATTTCGGGAAGATCTTTATCATCGCCTTAATGTCATCCCTATTCACTTACCTAAGTTATCTGAAAGGCGTGAAGATATTCCTTCATTAATGCAGCATTTTTTACAAAAAGCAGCTCAGCAAATGGGGGTCGATACCAAGATCATCAGACCCGATACAACAAAATATTTAACCGGGTTAAGCTGGCCGGGTAATGTCAGACAATTGGAAAATTTCTGTAGCTGGATAACAGTAATGGCTCCTGGAAATGAAGTGTTTATAAATGACTTACCTGAAGAATTTCTTAAACCTGAGAATCAAAAAGGCATTTCCGGAAATTGGGCGCAAACTTTAAAGAGTTGGGCTGATCAGGAACTTAGTCTGGGACACATTGGCATTCTCCAACAGGCTACACCCATTTTTGAAAAATGCATGATAGAAGCTGCTCTTAAACATAGCGGCGGTAGAAAAAGAGATGCCTCTGAATTGCTCGGATGGGGAAGAAATACTCTGACACGAAAAATAAAAGAGCTTGGTTTGCATTCAAATGATCAAGATGATTAATTCCATATAAAACTATATGTTCAACATCGTACTTTTTGAACCCGAAATCCCTCCTAATACTGGCAATATAATTAGGCTCTCAAGTAATTCAGGTTGCCAGCTACATTTAATTGAACCGCTTGGTTTTGATTTGGATGAAAAAAGCCTGCGTCGAGCTGGCCTTGATTATCATCAATACAGCTCCTTAAAAACATATAAAAACTGGTCCGAATTTTTATCACACAAGGTCGATGGAAAAATTTACGCTTTTAGTACCAAAGGGAAAATTTTATATACAGACATTGACTATGCTGCAGGAGATTATTTGTTGTTTGGACCGGAAACAAGAGGATTGCCTGGCTCGATTAGAACCAGCCAGCATATTGAAAAAGTTCTAACGATTCCTATGCAAGACAGCAGCAGAAGTTTAAACCTATCAAACTCTGCTGCCATTGCCGTTTATGAAGCATGGAGACAGCTAAACTTTCAGGGAAGCTAGCCGGTTATTTAGCTATCAGATTCTTTTTGTTGTTTAGCCTGCTCTTGTGCCTGAAGATATGCCGACTCAAAATTCACTGGTGCCAGCATCAGTGGAGGAAAGCTTCCCTTAACGGCCAAGTTATCAATGGCTTCACGTCCATATGGATACAGCACATTAGGACATGTGATATGTAAAACTTCGGTGAGTCGATCTGCATCAAAACCTTCAATTTGAAATATTCCCGCTTGCTGAACTTCGGCAATAAAATAAACTTTATCTTCGCTATTTTTGACTTCGGCTGTCATTGTCAAAATAACTTCGTGGAAATTTTCCTGAAAATTATTGGTTTTGGTATTCATATTAAAGTGAATATTCGGTTTATATTCGGCTTTGTAAATATCTGGTGTATTGGGTGATTCAAATGAAGAATCTTTAATATAAACTCTTTGAATTAAAAATTTCATCGCAGGCTGACTTGCCTGCTCGTTAGCTGTAGCTTGTCCACTTGTCTGATCTTCTGTATCTGCCATTTGAAAATTCTTCCTATATTGTTAATGTATTGTTTAAGAAATTTTGCTTTGTCATTCGTCTAAAATTTAACACAAAAGCTTATGCCACTAATGGCAGTCCTTGTGTTTGCCACTCTGTCATCCCACCGGTCATTCTTGACACTTGCAAGTATCCTTTTGCCTCAAGCTTCTTAACTGCTTCACCTGACTGATGACCCATCTGACAGACCACGATAAGAGGATTATTTTTATTTTTTTCCAGCTCGACCATTCTTTCATCGAGTTTAGTCAACGGAATATTAATCGCGTTAACAATATGGCCTTTATCAAACACTTTTTTATCTCTGATATCGAGAATAACTCCGTCTTCCTGATTTATCAGCCGAGTTGCTTCATGAGTACTAACGGTCTTGCCTGCTTTCTTTTGCAGATAGACAATTAGCGCAATAAAGATAACTAACCATAGACTTGCTAGAATCCAATGGTTAACAAGAAATTCTAAAAACCGCCCCATAACTTACTCAAACTGCATATGCAAAGTGGCACGCAGTATAAAGAACTAAGGACTCAGAGTAAAACTGCTTGATTCAGTTTTTACTGGCAACTTGGTTTAACTAATTACCCAGAGAGCCTATAATTTGCTTTCCTTAACTAGCCCTTTTAATCCCTATGAATGATCCCATATCACCCAGCCTTTTATTAATTCTTGACGGCTGGGGGCATCGAGAAGATACCGATGCCAATGCTATCAGCCTGGCCAAGACCCCCGTTTGGGACAGTTTGTTAGCAAACTATCCCCATACCCTTATCCATACCTCTGGTTTGAAAGTTGGTTTACCAGATGGACAAATGGGTAACTCCGAAGTTGGCCATATGAATTTAGGCGCCGGGCGTGTGGTTTATCAAAGCCTGACTCGAATTAATAAAGCCATCGCTGATGGTGACTTTTTCACTAATCCAGCATTTATAGAAGCCTGCCAAAAATCGAATGCTGCAGAGGGCGCTTTGCATATTGTCGGACTTTTATCCCCCGGAGGCATCCATAGTCATGAAGACCAAATGGAAGCCTTAATTGATCTGGCCATTGAACAAGGCTGTGAAAAAATTTATTTACATGCCTTACTGGATGGAAGAGACACCCCGCCTCGTAGCGCCGAAGCATCCCTGGCTAAATTTTCAGCTAAACTTGAAGACGCTGGAAAGGGTCAAATCGCCAGTATCTCTGGCCGATTTTATGCCATGGATCGCGATAATCGCTGGGATAGAGTGGAACTTGCTTATCAGAGTATTGCTCTAGGTGAATCAAAGTATCTTTACGAAAATCCAGTGGCAGCCCTGCAGGAAGCCTATGCCAGAAATGAAGATGATGAATTTGTTATACCCAGTTGTATTTGCCTGCCAGATAAAGAAACCGTCAAAATCAATGATGGCGATGCCCTAATCTTTATGAATTTCAGAGCCGATCGTGCGCGCGAGTTAACTCGCGCATTATTTGATGCCGATTTTTCTGAGTTTCAGTCACACCAAACACTTAACTACAGCGCATTTTTGACACTTACTCAATACTCAGACGACATCAAAGCACCTTGTGCTTATCCACCAATGGAACTAAGTAACAGTCTGGGGGAATTCTTATCCAAGAGGGACTTAACCCAGTTAAGAATAGCTGAAACTGAAAAATATGCTCACGTTACTTTTTTCTTTAGCGGCGGCCGGGAAGAAGCATTTGCTGGAGAGACCCGTATACTCGTTCCCTCACCCCAGGTCAGCACTTACGATTTAAAGCCAGAAATGAGCGCATATGAAGTATGCGAAAAGTTGGTAAAAGCTATTAAAAGCAGCGAATATGCTGCTATTGTCTGTAATTTTGCAAATGGAGACATGGTTGGTCACACTGGAAATCTTGAGGCTTCAATCAAGGCTGTAGAAGTCCTTGATGATTGTATGGGCATGATTACCGAGGCAATACTTGAAGCAAACGGAAATTGCCTGATCACCGCTGACCATGGCAATGTAGAGAAAATGCGTGATGAGCATAGTGGCCAAAGCCTGACTTCTCATACTAGTGGTCCCGTGCCTTTAGTCTATGTTGGAAAGCAGCCTGTCAGACTAAAGGCTGATGGAGCCTTATCGGATATTGCTCCCAGCCTGTTAAGCTTAATGCACCTGGATCCTCCTGTTGAGATGAGCGGTCATTCATTAATTGAATATATATGACATCTCGGTTTTTTAAGTATTACTTATTTTCATTTGTAAGCACTTACTTACTTATTACACCTTTATCTAAAGGGCAAGATATGCCATCGCAGGCGGATCTGAATGCTTTAGAGATGACTATCGCCGATGTGCAATTACAAATAGAAAACACTCGACAACAGCGCGGCTTAGTAGAAATAGAACTCGAAGCAAATGAAAAAGCCATCACTGACACGAACCTAGCGATTAGCAGCATAGAGGCCCGCATAGCTAATGAAGAAATAAGACTCACCGAACTGGAAAGACAAGGCGCTGAACTAGAACTCGAAAAACGGGCACAGGAAACTTTGATTGGGCAATATATTCTGGCTGCCTATAAAAATGGTAAAGAAGAATACCTAAAGCTTATTTTAAATCAGCAAAGTGTAAGTCGCAGTTCGCGAGCCTTGCGTTATTACCAATACTTTAATGATGCTCGAACCAACAAGATCATTGAATTTCAGGAAACCATCAGCGAAATCGCCTCTATAAGTGTCGATATTCAAGAAAGCAACAGAATCCTGTCTAGCCAGCGAGATGCACTTATAACCCAACAAAATCAGCTCGAGCAAAGGCAGAGTGAACGCTTGGTACTCCTAGCCGAACTGGACACTGCCCTTGCAAACAGTGGCAGGGAATTGTCACGGCTGGAAGTGCAATACGAAGAAATGGCATTGCTTATAGAAGAATTATCTCTCGCCATTTTAGATCTCTCATTTGGCTCAGAAGGAGAAAATTTTTCAGGCCTCAGAGGCTCTCTTCCCTGGCCTTTGGAAGGCCCTTTACTAAATGCTTATGGAGCAAACTATGAACTGGGCGATCTCAATTGGGAAGGCGTCACAATTGCGGGCGCAGCAGGGGCAGAAGTAAGGGCAATTCATCACGGACGGGTTATTTATTCAGATTGGTTTGCCAGCTCAGGGTTGCTATTGATATTAGACCATGGCGATGGTTATATGAGCTTATATGCCCACAACCAGTCTCTTTATAAGGAAGTAGGTGAATGGGTGACTTCTGGTGAGGCAATCGCCACAGTTGGCAATACTGGAGGCCGCAGTGAAAATGGGGTTTATTTTGAAATTCGCTGTAATGGCGAATCCCAAGACCCAATAAATTGGTTAGTGAGGCCTTAAACCTCTGGTTATCTTTTATGAAAACATTACACCTTATTAGAGTTTCATTTAGAGTTTCAATTCTCGTTTACTTAAGCATACTTTTGGCTTTGCCTGCACAAGCACAATCGCAGCCAGAAGAGCCTGAGCTAGCATCCAATAATGCCGAAACACTCCCTTTGCCCCTTGAAGAGGTTCGTATCTTTACTGAGGCACTGAACCGTATTCGTAATGCTTACGTCGAACCGATTGATGACAAAACATTACTGGAAAATGCTATCAGGGGAATGCTTGCTGGCATTGACCCCCACTCCAGTTATCTGGTCGATGGTGAATTCGATAATTTACAGGAAATGACAACTGGTGAGTTTGGTGGCCTGGGCGTCCAAGTCGGTGTTAGCAACGGTTTTATTACAATCATTAGCCCTGTCGATGGATCTCCTGCCGATATTGCAGGCGTTAAAGCTGGAGACATTGTCATCAAGATTGATAACACGCCGACATCAGATATCACAATCGACGAAACTACAGAATTAATGCGAGGGGCTCCGGGTACCGATATTGTTTTAACCATCTTGCGCAAAGGCCTGGACGAAGCTCTAGAAATAACTGTCACACGCGGTGTGATTACATCCAGAAGTGTTCGCTCCCGCTTTTTAGAGCCTGGATTTGGCTATATTCGAATTTCACAATTTGTGACCGGAACCGGCAGTGAAATTAATACCGCACTGGAAAATTTTCATTTAAGCGACACGGAGTTACAGGGTGTTATTTTGGATTTACGCAACAATCCGGGAGGAGTTTTGCAGGCGGCTGTTGACGTCGTAGATGCTTTTATTTCTGAAGGTCTAATTGTCTACACTGAAGGCCGAGAGACAAACTCATATACTCGTTTTGATGCCACACCAACCGACCCTAGTCGTGGAGTACCATTAATAGTTTTGATTAACCAGGGCTCTGCCTCCGCATCAGAAGTAGTGGCTGGCGCCTTGCAGGATCACAATAGAGCAGTAGTGATGGGCACTCAAAGTTTCGGTAAAGGTTCAGTACAAACCGTTTCATCTTTAACCAATGGGCGCGCTATCAAATTAACGACTGCCTTATATTACACACCAAACGGACGCTCAATTCAGGCGCTAGGTATTATTCCTAACATTATTGTTAGACAAGGACGCCTAACCAGCCTGCCAGATAACCCCGCTAACTACAGAGAACAAGACCTTGAAGGTCATCTAGAAAATGAAGACCTAGTTGGATCTATTCCCGAAGTACTGGACCTGACCGGAGAACAAGTTCTTATTGGCGATTATCAGCTCAATGAGGCTTTAAATATTTTAAAGGGACTGGCCCTAATTCGCGCTCAGCCTTATTAATAAAAATATCACTATCAAAGTTCAGGCGCAGGGAATCTGTTATTTCTCGAGGCAACTTACAAGCAGTAAGTGACTGATCAAAATAATATTTTCAACAAAGCATGAGCAATCGTAATAGTTATTAATTAAAACGTCACGAACGAAGGTCGAGCGCGGCGAAAGTATTTTTTTTGAAGGAGCTTACTGGCAGTAAGTGACTGAGTAAAATAATACTTTCAACAAAGCATGAGCGAGTGCAGTAGTTTTAACGAACGACAATACCTTTTGATGCCATATACTTTTTAGCTTCAGGAATACTAAATTCACCAAAATGAAAAATACTGGCGGCCAGGACTGCGTCAACTTTACCTTCAGTAATTCCTTCCACCAAATGCTGTAAAGTACCGACGCCTCCTGAGGCAATAACCGGTACGCTAACTGCATCGCTTATGGCTCGATTGAGCGCCAGATCAAATCCATTTTTAGTGCCATCCCTATCCATACTGGTTAATAATATTTCACCCGCTCCGTAGGAAACCATTCGCTTTGCCCACTCTATTGCATCGATACCGGTTGCCTTACGGCCACCATGGGTAAAAATCTCCCATCGCAATGGTTCTTCTCCTGCTGGTGACACTTGCTTGGCATCAATGGCGACAACAATGCATTGTGAGCCAAATTTTTCTGCAGCATCCTTAACAAACTCTGGGTTTAAAACCGCACTAGTATTGATAGCAACTTTATCTGCACCTGCGCGGAGCATTACTCGAATATCATTTAGGGTTCGAATTCCGCCGCCGACAGTAAGAGGAATAAATACCTGACTGGCAATGGCTTCAACGGTATGAATGGTTGTCTCTCTATCATCGCTACTGGCAGTGATGTCCAAAAAGGTGATCTCATCTGCCCCTTCGTCACAATAGCGCTTAGACACTTCGACAGGATCTCCGGCATCTCGAATATCCAAAAACTTTACACCCTTAACAACGCGACCATTTTCGCAATCAAGACAAGGAATAATTCGTTTTGCCAGACTCATGGTTGACCATTCCAGCTTAGGAAATTTTCAAGCAAGCGTAATCCTACATTCTGGCTTTTTTCAGGATGAAATTGCACAGCAAAAATATTCTCATCCGCAATCGCCGAACTAAAAGCTAAAGGATAAGTACTTTCTCCAACTATATTGGCACTATCCTGCTTGCCTAACTCAGGCTCCACAAAATAACTGTGTACAAAATAGAAACGACTATTATTCTCTATGCCCTGCCACATTGGATGCGCCGACAATTGCTTGACTTCATTCCAGCCCATATGAGGGACTTTTAAGATTTCTCCCCTTTCATCTAACTGGTTTTCTTGAAAACGTTTTACCATCCCGGGAAAAAGCCCAATACAGTCAACCCCGTTATTTTCTTCGGAATAACCCAGCATGGCCTGCATGCCAACACAAATTCCCAGTATTGGCTTTTCTTGCCGGGCCTGTATCAAAAGCTCATCAATTTTTAGCCGCTTAATCTCAGCCATACAATCGCGCATCGCGCCAACACCCGGAAATACCAGCCGATCTGCATCTTGTATTTGTTGAGCATCCGCAGTAATTGCAAGAGAAATATTTTCATCAACATGTTCAAGAGCCTTTCCCACAGAATGGAGATTGCCCATACCATAATCAATTATGACAACTCTATTCATTAGTTAGCTGCATTCCTGAAAGCATTTAACGAAGTCAAAAAGAGACAAACAGACAAATGGCGAAATTTATGAATCCCATACATCAATAGCTGAATCTGTTGATAAAATAAGTGCTAGCAAGCCTAGAGGCTTCCCTTCGTTGAAGGGACTGTGCCTTGCATGCGTGGATCAGCTTCCATAGCCATACGTATGGCGCGGCCAAATGCCTTAAACACCGTTTCAATTTGATGATGAGCATTGTTACCTTTCAAATTATCAATGTGTAGAGTCACTTTGGCATGGTTAACAAAACCCTGGAAAAATTCATAAAATAAATCGACATCAAAATCGCCTACCGAGCCACGCGCAAAAGGCACTGCATACTCAAGTCCAGGGCGACCAGAGAAGTCGATTACTACTCTGGATAAGGCCTCATCTAATGGCACATAGGCATGGCCATAGCGACGAATACCCGTTTTATCCAAAGCCTTATCAAAGGCCTGACCGAGTGTGATACCCAAGTCTTCTACCGTGTGGTGAGCATCAATTTCAAGATCACCTTTGGCGACGATGTCTATATCAACCAAACCATGTCGAGAAACCTGCTCAAGCATATGCTCCAGGAAGGGCAAACCGGACTCAATTTTAAACTGCCCAGTGCCATCCAAATTCACACTTACTTTAATTTGGGTTTCATTAGTGTTTCTTTCAACTGTAGCCACTCTTGGCTCGGACATAATTGCCTCTATCACTTCTGCATTATTGTTTTCAAAATAATGCGACATTGAGAAAATTGTGATTATACTGCCAAACAGCTTTTAATGTGAAAAAAAGGCTGACAATCATTACACTAGCGCCATGCCTACCAAAGATGTCTCACAACAGATCGATTTCAGCCAGGCAGTTTTAAACTGGTTTAAGACTAATGGGCGCAAAAATCTACCCTGGCAGCTTAAACCTAACGCTTATCGAGTTTGGGTCTCTGAGATCATGCTGCAGCAGACTCAGGTGGGCACGGTAATACCTTATTACAAAAACTTTATGCGCAGTTTTCCCAACATTAAAAAGCTGGCTCTGGCAGATGACGATAAAGTCTTGCACCACTGGACCGGCTTGGGTTATTACGCCCGTGCAAGAAATCTACACAAGACTGCAAAAATCATTCATCAGGAAATGCAGGGTGTTTTTCCAAATACGGTAGAAGAATTAATTACACTGCCCGGAATAGGCAGATCTACTGCCGGGGCGATTCTGGCGCTATCGGCTGATCAGTATGCGGTTATTCTTGATGGAAATGTCAAAAGGGTTTTATGCCGTTACCATTGCGTAAAAGGCTGGCCCGGTCAAAGTGACACTCAAAAACAGCTATGGGCTTTAGCCGAAGCACATACACCAAGCAGCAACTGCAGATCTTATACGCAGGCAATGATGGACCTTGGCGCAACTCTATGTACACGAACAAAACCATCATGCTCTATTTGCCCATTGCAACATAGTTGCGAGGCATTCTTAAGGCAAAAAACCGCTGAGTTTCCGCATAAAAAAATCAAAAAGAAGCTAGCTGTAAAATCTACACAAATGCTAATTCTTCACAATAAAAGCGGAAGGAAAGTATTATTGGAAAAACGCCCCCCCAATGGAATCTGGGGTGGTTTATGGAGCTTCCCGGAAATCCAGATTAATGACAACGCATCCAGTTTTCTGGAAAAATATGGCTTTGTTATAAAGAATGAGACCATGAACTGGCGTGATATTCGGCATACTTTCAGCCATTTCCATTTAAATATAAAACCGCAACTTCTATGGTTAGAAAAAGAACCCTTGATGATCATGGAGAAGCCGGACTGGCACTGGTATGATCTGAATTCACCTACTGAATTGGGGCTGGCTGCCCCGGTTAAAACACTATTGACACAGCTGGTAAATCAATCATGAGTAGAACCGTATTTTGTAAAAAATATAATAAAGAGATGGAAGGCTTGCTAACACCTCCTTATCCTGGCGCAAAAGGTCAGGATATTTTCGACAATATCTCTAAGCAAGCCTGGGAAGAATGGCAACAACTGCAAACCAGATTAATCAACGAAAAAGGCCTGAGCATGATTAATCCTGAAGATCGAAAATATCTCACCGAAGAAATGGATAAGTTCTTTGCCAATGAGGATCATGATGAAGCTGACGGCTACGTGCCAGAAAACTAAGGCAAAATCGCAATACAATCTTGACTAAAGCACCCCCCAACAGGTTTAATACGCGGCTTGCAATAAGCTAGTCGTTTTATATTGCGAACCTCATTCGCCAATTATCCTTTTTGGCGTTATGAGTGAAGGCAAGACGAGGCAAAGGGAAAATTTTAAGAAGGCGTTTACTTCTTGTAAACAACTGATCTAAATTTTCCTTTTAACCAAGGATTGTCGAACGCAATAGATAAAAATGCCCAGATAGCTCAGTCGGTAGAGCAGAGGATTGAAAATCCTCGTGTCGGTGGTTCGATTCCGCCTCTGGGCACCATCTAAGTCATATTATTCAATGACTTATAATTATCCCTCTCTCTAAAATCTCATGGCACACCCATGGCACATTGTTCCTATGTGAATTTGAGTGTTTACTAGTGTTATTTCACAAAAGAGTTTTACCATCCTTGAGAACAAAGTCACACTCTACAACCGTGGTGGTGGTTTAGTTTGGCACGCCAGAATCAAACTGAAGACTGGCGAGTGGTGGCGACTCTCAACCAAACAAACAGACTTTGAAGAAGCAAAAGAAGTTGCCCTCAAAGAGTATTACACCACTGACTACAAACATAAAAACAACCTGCCCCAGAACACCCGTAAGTTTAAGTCGGTAGCGAATTACTCAATCAAGCGAATGGAGGATGAATTGGCGCATGGTGGGGGCAAATCGGGGAGGAGCCTAGCGCATCACCCTCTCTTCATCCTACCTGAGAAACTCATCCCGGGTCCTGTGACTGTATTTGACGGCGCCGCCCAATGCCGTGGTTTGAGTGGTGGAACCGGCATCCATGACGCCACTGGACTTGACACAGTAATGGGTCGTATCAATGGTCACGGCCACGTC
>CBFICB010000007.1:0-140334 GCA_965661005.1 Pseudohongiellaceae bacterium
GAGATTTGAGAAGAGTTGCTCCTAGTACGAGAGGACCGGAGTGAACGAACCTCTGGTGTTCGGGTTGTCATGCCAATGGCATTGCCCGGTAGCTATGTTCGGACAGGATAACCGCTGAAAGCATCTAAGCGGGAAGCCCCCTTCAAGACTAGATCTCCCTGGAGCTTTAAGCTCCCTAAAGTGCCGTTCAAGACTAGGACGTTGATAGGCTGGATGTGTAAGGGTTGTGAGGCCTTGAGCTAACCAGTACTAATTGCACGTGAGACTTGACCATATAATCGCAGACTTTCTACAATAGAGTCAGATTATGTGATCGTAGCGAATCACAATAAGCAAAGCATTAATGCAACTGTCTTATACAGTTTTTTTATACTAGGACAGTAGCTTGTACAGAGACGAGATATGTCAACGATTTGGTTTTTATCGCTTTTATTGCGGTAAAAACAACAAGAATTGCCTGACGACATTAGCGAGTGTGAACCACCTGATCCCATCCCGAACTCAGCAGTGAAACCACTCAGCGCCGATGGTAGTGTGGGGTTTCCCCATGTGAGAGTAGGACATTGTCAGGCATCTAATTAAACAAACCTCATCTAGCAATGCTAGGTGGGGTTTTTTTATTTATAAGTTATGGATTATCTCTAAAGATATCGATTACCTTTTGCCGTGTTCGCTAATTCAAAAGACAGGGTGGAAATGGATTGAGTATATGCAAATAATCGTTCGCTATTTTCCCTTATTAGCTATCTTTGCAGCAGCATTAGGCTTTTTTCTTCCTCAATTATTAGCGCCGTTATCAAACTTTATCGTCCCATTATTGACGCTGATAATGTTTGCAATGGGTCTAACACTAAAATTCAACAATTTTATAAAGCTTTTACAACAACCTTTTAAAATTGCTTTAGGCACATCGCTTCAATTTATATTAATGCCACTGGCAGCTTTCATCATCAGCCATTTATTTGCTCTGGAAAGAGATTTACTGATTGGCATGACCTTGGTAGGAGCATGCCCCGGTGGAACCGCGTCCAATGTAATTTGTTATCTGGCTAAAGGTGAACTCGCACTGTCTATTTCTTTGACCATGGTTTCAACGTTTCTTTCTGTGCTGTTAACTCCTTTATTAACCTTGCTTTACTTGGGTGAGTCTATCGATGTGCCAATTGTCACTATGATGCTCAGCATCTTGCAGATGGTTATTTTACCGGTGGCTGCGGGTATTGTTTTGAACACCTATTTTGGCCACAAGTTGGTCAGACTAACACCAATGCTTCCGGGGATATCCATACTGGCGATAGTGTTAATTATTGGTATTGTGGTTGCGCTTAATAGCGATAATTTAGCTGTTATAAGTGGCATGCTTATTATTGCTGTCATTTTGCATAATCTAATTGGCATATGCTCGGCATATATTATATCGAGAAGATTCAATTATGATGAAAAAGTTTGCCGGACTATCGCTATTGAGGTGGGGATGCAAAATTCCGGTTTGGGTGTGGCGCTAGCAACTCAGTTCTATAGCCCTGTAGCTGCATTGCCAGGAGCAGTTTTTAGCTTATGGCACAATTTATCGGGCTCCTTGTTGGCTGCTTACTGGTTTAAGAAAAAAGAAACAAGAGATAAGTAATAAGAAATAATTAATAAGAAATAATTAATAAGAAATAATTAATAATTAATAAGAAAGAACCAGCCATTCAGGATCTGTGCTTATTCAATTAATATTACACTCGATATTACACTCGATATTAATAAGCTCAACAACTTGGATGATTATTAAAAATATCTACATATAAAGGCATATATTATTAGGTTTTAAGTGTATATGTTAAAAATAATGATAAATAACTAGGCATTAATAGTTAATATAGCTTGGGTAGCCCAGATAACTTATATATGTAAAATATAAGCAATAGATAGGTAAAAAACTTGTTTAAACAAATTCAGAATTATAAAAGTGATCCCATTGAATCTCTTTTTGACCGCTTGGCTGCAGACGAAAATCCTGACAAGATTGATCTGGGCATCGGGGTTTATCGTGATGATTCCGGGAAAGTGCCAGTCATGCAGGCTGTTCGAAGAGCGGAGCAGCAATTATTTGAGCGAGACTTATCAAAGTCATATTTATCACCTTTAGGTAATGCTGCCTACTGCGAAGATATTGAAAAACTCACACTGGGAGTTGACCATCCCATAATTCGAGAAGGCCGCATTGTGTCAGCACAAACTCCAGGGGCCGGAAGCGCCTTGAGGGCAGGCGCTGAACTGGTTAATAGTCTTAGTCCGGGGTCAGAGCTTTGGGCTTCAGAGCCTGTTTGGGGCCACCAGCTAGAATTTTTTGCTAAGGTGGGAATCCCGATTAATCGTTATCGCTATTATGATCAGCTTAATTCCGTGCTCGATTTTGACGGTATGCTGGAAGACCTCAAAGGTATGCGCCCTAACGATATCTTCTTAGTGCATGGTTGCTGCCACAACCCAACGGGTCAGGACCTTAATCTTCAGCAATGGAGAGAACTTGCGAATATTGTCAATCAAACGGGGGCTCTACCTTTCGTTGACATTGCCTATCAGGGTTTTGGTGAAGGCATAGAAGAAGATGTTGCAGGCCCTCGCTTATTTGCAGAAAACGTTCCTCAGATGCTGTTAACTGTGTCTTCATCCAAATCATTTGGTATTTACCGTGAGAGGGCGGGCATATTGTCCGTAATTGTCTCATCTGATGATGGTACTGATCTTGATTGTGTCCGCCTCAAGCTTCGCGATACCGTCAGGCAGCTCTATTTCATGGCGCCTGATCACGGTGCTGCTGTGGTTCATGAAATACTGTCAAGCCCGGCACTTGAACAACTCTGGCGTCAGGAACTAGATGAGGTTCGAATGCATATTCATGAAATGCGACGCTTACTGCGTTTGGCGATAGAAAAAGCAAACCCTGATTTTGATGCAGAGTTTATAGAGCGCCAGCACGGCATGTTTTCCTGTCTGCCAATCACTGAAAAAGAACAGCAAGTCATGGAGCAGAAGTATCATATTTATATGCTGCCCAATGCGCGGATGAATGTAGCGGCGATGAATAGTAATCAATCGGCGATATTGGCTGAGGTTTTTGCTGAAATCAGAGCTGACAGATCTAAGTAATCAGTGAGTAAATTATAACTTACTCCCTAATATCATACTTCCCAAGAGCTTATTGAGGCTGTGCAACCAGATATTGAATTATTGTAAAAATCACAAATAGATTTTATTAAGCCTAAGACCTTAGGTTCCCAAGCAACACTTTCTGCTGGCGTATTTCCTGTTTAACGGAAGTTCAGGCCTTCTATCCAGCTTACCATGGCATGTCTTTCGCCCTTTGTCACAGGGGTAACCATATGTCTCACAAAGGATGGAAAAATAATAATAGTGCCCTGTTTTCGCACTAATTCCCTGTCTGGGCAAAGCTCTGGAGGCAGGTCGAATATTAAATCACCCCCTTCATAGGAGTCAGATTCAGACAGCTGTACTGAGAATGACAGTTTGCGTTGGAACATATTATCGTTGCACCAGGTGATATCTTCATGCCAATTATAAAAACCTTCTTCACTGGCCAGATATTTTGTATATTGAACGTCAATAACTTTTTGAATTTCAAAGCCAAAAGTTGAGCGATTGGCGGCAATGGCATGATCAAACACAATATCAAAGAGTACTTTGTGCTTGGCGTTACTGTAATTAAAAAACTTTATTTTGGAACGTCTGGATTCATTCTTTTTATCACCCCTGTTCAATGATTCTTTTCTATTACCAACCAAGCCTTCAGCATCAGGAATCTCTGAGCCCATACGCTTAATCTCTTCACAAAGCTCGGGAGCAATTCGGCTTTCCCAGATACACCACCAATTTTTCATTTGGACTCTTTCTCCTTCTGATAGGGCTTAATAATAACTAAAAAGCCTGATGCTAAACCACGTCACTTTAATGGGCGCTATGTTAGCACTAGATTCATTTTCATGCAGGTTCAACAGTGCATTCAATCTCTAATTTATAAAGAAACTTGATATATATCCAAGTGTTTTTAGTACTTTTGTTTGGGCAAAAAAAACGGCCACCCTTCAAGGAAGGATGGCCGTGGTTTTGACTTACTAAAGAATTACAGTTTTAGAAGTTATATTTCGCTCTAATACCGTAAGTCTGTGGGTTACCATAAAGAACCTGCTGAAGCCTAGCTGAATTGACATAAGTCTCATCAGTTAGATTCATTATGTAAGCCTGAACAGTCCAACTCTCATCCTCATAAGTGAGAGAGAAGTTGGTGATTTTACGCTCATCATTCAGGTAAAAGAACTGCTGGTCCAGGTTTGAATAGTTCTCATCTGTGTAAGAATAATCAAGACGTGGAGTCAACGTTCCAGCACCGAATGGAATCGCATAGTCAATGCCTATGTTATAGGACAATTCAGGCGCCTGAATCATAGGCTGACCCTGATAGTTCTGAACATATGGAGCATAGTTAAAGCAGTTACCATTTGGTGTACCTGGTGCAGTCAAGGCAGTAGATGGTGTTGGTACAAGACCACTATTAGCTGCTACTGAGCAATCAGGCTGGTAATCGAAGTTATTGTTGAGAGAAGCATCAGTTAAGGCCCAAGCAGGTAATGAACTCAGAGGTACATCACTAGCTTGACCGATTTCTGAATCCTGCCATGCAAATGAAGCGTTAATACCCAGGTTGCCAATAAAGTATTGACCTGAAGCTTCAACACCATACATCTCTGCATCAGCGATGTTAGAGTTGGTAAAGCTTGAGCCTATACCTTGAGGATCGTCAAATACGAAGGTTTCACCCTGCATATTTGAATAGTCCATGTAGTAGAAACCTATGTCACCAGTCAAGGCGCCATCAAACAATGAGCCTTTCCAACCAAGCTCATAATCATCGACTTCTTCTGGTGCTACACCTTGGCCGGCAAAACTACCTGCTTTATAACCTCTGGCATAGAAAGCATAAAAATAGTCAGTGTCAGTTGGTGACCAGTTCAGACCAATTTTATAGGTCGGGACTTCATTATCCACACCATCAGCCTCTAATGAGTTGATAGGCTGAGTAATTGCCAAACATCCCATAGTAGGAACTGCACCATTTAAATCTGGAACACCAAGATTATTAGGTGTTACACCAACTTCCTGACAGTTAGCGGCAGTGAAAGGTCCACCTTGAGGTCCAGAAATAGCAAGTCTTGTCTGACTGTGACTGTCGTCTTCATTGTAACGAGCGCCAATCGCCAGTTCTAACTCATCATTAATCTGATAGTTGTACTGACCAAAGATTGCACGATGCTCAACTGTAGTTGGCGCAATAACATGCACGAACCCAGTAGGTACCGACAATGGTCCACAAGCAGAAACTGTCCCATCTGGTTGGTTACCACAAGAGATGTTACTTTGGCCTTGGGCAACGGCTAGATTAACAGGTGTAGTTCTGTGGAAATCGAATACACCCACAATCCAGTTGTTGCCAGCATCATCCGCAGATGACAAGGTGATTTCATGTGTCCATGAGCGGTTACTTTCATCCAGGCTGAAACGCGTTGGCCAGATTGGCACTGCAGAATTACCAGGATAATCGTCATCACTGTTCCAGTTATTCATCTCCGTGTGCAGTTTGTTATAACCATTTTTGGAGAGAAGCGTCATGCCATTATCAAATTCATAGGTGAACCACGCAGACCATTGTTGGTTTTGCTGCCAGTTCTTGTCAGGGAATAAATTGATGACTTCAAACGGTTCTGTTGGGGAGTAATCGGCATGGCGGGCTCTAACTACGCCTTGAACTGGCAAGCCAGTAACAGGGTCCGGAGTATTAACAATTAAGTTTCTTTGGTTAGGCTGGCGTACGTCACCATAGTTGTTGACCCTATTTTGCTCAACTTTGAATAAGGCTTCAAACTGATCATTAGGTTGCCATAATAAGCCTAAACGAACTTGACGATTGTCAAGGCCACCAGGTGCTTCTAGCTCTTGACCATTACCAAATACGGCACCGCCAAGGTTTTTGTAAAAGCTATTGCGTTCTTCAGTGTTCCAGGCAATACGAGCTGCCCAAGTATCACTCATTGGTAAGTTAAGGGCACCTGTTACAGCATTGTGCTGGTAGTTACCCATTCTGCCTTCAACAAAACCATTGATACCATCAAAGTTAGGGTTAGCAGAGTTGATCAGGATCGCACCACCGGCAGCAGACTGTCCTACGAAAGTACCCTGTGGGCCACGTAGTACCTCAATAGTACCAACGTCGAAGAAACCGCCGTTCAAGCCCATTGGCTCACCGTGTGTTACGCCGTCATTAACGACCTGCACACCCATTTGAACTGAAGGAGCGAAAGTGTTGTTACCAATACCACGGATGTTAATGTCGTTACCTACACCGTTATTGGTGATCTGAATACCAGGCATGGCATTTTGCAGATCTTGAAGTTGGGTTATACCACCAGCAGACAACATGTCCTGGTTAAATACTTCCATAGAAATAGAAGTTGTTTGCTCAGTAGCTTCACGACGTTCTGCCGTGACTACCACTTCTTCAATCTGACGTTGCGCAAAGCCGGCGTTAGCACCCATGCCAACAGCTACTGCGGTAGCGATAGATAGAGTAAGCGGTCTAATCTTGTAAGATTTGGATTTCATGGAATCCACCCCCTTAGTTTATTTAGATTTATTGGATTAACTCTTTTTTTACTTTTTACTCTTTTATGGCACAGGAAATCCAAAAACTAAAACACACTAAAACAGGCAAGTAAGCTATGCTTTTTTGTGTAAGAATTATGGATTCCCGATTCCAAGGGGCCATCTTGCCATGGTTTTACAGGAAATAAAAGCCTTTATTGAGATAAAAAGCCACAAAACGGGGTGTTGTTTTAGCATTTTTAAGTGGTAGTCAGGAATTTGGTTGGAAAAGTATAAAAATATTTGGCTTTCCAGTGAGTTAATCCGTATAGATAATATAGTTTGTCAAGACTTGGTTCGGCAGATAGAAATATAGCTGTGGTAGCGTTTTTAAAAAATATGTTTTGCTATTTCACAGAGCTATTTCTGCCATACTTTACTTTTTGATGAATCTGGCGCTTTTTGCTTGAGCAGTTATTTATCGATAGCTATTTTTCAACGTTGGCTAATCCAGCGTTTAAAAGCTACATATAAATGATTAACAAGTAATAATACACCTTTCGATCTGGGCAACTAGACAACCCTACTGGGCAAAGCCGTTCCGGCAAAGAAAGCATCCAGATTATCTACAGCCAGCATCCCCATGGCGGTTCTAGATTCCATGGTAGCTGAGCCGATATGAGGCAGCAGGGTCACATTATCCAGCAGGCGTAACTCATCAGGCAGCTGTGGTTCATGGGCATAAACATCCAGGCCAGCGCCAGCAATTTGACCTGTTTTCAGTGCTTCTATTAAAGCTGCTTCATCAACGCAATCTCCTCGTGCGGTATTAATGAAGTGAGCGCTGGGTTTTAATTTGGCAATGTGGGATGCATTAATTAACGGGCTTGAGCCACCTCCGGGGACATGTAATGAGACGACATCAGCTTGAGTCATCACCTCATCAATACTGTTAAGCTGTTCAGCATTAAAATCAAGATTGGAAACCGCTGAACGATTATAAAAAATGACTTTCATCCCCAGACCAAAGATGGCACGCCTCGCGGTAGCTTGGCCTATGCGACCCATACCGATGATGCCAAGGACTTTGCCTTGAACGCTGGAGCCCAGTCCAGCCGTTAATGAGAAATCATTCCAGCGCTTCTCGCGTAATTTGCGCTCCGAGGCATAAGCCCGACGAGTGCTAGCCAGTATTAATAAAAGGGCGATATCAGCGGTAGCATCGGTCAGAACGTCTGGCGTATTACTCACGGTTATGCCTTCTGAGCGAGCGGTATCGATATCAATATTGTTATAGCCAACGCCCACATTGGCGATGATACTAACCTGGCGCCCTGGTGTTTGTAATAAACGGCTATCGATTCGATCACTGATGGTTGGCACCAAAGCGTCATATTCTGTCATTACCGCTGACAGTTGATCATTGCTAATAGCCTTATCATCCAGATTTAAGCAGACATCATAAGAAGCACGTAAGCGCGCTTCAACGTCTGCGGGCAGTTGTCGAGTAACGAAAACTTTAACTTGGCTTTTTTTCATTTCATTTATTTCTTCAGAGCAGAATTTGAAAGTGAGATTATTCCAGTATGCTTTTCTAAGCAATTATTTGTATAGTTGCAAGCTCGATAAAAAAACTAAGGGTTGCTGACTGCTATGGCAAATATATTTAATAAGGGCTCACATATAAAATTACTTTTTATTGGCTTTTTCTTGCTGATAGCAAGGGTTGCCGGTGCGCAATCTCAGTCCACATCGTCGGCCCCTCAATTCGAGCTGGACCCTTTTTGGCCAGAGGTCCCCATGCATGACAATTGGTTGACAGGTGGTTTGGGTGGTATGTGTATGGGGCAAGAAGATGAAGTGTATTTATTGAACAGGCAAAACGTCGTCGAAGCAGACCTTGATGCGGCCATATTGGCACCTCCGGTGATAGTACTCAACAAAGAAGGGGAGGTGGTCAATGGTTGGGGTGATCCTGAGTTAATAGGTGGGCGCTTACATGACTGCCACGTTGATAGCGCGGGTGATGTCTGGATAGTTGCCGCAGCGACTGGCTATATTCAAAAGTACTCTGCTGATGGCGAACTGCTTCTGCAAGTAGGAGAAAGAGGCCGATATGATTCCAATGATGGTACTCGGGAAGGCAGTCCGCTTAATTCTGATCGGGCCAGTTTTTTTCTGCCAGCCGCTATTGATGTCGACAAAGACACCGGCGAAATCTTTGTTGCTGATGGTGAGTTGCCGGGTGGTAATTCCAGGATTGCAGTTCTGAATAAAGATGGCGAATTTTTGCGCCAGTGGAGTTTGCAAAGGCAGTCCGGCGAAGAAAATATTTTTGCCGGGCCCCATTGCCTGCGTCTGTCCAATGACGGCTTGGTCTATGTTTGTGATCGCAGTGCTAACCAGGTTCAGGTATTCAATCAGGAAGGGGAACTACAGCAGATCATTGCAGGCGAGTTTGATCCGGTCACATCACCTGTTGGAAGAGATGGCGGTAATAGGGGGAATGTAGTGGTCTTGGCCTTTTCAGCCGATTCAGAGCAGAAGTATTTGTATGTCATTAATCAAAATAGCGTGCAGATCGAAGTATATGACCGCTTAAGTGGTGAGCTTTTGGCTGATTTTGGTAGAGGCCCTGGTCGTTACTCGGGTCAGTTTGAATTACCACATGGTATTGGTGTTGATTCAGAAGGTAATGTGATTATTGCCGAACAAGAGGGACGTCGAGTGCAGAAATTTAACTTTGTCGGCTTAGCGCCCTGAATAAATTTAAAGGCAATCTTGATATCTTTGCGCCAGCAATAAAAAACCCACCTGGCAGAAACTAAGTGGGTTTTTACTATCGGCTTTTCGAAGTTTTTAAGCGCGACCAATTAAAAGGCTTAGAAAAATTCGAAAGGATTAGAAAGGGTAGTGCTCGGCTTCAGTAGCAACAGTAACCCAACGTAATTCAGTAAAGGCATCAATGCCTGCCTTACCACCGAAACGACCATAGCCTGAATTTTTAACACCTCCGAATGGAATCTGAGCCTGATCCTGAACAGTAGGGCCATTCACATGACAGATGCCAGATTTGATTCGACGTGCAACTTGCAGGCCGCGGGCTATATCACGGGTAAAGACGGCAGACGACAAGCCATACTCTGAATCATTGGCAATATTGATGGCTTCTTCTTCATCGCTTGCTCGAATGACGCCAACAACTGGGCCAAAAGACTCTTCACTGTAGAGTCTCATGTCAGAAGTTAATTCACTAACAACATTGGCTGGCATCAATACACCATTTGTTTCACCGCCGCAAAGTCGGGTGGCACCTTTGTCGACGGCATCAGCAATCAAACTTTCAACATGGTCGACAGATTTTTGATGAACCACCGCGCCGATTGGTGTTTTTCCTTCTGCAGGATCGCCAACAGCCAACTGGTCAACTTTAGCTTTAAATTTGGCCAGAAATTCATCGGCAATAGCATCGACGACGATAACACGCTCCGTTGACATGCATATCTGTCCTTGATTCATGAAAGCACCAAATGCAGCGGCATCAACAGCTGCATCAAGGTCTGCATCTTCCAATACAAGTAGGGGAGCCTTACCACCAAGCTCAAGCAATACAGGTTTAAGGTTCGTGGCGGCACGCTCAGCAATGATTCGTCCTACATTTGAAGAGCCAGTGAAATTAATTCTTCTTACCGCAGGGTGATCGATTAAGGTGCCAACTATTTCGCCGGCATCTTCAGGCATATTGGATATAAAATTAACTACGCCATCACTAAAACCTGCTTCCATAAAGGCGCTTGCAATCAGGTAGTGGGTTCTAGGGCATTGCTCCGATCCTTTAAAGATAACGGTATTGCCACAAGCCAAGGGCACAGCAATAGATCTAACACCCAAAATAATAGGCGCGTTCCAGGGCGCGATACCCAGGATGACGCCTACAGGCTCTCTCATTCCCATGGACAACTGGCCTGGTTTGTCTGATGGAATAACTTCACCATTGATTTGGGTGGTTAAAGAGGCGGCTTCTCTGACGATAGAAACGGCCAGCATTAAATTAAAACGTGCCCAGCCTTCTGTGGCGCCAATTTCACCCATCATGGCTGAGACGAAATCATCGGCTTTTGACTCAAGGGCATCAGCTGCACGATTTAATAGGGCTCTTCTAGCATTGGGGCTCTGGGCAGACCATTCCGGAAAGGCTTTATTGGCTGCTTCGGCGGCACTATTAGCCTCTGAAACTGAGGCTGCAGAAGCGACTGTCACTACCTCACCTGATAAGGCACTTTTAATTTCCAGTTGCTTGGCAGTATCCTGACTCTTACCGCCTATTAATAATGGGATGTTTGTTGTAGACATAGTGACTCCTTGGAAAAAATGCTATTAGAACTATCAGCGTTTAATTTTAGCGTTGAATTTTTGACAGGTTAATTTGAAATGCTCAACCCTGTATTTTTACCTGTAATCTTAAAGGCAGCCAATATAGTGGGAGGTATTGGATAATTCAATTAATTTTTAAGCTGCGTAATATAAGTTATTGAGAATGTGTTTAATTCTCCTCTGCCTTTAAATGACGTTTATTTGATGATTAGAATATGGCTATTGGCGGGGTATAACCATTCGACTCCTCTTTGCGTTACTACAGCGTCGTCTTCAAGTGGAATTCTAATTTTGGCATTATTCCAATCAGGGTTGGCCGTATAGGCAAATAATTCTATAGAGATCAGGTTTGACGGCCTTAATTCATAAGTGAGCTGTTCTGGGTTAAAAAATGCCAGAGATGGGCCGATTCCGTGACCCCAGTTCCCGACAGAATGAGGGCCGATCACAACATCAGTAACTGATGGGTCTGAACTGGGCTGATTAAAGGGTATTTGATTAAACCCGGCTGCCTCAATTGCTTCCCAGGTGGCATCCAGAGCAATTTGAGCGGTCGCGGCAGGTTTGATAGTTCTCTTCATTATATCTCTGACTTCCAGAGCCTGATCGAAAGCATATTGGATGCCTTCCGGGGCCTCAGTCTCTCCGTCACGCAGAACATAGGCTATTCGCTTCATATCGGTATAGAAATCCAAAAAGCCAACTCCCCAGTCCAGCATAAGTAAATCACCACGCTGAATAATTCGATCGGTTGATGTTGCTGCTATGCCATCGGGTCCGGTGATATAGACTGAAGGCATGTCGAAGGAAGACTCTAGGCCCCTACTTAATTGTTGGTCTGACATCCACCAGGCGACATCTTCAAGGGTGGTTACGCCGGGAGTGATGACTTCGTTTGAGAATGCTCGTTCAGCGATTTCGCGGCTAATCTCGCCAGCCTCTGCAAATGCTGCGATTTCAACTGCCGTGCGAGTTGAACGAAAATCTGAAACAAAACGTTCTGCTGAGACCAGTCGATTACCGTAAATGCCGAGTGTCTCTCTCAAATGAAGATAAGAGGTATGGGACAGGCCATCGGCTCCGCCAATAGAACCGGCCATGTTGACACCAATACGTTCCGGGTTGCGTTCTGATACATAGTCGACAAGCTCGTCAGCACTGCCAAAGTAATCATAAACGCCACATTGCTCAAGGCGATAGCCTCCAACGCCTAGTACTGCTCTTTCAACCTGATCGCCCTGGTTGGTAAAAATATAATACGCCCAGCCTGTTACATAGCCTCGCCCAAGGGCGTCCCAAAGAGGTTCAAGATTGCCTTCTCGCATCACAACAATCCACATGTCCAGATTATTTTCCTGCATGGCAGAGGGCATAATAAGATCAAATTTTTCAGCGCGTATCTGGCACATGCGTTCCCAGCGAGCTCGGGCTTCTTGTGAATAGGCAGTGCTTGAGAGCAGGACTAGAAGGGATAAAACTAGTGTGTTCACGGTGACTGTGACAGATAAGAAGCGCTTAATCATGGTGATCCTTTAGGTTTATAAGAGCGTGTTTGCAGCTTATAAAATATTTGGTCATTAAACAAACTAAATAGGAAAGCTGGAGAGATAGCAGGGTGGTTCTAGTAGCTGCTAGCTTTTATGGATAGTTGGTTGGCATAGAGCTGAAACACAAGTTACTGAAAGCTTTCAGCATCCTAAAAAAGGGCTTATATCAAAAACTGATATTATCAGCGCTAATTTTAATTTCCATTAATCAGGCTTTGGTCTATATTGGTCGCGCAGAATAGCCTTACCGTTAAGTTTGCTTAAAGAGAGGAATTAATATTGAAAATTATAAAAAATATTAGTCTGGCGATTGCTATGTCGTGGATGAGTTCGCTTGCATGGTCGCAGTCTGCCAATGATTGGGAGTCGGGCGAGCAGATTTTCAATAAGATTTGCCAGCATTGCCATACGCAAGGAGTAGGGCCAGTGTTAACAGGTCGTAATTTACCTCCAGTCTATTTCACGACAATTGCTCGCAATGGACTGAATGCAATGCCGGCCTTCAGGCCAACTGAATTATCATCAGATGACCTTGAAATGGTTGCAAATTTCCTTAGTCAAAGCGCTAGTGAGGAAAACCAATGAGTATGGATTTTTCCAGACGTCAGAGTTTGAAAGTGTTGGCAGGTGCTGGGCTGCTCTCGGTGACACCAATAGCCTGGTCTTATTCTCAAACATCAAAGCAAGCGTTTGTTTTTACAGCGCACGGGAGTAAGGATAATGTTTTTCAACGGTCTTTACGTGAATCCCTAGCTCCAATAGAGACAAGCTTTATTCACATTGATCGCAACAATTATGAAAGCGTCTTATCGATTGCTGATATATCAGAGGGCGCTTTGCTTATCGGTTTGGTTAGTGAAGCTGAAAAAGTATTGATTGATGCGGCGGTGCAGGATAGGCGAGGGAATATGCAGACTTTAGCGCGAGTGAGTTCATCTATTTCAGCTTCCTCGCTTAATGATCTTGCAAAAATGACTTCAGAGGCTGCGATAAATAAGTCATCAGGGGAAGGTGTTGAAAAAAATCAGAATACTCAGATGACAAACGGATCTTTAATTAGTTTTTATGCCTATTTATAAGCTCTCACTTAAGGGCTTTACTAATAATAATTTTAGGAGATTTTAATGGCCGATTTTAATGTTCTACCTGATGGTGTTTCTGCCGAAGAGTTTGGCAATGCCATTGAAGAATATGCTGCAATTGTTGGTGACGAAAATGTTTTTGTCTCTGCTGACAATTTAGCCAGCTACAACAAAATTATGATACCTGCTGATAATGCGGATCATGCTCCCTCTGGAGCATTAGCGCCAGCGACGGTCGAAGAAGTTCAGGCAATCATAGGCGTCTGTGATAAATACACTATTCCTGTCTGGCCAGTTTCAACGGGCAAAAACTTTGGCTATGGATCAGCAGCAGCTGCCACCAGAGGGCAGATGATTCTCGATTTACGTCGTATGAATAAAATAATTGATGTGGATGTTGAGCTTGGAACAGCTCTGGTTGAGCCTGGTGTTACTTACCAACAATTAAAAGATTATCTTGAAGAAAACAACATCCCCTTATGGCTTTCTCCGCCGGCACCATCTTCACTTGTTAGTCCTTTGGGTAATGCAGTGGATAGGGGTGTTGGCTATACCCCATACGGAGATAATTTTTTCTTTTCCTGCGGCATGGAAGTGGTGCTAGCGAATGGTGAAGTTCTCCGCACGGGTATGGGATCAATGCCTAACTCAACCTCATGGCAGGTATTTAAATGGGGCTATGGTCCCTCTCTTGATGGAATATTTACCCAATCAAACTATGGCGTCGTGACCAAGCTTGGGATGTGGTTAATGCCACAGCCACCTGCATTTAAGGCTTTTGTAATTCGATATCCGAATGATGCTGATATCGAAAAAGCCATAGAAACAATCCGTCCGCTTAGGATTGCGCAGATCATTCCTAACGCGGTGGTAATTGCTCATGCTCTTTGGGAGGGCGGCGCAGAAGTTGTACGTTCCGACTATTACCAGGGCGAGGGTTCTATTTCTGATGAAGCGGTTGAAAGAATGAAATCAGATCTCGGCATGGGTGCTTGGAATATTTATGCGGGTCTTTATGGTACTCCTGAGCAAATTGCATTGAACTGGGATATTGTCAGAAATACTTTTGCCGGGACTGGCGCCATCATTCAGGATGAAGATGATTTGGCAGGCAATCCGACTTTTGATTATCGGGCTAAATTAATGCGTGGCGAAATGACCTTAAAGGAATTCGGTCTTTACAATTGGCGTGGTGGTGGCGGGTCTGCCTGGTTTGCTCCTGTTGCTCAAGCTAGAGGTTCCGAGGGACGCGAACAAATGGAGCTGGCAAAAGAAATCTTAGGAAAATATGGTTTTGACTATGTTGCAGAATATATTGTTGGCTGGCGCGAAGGCCACCATATTATTGATCTGCTGTTTGATAAAACCAATGCTGAAGAAACTGAACGAGCCAATCAGTGTTTTGATGAGCTATTGAGAGAGTTTAGCCAGCGAGGTTGGGGTTCCTATCGCACTAACATCGCTTTCATGGATAAAGTTGCCAATACCTTCGGTCCTGTTAAGCGCGATGTTGATCAGAAAATCAAACGGGCTTTGGATCCTAAAGGCATCATCGCGCCAGGCAAGTCCGGGATTTATATTTAGCTTACTAATGGAGCTCTAACCAGCTCCTATTAAGCCGCTGTGTCTTTTCTATCTATCTTCTATTTACTAATTAGTGAATAATTATTGCTAATCGGTAAATAGAGGATATTCTCTCAAGCATGTTCATCCATGAAAAAAGCTACAGCAGGTCTGCCGAGCTTGGACCTTATCCTCTGGAAGCATTGCCTAGAGATTCAGGCCTTATAGATATAGAAAGCCAACTTCCACCTATCCATGTAGAGCATTATTCTGCTTCTACAAAAACTTTGGCCAAGGCCACAAATCTTTACGCGAGTTATTTCGAAGAATTTTTTCAGGGGGATTTGAGCCCTCAAAAAGCACCTGTACCTGATTCCCTTGAACGTAGAAGTGTTGATATGAAAGGCGCAGTTTATTTCCTCGATGCCTCACACGCCGGTATCTGCAAAATTCCAGAAAACGCATGGCTTATAGATGCCGTTCAAGTTGAGCATTCCTTTGCCGTTGTGTTTAGTGTCAGTTATGGCCGATTACCTGAGCAAGATAATTTAGCCAATGAGTGGTTAACTTCAAGTGAGCATGATATTGCTCGCATGCGTTGCGCCGAGATTGCCGCTTCAATATCCGGATATATCAGAAGATTAGGGTTTAATGCTCAGTCGCATATCGAAGGGAACAGTTTGCTAGATACTGATCGTCTGGCTGTGTTATCGGGAATCGCTGAACGCACAGCCGATAAGGTAAATATTCAAAGCCCTTTTTTAGGCAAGAATTTTGCTGTAGGGATCGTTTCAACGGATTATGAATTAGCTTTGGACATCCCCTTTAAAGCCGGCTCCAAAATTAATACCCTGCTTAACTGGATAGGGCTTAATGGCGCCATGTCCTTGCGAGAAATTACTCGGCGCAATAAGCGGAAAAGCCACCTAAGTCCTTATCCGATGGAGCAGGTAAAAAGAATTGAGCGGCCCACAACACTTATTCTGGATGATGAAGTGCCACGGGTTCCCAAAAGAGCTGCTTTTTTTGCGCGAGCAAGAGTGGGCGATCTTGGCGATAAAGCACAAAAAGAAGTTACACGATTTGCTGTTAAACACCCCTTAACGGGAGGAATGGTGCCTTCCCTGGTAGCCTTGGCTGGAAAACAGGAAGGCGAAGTGTCACAGCCCAAGAGCACAGATCTGAGTGATCCTGTTGCTAATGCTAAAGGCCTAAAGTCCCTTGCTTACCATTTAGGTGCTGATCTTGTCGGTATTTGTGAAATTCCAGGCTATGCCTGGTATAGCCACCACATGGATGGCACAGAAATAGTTCCGTATCATCGCTACGCCGTGGTCATGTTAATTGACCAGGGCCATGGGACGATGGAAGGAGCCAGTGGAGATGACTGGATTTCTGGTGGTCAGTCAATGCGTGGCTATCTGCGTGGTGCAGAAATTGCTGGCATTATGTCAGAGTTCTTGAGGAAAAAAGGGCACTCTGCTCGACCACACACTCAGGCAGACAGTGATGTATTGCATATTCCTCTGGTGCTATGGGCAGGTTTGGGAGAGCTCAGCCGCATTGGGGAGCTTGTTTTAAACCCTTATGTAGGCCCTCGGTTTAAATCAGTGGTATTAACGACAGACATCCCCCTAGAAGTGGATAAGCCGATTGATTTTGGGCTGCAATATTTCTGTGAAAATTGTTTGAAGTGTGCCAGAGAGTGTCCGGTTAGTGCTATTCCATTTAAAGAAAAAGTTATGTTCAACGGCTATGAAATCTGGAAGCCTGATGTTGAACGTTGTACCAGATACCGTGTAACAAACCAAAAGGGCTCAGCCTGTGGACGTTGCATGAAAACCTGCCCTTTGAATAAAGTGGTTTCTGCTGATGGCTCTTTACTGCATCGCGTGGGCACCTGGCTTGGTGTTCATGCCCGCTGGCTCAAACCTCTCATGGTACCTATTGCGGTGCTTCTCGATGATAAATTGGGTTTTGGTAAACGAAATCTGGTGAAAAAATGGTGGCTGGATTTAGAAATTGTAGATGGTGTTTGCGTTGTCCCAAAAGCAACAAATGAAAGAGATATAGATCTGGCTAAGGATATTTCTGGTGATAAATCTCCAGTTGGATATTATTCTGCTAATGTGATGCCTCCTCCGAACTCTTCAGAAGCAGTACCTCTCAATCACCGCGAAGCAATTAAGCGGGGAGAGGAATTGGAATCAGTTAGTGCTGCTTTTGTCAGGTATAAAAATAAAGGTAAAAAACCTGCGCATTACATTCCGACAAAAAATATATAATTAATCATAATTTACTGAGTTATAAGATGAAGCAATTGATAAATAAGGATAAGGAATGAGCAAAGCTACTTTTAAACCAGGGCGACATTTTTTACAGATTCCAGGCCCATCAAATGTGCCTGACAGTGTCTTACGTGCCATGGCTCAACCAGTGATAGATCATCGGGGTCCTGATTTTCCCGCATTGACTTTTGATATCTTTGAGAAAATAAAACCGGTTTTTAATACTGAATCGCCAGTTTTTATCTATCCAGCTTCCGGCACAGGTGGATGGGAATGTGCCTTGCTGAATACACTTTCACCTGGCGATAAAGTACTCGCTTTTGAGACTGGACACTTTGCAAGCTTGTGGAAAGAGGTCGCAGACAAACTAAACCTTGACGTTCAGTGGGTTGCCGGTGACTGGCGTCATGGAGTCGAGCCAGAGAAAGTAGAAGAAGCGCTAAGACAGGATACTCAGCACAACATCAAAGCGGTGTTAGCGGTTCATACTGAAACATCAACGGGAGTAACGAGCCGAATAGCTGAAGTTCGTCAGGCAATTGATGCGGCAGGTCATCCGGCTTTATTTTTTGTCGATGCAGTGTCTTCTTTGGCATGTACTGAGTACTTTCACGATGAGTGGAAAGTTGATGTGACGGTTAGTGGATCGCAAAAAGGTTTAATGCTGCCACCGGGGCTTAGTTTTAACGCTGTCAGTGATAAAGCTCTGGCGGCATCCAAAGATTCAAAATCACTGCACTCTTATTGGCGCTGGGACGCCATGTTAAATTTTAATCAAAAAGGATATTACCCTTATACGCCAAGTACCAATTTACTCTATGGTCTGCAGGAAGCCTTGAATCTATTGCATCAAGAAGGACTGGACAATGTATTTGCCAGGCATCGACGTTTTGCTGAGGCTACCCGCAGAGCTGTTAGTGCCTGGGGGCTCGAAAATATTTGCTTAAACCCGAATGAGTTTTGCAATTCAACAACGGCAGTCCTGGTGCCTGATGGGAAAGATGCCGATGCTTTGCGTAGCATTATTTTACAGCGGTTTAATATGTCTCTAGGGACTGGATTGGGGAAACTTAAGGGTAAAATTTTCAGAATAGGACATATTGGGGATTTAAATGAGCTAATGCTGGCCGGGACTTTGAGTGGAGTTGAAATGGGCCTGAGTCTATCAGATATTCCATATAATAAAGGCGGCGTTAATGCGGCGCTGGATTACTTGGCTGAAACGGAGTAAGGCTAGATAAAAATAATAAAAGGAATAAATAATGGATGCTTCAACAGCGGTCAGTAATAACGCTGCAATTTCATTAATCGGTTTTGCAATAATCATTTTCCTGCTGCTATTTTTAATAGCAAGATGGAAATGGCATGTGTTTTTCGCATTGCTTATTCCTATTATGTTGTTTGGTATTTTACCTGGCGTTCAACAAAATAATTTTATTGATGCTTTTGAAAGTGGTTTTGGCAATACTCTCGGCTCAATCGGGGTTGTGATTGTACTGGGTTCTATTATAGCGGAAGCCTTAAAGCATACCGGAGCAATTCAGGTGATCACCAGGTCCATGGTTAATCTGGTTGGTACCAAACGTATGCCGTTGGCTTTAACGCTTACTGGATTTGTGATCGGCATAGCTATTTTTTCAGATGTCGCTTATGTGATTTTAAACCCTTTAGTACATTCTGCCGCTAAAACCATGGGTGTGGGTATCGCGACGATGTCTACAGGACTGGTCGGAGCCCTACAGCTAACTCATGCCATTGTGCCACCGACACCTGGACCATTAGCTGCAGCAGCAATTGTCGGTGCAGATATAGGCAAGACCATTATATTTGGCGGTATCGCTTGCTTTTTTGGCTCTATCGCCGGCTGGGCATGGGGGGCTTTTATTGCAGGACCGCGTATTAGTACTATGCCAAGTGATGAATTTGAGGGAATTTCCATTGAAGATCTAGATGCTGATGGCCCTTCCGAATTGCCCAGTACGCTTAGCTCCTACATGCCGATCATGATCCCAATTATTTTAATTGGCACACAAAGTGTTGTGTCTCTTGTGTTTGAAGATGGGCACATACTTAGAACCATATTTGCTTATTTGGGTTGGCCAGTGATCGCGCTATCAGTTGGTGTATGGCTGGCTTATCGAAATATCAAAAGTGTGGATGACAAGGACAAAGCCAAAGATGAGTGGGTAGAATCAGCCTTAAAGACCTCGGCCATGATACTTGTTGTGACAGGCTTAGGTGGATCATTGAGCGCCATTCTGCGAGGCACGCCAGCAGTAGATTATATTGCGGCAATATTCACGGATTATGGTTTGCCAACTATCATGCTGCCTTTTGTCATTGGCATTATCGGTAACATGATAACTGGTTCTACGACAGTGGGTGTGATCACCGCAGCTTCATTGGTAGCGCCTATGCTGGGCACACTTGGGCTTTCGCCGGAGGCAGCCATGCTTGCTGGCGCCAGTGGGTCGGTCATTATTAAGTATGTGAATAGTAGTTATTTCTGGGTGTGTACTTCGCTATCGCGATTAAGTGTGACAGATGCCGTTTTCAGTTATGGTGGAGCAACGCTTGTTGGCGGTCTGGTTTCCTTTATAACGGTTTGTATCTTGTGGGCAATAGGCTTAATTTAAGCCAGCGCCATCTGCAATACTCTGGCGACGTGTAGCGCTTCTCTTCCGGTGCCATGCTGAATTTGACTGCGACAGCTGGTGCCGTCAGCGACGATAATACTACCACCCTGATCGTTATTTATCGTCGGGAATAATGACAGGCCTGCCATTTGCATTGATACTTCATAATGCTCTTTCTCATAGCCAAATGATCCGGCCATTCCACAACAACTGCTATCAATAGTTTTAACCTTAAGGTCTGGAATCAAACTCAAAACTTCTTGAACAGGCGACATCGCGGCAAAGGCTTTTTGGTGACAATGGCCATGCAATAAAGCTTGCTTGCTCGTGATAGGATTTAATTTAAGATCTAATTTGCCCTCGAGCTTTTCCTTGGCTAGAAATTCTTCAAACAGATAAGCATTTTCTGAAAGTATGCGAGTATCTTCTCCTGGAAGTAGGCCAAGGTATTCGTCTCTTAGCGTCAGAAGACAGGAAGGCTCCAGTCCAACAACAGGAACACCACGTTTTACATAAGGCAATAGTGCTTCTATCATCCGCTTGGCTTCAACACGGGCTTCATCCAGCAAACCATTGCTAAAGAAGGTTCTGCCACAACATAAAGGTCTGCCTTTGTCGACCGGGCTAGGACATGTAACCTTATAACCAGCTGCAACAAGTACTTCCAAAGCCGCCTTGGCGTTTTCAGCTTCAAAGCAACTGTTAAAGGTATCGACAAGCAGAATGACTTCTAGTCTGTTGTCGCTATCATCTGTTTCCTGTGCTGCTGGGCTAAAGTGATCAGTGCGCCAACGTGGTAATTTACGTTTACTGCTTATGCCCAATAATGCTTCTGAAATTTTTGCAAAACCAGGAATTTGATCGCGTAGATTGAGCAGGAAACTCAAATATTTTAGCTTGGGCGCATAGCGAGGCAGATAGGCGAATACTTTATCCCTCAGAGTTAAACCATGTTTTTGATGATAATGATGCAGAAACTCGGTTTTCATTTTCGCCATATCAATACCAGTGGGGCACTCACGTTTACAGCCCTTGCAGCCGACACAAAGATCCATGGTCTGGTACATTGCATCGGAAGTGAAAGCGTCGGCACCCAGCTGGCCGGTAATAGCCAAGCGTAAAGTATTCGCTCGTCCACGGGTTAGGTGCTGTTCATTTTTACTGACTCTATATGATGGGCACATGACGCCGACATTGGCTTTTCGGCAAGCACCATTGTTGTTGCACATCTCAATGGCACGATTGAAACCGTCCCATTCAGACCAGTCCAGACTTGTTTTAATATCGATAGGGGAATAGCCAGGTGCGAAGCGCATTATGCTACGGTCATCCATCTTATGCGGCTTCACTATTTTGCCAGGGTTAAATAAACCATCAGGATCAAAATAATTTTTTACTTCCTCGAAATTCTCAACCATGCGGCGGCCAAACATTGGTTCATGAAATTCTGAGCGTGAAATACCGTCGCCATGTTCGCCAGAATGTGAGCCCTTATATTCACGTACCATGGCCATGGTTTCTTCGACAATATCACGCATTTTTGTGGCGCCACTTGCTTCTTTCATGTTTAAAACTGGTCTGACATGCAAGGTGCCAACCGACGCGTGAGCATAAAAAGTGCCAGTTGTCCCGTGTTTATGAAATATGTCTGTCAGTCGCCGCGTATATTCTGCTAAATCTTCTAGCCGAACTGCGCAATCTTCAATAAATGAAATCGGTTTGCCATCGCCTTTCATTGACATCATGATGTTGAGGCCGGATTTTCGAACCTCCCATATTTCATTTTGAAAATCATCGCTTGCTTCGACAACAGCATTTGCAAAACCCAGATCGCCCATTAATTCTACAAGTTGCTTTAGGCTTTTCAGTTGCTCGCCATGATCTTCGCCTGAAAATTCCACTAATAGTAAAGCTTGTGGTTCACCCTGAACGAAACGATTAACAATTTGAGCATAGATTGGAATATCTCGAGCCAGGTCAATCATTGTACGATCAACTAATTCCACAGCTGAGGGCTTAAGTTTTACAATGTGCTGTGTGCTATCCATGGCTTCATAGAAAGTAGGGAAGTGGCAGACACCTAAAACTTTATTCTTTGGAATGGGTTGCAGGTTTAAATGGATGCGTTGAAAGAAACCCAGGGTTCCTTCTGAGCCGACTAAAAGTCTTGCCAGATTTGGATCTGATTTAACTAATTCATCAATATTGTAGCCACCTACACGTCTTAATAAATCAGGAAAACGTTCTGCAATTTCACCAGCTTCTCTTTGTCCGAGTGCAAGCAGCTGATTAATTAATGACTGATGTTTTGTATTGGCAAGCGCTTCACCATTCATTTTTTTGAAATGAGCTCTGCTACCATCGGCTAGCAGGGCTTCTATTGATCGGACATTGTGAACCATATTGCCGTAGCGAATTGAACGGGCGCCACAGCTGTTATTACCGGTCATTCCGCCTATGGTGGCGCGATTAGCTGTAGACACGTCTACGGGGTACCAAAGACCTTCTGCTTTTAATTGGCGGTTAAGCTCATCCAGCACCATGCCAGGCTGAACGCAGGCTGTCGCCTGGTCTTTGTTGAAATCAATTAGCTTGTTCAGAGATCTGGTGGTGTCGATCATAAGCGCTTCTCCAATGGCCTGACCATTTTGTGAAGTGCCACCCCCCCTTGGCAAAACTGGTACGCCTTCTTCTGCGGCAATTTGGACTGCAATTTCCACATCTTCTTCAGAAGAAGGAATAACGACCCCTATTGGCATCAGTTGGTAGATAGATGCGTCAGTGCTGTAACGGCCTCTTGAGAAAGTATCGTGGAGAACCTCGCCCTGGATTTCCTGCTTTAAGCGACTGAACATAGGATTGTAATTATTTTTCGACATAAGTTTTTAAATCGCAATTAAGAAAGAATTTGCATTATATCTGCAATATTAAAGCCGATCTCATAAAGCACTTGGCAGGTAAAAAGACAATATGATTGGGTTTGAGTTGATTTTACCAGCACTGCCTACACACTACTAATTAAACACTTTAATTAATGACCATAAATTAATCAGCACTTCACCAATGGCCGTGGGGGGGGGGATTGATAAGCTGGTGAAATGCCAACATTCATCAGGATTGTCAGTTGATGATAGTCCACGTAAACTATCTTGCCAGCTATATGCAAATATAAAAAGAACAAGCAGGAGCGTGCATCATGCGAAATCTCAAATTGCCTCTAGTTTTATGCCTTGGTTTTATCCTTCCCTTTTATCTTGTCGCCTGCAGTAGCGAACAGGAAGCAAATAACACTACAGATATGCAATCGAGCCCTCTAGTGAATGAGGGGGAGGAAAGTAACGATAATATAAGTGGTGTGGTTACCAGCTCTGCGGGGCCTGAAGCAGGGGTATGGGTGATTGCTGAGACAGAGGATCTACAAACCCGCTACTCGAAAATAGTTGTGACTGATGATGAAGGTCGTTATCTAATTCCTGATTTGCCACCTGCAGACTACCAGGTATGGGTGAGAGGTTATGGTTTATCGGATTCTTCAAAAGTAGCAGCTAATCCGGGCGATCAGTTGGACCTTACTGCCACTATTGCTCCCGACGCGGCTACGGCTGCTAAAATTTATCCGGCGGCATACTGGTATTCAATGCTCGATTTGCCGACTGAAGAAGAACTCTCTAATTTAAATGGAGGCATGAATTTTTACCTGACCTGGATAAAGAATATGGGCTGCATTGGCTGTCACCAGTTGGGGCAGCTCGCCACCAGGACTATCCCGGAACAATTCAATAGTTTAGAAAGCTCGCATGAAGCCTGGATTAGACGCATGCAATCAGGTCAGGCTGGTAGGCAAATGGTAGGAATTGCAGCTGGACAATTGTTAGGTTTACCCTATCAATATTTAAGTGATTGGACTGATCGTATTGCAGCCGGTGAGCTGCCAACAAGTCAACCAGAGCGTCCAAGTGGCCTGGAAAGAAATGTCGTGATGACTGTGCGTGACTGGTTAACAGATAAGGCTTATTTACATGACCTGTCAGGCACTGACAGGCGAGACCCGACAATAAATGGCTATGGGCCGCTCTATGGCTCACCAGAATTGAGTACTGATGAATTTCCAATTCTTGATCCCATAGCCAATATTGCTAGCAGCTTCATGGCACCGGTAAGAGATGCCGATACTTCCAGTACGATAGAAGACCCTGTACTTATGCCTTCACCTTATTGGGGAGATGAGCCTATTTGGGATAGCAAAGCAAATACTCATAACCCGATGCTGGATGCCAATAGCAGGGTTTGGTATACCGCGAGGATAAGAAATAACCAGAATCCTGAGTGGTGTCTGGAAGGCTCTGATCATCCATCGGCACAAGTCTTTCCCAATAATAATTCTTCCAGACAATTATCTGTCTATGACCCGGAAACTGAAGAATACACCTTTGTAGATACCTGTTTTGGCACGCATCATTTGCAATTTGCAGAAGATGAAAATAATACTTTATGGACTAGTGGCGGCGGCCCGGTTGTTGGTTGGTTGAATACAAATCTATTCGATGAAACTGGAGAAGCGGAGCAGGCCATTGGCTGGTCCCCTTTTATTATCGATACTAATGGCAACGGTGTACGTGATGAGTGGACGGAGCCAGGAGAACCGCTTGATCCTGAAAAAGATATGCGCTTCCCACAAGGTTTTTATGCAGTCATGCCGAACCCGGTAGATGGTTCTGTCTGGGGGTCTCAGGCCTTCAGTTATCCCGGTTCAATTTCTCGCTTTGACCCTGATTCCCAACTTACCGAAGTATATAGGGTGCCATTGCCTGGTTACGGCGTGCGTGGCGCTGATATAGACCGCAATGGCGTAGTCTGGGTATCTTTGGCAAGTGGTCATTTAGGAGAATTTGATCGAAGCAAATGTAATTCTGCTTTAGCTGGTCCTGAAGCAACTGGAGGTCATTGTGATGAGGGCTGGAGCTTTCATCGGGCACCGGGTCCATCTTTCGATGAGCGCCCTGAAGAAAGCATCGAATCGAGTTACTACACATGGGTGGATCAACATGACACCCTTGGTTTAGGAACTAACGTTCCTATACTTACGGCGAACCTTTATGATGGTATACATGCTTTAGTTGATGATGAATTTGTAACGCTTAACTTACCCTATCCTCTGGGATTTTATGCCAAGGGTATGGAAGGCCGAATTGATGATATTAATGCTGGTTGGAAAGGGCGAGGAATTTGGGCAACCAGCGGGGATAGAACCCCCTGGTTAAAAGAAGATGGCGTAGGTAGTAAGCCATTGGTCGTGCATTTTCAAATGAGACCGGATCCTTTGGCAGACTAGTTCAACTAAAGGTCAGTCAGTTATTAAAAAAAGTTAGTTTATTTGAGGACGATGTTGTGGCGATTAGACCAGAGTTTATTGAAGAGTTAAATTTATTGAGCCTGTTTAACCTGGATAGTATTCAGGAATGGCTTAAAGTTCACCATGAAGCCGGAGCTGAAAAAATTGCTGCAGCCGAACGCCTTTTTGAAAAAGGCATCATTACTCAGGTTGATGGGGGTTATTTAACTAATCTTGGTATTGAGGCTGCTGAGCATGCTCATGCTCTGATTAATATACTAATGCTAGTCGAACACTAGTGCTCAACTAGCAAGAGACTAGCAAGAGCTAGTTAGGCCTAAATTAACTCCCGACAGTAACATGCATTACATATTCTTTTTCGTTGGGAATTCCACCACCACGAAGCTCACGAATAGAGTTATCAAAGAACTCCTCTACAAACTCCATGGGCTCCAGGCCGCGACGGACTAGCAGACTAATTTCATGAACTTCACCAGCATTTAACGAATCATTTATATTATTAAGTTGTATATGCATACCACTCCTTTGCATATCCAAACGCTCGCCGGGAAGTAGCTCGATATATTCCAACTCTTCGTTATTAGCATCCAGCATGGTGGCATGCTCGAAGATTTCACTAGTAACACTCAAAAGCAATATAGGCTCATAGTGAAAATTTGTTAGCGTAAAATACGCACTAGTGGAATCAGCCCCGTCGGCTGGAACCTCAATATGGGAGCTTTCTACGCCTAAAAAGCCGGGAATAAGCAGTGGTTCAGCGAATGCTGGCACTTGAGTAATTAAGGCAAGGCAAGGAATTACAAGGGCTTTTCTGATTGAGCGAAGAAATAAGCTATGCAAGTCTGATCTTATGTTCATTTTTCACCTCTAAAAAATTAACGGTTTTAATGACTTCTAATAAGTTTTGTAGGATTGAATTTATCACTTATTAGCTTATTTACAAGCCATTTAATTATTTAATTGTAATTTTGAGCTTAACTTCCGTGTAATTGTAGGTATCATCTCTTCTGAAAAAAGTTACTCAGAAGATTAAGGTTTTTATTTAATGAAAAAGAATATGACAGGTGGCGAAGCTATGGCTTTGGCCGCAAAGGCTAACGGTATTAAGCAGATTTTTGGCATTCCAGGTGCACAGATTTACCCCTTATTTGATGCCTTCGCAAGAGAGGGTTTTGATGTCATTGTTCCCAGACATGAACAAACCGCAGGCTACATGGCTATGGGAGCGGCTAAATCAACGGGGCAGCCTGCTGCAATGGCAGTGGTCCCGGGACCAGGTGTTCTAAACGCTTCATCAGCCCTTTGTACCGCAATGGGAAATTGCTCTGAAGTGCTATGTCTTGTCGGGCAGGTTCCTTCAAGTTATTTAGGAGTCGGTAGAGGCCATTTGCATGAATTATCGGATCAGGCCGGTACGCTGAAGAGCCTTATCAAAGACGCCGTTCGCATAGATAAACCTGAGGACTCTTCAACCATTATGAATGCCGCTTTTGAAACGATGACTGGAGGTCGTCCTGGTCCGGTTTCGGTAGAGATGTGCTGGGATATCATGGCGAAAAGCTGGGATGTTGAAATTGACTCAGGAGGCCAGCAAGGTATCAAGCCGGACCTGGATTTGGACAAAATTAAAGCAGCGGCTAAAGCGATTAGCACAGCGAAAAACCCCATGATTATGTGTGGTTCTGGTGCTCAAGATGCCAGCGCTGAAGTGCTGGCTCTAGCCGAGTTATTAAATTGTCCAGTCACTGCTTTCAGAAGTGGTAGGGGAGTCGTTGCGGAAGACCATCCGCTTTATGCTCCACCAGTAGCGGCTCGAGTCTTATGGGACGATTGTGATTTACTAATTGGTGTTGGTTCTAGGCTGGAAATGCCCTATATGCGATGGGTACCAGGCTCCGATTACCATCAAAAACCCACTGATGACAGGACCCTGATTCGAATTGAAATTGATCAGGCTGAACTGGACCGCTTTGTTCCAGATATAGCTTTGCTGGCCGATGCCGCAGATGCTTGTGGTGCTCTGATATCTGAGCTTGAATCCCAAGTCAAGCCAAACCTGTCTCGAAGTGATCAGATTGCTGAGATTAAAGCTAAATCCTGGCAGCTTATTCAAAAAGTACAACCCCAAATGGATTTTCTGAATACGATTAGGGAAGTATTGCCACGCAATGGTTGTTTTGTTCCTGAGCTATCCCAGATGGGGTTTGCTACCTGGAGTGGAGGCATGCCTGTTTATGAACCGAGAACTTATATTTCTGAAGGTTTTCAGGGCACCTTAGGCTTTGGATTCCCGACAGCCCTGGGCGTAAAAGCGGCTAATCCTGACCGTGCGGTTGTGTCTGTTAATGGTGATGGTGGATTTATGTTTGGCATGCAGGAATTAGCGACTGCAGCCCAATACAATATTGGTTTGATAACACTGGTTTTTAATAACAATGCCTTTGGTAATGTGCGCAGAGATCAGCAAATGGGATTCGGCGGCCGGTTAATAGGAGCAGACCTAAAGAACCCTGATTTCATGCACCTGGCTGAAAGTTTTGGTGTTGCTGGATACAGAGTGTCGACTCCGGAGGAGCTTAAACCTGTTCTGGCAAAAGCCATAGATGACAATAAGCCTGCATTAATTGAAGTAAGCACGGTAACCGGTTCTGAAGCTGCGGCGTGGGAATTTATTAATATGTACGATACGCCAATTTTATGAGTGGATTGCATAAAGTCTATAAACCCCTAACAATTGATTTCTCATGAAAAAGGCTCTCTATAAGACTTTAGATATCGTGCTTTTGCCTTTTGTGTACTTTTCCGCCTGGCTGTTAAAAGTCGTGCGAAAAAAAGGTGTACACCGATTGCCTAATATCAAGAGGGCTCTTTTTCAGGTAGGGGTTTTTCCTATACGTAATCATTATTACGAGCCGCAGTTCGATTTTCGTGAGCCTCACAAAGACTTGTCTTTAGACAGAAAGCTTCCCGGCATTAAACTTAATGTTGATGCACAGCTTGCTCGTCTGAAAAAATATACCTATAGCAAGGAGTTGGAACATATCTCTTTAGAAAAAAAAGATGATCTGGAATTTTATTTAAACAACGGCTCCTTTGGTCCTGGTGATGCAGAGTATTGGTACCAGATAATTCGTGATATTAAACCCAAAAGAATCATAGAAGTAGGCAGTGGCAATTCAACCCTAATGGCCATTAGGGCGATAGACAAAAACAAGGCTGAAATACCTGATTATACTTGTGAGCATACCTGTATTGAGCCATATGAAATGCCCTGGCTTGAAAAAACAAATGTTTCTGTTCTCAGAGAAAAAGTTGAAGAAGTTGAGCTGGATTTTTTTTCGCAACTGCAAGAAAACGATATTTTATTTATCGATTCCTCTCATGTAATACGCCCGCAGGGTGATGTTTTGTTTGAGTATCTGGAGTTGCTGCCAACACTGAATAAAGGCGTTATTGTTCACGTACATGATATTTTTCTACCTAAGAATTATTCAAAAGCGTGGCTGGAAGAAAAAGTCACTTTATGGAATGAGCAATATTTATTGGAAGCCTTCCTTAGCCACAATGATAGTTGGGAAATTATTGCTGCCTTAAACTATTTGCGCCATAAGCATTTTGATGACTTAAAAGGTGTGACGCCCTTCTTAACAGCAGCACATGAGCCAGGCTCTTTTTATATGAAAAAGATTGCCTAGCTTCGACCAAAGATAAGCGAAAGACTTAAAACAAAGTTTTTGTTTTTAACTCATCACTCCTGGCTAGCGGCAAACTCTTGTCGGGTTAAGATGTAATGCCTGATTGCTTCAGCGTCATCTGCATCCAACTCCGACCCAAAGCCAACCATGCCTCTTTCTTCAAAAGCGCCTTCCAGAACGACAGAGGCCCATGCTTCAGAACTCGCAGGAAAAGCACTATAGCGCAAGTCTTGAATGACGCCGCTGCCGACTGCTCCGGCACCATGGCAAGCACCACAATAGCGGTCATAAACTGCAAAGCCTTGCTCAGCCATTTCTGTATCGATGCTAATAGCAGAAAGATCAGGAACATTAGGTGTTGTTATTTCGTAAGCCGGTAACTCTACTTCACCGCCTAGTTTGAAAGTCAGTATTCTGCTATTGGCCAGGGTAGGGCCAGAGTTCGTTGAAAGAGGCCCTAAAATAATGGGCAATATGCCTCCCCACCCAGCCATTACAGTAATGTATTGCTCACCATCCACTTCATAGGTGACTGGTGGAGCAACAATCGCAGTTTGAGTTGGGTATTCCCATAATGCGCTGCCATCAGTGGCGGCATAAGCCTTAAGGAAGCCGGCTGCTGTACCCTGAAAAACCAGGTCACCAGCAGTGGATAGAACACCACCATTCCAGGGTCCTGGATATTGTACTCTCCAGCGCTCCTCTTGCGCGACCGGATCCCAGGCAGCTAAATGGCCAAGTGTTGCCGATTTGACTGCGGCAATGACTTCAGGATCATCAGGCAGTCTGGCGACTTTTGTATCGATGCCTAAATTGGCGGCCAGAGCCTTAGGCTCAAATGCATTGTCCGCCGTATAAGGAAAACTAATTTCCTGTGCTGGTAAATAAACGAGTCCAGTTTCAGGATTAAAAGACATCGGATGCCAGTTGTGTCCACCCAAAAAACTCGGATACTGTAAAGATACTTCTCCGGTTTCCCAATATTTTGCAGAATCGAGTATGTTCGGTCGACCCGTCTCAGGATCAATCCCTTCTGCCCAGCTTGTAGGAACAAAATTCTCACCAGAAATAAATTCACCTGTCACTCGGTCAATGACATAAAAGAAGCCATTTTTAGGCGCCTGCATAATAACTTGGCGCATGGCGCCACTGACCTCCAGATCGGCCAGTATCATGTGCTGGGTAGCAGTATAGTCCCATGCATCCCCAGGAGTGGTTTGATAGTGCCAAACATACTCTCCGGTATCGGCATCCAAGGCAACAATGGAGGAGACGAATAAATTATCGCCAACACCTTCGCTTCTAATTAACGGGTTCCAGGGAGATGAATTGCCTGTGCCGATATATAAAAGACCCAAGTCAGGATCGTAGGCCATCGAGTCCCAGGCAGTGCCGCCGCCGCCCAACTCCCACCATTCACCTTGCCAGGTTTCAGCTGCCATCCGCATGGTTTCAGCTGCCATCCGCATGGTTTCAGATTCAAAGCCATCAGCCGGGTTGCCGGGAACAGTATAAAAACGCCAGCGTTGTTCGCCGGTTTCAATGTCATAGGCAGTGACATATCCTCTCACGCCAAATTCGGCACCACCGTTACCAATAAAGACTAATCCTTCTGCCACTCGTGGCGCACCAGTAATGGTATAAGGCTGAGATAAATCGACGGTCAGCACTGACCAAAGCATTTCGCCGGTCTCACTATCAAGTGCAATTAATCGGCCATCAAGCGTTCCAACAATTACACGATCTTGCCACCAGGCGACCCCGCGATTGACTGCATCACAGCATCCATGAACGGCATGAGAACGATCAACTTCAGGATCGTAAGACCAAAGTGTTTCTCCAGTACGAGCATCAAGTGCATGGACGATGCTCCAGGCAGTTGTGGTATACATGATGCCATCAACTATTATTGGTGAGGCTTCCTGGCCCCGACTTCCTGGCAAGTCGACATACCAGGCCAGTGATAAATTCTCGACTGTATCTGTGTTGATTTGTTCCAGAGGGCTAAATCGTTGCTCAGACCAGGTGCGGCCATGAGCAAGCCAGTCGCCAGGCCTGTTATCAGCATCAGCAATTGTGGGAGCAGAAATAATTGCAGGTGCAGGTTCGGAGCTGGCCGCTGTAATAGTCTCTTCAGTGCTGGTTTCACCGCCGCAGGCACTAAGAAAAAAAAGTATGAGGCCGGTCAAGATTAGTGAGCTAGGTTTTTTGTAGTTTGTGCTTTGATGAGTCATGTATTTCCTTACTGCAGATAATATCTGGGACATTAAATTGATAGCGACATTAAAAACTATATTAGCTCATTTTTAAAGTATGAGTGTTGCTACTGGCTGGTTTTTTGGAACGCTAAATAGAGTGAGATGTACATATCCTTATTATTTCCAATATACAGGAAATACTCAGTCTGGTCAGAGCTTTTATCTTTCCTATATACTCCAAGCACTTTAAGCAACTGATAGTATAATCCACTGGAGAAAGGGAAATGATAAAAAAAACGACCTTATTAACAAAAACGCTTATCTTGGGCGGCTTTATGCAGCTATTTGCTTTAGATGCAATGGCGCAGGATCTGACCATTACCAACGCGCGAATTATTACGACCCCAGGAAATATTATTGAGAATGGTTCGATCGTGATTGAAGACGGGCGCATATCTTCTGTATCTTCTGGGATTCCTAGACGAACAGTTGGAGAAATCATTGATGCGACTGGACTGACAGCGATGGCTGGATTTATCGATGACCATAAGCATGTCAGAGACAGTGATGATTTCGAAGCTCAGATGCTGTCACTACTGGAAGCCGGTTATACCACAGTGTTAAATGGCGGTGGTCAGGCTGAAGGAAATCTTGCATTAAGTAATCGTATCACTAGCGGGGAAGTACTTGGCCCGCGCCTGCTTCCATCAGGCAGTATCAGTTTACGCCAAACACCGGCAGAAGCTCGAGCGGCAGTTCGCGAATTGGCTGAAATGGGTATTATGCATACTGGTGAAATTCTCTTAACCCCAGAACCTGCGCCACCCCAATCAGAAATTACAGTCCTGAGAGCAATCGTTGAAGAAGCTGCTGAAGTCGGTCTTCAGGTTAATGTGCATGCTGTCAGCAGTTCAGCCACAGTGGCGGCAGTCGATGTTGGCGTTACCCGTTTAGTGCATTTGCCTAATAAAGACTGGACCAGTTATGACCAGGCTGAGGCAGTTGCTGCAAAAGGAGCCATTATCTCGGGGCTTATCGCATTTGGTGCGCCAACGCTTGAGCGAGAATCTGGGTACCCCGCACCCGTTCGATACCCAAGCGATAATATGCCTCGCTTTAGGGATGGTAATGCCTGGCCTGAAGCCATTGCCGGAGCAAATCGTGATACACAAGGTCGGGCTACAGGAACTGAAGGTGGCTATACCATCATAAATGCTCGACGCATTTGGGATGCAGACCCATCTCATGGAACTATCTCGTATTCGACTGATCAGAACTTTGCAGATATTTCAGTTCTGGAGCATGAACTTAAATCTTTTAGCATTGTGTTTTCCATGACTGATATTCATCAGATTATGGGTCCAAATTCAGCGCGTTATATCAATATGGAAGATGACTTGGGCACGCTTGAACCAGGCAAACTGGCTGATATTATTTTACAGGCCGGCGATCCAACTGAAAATATTTATGGCATGCTTACCAACATGGTTACTATTCTTGGTGGCGAAGTGCTTGTCGATAAACGCTAAGTTGTTTAGATAGTTTTAAAATATATAAAGCGGGGGCAATTAGCCCCCGCATTAGTTTTAGCTATTTAGTTATTTCATCTTTGCAAAATCGGTAAATTGTTTTACTTTTGCTGTTAGGATTCATAGCAAGATATTGAGAAAAGCATTAATAAATACAATAAGGGGTATCTAACATCATGAGAGTTTTAAGTTTAATTGTCTGGCTAGGTTTCATGAATTCTATGACTTTAGCCCAAGAATTAGATTCTGGCCGTGGAGCCGCAATCTTTCAGGCTCAATGTATCCGTTGTCATATCCCGATAGAAATTAACGCACGTTTACAAAATGACTGGACGGGGCGCAGTGCTCAGGAGCTTTTTGAACGGGTGAGTCAATCCATGCCGGCTGAAAACCCGGGTTCTCTCACTAATCAGGAATACCTGGATATCACCGCCTTTTTGTTAGCGTCGGTAAGTATAGATCTACCGACTAATTCAAACAGTGCAGTATTAAGCTCTATACAAATTGACCCGCCGGCTCTGATGCAGACAAGCGGTGAGACGGTTAATTGGACTCATTTAGGAGGAGATGAATACTCAACAAGGTATTCCCCTCTGGATCAAATAAATGCTGAAAATGTAGAGGCACTTGAGCAGGCCTGGCTTTTTGATATTGCCCCTTTTGGGCCTAATCCGGAAACCAATAGCGTTACTACGCCATTGATGGTGAACGGTACGATGTATGCCACTGCCGGGGCTACCAGAAATATTGTAGCTTTGGATCCTGCGACTGGTCAGCTTTTATGGATGTGGCGTCCACAAGAAGGTGAGCGTTTTAACATTGCTCCGCGAAAAGGTTCGGGGAAAGGACTTTCTTATTACAGTAACGGGGCACAGGAAACGATATTCACAGTGACACCTGGTTATTTTCTGGTAGCATTAAATGCCAGAACCGGTTTGCCCAGAGAGAGCTTTGGTGCAGGCGGATTCATTGATCTGAAAAATGGTTTGCGCCTTGCGGTAGACAGAGATGTGATCGACATCGGTATTTCTTTCCCGCCACTGGTTGTGGAAGATGTGATCATCGTTGGGGCTGCTCATACAGTTGGTTCCAGACCACTGACTGCCAGTAACGTTAAAGGAGATATTCGAGGCTATGATGCGAACACAGGTGAATTGCTCTGGACTTTTAAATCGATACCGGAAGCAGGGGAAGCAGGTTTCGAAAGCTGGATAACGGGTGCAGATATAACCGGGAATGCAGGTGCTTGGGCTCCTTTATCGGCTGATGCCGATTTGGACTTGGTTTATATTCCGGTAGAGGCACCAACAGGCGACTACTATGGTGGTGACAGGCATGGAGATAATTTATTTTCCAGCTCCACGGTTGCTGTTAATTACCGAACGGGTGAAATGCAATGGCATTTCCAAACCACACATCATGATATTTGGGACTTTGATACGCCGGCAGCACCAATTGTTGCAGATTTGCCGAATGGCACTCCGATCGTCATCCAAATGCTTAAACAAAGCCACCTTTTTGCATTTAACAGATCCACTGGAGAGCCATTATTTCCAGTTGAAGAAAGAAGGGTGCCGCTAACAGACGTGCCTGGTGAGTGGACCTCTGCAGTGCAACCTTTTCCATTATTGCCTGCCCCCTATGACAGGCAAGGCTTTCAGGAGGATGACATAGTCGATTTCACGCCAGAAATTGCAGCAATGGCCAGAGAAATTGTATCCAATTATCGTTTAAGTACCTTGTTCACTCCACCCAGTCTTTATGAGGATCCAACTGACGGCACGCTTGGCACTTTGCATTTGCCTCATTCCACGGGAGGTTCGAATTGGGAAGGCGCGGCTTATGATCCGGAAACCGGTATGGTATATATTCCAACCATCACACGCGTGCATGTTAAAGCCTTACAAAATATACCTTCGGTTTCCACTATTGATTATGTGCTTTCACAGAATGCCATCACACCGACGGTTCAAGGCATTCCTATTGTCAAACCTCCCTATGGTCGAATTACTGCGATTGATATGACAAGTGGTGAACATGTATGGATGCAGGTTAATGGTGATACACCGGAAGCCATCAAGAATCATCCCTTGCTTGAAGGTGTAGACCTTCCACCGACTGGCAAAGATACTCACTCCACTTTATTGCTGACAAAAACCTTATTGTTCCAAGGTGAAGGTGAAGGTGGTGCACCAGGTTTATGGGTCAGAGACAAGCAAACTGGTGAGGTGATCACTCATATTGACCTCCCCGGCACAGTATCAGGCATGCCGATGACATACATGCTCAATGGCAAACAATATATCGTCGCAGCCTTGAGTGATCAGAACTCTACAGCAAAATTGATAGCCTTGAGTTTGCCCGAATAGGCTTTAGCTATTTGATGAAGTTTAGGTAAGCACTTGATTCAAATGTATGGCTTAGTGATGATGATCAAGGATAATAAAAAAATAAAAAGAATTTTAGGAGTATAGATAATGAAGCAAATACTTAGTTCTAAATTAATAGTTTTACTATTAACTATATTTTTAAGCTCTTGTTCCAGCATGAACGCTGATCAAAACACGGCTGCTAGCATGGTAGATTCCGATATTGTCTGGATTGATGTCAGAACTATTGAAGAATACCAGAGTGATCACATTGATGGTGATCGTAATATTCCAATTCAGACAATGAATGCTGCGACTATCGTTGATCAACTCGGTTTGGATCAAGATACCAGAATAGGGCTTTACTGCGCTTCTGGAGGTCGGGCTGGTCGTGCACTGATAATGCTGGAAGAAGCAGGTTTTACCAATGCCTTTAATGCTGGAGGTATTAGTGATGCGCGTGAACTGCGTGAATTGAGATAAGAGTTTTTAGTTAACAGTTTCATTACTGTTTGCAGTTATCTTTGTCGCTGATAAGAATCCATCGCCATGGTTTTCAATAATGCTTGGTGGGTTTCTGCAACTACGCCTAAGAGGATTATTGTGCTCATTTCTCTTTTAATTCTAAGCCCCTGTTGAAGGTTGTTTAAGAAAAATGTTGCAGCATAAATTCCTATTTCATAGTCTTATCACTGCCAGTATTTTTCTGCTTGCTCATTATACTTTTAGCCAAATCCCAGACAGCCAAATCCCAGACAGCCAAACCCCGGGAATCAGTTTATTCTCTCAGGGTGATTTATCTAGCTGGGAAGAACAGGCTTTTGTTAGTAATACGCTCTACCAACTGGTAGAAGAAGAAGGGCAAGGACAGGTGCTAAAAGCATATTCTGAGTCTGCTGCCTCTGGCATGTTTTGCGAAGTAGATATTGATTTAACACAGACTCCTTACCTTAACTGGTCATGGAAAGTTGACAATGTTTTTAATGCAAATGATGAGCAGTCCAGAGAGGGGGATGACTATCCGGTTCGTATTTTCATTGTAGCTTCAGGTGGTCTTTTTTTTTGGAACACCAGGGCAGTCAATTATGTCTGGTCCAGCAACCAGCAGATTAATTCGCAATGGGAAAGTGCTGTAACCAGAAACACCATGATGATGGCAGTTCGTTCCGGAGATAGTGAAGTAGGCCAGTGGTTTAGTAAAAAACGTAACATTCGTGAAGATTTTAAAATGCTTTTTGGTGAGGATATTACAGAAATTCACGCGGTTGCCATAATGAGTGACAGTGATAATACCGGTCAAAGCACGACGGCATATTATGGCGATATTTTCTTTACAGCTCAGTAGCGGCAGTGATTAAAAAGAAATTTTAAAAAATACTAATGGAAAATTAGTAATTAATTAAGGCGTAGAATTTAAATTCCAGTTATAGCGCAGGTTTGTACGAAGTTCATTAAACTGAAGTTCGGGGCGGTACAAACCAACAAAATTTTCCAGGCTGCCAAATACTTCAAAATCTTCTCCGTACCAGTCAAAAATTTGAGATAGTCTTAGGCTGTCACTCTCTAATGAAAGTCCTTTTTCATTGTTTAAGAAACGTCTGGTCTGATCATCTAATTGTGCATCTAATTTTTCGGCTTGATAGGCTTCATGACGCAGGTCAGGGCAGCTTACAGAAGCGCAATTGACAGCAAAGTGAATTCGAGGCTCATTCAACTTTCTAATAATATTATGCTCAATATCATCCAGTGTCAGTTGGCCATCTGAATTTTCCAGCACGACCACATCCCATGGCCCCTTAAAGAAGTTTCCAATATCTCTGATTGAATCAAGGGGCCAATTATCCAGAATCAGTTTGATGGTCAGAATGTTGTAGGCATTGATATAAAATGCCAGTCTTTCCTGATCTGAACTCAACTGCTCGACATCAAATTGAATAATTTGATTAACGACTGAATAGAAAACAGGGTCAGCCGCAATACTTTCATAGTTGACGAGATTAAGAGCCAGACCATCTTTTTCTGAGGCTATCAGGTGGGAATCTAATAGCTCATTATAATGGGTCCAGTCAGGTTCTGCCGCCAAACTGCCTGTAGTCAATATCCAAAAAAATATTATACGAACCATATTCTTGCCTGTGTGCGTATTGTGAGCAATGTGAGGAATAAGAGTAATGAAAGCAGTGAAAGTAAGAGATGCTCATAGCCCAATTTTGTTACAAAAAGACCAGTTTTACCAAAACTTGTAAAAAGCCCCTTTGCCAGGCAGTGAGGGGCTTTAGCTTATTTGACTTTGTGGCTTACTTAAAATGCAAAATCAAAGGCGTCATCAAATACTGGATTTTTTTCCTGTCCAATTAAACCTCTGGGTAAGTCCGGGTTTCGTGTTGTGGGGATACCACGTGGATCAACATAACCGTCCTCACCAGGAAGTCGATACTGGGTGTTGGGTAAGCCATTTTCATCAAATGTCAGATAGGTATTGTTGTTTTGAGCGCATTCCCAGTAGCGAATTCTCAAACCGGCATCTTCCATATCTTGTCGATGTTGATAGGTATATACAATATTAAGAGGCTTCTGCAACATCAGATCATCATAAAAATACACATTCACCGCGACTTTGACTTGATCATTTTCAGCATCCCAGAACTCATACCAAATCTCGACAGTTTCCGCCTGATTGCTGGTTGGTGGTGTGCCACGGAAGAAATCTGCAGGATAAATATCTTCTGTATGCACAATGAGAACATCGCCTAATTCATCATCTAGGGCCCAGAATCCAATGCTGTCTCCGGCCGCAAAATGCGTTCCATCAATATTGATATGTTCCTGATTGATATAAATGCGTCTAGTATCGTTACCGAGGTCGTTGTGCCAAAGGGAATAACTAGGAGTGTTAATGAATTCCCTGACATAAGGTTCCATAAACCAGCGAGGAAGCCCCGCTGGCTCGCAAGTCGTCAAGCGATCGTAATCAACGCCAGCGTTATATGCCTGATCGCCAAGTCTAAGGCGATACTCCCATGCGGCTCTATATTCTGGAGTAAGGACATCGTCATAAATTTCGCCATCTTCATTTCGGAACAGGGCATTTGAACGGATGCCGGAATCACCACCGGCAGACCAAAGTCCTTCCCATTTAGGCACACTCATATAATCATGGGTAATGCCGCCTTTGTAATGATCCAGCAGATAATCATAATGTTCCCGTGAGGTTTCAAAGTCCATCGGGAAAGGTATTAATTCCGGAATGTTTCCGTTCCGTTGGGCAAAAGCAAAGCCTGAAAGCGTAAGTGTGCTTCCTATCATTAAGAGTTTTAATTTTGATGTTAAATTCATGGGTTTCCCTTTCTGGTTTTCTAAATTGATCTATATTCTTATTATTTATAGGTTTTAGTTGTTATTCCGGCAATCAGTTTTTCTAGGGCCTTATTCCATGATCGGCGGAAACAGTGCTACTGATTACTGAATTTACAGGATTTTAAAGCTTCGTGGTAGGGTTATAAGAGTAGCTTTGTTGTTTGGCTGATTTATTGGAATAAAAGATAAAAATTATCTAAACAGTTATTAAAATCAATTAGCATGATAGGCAAATGTTTTTAAAAGGCTGTGCTATAAAAGAACTATAAAAAAATTACAAAAAAAGCTATAAAAAAATAGACAGAAAGCACTATAAAAAAGTTAAAAAAAATAAGAGGAAGTTATGTCAGAGTATGAATTTATAAGCTTGATTTCTCTGCTAAGGCAAGAAGCTGCCGGTTTCCAGTGGCAATTCTTTTCAATCTGGTCAGCCTATATGCTTGTGATTTACTTTATAGGTCAAAAATTCCCCAATACCTATATTTATATTCTGACGCTGCTCTATACGGTTTTTGTGATAGTGCCAACCATGGGCTTTCTTCTGGCGATGGAAAACCAGTACTCGCTAATTGAATTATATTTAGAAGCTTATCCTGACTCGGCAATAGTCAGTGAGGAACCATTAAATACACCCTTGTTTTTTGACTATTTCAATGAGCTAAACCTTATCAACAAAACTGAATGGAGTTAAGTTTGGGTTTTAAATTCCATAACGCACTAATATTCTGGCATTTCAATAAACAAATTTTGACTGACACAGGATTAATAAAAACTCCTCAGACAATGCAGACACTTAGAGCTATTTTTGGTTGATTTTTGAGAGCTCTAATTTAGATAATTGATCAGTCGCTGAGTATAAGCTCGAGTAAAGTATATTGGTGTCAATGCATAGAACACTCTAGAATCAGAGCTTACTTAAAGAAGGATAACGCTAGAGAATTTTATGATGACAGGCTTTATTCAAAAATTTACAAACATACAACGTGAAGAATTTCCGGTTGTATTGGCATCTGGATTATTTTTCTTTTGCCTGCTCACAGCCTTGATGGTACTTAGACCGGCACGTGAAGCGCTAGGCATGGAAAGCGGCCTTGATACAGTGCGCTGGTTGTTCCTGGGTACGGCTTTTTTTACTTTATTGGTTAACCCCGTTTTTGGTTTTTTAGTCAGCCATTTCAGGCGCTTTACCTTTGTGGCCAGTACCTATCTGTTTTTTGCCGCCAGCCTATTTGTGTTTTATTTGTTCCTGACTCTGGCGCCAGAGTCAATGGGGCAGGTAAGTGGCAGAGTCTTTTATGTTTGGTACAGTGTCTTTAACCTCTTTAACACCATGGTATTTTGGGCCACGATGGCGGATACCTATAAGCTTGAGCAAAGTAAGCGCCTATATGGAACCATTGCTGTCGGGGGAACATTAGGTGCTATTTTTGGCCCATGGCTGACATCTGTCTTGGCCTTGCCAATTGGCACCGCCAATCTAATTCTGGTTTCAATCATATTTTTGTTATTGGGCGTATTTTTCGCCTGGCTGGTTTTTCGTTTTAGTTCAACAGAATCTTTTGCAAGCGTAGCTGGAGATAGCTCAGCGGCCAGCGTTGATCGCGATGCAGTGATTGGCGGCAGTGCCTGGGAAGGCTTTAGTGCGGCCTTGAGTTCACCTTATTTGCTGGGGATTACTGCATACGTCTTAATTATTGCGGTGATTGGAACCTTTCTTTATTTCACCCGCTTGGATCTGGTAGCACAGGTAGGTGATGATACTGATTTACGGACGACTCTGTTTGCGCAAATTGACATTATCACGCAGCTGACCACCTTGTTTATGCAGTTAATAGTGACGGGGCATATCATGAAGCGCCTGGGAGTAGCCGTTGCGCTTGCGATTTTGCCAGTGATAGTGGTCTTCGGCATGATTGGACTCACGATCATCGGCACTCTGGCCACCTTGATCGTATTTGAAGCTATTTACCGAGCGGTGCAGCGTGCCATCATGCGTCCGGCCAGAGAAACACTTTTTACCGTTATCAGTAAAGAAGATAAATACAAGGCGAAGGCCTTTATTGATACTTTTGTCTATCGCGGTGGAGACGTAGTCGGCGCCTGGACAGAAGGTTTAATTGGCAGACTCGGCATGGGCTTATTTGCACTGGCGACTATTACAATCCCAATGGCTATTGTATGGGGAGCCCTGGGTATTTGGTTGGGCCTTCAGCAAAAAAGTAAAGCGCAGGGTCAGGCTTCCATAAATACTCAGACTGAAGATCATGGACTGGGGAATGATGAGGCAGTAATATCAGCCAACAGTTAATTCACTAATCAAACACTGAGATAATAAAAGCGGAGCGAAATATTATGTATACAGGCTCTAAAAAATCAGCGATTTCCAGACGACGTTTTATCCAGAATAGTGCCTGTGCAGGCACAGCACTAGCTATGAATCCGGCCTTAATAAGCCGTGCAGCTGAAAGCGAGCTGATCATGGGCATCATTCCATCTACAGGTGAACAAATTCCGGCTATCGGTCTCGGCAGTTCAGCTAATTTTTCTCAAGTTGCCAGAAGTGAGGATATTTCCGCCCTTAGAGGAGTGCTTTCAACCTTGGCTGAAATGGGCGGCAGAGTCTTTGATACCGCTCCCAGCTATGGCTCATCAGAAGAAATCTCGGGGCAAATCGCACAAGAACTGGGTATTGCAGATCAACTATTCTGGGCAACCAAATTAAATGTAGCCGGTAGAGGCGGCGGTACCGCTAACCCTGAGCGAGCGCGTCAACAGGTAGAAGCCTCTTTTCAGCGGGTTGGGAGATCGGTGATAGATCTTATTCAAGTGCACAATATGGCCTCACCAGATGTTCAATTGCCCATATTAAGAGAATACAAAGAGGAAGGCAGAATTCGTTATATTGGCATTACTACGACTTTTGCAAACCAATATCCCAGTTTGATCGAAGTGATGCAGAATGAAGATCTGGATTTCATTGGAATAGATTATGCCGTTGATAACCGGAGTGTTGAGGACGTTATTTTGCCCTTGGCGATGGAGCGCGGTATTGCCGTCTTGTGTTATTTACCCTTTGGGCGAAGTAGATTATGGTCAAGAGTTAGAGGGCAGACTTTGCCAGACTATGCTCAGGAGTTCGACGCCACGACCTGGGCGCAGTTTTTCCTTAAGTTTATTATTAGTAATCCTGCAATCACAGCAGCAACGCCATCAACCAGCAGGCCAACAAATATGGCTGATAATATCGGAGGTATGGTAGGGCGCTTACCGGATGAGGCCATGCGACGCAGAATGATTGCGACCGTCGATGCTTTACCTTCCGCCTAAGGCTCTATAGTCAATTATTTGCTGCTTTTTAGTAATGTCTCTATTGCACTCAGGCAGTAGAGGACATTACCTAGATTTGCTGAATAGCCCATTAAGCCAATACGCCAAAGTTTACCTGCGCTCTCGCCTAAACCAGGGCCGATTTCAAGGTTGTAGGTATTCAATAAGAGGCCACGAAAAGCGGCATCATCAATACCATCAGGAATTATAACCGCATTTAATTGAGGCAGGCGTTCGGCCTCTGGCACGGATAGTTCCAGTCCCATTTTTTCAAGCCCCTGTTTCAGAGCATTATGTGTAACACGATGTCTCTCCCATGAGTTCTCAAGGCCTTCATCATGCAAAATACAAAGCGCTTCATGCAGGCCATACAGAGGGTTGATAGGAGCTGTGTGATGATAGGCGCGCTTGCCTTCGCCATCCCAATATCCCAACATGAGATTTAAATCCAGAAACCATGATTGCACCGTGGATTGTCGGTTTTTCACTTTTGCTAGCGCTCTTTCGTTAAAGGTCACCGGTGAAAGGCCAGGAATACAAGACAGGCACTTTTGGGTGCCGGAGTAGACTGCATCCAATTGCCATTCATCAACTTTGAGTGGTACGCCAGCAAGCGAAGTTACTGTATCAACGATGCACAGGCAATCGTAATCATGAGCAAGTTGCGCCAGAGTTTGGGCATCCGATAAAGCGCCGGTAGAGGTTTCTGCATGAACGAAAGCCAGTATGCAGGCATCAGGGTTAGCCTTTAGAGCATCTTCGACCTTGGAAGGGTTCACTGCTCGTCCCCAGAGGTCTTCAACAATAATGGCTTCACCACCGCAACGGATGACATTTTCTTTCATTCTGCTGCCAAAAACGCCATTAATGCAGACGATTACTTTGTCGCCTGGTTCTACCAGGTTCGCAAAGCAACATTCCATGCCGGCTGAGCCAGGTGCAGATATAGGCAGTGTTACCTCATTTTCTGTCTGGAAGGCATAGCGCAAGAGACTTTTAAGTTCATCCATCATGCCAATAAAAAGTGGGTCAAGATGACCAATGGTCGGTCGCGACAAGGCTTCCAGAACCCTGGGATTGACATCTGAAGGCCCTGGGCCCATCAGGGTACGTTGAGGCGGATGAAATGAAGTAAAGTGATCAGTTGGCATATAAAACCCTTGAGTTATAAGCTTTGATTGAAGCGCTAAATTTTAAATTGATAACGTGAACAGATGTAGATGTACGAATAACAGGCTAGCACTATAAACGCCAAAGAGTGTTTCTTGCAATAAAGAAATTGCTCCTTGATAATATTTCGAAGAGATCTAACTTATACGAATTATATCCATCGTCTAGTCTCTAATTTTTAAGGTTCAGACATAAAGCTGGGATTGTTGCTTGCCTAGCAATACATGCTTTATGGAAATGCCGCGTAAATTTTCAGAATAACTAGTGATAAAGTTCAATCAGCCACTGATTGACGCTAATAAAAAAGGAACCGCTATTGAATTCATTAACCCTCTCTCTGCTTTCCTTTCTTCCGATTCTGATTGTTGCTATTTTTCTAGTCATTTTGAAATGGCCAGCCAGACGGGCTATGCCTCTGGCATATATTACTGTTGTCGCTTTAAGTTTGGCAGTATGGAAAATTTCCTTAAATCAAATTGCTGCAGCAACGGTAAATGGCATCATCGTTGCCGTGACACTACTATATATAATATTCGGCGCTATTCTATTACTAAACACCTTGCAGCAAAGTGGTGCCATGCGAGTTATCCGCCAGGCTTTCATCGATATTTCGCCAGATAGGCGTATACAGGTCATTCTGATTGCTTGGTTATTTGGATCTTTTATTGAAGGTTCATCCGGATTTGGGACACCTGCTGCTGTAGCGGTTCCTTTGTTAGTGGGCTTAGGTTTCCCGGCAATGGCAGCTGTCGTCTCCGGCATGATCATACAGAGTGCGCCAGTCTCTTTTGGCGCTCTTGGTACTCCAATTTTAGTAGGCGTGGGTTCGGGCCTATCAGGTGATGCCAGTGTTTTTGCATATATTCAAGAAAACGGAATTGATGGAGCTAGCATAGAGTCTGTAGGCAGACCATTTTTAGAACTGGTTGCTCAAAAAGTAGCCATATTGCATGCCATTACCGGCACTTTTATTCCCCTATTTGTTGTTGCCCTAATGACGCGTTTTTTCGGGGCTAATAAATCCTTTGTTGATGGTCTTAAAGTATGGAAATTTGCACTGTTTGCTGCGTTTTCTATGACCATCCCCTATGTAATAGCCGCGTATATTTTTGGACCTGAATTTCCTTCTATTTTTGGGGGAATGATAGGCCTGTTAATTGTTATTCCAGCAGCAAAAGCCGGGTGGTTTATGCCAGACAACAATGATATTTGGGATTTTCCAGATAAAGCTGACTGGGAACCGGAATGGACAGGCTTGGTAAAAATTCAGGCAGACCCGCTTAGATCTGAAGAAAAAAAATCAATGCCAATTTTAATGGCTGCAGTGCCTTATCTGCTTTTGGCTTTATTATTAATAATCACCCGGGTTCCGGCACTTGGCGTCAATACCTTTTTGCAATCATTTGCTTTTGCATGGCCGAATATTTTTAACTCCAGTGTCGGTACTGGTAACATTCAACTGCTATATTCACCCGCCGCTATTTTTATTGTAGTGTCTGCATCAACATTTCTAATACACAAAATGAGCATACAATCCTACGGACTGGCAGTTAAAGGTTCATGCAAAAATATGCTCAAGGTTTCTTTGCCGCTGTTAGTCACAGTGCCTATGGTACAAGTCTTTCTAAATACTGATGGAGGGTTGGCAGGCTTTGCTAAAATGCCGAATGCTTTAGCCGAAGGAGTCGCTGATTTAGCGGGGTCCAGTTGGCCAATTTTCTCTACCTTTATTGGCGGCTTAGGGGCATTTATTGCTGGTAGTAATACTGTTAGCAATATGACCTTTTCTCTTTTTCAGTTTGGAGTAGGAGAACGTATTGGCGTTGACCCAAGTTGGGTTGTAGCATTGCAGGCTGTCGGAGGTGCCGCCGGAAATATTATTTGTGTGCATAATGTTGTCGCGGCATCGGCAGTAGTGGGATTGTTGGGTAAAGAGGGTTTGGTTATTCGGAAAACCCTGGCAGCTTTTGTTTACTATGCCTTACTGGCAGGTTCAATGGGTTATGCCATTGTTTGGTCTGGCACCAGAGGCTGGTTAAATCTTGGTACTCTATTAAGTGTTTTGATTGTAGTGAGTCTTGTCAGTTTCATTAGTATGCAATTAAGAAAGGAGCAGTAATCTTGATGTTTAAGCGTTTGAAAGATGTTCACAATATTTCAGATTTTCGCAGCTTAGCCAAGCAGCGCTTACCTGGGCCAATTTTCCATTACATTGATGGCGCAGCGGATGATGAGGTGACTTACCGTCGTAATACATCTGCTTACGATCAGGTAGATTTAGTCCCAAATATTTTAGCGGGCGTCGAAAATATTGATTTATCAACTACCGTGCTTGGCCAAAAACTTGATATGCCCCTGTTTTTATCTCCCACCGCTTTACAGCGTTTATTCCACCATGATGGGGAACTGGCAGTAGCTCGTGCGGCAGAAAAATTCAATACTATTTTTGGTGTTTCTTCATTAGGGACTGTAAGCGTTGAAGAAGTTGGAGAGAAAATTAAAACACCCAAGATGTTTCAACTTTATTACCATAAAGATAAGGGACTGACACAGAATATGATTGACCGCAGCAAGGACGCCAATTTCGAGATTCTGGCCCTAACCGTTGATACTATAGTCGGAGGCAATCGTGAAAGGGATTTGCATACCGGTTTTACTACTCCACCCCGATTAACGTTGAAAAGCCTGATGAGCTTCGCCACGCATCCGGCCTGGGCTCTGAATTATTTTACTCATCCGGCTTACGAACTGTCGCAGTTAAAAGATTATGTAAAAGAGGGGACCAATATTTCAGTATCCATTGGTGACTACTTTACCCGTATGATAGACCAATCTATGACCTGGAAAGACGCCGAACAAGTGAATAAAAATTGGGGAAGACAATTCGTATTAAAAGGGGTGATGTCGGTCGAGGATGCTAAACGGGCAGTCGACATAGGAGCTAGCGGAATTATGGTTTCCAACCATGGAGGCAGACAGTTGGATGGTTCTCGATCGCCCTTTGATCAATTGGCAGAAATTTGTGATGCCGTTGGTGACCAAATCGACGTTATTTGCGATGGAGGTATCAGACGCGCGACACATATTTTAAAAGCACTGTCAGTTGGTGCTAAAGCCTGTTCAGGCGGACGGCTTTATCTTTATGCTCTGGCTGCCGCCGGGCAACCTGGTGTTGAAAAAGCACTGGGTATATTACATGAAGAATTAATCAGGGATATGAAACTAATGGGATGTAAATCGATCAGCGATTTACATCGAGGTAATCTACGTTTTCGCTGAAACAAAACTGAACGCTGTCACCAAAATTTATTTTGGTTGATTCTGGTGACAGCAGTTAAGGGCTTTTACATTGACGGTTTTCTGGCGACAAATAAAAAGCGATCAGTATTTCTGCCAAGCACAGGATCGAAAATCATGCGGCTATGATCATCAACATTGTTTCGCAGGATGTTGGATTCCGTTTCAATAGAAAATCCAGCCGCAGTAATGGTTTCTCTGGCTACTTCGATAGGTATTCTGTGCAAGTTGGCAAAATTTTCATTATCTGCGTCGGCGATATGATCAGTGACGATAACAAGGCCTTCGGGTTTGAGCGCATCATAGATTTGGCCATACATGTCTGCACCGGCTGCGCCGACAAAATGATGAGATTCAAGAGCAAATATTAAGACATCGACACTAGCATCAGGAATATCTGAAACTGCCGATACAGGCTCAACATTAGCCATGGCCACTATGTCTTCAGGTGGTTCGCCTCTACCTCCTAAACCCTGTGAATAGACAGTGCCTTCTTCGCCCACCGCCAAGGATAAAACGCGCACATACCAACCGCCACCAGAAATAACATCTGCGACGGTCATGCCTTCTTCTACGCCGGCTAATTCCATGACCTGATAGGGACGACGCACGCCATCTCTGGCACGGTCCTCCATTGGTCGAGCATCTGAATTCAGTTTCTCGATAAAATCTGGTGCAACCGCTAGGGCAGCAGACATCATAAATATACTCGTTATGAAAAATAGGCCTTTGATCATTGGTGTTTTCATTGTTTTCCTCAGCTTTGAATTATTTTTAAAGTTTATAGATATTATGTAAATTGGTAGCCGATCAGATTAGCATAAACGCATTCACATTATCCGCAGATTCTTAAAGGCTGTGTTAATATTTATTGTCTCAAGTCTATGTTCTAGACATGTTAAGAAGTTTTATACCCAAGCGGTATAGCTACAGGCGTCATTAAATGAAAATACGAAGTCGAGAAATCAATATTTTTAGCATGTCTGCGCTAGACCTGTTTGCTTCAGCGCTGGGTGCTTTTGCCAAGGCCAATAAAGTTGCCCTTTGTCACCTTCTGGGAGATGGCAATGGCAATCCAGAATTCATTGTGATTGTTGTGTCAGAACGTGCTTTGGACGCTCATTTTGCTCATGGTGATCTGATAGCAAATCCTCTTGGTGGTGGATGTGGTGGAATTGGATAATCCAGACAGCATAGCACGATAGATCAAGAGCCCTGCTTTCATTGCTCGATTGCAGGGCTTTTTTATGCCTGGGACTAAAGATAGAGAGCCTTACCAGGGGTGAATGTCACCATTCCACTTGAAAAAACTGCCCGTATTCGTCATATCCATTTTTTCAATGACCTTGCGAATTCCTTCGGCACTTTCCTGAGGCGTTATGGTTGCATCCGGTCCCCCCATATCAGTCTGCACCCAGCCCGGATGGATTAAGCAGATTGAGATTCCATGCTGTTGCCATTCAGTCGCAAGAATTTGCATGACTTTATTAACAGCCGCTTTGGTACTGGAATAGGCGTAGATAGGCATGGAGAAGGTTGAAGCGCCTACCTGACTGGATACAGTCAGCATTTTAGGGTCTTGAGCAGAAAGAAGATGTTGCTGGAATGCTTCCGCTACTCGAAAAGGCCCAATCGTGTTGATCTGCAGGGTCATGAGCCAATCATTCAGATTGGCATCCCCAAAAGATTGATGCTCTCCGCCATAAACGCCGGCATTGTTAATAAGCACATCAATTGTAGCTTCAGACAATTCTTGTGCGCAGTGTTTTATGGATTCTTCACTGGACACATCCATAGAATGTATCGATACCTTGCCAGCACTGGCCTTTGCTAGTGCAGTTAATTCTTGAGCTGAGTCTGGATTACGACAGCAGGCATAAACTCTGTCACCATTAGTGAAATATTGCTGGCTTAATTCCAGACCGATGCCGCGATTAGCACCGGTAATTAATGCGCTTGTCATTGATTTTTGTCCTGTTTATTTATTGCGGTGTATATTTTTTGATTACATGCAGTAAGAATAAATATACACGATTCTGATCGATAAAAGAGCTTAAATTACCGTGCTGGAAAATTTGGTATTCCTAGACAGTTTAGAGCCCCTTGCATACAATCCAAGCAGACCATGTCAATTATTTGAATAAGAAAAAAGAGGTTCTAATGAAATTTCAAGTGCTGCTATCTAGTCTCCTGACGTTTTTAGTCGTTCCGGTTTATGCACAAAGTGTAGCCGATGCTTTTGATCCTGGGTATAGCCTGCAATCATGGCAGCATCCTGAGTTAGCGAAAGTGCGTGAAAATTGTCGCAATCCTGCCCCCGCCTTTGGCTTTCCACCAAGAGAGCCTCAAACAGGCCTGATTATGCCGCCGCCAACAGAGACTGTTGCAGCCTCATCGTCTATTGCGGGTGTAATTAGTGCTGGCCAGAATTGGGAAACAGTATGGTCCTGGAATGGTAATCAGGCTGATGGCCATATTGCTACTGAAGATGGTGGCTTAATGTTCGCTAATAATGATGCAAGTAATGTTATTCGTCTAAACCCTGATGGTTCTGCTGAGGTCGTTCATGACAACACCAATACTGGTGGTGCCTTATCCCGAAACAAGCAGGGTGAGCTGTTTCTACTGGAGCGTGGGCTGCATTCAGCTATCATTAAGCTTGAACCAGAACGTCATGTTTTTGCAGACAAGTATCAAGGCGACCCAATTGATTGTCTTAGTGGCATTATGAATGATCTGATGGCGGATAGTTTAGGTGGCGTATATTTTACTATCACCGCTGCCGGACTTTTTTATGCTGATTCAGATGGAGTGGTGACAAAATATGGTGATGTCATCGGTACTAATGGCCTTATTTTGAGCCCAAATGAGGATACGCTTTATGTGACCAATGGTCCGGTTATTGTTGCCTATGATGTGCAAGAAGATGGCTCACTCACTAATCAGCGTGATTTCGTCAGATTAAGTGAGGGTGGCGGTGATGGTATGGCCGTGGACTCTGAGGGGCGTATTTATGTGAGCACCGGTTCATCCGTTGATGTTATTGCCCCTGATGGCAGTATGCTGGGAAATATTCCTGGACCACGTGGATTGCACGGCGTAGCCTTTAGTGGTGAGGATAAAAAATCACTTTATGCGATTGTGCTTAATGGCGCCTTTGGCCCTAATGCGGCAAATCGAATTGTCAGAATCCCCATGCTTTCCCAAGGTTATTTGGAAAGAGCTAAGTAAGTTGAAGAGGTATTTCTGAGTTTATTAACCATGGTTCCTTGCATTTTTAGTGCGCCATTTTGCTATGCAGGTAAGGCTTAAATGGGACTGCTATTTCTATATGTGGGGATTGCGCTGGTATTTTCGTTTCTTTGTTCTATCACCGAAGCTGTATTCCTGAGTGTTTCTAAAGCTCACATAACCTTAATGGAACAGCAGGATCGTTCTGGTGGCACCTTGATGAGAGAGCTCAAAGAGGACATCAATAAGCCTCTGGCGGCCATTCTGACCTTGAATACTATTGCTCATACCATTGGTGCTGCCGGGGCAGGTGCACAGGCAGCTGTTGTGTTTGGAAATGCCTGGGTGGGCCTGGCTTCAGCAATTCTTACCCTGCTGATACTGGTTTTTTCAGAAATCATTCCCAAAACGCTTGGTGCAGTATATTGGCGTCAATTGGCAGGGCTCACTGCGCATATTCTGGTAATGCTGGTTTGGGTACTTTATCCCTTTGTCTGGTTCTCAGAGAAAATCACTCGAGGGATTTCTAACAACCATGACCCTGAAGGTTTTTCACGTGAAGAATTTGCGGCCATGGCTGAACTTGGTACAAAAGAAGGGCAATTACAAGAGCAGGAATCACGAATATTACAGAACATCTTTTTATTAAATGAAACTCCGGTTAAATCTGTTATGACGCCCAGACCTGTGGTGTTTTCATTGCCGGATTCCATGAAAGTGTCCGAGTTCTTCAGTGCCTATGATGATACGCGTTTTTCGCGAATTCCTATTTATGAGAGTAATCGTGAGCATCTTGACGGTTTTGTGCTTAAGAGCGATCTCTTGCTGGCACAGACTCGAGGTAATTCCGAGAATACTCTCAAGCACTATCAGCGTGAACTTAAAGCGGTCGTAGATAGCAAGTCTGTCTATGAAGCCTTTGAACTATTTATTAAAAACCGCCTGCACATCATGTTGATAGTGGATGAATATGGCGGTATGGAAGGTATCATTACGCTGGAAGACATTCTGGAAACACTACTTGGCTTTGAAATAATGGATGAAAAAGACAAGCAGGCGGATATGCAGGAACATGCCAGACGCTTATGGCGTCGCCGAGCTGATAAAATGGGACTGGATATTCCCGCTCATGATAAAGATCAAGAATCCGACTAAAGCATAGCAGTTAAGCTTAGTCCTCTATCAGCGTCTTATACTTCGATGAAAGCAATTAAAGACTATTAATTGGTTCCAGAATGAGGTTGCCACGCATGGCATCCAAGTCATTTTCATCTAATGCTTGACTTGTAAAGGCTTTAGACTATAGAAAAGAAAGTCTTCAAAATTATTTTTATCAAAACTTAACAGGAAGAATGCATAGATGAGCATCGCACAGCCTAGTCCACCACCTTGGATTCGTCCAGAAATTCAGCAAATAATACAGTGGCGGGATCAGGATATAGTAATCTCAGTACCACCTAAAAGTGGAACCACCTGGACCATGAATATCGTTTATCAGTTATTGAATGGCGGTAATCCCGACTTTCAAAGTGTTTATGCTGAAGTTCCGTGGATAGAATTTTTTAACCGCCCCGACCAGTCCGATCAGGATTTACTTGATCTGCTGAGTTCCATGCCTGTTAATAAGCCGCGGGCATTTAAAACGCATTCAGCGCCTCCCGAAGTCCCTTTTTTAAAAGCTGGAGCGAATAAGACTGTTCGGTACATTGTTGTATGTCGTAATCCGGAGGAAGCCCTGGTTTCTTTTAGACCTTTTATGGAGAAACATACCGATGCTTGGTATGAATTATGGGGCATGCCAAAAGAGGCAATGAGTCGAAATAATTTCCCTGAATTTTATTATGATGTTATCAATGATAAAGGCATGCAAGGTATGTTTTTTGGGTTTCTGGCTGCATGGTGGCTTTTGAGGTTTGAGCCAAACGTGCTGTTTCTGCATTTTGCCGATATGAAACGTGATCATAATGGTTCACTGCAAAAAATAGCCGACTTTTTATCAATTAGCCCAAGCAAAACTGAATGGGATGCTATTTCAGAATACACCGGATTTCCATGGATGAAGCAGCATGCCGGTAAGTTTGAAGTAATCAGTGAAACTCAAGTGCCTGTCATGGAAAGTGGCGCTATGATCAGAAAAGGCGAAGTTGGTGCCGCCAAGGAGGATGGCATGAATGAAGAGATATCTAAACACCTGCTTTCAGTGGGGCAGCAGATATGTCCAGACCCAGAAGCACTTAAGTGGTTGTATAAAGGTGGCGAAATAAAATAAAGCTAAATACTAAATAATTGAAACCTTTTGGCTCAGCTTTTTATCAGATTTTTTTCAGCTTATTGGTATAAAAATGAATTGGAAATATACAAGCAGAAATAACAGCAGAAAGACCTGCTAAATAAAAAAATGTGGAAATGTAAAAAGGTAAAAATTAAAGAGCTAAAAAAAATGAAGTAAGCTATAAAACCAATATATGGAAGCAATTAATTAATAAGTAATGAAATATAATAAAATCAAATATAATAAGAAATATAATAAATAGAGCCAAAAAAAGGGATCACTAGGTGATCCCTTTTTACTTTTATCTTATGCTATCTTATGCACTTTTTTCTAGAGCTAGGCTCTAGCTTATTGGTCGCTCCAAGAAACAAAACCAGCTGGTGGCTCAACACTTGGAGGCACATTATTATCTCGAGTTGCACCGTCCCAATGTTCCTGAATCATGCCGTTCTCTACTCGGAACATATCGAACCAGTTCCATTTGTAGACTTCATTATCTCTGGAAGGATCTTCGGAATAGCGTGTCATCATATACAGTGCGATATCACCATGAGTCAGAATTAATTCAGGCTCATCTAACCACTCGTCCTGAATTGGCTGAGGGTTAGCAAAGCGGCTAAAGAATTCAACAAAGCCATCGCGCCCATCTGGAACATTAGGGTTATGCTGAATATAGTCTTCAGCCATTACTTCCATGGCTAGATCAATATTTTGATATTGCAGAATATCTTTCATTTCAATATTAACCAGCTCTTCAACAGCTTGCTCAGCAGCTGTGTTGGCTGGAGCGACCGGACGAGGACCTATACCGGGATTAACAGGCATAACTGGTGCACCGGGAGGAGGGGCTGTGCGAAAGACACTATCCCAATGCTCATCAACCTTGCCATCCACCATCCGAACTATATCGAAAAAGTTATAGGCATAGGTTTCACCACTTGTAGGGTCTTCACCTTCTCTTTCCCAGACAAAAACAACATAGTCGCCCTTGGCAAATTTTAGTTCTGTTGGTGGAAACTCTTCGGGAATAGGTCGTTCTTCTGCAAACTGGCTGAAAAATTCGACAAAAGCATCACGCCCGGTAGAAATATTAGGGTTATGCTGTATATATCTTTCAGTCATGTATTCTTCGACCTGGTCAAGACGGCCACCCATTAATACAGTGCGCCACCATTCTTCAGCTCTAGCCAGATTGGCTTGTTCTGCAGCGGTCATCACGCCATGGCCTTCTTCCGCCATGTCCATTGCCATATCGGCTACTTCTGAGCTCATGTCCATTGCCATATCATTGCTAGCTTCAGCAGGCATGCTTGCTTCTTCCTGAGAGCATCCGACTATCGTCAGAGTCGCTAGAAAAAAGATCGCGCCTCGCAAGAGGGTCTTATAGTTTGTCATTAATATTCTCCTTAACGTAATATTATTAGCGGTTTGATAAAAAAGAGCGGTAAGTATACGCCAGTTACGCAATAGAACAAGGGCTCGAGCACGTCAAGGACTGCTAAAGCGCTTGGTTTTAGGTTATTTTTTCTACTTTTTTAACTGAGTCTAATCCGCTTCCAATTTACTTATAATCTACTTCGCCGTTTTATTATGGGGTATCATTATCGGCTCTATAAGGAATAGTCGTCTTACATTAGTAATACCATGAAGATGAATACTATAAATTATGATTAGTATTAATGCGGATTTTTATAAACTAGTAACACTAAACAACCTCAAGGAGAAATAATGAAAACTAAAATAGCAGCAGCAGTGCTCTCAGCCTTATCGGTTCTAACAGTTTCAGCAACCGCCCAGGAATTTCAGGCAGGTGAACCACTTGGTTCAGTCAATGAAGCGGGCATCAAAATGCAGATGTCGCAAAATGTTAAAGTATTCGGCAGTTTCCATTTTACTGAAAGCTGTACTTTTGATCCTCATAAAAACCTGATTTTATCAATGAATGCAGGCACTCGTGCTCAGGGTGCTGATCCAGATGGCTATGTTTCTCTAATTAATCCAGATGGCAGTGTTCATACCTCCAAATGGATTGGCGCAACAAGAGAGGGCTTGGAACTAGCTGATCCAATTGGAAGCGCTGTGCAAAATGGAGTGCTTTATACCGTTGATTCCGGTTACTTACGCTCCTTTGATTTGGCCAGTGGCCAGCCTTTAAACTCAATTTTCGTTTCAGATGCCGGTTTTTTAAATGGCATTGGTGTGGCTGAAGATGGCACCGCTTATATTTCAGATTCTAATGCTGGTTTGATTTACAAAGTCATGCCAGATGGATCTAATTCAGTGCTTGCTGAAGGCGATGTGTTATCTAGACCAAATGGCGTAGCTGTAGATAATGATGGCAATGTCGTTGTTGTTAATATTGGCTCCAATGCGGTGATTACCTTTGACCCGAATGGCAATATTGTTCGTATCGAATATGCTGCTGAAGCCGGTAATGACGGCGTTGTAGTGACTGGAGATGGTACTAAATATGTTAGCTCAGTTCGTTTCGGAAGTGTTTCCAGAATTGAACCAGGCAAGGAAGCGGTGGTCATTGCGGTTGGCATTCCGAGTGCGGCATCCATGTGCTATGACTCAGTGCAGCATCAACTGGTTATTCCAATGAATCCTAATAACGCTTTGGCATTTATAAAGCTGTAAGTGATTTAGAAAGAAACAGAAATATTCAGGGTCAGAAGAATTAGTTTTTCTGATCCTGTTTTTTTGACTGATCACAAAACTAAATAATAGCGATCGTTACTTGAACCGCCAAAGTCTTCAAAAATTCATTCAGCAGCGATTAAATCAACTATCGAAACAGGTTTTAAGCTTGCTGTTTTTTGTTTTTCTTTATTTTTTGTCATTTTCTGTCAATGCCAAGGAAGTAATTCAGTCGATTTAGTTCACTCTGATGCTTACGCTAAACGAGCCAATCAAGAACAAACTATTTTAACCTATGTGCATAGTCAGACTGCTTTAAAACATCATTAGTTTAAAAATTAGGTTTCAGCTATTACAGTGTTTGATAAGGTACCGATTTGACCGATCGTTACTTCAACTGTGTCTCCCGACCGCATCCATAACGGCGGTTTTCTTGCCGCACCTACACCACCTGGTGTGCCAGTGACAATAACATCCCCTGGCAGTAACGGAGTGAAGGAAGAAATGTAATTAATCAGATAGGGGATAGGAAATATCAAGTCAGATATGGGTTGGTCCTGAACTGTTTCACCATTTAGTCTTGTAGAGACATGCTGTTCTTGCAAGTTATCTATTTCATCAGGAGTGACCAGGTAAGGGCCAAAGCCACCTGTAGCAGGAAAGTTCTTACCCGGAGTATATTGACTGGCATGTCTCTGCCAGTCACGAACAGAGGCATCATTAAAACAACTGTAACCAGCAATATAATCAAAGGCATCTTTTTCAGATATGGCGCATCCGGCTTTACCAATGACCAAGGCTAATTCTCCTTCATAGTCCAGTTTGCTTGAGGCTGAGGGAAGGATTATCGGTTCACCTTGTGCAACAAGCGTATCGCTGAAACGAGTGAAAATGACAGGGTAGGTTGAACCTTTACCAAGACCTGTTTCTTCGCGATGAGATTTATAATTCAAACCCACGCATAGGATTTTGCTTGGATTTGGAATAAGCGGAAGGAAACTAATTTCATCAAGGTTATAGGTTTGTCCTTCGATGAGCTGGCTTAGTGTATTGCTATTTAACGCAGATTGTAAATCGGTTAAGTCATTGTTATTTTTGCGTAATTCAACAACAGTATTGTCGCTGTCAGTATCGTCGAATCTACCTATAGTGGCTTGACCGTCAGGTTTTAGAAAGCTTAAATATTTCAATGTCAGTTTACCTTTGTTTGGTTTTGTTATTATATTTTATTAATAAAAAAACTGATGCTATTCTGCACAGGTATAGTGTGTCAACGTGAGTTATTTTTTCGCTTTTCTTTAAGTTTGATGATTTGAATCATAATAAAACTAAATTTCTGAGTTTATTATGGAGACCATATAGTGCCTAGTATGCATGCTTAAATTAACGGGAGAACTAAAAATGAATTTAGAATTAGCTAAAAAGAATCTATTGGATAAACAAGCAGAAATTACATCACGCGTCGATCGAACACACAATCATATTCATCACCGGGAAGAGCCGGTCAGTGCAGATTTCAGTGAGCAGGTGACTGAGATGGAGAACGAAGAAATTATTCATGCTCTCGATGAAGAAGGTCGTGTGGAATTAAAACAAATTCAACGTGCTCTGCAACGTATTGAGAAAGGGGAGTATGAATCCTGTTCCTCTTGTGGCAATGATATTGGCGAGCAGCGTTTGGAAGCGATACCTGAAACAGAACTGTGTATATCCTGCGCCAGTAGTGCATAGATTAGTGCATAGATTTAAGACGTCAATGCGGCTTGATAACCTAGCTTGACCAGCTATGTGTTTTATCGTTGATCAGCTTTTTTTCGCCCCGCTCTAATTGGTAGCGTTCCATTAAAGAGCTAGAAGAGATATAACAGCTATAATAACAGGTGGGTGAAAGAGCTATAAAGAGTTATAGAGTATAAGCCCAAAAGTCTAGCCATGCTAAAAAAGGGCTGTTTAAAATTAGTTTTAATGGTCGTGGCTAAGTTCTTTTTTAAGAAAGTCACTTTCCGCGACTTTAAGATCCTTGTGAACTTTACTTCTATCAGCCCGTTCCTGAGACGACGAGCGGTTTTGACTTTTAGTTGTTCGAATGCCAGGGGCATTAAATAATTTTTCAAGGTCGCCGCTGTTACAGGATTCACAATCAGGCGTCTCGCTTATTTTCACGATTTTTTCAAACTGATGGCCACAGCTGCGGCACTTGTATTCATAAATAGGCATGCGCAGATAATACTACATGAAAATCATTTTGTACTAACTTTTGCTGCTAGCAGCAGCCAAAAGAAGCAAGCAACTAGTCAGGATTAAAAAATGAAAGGGCTATTATCTGCTCGTTGATATTCCCGTATGGTCAGGCCCGCTGCCTTGAGCTTTGCTAAAGCATCCTGTTTGTCGGTCTTGTTCAGAAAATCGCCTACTTCCAGGCTGGTTATGCTGTCACTGATTTTAATACCCATGGGGCTGTGGGGGTTTTTGGGCTCAGTCAGAGCTAGATAACTTCGGTCTTTATCAAGTTTCCATCTGTGTTTGGGGAAGTGCTTACCAGACTCTATTAATACAGTATCGCTGGCAAAAGTAATGACTTGTTTCTGATAGGTGCCTAAACAAACCCGATAGAGGAAATAAGCAACCAGGGCTGCCTCGATGCCGGAAAAAGGCAATATCATCCATGCGCCAACGAAGGCCCAGAATATGCCTATCAAGAGCATCATTCCACAGATAATAAAAATAAACAGGCGGGTTTCAGCCCAAGAGGATGAGCGGTTGGGCAAGAGGGTAATAATTGTTTCTTGTGGTAATTCGGAACAAAGGACCATAATGGCTATATCTTATCAAATTAATGATTTTATGGGCCAAAAACTTGATTAAAAATGAGTAAAAAAAATGGCCGATAGTATAGAAACTATCAGCCACTTTGTTACTGCAAATGATTATCACTATTGCTTACAAAACATCGCCAGTTAATTTCAGGTTTGTTTTGAAGTTTCAACTAGCTAAGGCAAGACCTAGTCGATAGCAAAGCAATAGAAAAATCCGGCACCACCACCTGCTTCAACACCGGCCTGGCTACAGTTTCGAGTGCCATGCGTAGAGTTCCAGGAATTATCAAAACGACCATGACGGTCATGGTGACCAACACGGGCGCTACCACTATTTTCGTCATTACTGGTCCAGTTAGAACAGGTTTGATCATTATCGGCAGGGTAGGCTCGGCCATCAGGAGTAGAGCCAGTTAAAATGTCATGCTTACTAACATCCAGTCCGGCCTCTCTGGTGACAATACCAGGCACCATATCGCCTCTTTCAGTTCTGGCATGAAAAGGGTGCAGGCCATTACCGAGTCGAGCTTGCTCAAGGGTATCTCCGTGCAGGTGATCCTGATCACGTGCAATCAGGTCGCCACCAGCGCCATACCAGGGCCCTGAACCTATACGATCACGGGCATTTACGGCGTTTCTTCCCTGTGTACTCAGATAGGCTCGCCAGGTTGAATCACCACGACCAACAGAGGTTGCGAGCACTTGGCAATGTGCATCGGCACCGGCTAATCCGCCGAGATTACCGCCATCACCTAAACCAACACCGGTAATAAAAAAAGACATGGGCGGTTGTTCGTCATTCTGTGCAAGGCTGGCACTTGAGGCCAGCATGCATGCAAGTGCCGAGATTAGTATTTTAGTTTTCTTCATTTCAGAGCTCCTTATTATTATTGGGCGTTTAAAAACAACTGTCAGATGCTAGCACTATTCAATGTTTACTCAAATCGCAAATATGGCTACAGATGAAATAAATCAAATAAAACAGTCCTGCTACTGCTTATTGGCTTGTGATAGTATTTCGATCCGAAAACAGTTTTGCAGGAGACTCCCCAATGTTAAAAATTTACAAAAGCGCCTTAGTGATATTGCTATGGTTTTGCTCAGTTAATCTTTTTGCTGCTGATGGCTCTGAAGATTGTAGCGGCTCAGGCGGATTAAATTATATTTGCGGGCTGGATGTGCCTGAAGATTTAGTCATTATTCCTGGTACTGACTGGGTTGTTGCCGGAGCATACTCTGAAGAGAGTACAGCCGGCTTATATCTGGTTGATGCTGTCAGCAAAAATGTCAGCGAGCTTTATTCTCCTCAAGCGGGCCGAAATCGTTTAAACCGTAATCTTTATGGTGCCTGTCCAGGCGCGCCTGACCTTAACAATTTCCAGTCACATGGATTGGCTATACAGACTGAAGTCAGTAATGATGCAAGTTATAACTTATATGCCGTGAGTCACGGTGGGCGTGAAGCAATAGAAGTGTTTGAACTGGATGCCAGTTCTGATGTGCCTGAAATCACCTGGGTCGGTTGTGTACTGATGCCCGATGGCCTTGATGCTAATGATGTCAGTGCTATGCGTGATGGCACAATTTTGGCTACCGTGCTTATGCATCCAGGTTTTAGTTTTGAAGATCTGCTATCGGGAATTCCAACGGGCGCGGTCTATAAATGGGTTCCTGGCTCGAATGGCTTCATCAAACTTGAAGGCTCAGAATTACCAGGCAATAACGGCATTCAGGTTTCTGAAGATGAAACTGAAATATTTGTGGCCGCTTCAGGGCTAAGCGCCATTATAACCCTCTCAAACAGCAATCCATCCAGAGTACTTAGACGCACCAGAACCATGGCTTTTGCTCCTGATAATGTAGTCTATGATAGTAATGGTTATTTATTGACGGCGGGTATGCGTGATGATGAGGCGACCTGTGCCGGTACCGGAGCACCACCTGTCAGTAATTGCCCCCGCGGATCGATAGCGTCGATAATACACCCGGAGACGATGCAGGACCGTGTCATTCTGGATACCGTAGCCACGCCAGATTTTTCAGGCGCCACGATGGCGATAATTCCCGGTGGAAAAGAAGTTTGGTTAGGCTCGTTCAGAACGCCGCGTATTGCTTATCAATTATTAAATAGATTTGAATAAAAATACCGAATAAAAAGAGCTTTGTTACAATTATCGATCTAAAATTATTTTTTAATCGTAGCTCTTGAGGCTTAACTGAATAGTTAAATGCCTAAATGAGCAGTTTAGTAAATGGTTCATTAAATACTCAATCACATTTTCAATCACACTATAGGAAAAAACATGGCTGAAATAACACTAAGAGGCAACCCAATACAAACCAATGGCGAATTACCCGCAGCAGGATCCAAGGCGCCTGATTTTACATTGCTGAAAACAGACTTATCAGAACTGAGCAGCAGTGATTTAAAAGGGCAACGCGTCATACTCAATATTTTTCCAAGTATTGATACTCCCGTTTGCCAAACATCAACTCGCGCATTTAATGCTAAAGCCAGTGAGCTTGAAAACACGACTGTGATTTGCACCTCAATGGACTTGCCTTTTGCGATGGGTCGATTTTGTGGTGCAGAAGGTCTGGAAGCCGTGGTTCCTGCTTCAGCCTTTCGTTCTGACTTTGCCTCTGATTATGGCGTTAAACAAACCGATGGGCCTCTGCAAGGTCTAACAGCTCGTGCAGTTGTGGTTATTGATGAAGAAGGTAATGTCACACACTCACAACTCGTCGGCGAAATTGCTGATGAGCCTGATTATGATGCAGCGATTGCCAGTTTGTCTTAACTATTTAAAGCAGCTATAGAATAAGTCAGCAAGGCAAGTTGTTTAAACCTTGTAAGCAAAAGCCATCCTTGTGGATGGCTTTTTTTATGCTCGACATTCAGATCACTCAATAAATTAATACATATATTGTCTGGAAAACACTAATGCCAGGCCTTTTTCGTTCGATATGTTAAAAATCTATCATATTGATATTAAAAGAAAAAATTAATATTTTTAATATTTAAATGCAGCAGTTATGTCGCCAATAATGCTAGTATTTAAATCTCTCTGGTCAGAATAAGTTTCAATCATGCTGGAACGGCAAATAATAAAATATCTTTATGCTAATTATCCTTTTGCAATATTTATGACATTGCTATTGAGCATTTTGCAGGCAAGCGTTGTGCTCAATGATGACAACAGACAGGTGATATTTTTTTGGTTTATAGGCCTTATTTTCGTTCAGAGTTTACGTTTTGCCGATTACTTTTATTTTAAAAGAATTCACTACAGTGAAATTTACTCGATCTATGAAATGTTCCGAAATTTTAGAATCGGTATTTTTCTAACGGGTGTTCTCTTTGGATCTTTTCCTCTAATGTTGATAAGCACAGCGACGCTTACAGAAATGGTTTTTATTGCCTTTGTTTTTGCTGGCATTACAGCAGCCTCTATTGCCAAATTGGGAGTTGATCGATTTTCATTAATCAGCTTTTTAACAACGAGTTTAATTCCGCTTTTACTTTGCTTTTTCTCAATTGGTGGTTACATGCCCAACATCATGGGAACCATGATTTTCTTCTTTATGATTTATTTAATGATTACTGGAAATCGATTTCGACGACAGCTGGTCACCAATGTAGAACTCACTAATGAAGCCTTACAAAGCAAAAAAGCCTTGGTAAGCCGTCAACTTATTTCGGAACTCATTGTGAAAATACAGTCCGCTTATCTGGATAAGAACTTTTCCAATAGCTTATTTCAGGAAGTACTGAAGGAAATTCTGGAGTTAAGTGGCGTGCAATATTGTTTTATTTGTCAGGTAGAACAACTCACTGTTAACGAATTAAACAGTAAAGTCCTGGCTAATTCCGGTGGGCTGGATTTATCTGCTTTAAATGGAGAGGCATTAAAAATTGATGAATTAAATCTAAAACCATTGAGCCTTGAGGCTTATGTGACGCAGGTCATTATCAGCAAAGAGAACATTGAAATCGATCATATCGAAATGCATGAAGAGGACCCTCCAGCAATGGTTATCGGCAATTTCTATGGCATGCCGTTATTTTTGAATAATAAAGTGACTGGCTTAATTGGTTTTGTCGATCTTTATGATACAAATTTAAAAGAAAGAACGCTGTTTCTAAATCCCTTGTTTCAAACCATTGAGAGAATTTTGTCAGATATTGACGAGGCATAATTAAAGGAAGGTTCGGAAAAGTAGGTTATTCTTTATCAGACTCTGCATGTTTACCATCAGAGTCCCGCTTTAGAACCTCTTGAACTGCGATTCACTCTGAATTTACCAGGTGACTGGGATAATGATTAAGCGCAGGTAGTAAACTAAAAGTAATGTTCATGCGAAGAAAGAATGAGCCTGAGGAGAAGATATCGGTTCAGATTGATAAGTAAACTCCCTATAATGCTAGGCTCATAATATCCCACCTAATTTAGTGAAAGTTGTAAAATATGAAAGCCTCTGATTTGTTTGTAAAATGCCTTGAAGCCGAAGGCGTCGAGTATATTTTCGGTATTCCCGGTGAAGAAAACCTCGATTTTCTGAATTCTCTTAAAGATTCCTCCATTAAATTAATCATTACACGGCATGAACAGGCGGCCGGTTTTATGGCGGCCACTTACGGGCGCTTAACCGGTAAAGCCGGGGTGTGTTTGTCCACGCTGGGGCCGGGTGCGACCAATTTTGTTACGGCAGCCGCTTATGCGCAATTAGGTGCCATGCCTATGCTGATGATTACCGGGCAGAAGCCCATCAAACGCAGCAAGCAGGGCCAGTTTCAGATCATCGATGTGGTCGATATGATGCAGCCGATTACCAAGTATGCACGTCAAATCGTCAGCGCCGATAGAATTCCGTCCAAGGTGCGTGAAGCGTTTAGACGGGCTGAGGAAGAAAGGCCCGGAGCAGCTTTACTGGAACTGCCTGAAGATATTGCGGCTGAAGAATCGAATGAAATGCCATTTACGGCGAGTATGGCCAGACGCCCTCTGGTTGGAAAAAATTCAATTAACAAGGCCCTTGAGTATTTAACCAATGCCAAGCATCCGCTGATGTTGATCGGTGCGGCAGCAAACCGCAAAGTTACAGCCAAGATGCTACGTCGTTTTGTTGAAAAACAAGGCATTCCCTTTATTACGACCCAGATGGGTAAGGGCGTGATCGATGAAAATAACCCTCTATGTATTGGCAATGCTGCGCTGTCTGATGGTGACTTTTTACATCGGGCGATCAAAAAAGCCGATTTGATTATTAATGTTGGTCACGATGTGGTCGAGAAACCGCCATTTTTTATGCGCCATGATGGCTTGAATGTGATTCATATTAATTTTAATTCTGCTGAAGTGGATCCCGTATATTTTCCACAGACTGAAATGATTGGTGATATAGCGAACAGTATCTGGCGCTTGAATGAAAGTCTGGTTCCACAGGAGAACTGGGATTTTTCTTATTTCATGAAAACGCGCGATGCCATGGATGAGCATACTCTTAAAGGCAGCACGGATAATCGTTTCCCCATGTATCCCCAGCGTCTGGTCGCCGATGTGCGTAAGGTCATGGGTGAGGATGACATTATCGCGCTGGATAATGGCGTTTATAAAATTTGGTTCGCCCGTAATTATCCAGCTTATAGTCCCAATACAGTGTTACTGGATAACGCACTTGCTTCAATGGGCGCAGGGTTGCCATCCGCCATGGCGGCCAAAATGGTGTGTCCTGATAAAAAAGTGCTCGCCATTTGTGGTGATGGCGGTTTCATGATGAATTCACAAGAGATTGAAACCGCGGTTCGGCTGAATCTCGATTTGGTTGTGCTGATTTTAAACGATAGCGCCTATGGCATGATTAAATGGAAGCAGTCCAATATGGAATTTGATGATTTTGGTCTGGATTTCAATAATCCGGATTTTGTTAAATATGCTGATAGCTATGGAGCCTTTGGTCACCGCCTAAGCAGCGCCGATGAATTGGCGCCTTTATTGCATGATTGTCTTGAGAAGGGTGGCGTGCATTTAATTGACGTCCCCGTAGATTACAGTGAGAATGACTTAATTTTGAATCATCAGTTGCCCGAGTTAAGCAAATCAATTTAATTAAATAATTCTAAAAGCATTAACAAGCAGGAAATATTATGTTGCAAGAAAGCTATCCTTTTTACCTGGCAAACAAGGCTCTTAAACCTAATACCGATCTTGACGTAATAGATAAATATACCGGCAAAGTCGCAACCAAGGTGGCTATGGCATCACCAGAGCATATTGATCAGGCCATTGCCGCAGCGGTCAAAGCGCAGCCAGCACTTAATGCCATGCCAGCCTATGAACGCCAGGCTATTCTTCATCATTGTGTACAGCGTTTTACCGAACGCAGCGAGGAATTGGCACAAGCCCTTTGTATAGAAGCGGGTAAGCCCATCAAGGATTCAAGAGGAGAAGTCACCCGTTTAATTGATACTTTCCGTTTGGCCTCGGAGCGCTCTGTTCGTTTTAATGGCGAAGTGCAAAACCTTGAAATTTCACCACGTGCCAAGGGATATCGCGGCATGTTTCAACGCGTGCCAATCGGTCCTTGTTCGTTTATATCACCGTTTAATTTTCCATTGAATTTGGCCGCGCATAAAGTTGCACCGGCATTGGCTGTTGGCTGCTCTTTTGTGCTTAAACCCGCCAGCTTGACCCCAATTGGTGCATTAATTATCGGCGAAGTTTTGGCAGAAACCGATATGCCGGAAGGGGCTTTTTCCATTTTGCCTTGTCGTCGTGATGGCGCTGAATTATTTACTACGGATGATCGTTTAAAACTATTGAGCTTTACCGGCTCACCGGCAGTGGGTTGGGATTTAAAGAAAAAGTCTGGTAAGAAAAAAGTGGTATTGGAACTGGGAGGCAATGCAGCCTGTGTCGTTGATAGTGACTGGGATCTTGAAGATGCGGTTGAGCGCGTGGTTTTTGGTGCATTTTATCAGAGCGGACAAAGCTGTATTGGTGTGCAGCGTATTATTGTGCACGAAGATGTGTATGAAGAATTCAGAGACAAACTGGTCGCCAAAACCAAGACACTGATCATGGGTGACCCGAAAAATGAAGATACCTTTATCGGCCCAATGATTTCTGAAGGAGAAGCTGAACGCTTACAAAACTGGATTGATCAGGCAGCAGCAGCGGGCGCTGATATTCTGTGTGGAGGTCAGCGTGAAGGTACCATGCTGCCAGCGACTTTATTAGAGAATGTACCAAAAGATCAGCCCATTTGTACTGAAGAAGCTTTTGGTCCGGTTGCTGTTATGAGCAAATTCAGTGACTTTGATGAGGCACTGGATATGGTGAATGACAGTCAGTTCGGCCTGCAAGCCGGTATTTTTACCAAGGATCTTTATAAAGCACACAAGGCCTGGGATACGCTGGATGTGGGCGGTGTGGTTATCGGTGATGTACCGTCCTATCGGGTGGATAATATGCCTTATGGCGGCGTCAAAGAAAGTGGCCTCGGACGAGAAGGGGTTCGCTTTGCCATGGAAGACATGTCCGAGCTGCGCAATATGGTGATCAGGAATCCCTTTTAAAAAAAAGGTCGCTTACAGCCCGGGTTGAATGGTGGTATTCGGGTCAATTGTAAATGACGTCATATTGTGATGGCTATGCATAGGATCAATAGCGGCCATCAATATGGGATGAGAAGGCCAGGCTTTGTCTCTAACCAGAAGCAGAGGGCGCTTGCAGTTTCTTACCAGTTGCCAGCTATCTTGTGACAGGATGTGTCGGTCTTCCTGAGAAGAGCCGTTGACGTGTTGTATGACCAGATCAACATCATATTCCTCAGCTTCCTGCGCTATCTGTTCATAACGCGGATATGCCCAGTGAATTTTACTTTCTACCTGGTAGCCATTGGCAGCAAGTTTGTCGGCAACTTTGGCCAGGCGTGCTTCAAGGTTATTAACATATTCCTTACGAACTTCTACTTCATCTTTGGCGAAGCTGGAATAGCTCTCGTGCAGATACTCCTCGAAACCACAGCCAATTAAAATAATTTGAGTCTGGCTTTTATCGGAAATAAACCTAAAGGCCTTTTCAAGTTCTATAGGAAAATCATCAGGCCCTTGACGAAAATCTTCGTAAACATCGAGTACTATCAATATCTTGTTCTTTGAGCTCATTAATTCACTCCACTGTAAATTCTTTCTGGCTATGCAATAACTGCTCGGAATTCTAGTATGGCAAATTCCACAAGCCTATATTTGCTTGATAGAGTTTCGAATGTTCTTGAATACCCATGTGAGAACTATTAGTATCTCACTTTCAAAATTACAGGTATATCTGAAGGTTATCCCTTTATTTTTTATAATAATCCAAAGGCTGAATTCTTTTATATGAATGTCGGCATCTAAGAATTGAGCGTTGAGAAATCGACCAAATAAATGAAATTGAGATTGAGGTAGTTACATATTATGGAAACACTTGTTTGGAATAATGAAATGTTGGTTTCCGCGATCATTTTGGTCGTCACTTTCGGCGCTATTTTTACTGAAGGTGTGCACGGTGTACATCGCGTCAAATCTGCGATGGCCGGTGCAGCAGCCATGATTCTTGCAGGTCAAATATTTGGGTTTTATAACCCGGAAGAAGCTGTTGAAGCGATTGACTGGAATGTGGTGTTCCTTCTTGGCGGCATGATGACTATTGTCGCTATCATGATTCCTACCGGTGGTTTCCAGCAATTGGCCTACAAGATTGCCGACTTCAGTAAGGGGCGTCTATTCCTTTTACTTGCCATGATGGGCACGCTGGTTACGGTACTTTCATTATTACTGGATAACGTTACTACCGTGGTTATCTTTGGACCTCTTATTATCCTGATTTGCCAGTCTCTGCGCGTGAGTGCCATTCCTTTCTTGCTGGCTGCAGCATTGTTGTCTGATACTGGTGGTGTCGCCACTCTGGTAGGCGATCCTCCTAATTTAATGATTGGCTCTGCAGCAGATATTGATTTTGTCACTTTTGCTGTACACATGTTCCCTATGGTCTTTGTTGCTTGGGTAGCCATTTTGTTTTTTCTTCGTATATTGTTCAAAAAGGAGCTGTCAGTAACACCAGCAGAATTAAATTTAACCGATAGAGAACCCTTGTCAGATCCAAAGACATGGTATGGTGCTTTGGCTGTACTGGGAATTATGGTTATTGGTTTTATTATGCATAACAGCTTGCATTGGGAGCCCTGGTTTGTCACTGCTATAGGTTTAACCTTATTGGTCTTTATCAGTAAGGATATTGATCTGGAAGAAAGTTTTGCTGAGATTGAACTTGCCTTGCTGATGTTCTTTATTTCCTTGTTTATCATTGTCGGCGGCGTCGAGCACAGTGAATTCCTGATGTACATCGGTCAGTTTGTGATTCCTTTTGTTGAAGATTACGGTCTTTTGACTACATGTATTATCTTGTTATGGGTGGCAGCAATCATGTCAGCTGCTATTGATAATATTCCGTTTACTGCTGCCATGATTCCTATTATTTTGGGTATGGAAGCACAAGGCATTAATGTTTCACCTCTGTGGTGGGCTTTGGCGGCTGGTGTTGGTATGGGTGGTAATGGAACTCATTTAGGCTCAACGGCTAATGTATTTATCGTGACTATTTCTGAGAAAATGGCCAAGGACCAGGGAGATCCGAGTTTAGCGATTACACCAGGATTATGGTTTAGAAAAGGCCTGCCCGTTATGCTTATTACATTGGTAATTTGTACGCTTATTATGACGGTATTCTTCCCCTTCTTTGAAAATTCAGGGGTTTAATCACGGTTAAATAATTTTTTGGGAAGGTAACAATTACTTAATTATTACTATAATAAGTATTCACACCAGAAATGGGTGGCAATTACAAAGTTGCCGCCCATTTTTTTTGCCGGATTGGACCTTTACAACTAAGCGACTTATACAATCTCTTAATACTCCTCATAATTGAGAGTTCTCTATTTAGAGAATTCCCAGAACACGTTACACTTTATACTTTACAGAGTTACTATAATAGCCAAGCAAAGTAAGTTGATACCCTTATGCTGCAAATAAGTTCTCTTTCCGATACTGGCCTTGTTCGCTCGACGAATGAGGACTTTTATTTATTCAGTAGAGAAAATCGCATTATTATTATTGCTGATGGTGTGGGTGGTCATGATTATGGTGAAGTCGCCAGCAGCCTGGCAGCAGAAAGTGCTTATGCCTTATTGGAAAATGAATTTGATGATGATAATCAGCTCAATGTTGAAGATCCCATCAAGCTGTTAAATAAAGCCATTGTTTTTGCCAATCAGAAAGTTATTGAAATGAAAGTGCAAAAGCCATCTCATCAACAGATGGGAACGACATTAACCTGTATTTATGTCGATGATGACTTTGTTTATTTTTCCTATATCGGGGATTCCCGGCTTTATCATATCTCTTTACAAGAAAATAAAATTTCTCAGTTGACAGTCGATCATACGCTTTCACAGAATAAGCTTAACCAGAATCTGGTGCCTAAGTTACATGCTCGCGCCAATCATGTGCTGACACGGATGGTTGGAGGGGGCAATAGTATCAATCCAGGCTATGGGAAATATTCATTGCAAAAAGGCGACATGCTACTTACCTGTACTGATGGGCTTTCTGATCTGGTTTCCAGTGAGAATATTTTACAAACGATAGTAGACAATAAAGACGAAAAGGATAAATGCCTGCAACAATTATTGGATCAAGTTAAAAAGCAAGGAGCCAGAGATAATATAACGGTTGTATTGGCGAGTTTGGAATAATACTCGATATAAGTCTCGATTTAATTCTCGGTTTAACTCTTGATTTAACTCAGCCAGCCTTCCTGCAATAAACGTATTAATTCAAGGGCACTTGGTATGCGATCTTCAGGTTTTTTCTTTAGACAGCCCATCGTTGCTTTTTCAAGTAATGGGGGAATTTTGAGTTTGCTAACTTCAGAAGGTGGCAGTGGTTCCTGGTTTTTTACCCTATCGATCATCTTATCCATTGTATCTCCGGTCGAAGGGTTAGTGCCTGTCAGGATTTCATAAAGAATAGTCCCAAGGCTATATATATCTGTACGACCATCAAGGTTGGGGTCTTTATCGATTTGTTCCGGTGACATATGAATAATCGTGCCCTGTAACTTGCCACGCCGGGTAATACTCAGCTCATCCGATAAGGTATCTATAATGTCATTTGCTAGAGGAGCGTCGCTACCATCCTTCTTCCATACTTTTGCGAGTCCCCAATCCATTAACACCACTTCACCAAAGGGGCCGACAAGTATATTTTCCGGTTTGATATCACGATGCACCACGCCATGCGCATGGGCAAATTCCAAAGCATAGGCCACCTGCACGATGACATCGATTAACTGGCTTAAGTCATAACGTTCTCGGTAATCCAGAATTTCTCGAAGGGTATAGCCATGGACTAGCTTCATGGTGAAGTAGTAATGGCCTTTAGTATTTCGACCTAGCTCATAAGTTGGAATCGTATTAGGATGCTGCAGCATTGCGCTAACGCGGGCCTCTCTTAAAAAGCGCTGGTTCTCAATGGGATCATCAGCAAATTCAGGCAATAAAGACTTGTAACAAATAACACGGGATAAATGTAAATCCTTGCAGGCCTGAATAAGGCATTTACCACCTTTAGCGATGGTTTTGAAATAAGCATAGCGCGTGTTTATATTGATTTTTTCAGGCAAAGCCTTATCAGTATCTTCAAGATAAACTGATGCATACTCTTGTTGTAAGGCAGGAAATTTCATGTTGCTAGTTTGACAGAATTAAAGCTTGATCCCAATACTTTAAGTCACAGCAATTTGTTAAATCCCAAAAAAAGGGCCTGCAAGCAGGCCCTTTTGATAGTTAAGCAATGCTAACCAGCTTCTTTTGTGGTTTTCACAATTGCAGCTGCAACTTTATAGGGATCAGCGTTTGAAGCAGGACGACGGTCTTCCAGTCGACCAATCCAGCCATCTTCCATGGTGCTAACCGGAATACGGATTGAGGCACCACGATCTGATACACCATAACTGAACTGCTCAATTGACTGAGTCTCATGAGCTCCTGTCAGGCGTTGGTCATTTGCGTCACCATAGACGGAGATATGACGCTCAATGTTTTTGCCAAATTCTTCGCAGATTTTGGTGAAAGTTTCTTCCTTACCGGAAGTACGCATTTCTTCATTGGAGAAGTTGGCATGCATGCCGGAACCATTCCAGTCAGTATCACCCAAAGGTTTAGGGTGGTATTCAACAGCCAGACCATATTTTTCGGCAGTACGTTCAAGGATATAACGAGATAACCAAATTTCATCACCTGCACGCTTGGCGCCCTTGGCGAAAATCTGATATTCCCATTGACCAGGAGCTACTTCTGCATTGATGCCTTCAACATTAAGGCCAGCTTCAAGACAAGCATCCAGATGCTCTTCAATCAGGTTGCGGCAATGTGCATTCTTGGCACCTACTGAGCAGTAATAAGGACCTTGCGGGGGAGGATAACCACCTGCAGGGAAACCGGGTGGTAGGTTAGTTTCAGGATCCCAGAGGAAATACTCTTGTTCAAAACCAAACCAGAAATCTGTATCGTCTTCAGCCTCATCGATAGTGGCACGGCCATTAGATTCATGTGGAGTACCATCGGCATTCATCACTTCACACATGACCAGATAAGCGCTTGTACGATCAGGGTCAGGAATGATAAAAACTGGTTTTAAAATACAGTCTGATGAACCACCAGGGGCTTGTTCGGTTGAGCTGCCATCGAATACCCAATTTGGGCATTCTTCAAGGGTGCCACCAAAGTCTGATCTGACCATTGTTTTGCCACGCAAGCTTTGCGTTGGCTTGTAGCCGTCTAACCAGATATATTCCAACTTGCTTTTCATGATGAGTTTTACTCCTTAGTAAAGATTTCTAAAAGGTTTGCTAGTATTCGCCATTTGTCTTCTGCAAAAATCGTTCCCAAAATTACCCGAGTTATATATATTTTTCATTTCTGGCTCGGTGGGAGGGCAGAACAGCGAAGTATAAAGGATTGTTCTATTTATGCCAGTTTACTGCGGTATTTGAAAAAACATTTATCAGGGCAAAACAACACTAATTCGTATCATATTGCGCATTAAAAAGGTGCGTGACGCAATATTATGGTGCGTTAATTGATGATCGCTAATTCACTGGATCTAATTTTTGTGCCTTATTTCATTCTTAACACAAAAATATCATCATTTTGTGTCGGGTCTGTAGCGGCACGAACTTCTGCCACATCCTCTGCGCTAATAGCTGATGCTGAGTTACCCCAGGAAGAGCGGACGTAGCTTAAGACATCTGCAATTTGCTGGTCGTCTAATAAAAGCCTGAAGTAAGGCATATTGGTCGTCACTGGTCCTTCTGAAGAGACAAGACGCAATGAGCCGTTTAAGGTCATATTGATCAAAGAGCTTGGATCAGGGTCTAACACGCCTGGATTTCCAGCCAGTGCAGGTTGGTAGGGGTAATAACCATTACCGCTAGTCACATGGCAATTTGAGCAGTACTCATAGTAGAGCTGGGAGCCTTCTGTTGAAAAATCAAGATTCAGCAGCTTTTGTGTCTTGGTATCATCATAGACAAATTCTCCCTCGTCTGCTGTAGCAGGTAGGGAGCTTAAATAGACAGCGACGGCATTGATGTCTTCAGAACTCATATAGCGAGTGCTATTGTTGACAACCTCGACCATGGTGCCAACGGCGGTGCCAAAGCGATTGCGCCCGGTTTGTAAAAATTCTTCATGATCTTCAACGTCCCAACGGCCTCTGCCAGTTAAGGTGTTTCCATGCAAAGCGGAGGCTGACCAGTAGTCCAGTGCAGCGCCTGTCAGAAAATCACTGTCACTACTGTCTAGGCCTTTTTCTTGCAGCATCAAACCTCGAGGAGTATGACAAGCACCACAGTGCCCAAGACCTTCAACTAAATAAGCGCCACGGTTCCATGCATCATTCTGGTTATCAGCCACTGCATAAGGGTCATCATCATGAGCAAGCGCATTCCATATGCCCAGAGCCCAACGAACATTTTTCCATCCGGGAATTTTTGCTGGAAGATTCGCTTGATTCACCGCTTCAACTTCATTCATCAGGAAATCATATAAAGCGCGCATATCCTGCTCAGACATTTTTGCATAGGAGGTGTAGGGCATTGCAGGATAGATTCGATGACCATCTTTAGTTTTGCCTAAACGCATAGCGCGGTCAAAATCTGCGAAGGTGTAGCTGCCAATACCGGTTTCGATATCGGGTGTAATATTCGTGGTATAGATATTACCGAGCAGGGGAACATTCATTTCCAGACCGCCAGCCAAAGGAGCGCCATCTTCAGTTGTATGACAGGCCACACAATTGCCTAGACGAGCAACATATTCGCCATGAGAGATTCCAACGGCTTCAGCCTGTTCAGCACTATTTGTGGCAAAGGTCGATTCGGTTAACACGGGCTCGAAGCCACAGGCGCTCAAAAGAAAACTTAAAATACATACGGATAAAAGCTTGTTATAGTGCTTGATCTTAGGCATAGGTCTTATTTTTAGTCCTGATTATAAAGTCTGATTAATTCCAGAGTTGTTAGGTTTTAAAAACAATGAAAGACTATCATTTCCTGTTTAAAATTCACATCAAACTATTCATTTTAAGCTTTTATTAGTTATGCCCGAACAGCCAACACTCAAGCGTTCAATGAACTTATTAATCCTGACCTTTTATGGTTTGGGAACCATCATTGGAGCTGGTATTTATGTATTGATTGGAGAAGTAGCTGCTGTGGCAGGCAGTTTCATGCCCTTATCGTTTTTGCTGGCAGGCTTCATCGCCCTGTTTACAGGTTTAAGCTATGCTGAATTAGCCTCTCGTTTTCTCGTCTCTCCCGACGAAGGTGTTTTCTTAAAAAAACCTGGGCTGGCACGCCATTATTGGCAACTGTCACAGTAGCTGTATTCGTTTTAGCCTTGCTGCTGCCTCTGGCAAGGCTGGCTCAACTAACCAGCTTAATCATGCTGTTGGTCTTTGTCAGTATTAATATTGCATTGATCATCATAAAACGACGATCTAGCTCTAATGCCACCATAATACATGTGCCAGTTTTTGTTCCGTTTATAGGAGCCGTCAGTTCATTTTTGTTAGTGGCTTATCAAGTATTGAATTTATTAGGATAGGCGCAGCTTTGTTGATTTAGCTTAGCAGGCTGTATATGCTTCGATTTGCCAGTTTAGACCTGTAAGGAAGATAGTTTATTAATGAAAACATTCGTTTTCAAAAACCTGCTCAGAACTAGTTTGCTTGCTTTTATCTTAGTGCTACCTAACACATTATTAGCTCAGGCAGGGTCTTCCTTGCCAATCGTTTTTGAATCTCCTCAAGCCTTTTTTGCCAGCGTGTCTCTTGAGATGACTATTAGCAGTGGAGTGCAAGGAGTTCCTCTGAGGCCAAAGGGCTTTTTAAAGATTCCTCAGGATGAGCAATTTGTTTTTTAGGTAGAACTTGAAAGTGGTCGTCTCAAAGTCCTGGAGCAATTAGAAAATGGTGGCTTTATTGTTCGCCAGATCATTCCGGTTTCTATTGGATCCAATGGCTATGATAAACAGGTCGAAGGAGACAAAAGAACACCGATCGGGGTCTATCACTTTACCAGTTTTTTAAATGATGACCAGTTGATGGACTATTACGGTTTAGGCGCTTATCCAATCAATTACCCCAATGCTAGTGATTTGCTCATGGGAAAAACTGGTTCAGGTATCTGGTTACATGGTTTGCCAAAAAATGTTTCTGAACGACCCTTGCTAGATAGTGATGGCTGTGTGGTGATCTACAACAACAGTTTGCTACAAATGACCCGCTATATAAAAACGGGTAGAACCCCGATAATTCTTTCTCAATCTGATCTAGAATGGGTTCCTGTCGATCAGGAAGATAGCAGAACAGAGTCTTTATCGAGGGCTCTGGATGAGTGGCGCCGGGATTGGGAATCTAAAGATCATCGCCGTTATCTTTCCTGGTATGCAGAAGATTTTAGTGACCTGACTCGAGATTTATCACAATGGTCGGATTATAAACGCCGAGTAAATGATGCCAAATCATTTATCGACTTGGGTTTTTCAGATATTAGTTTTATTAATGATCCGCAACAACCTGATATTGCCGTTTTAAGGTATTATCAAACATATCAAAGTAGTAATTATGTTTGGCGGGGATGGAAACAGCAATTGTGGCGTCAGCGGGGATCAGATTGGCAGATCATTTATGAGGGAAATGGCTAAAACACTGGGCTGTTATAGACAATAAACGATTTATGAAAAGACAAATTCAAAATATTCAGGAAATTTCGCCAATAATATTGCTCTCAGTATTGCTCTTTGTCAGTTGTACGCAATTACCTATTGAGGATCAAACCACTGAAGTTGTTCCTGTAGAAAATGTTGAAGAAAATGAAGGGAACATTTCCGTAGTTGATACAGAGGACCTGGATTCTATAACTGAACTTGAACAAGTTGATCCTCAAATAATTGAGCAAAGTGGAGCAATAGAAAATCTTTCAGAAGAATCAGCTGAAGCTTTAAATGATACACCTGTTATCTCAGGTTCAGAGATCAGCAATGAAACAATTGGTGAATTAGACATGGAAGAAGCCCTCACAGAAGACGCAGTAGAGATGAGGATGGATTAAACGAAAATGAAGAGGTGCTGTTTTCACCAGAAGAATTAGCCCGTATTGATGAAGAGTTAAGGATTCACCAGCGTAATATAGAAGAATTATGTGAAGAGATAGGCCGTAAACTTGGCAGTGTTAGTGTTGAAGATTGTTTGACTCAGGAACTTGAATTTGCTGGAGCTTACAGTGTTAATGCTCGACCTCTTGCTATGCGAGATTTCCATCCTCTCTCTGAAAGTGATGCCAACACAAAAGTATTAATTATGGGTGGTATTCACGGAGATGAGTATTCCTCTATCTCAATAATGTTTAAATGGATGTCCTTGATATAAGAAAGCGGCGGTAATAGTTATACATGGCGCTTTTTGCCAAGCGTCAATCCTGATGGCTTACTTGATGGGCAGGCTGTTCGACAAAATGCTAGCGGAGTGGATCTGAATAGAAACTTCCCTAGTCAGGATTGGGATGCAGCTGCAATTGAGTATTGGCGAAATAATACTGGAGAAAATCCAAGGCGTTATCCAGGTCAGGCAGCAGCAAGTGAACCTGAAGTGAGATGGATTATTGAACAAATTGAAAAGTTTGACCCTGAAGTTATCGTGTCGGTACATGCGCCTTATCATTTACTGGATTTTGATGGGCCTTCACAAGCCCCGGATAAAATCGGAGATTTATATTTGCATCAGCTAGGCGTCTATCCAGGCTCATTGGGAAATTATGCTGGTCTTGATCTTGGAATCCCTGTCGTCACTCTGGAATTACCCTCGGCAGGGATCATGCCTTCAGTTGATCAAATTGAAACCATGTGGGTTGATATGGTGACCTGGTTGAACAACCGCTCACAGATTGGGCAGCAAGCAGGTCTGTAATTCCTTTTTTAATTCAGTTTCTGTGAAAAAGTTTTTAACCATGTAAAAAATAAAGTTATTTTAGGGTTTTCTCAGGAATAATCTTTCTCTTTTACTGGCTCGAGCTTATACTCCACGGCTTTTATAGTGAGCTTGGGCGAATAAACCTTGAAGAAGATTAATCTTTTTGTACTTTTCACAAGCATTGTTTGTATTTCAGGCTCGCTCTACGCGCAAGTCCCATCATCTGCCGAAACTCCTCAAACTACTGAACGCACAAGAGCCCAAATCAACGCCACTACTTTAAGGCCTGTTCTGGATGGCGTGCTGGATGATGAAATCTGGCAGCAGGCGACTCGAATTGATAATTTTCATCAGACTAATCCGGTTGATCATGGAATACCTTCACAGCGGACTGATGTCTTTGTTGCTTACAGTGAAACATTTTTCTATGTAGGGGCAAGGATGTATGACAGCGATCCCTCACAAATCAGCGCTCGACAATTAATTCAGGGCCAGTCGATCAATTTCGACGATACCATGGGCGTGTTCCTTGATTCCTTTAATAACTCCAGAACCGGTTTTTATTTTTCAACAAATCCTAATGGTGTCAGGAGTGAAGGAGTCTGGGAGGCGGCCAATAGGTTCAATTCTGACTGGAGCGGAATCTGGCAGGTGGAATCCAGACTTGATGAACAGGGCTGGGTAGCAGAATTCGCCATTCCGTTTACGACATTAAACTTTGATCCAACAACGGATGAATGGGGTTTTAATCTGGTGCGTTCAAAAGCCAGCACTAACGAGGATATTGCCTGGTCTTCTTTTAATCGCAGCACAAATCCCTCTACGGCTGGGCAGGTGTCGGGTATTAGAGATATCAGGCAAGGGCTGGGTCTGGATGTTGTTCCTTCAGTAACAGTAGCCTCCAAGGAGGATTATATCGCGGATACTACAGGTTCACGTTTCGACCCTTCACTGGATGTATTCTACAAATTTACTCCGAATTTGACTGGAGCGCTTACTTTAAACACCGATTTTTCAGCCACTGAAGTTGATGATGTGCAGGTCAATCTAACGCGTTTCTCAATTGCTTTTCCGGAGAAGCGTGATTTTTTCCTACAGGATTCTGAGATTTTTGGTTTTGGCACAACAACGGGATTTAGACGTGGAGGGGGTCCTAGTGATGCGGATCCTTTTTACTCCAGAAGAATAGGTCTAGATCCGGCAACTGGTCAGCCCGTTGATATTGATTTTGGGGGGAAACTAGCCGGTAGAGTTGGAGACTATAGTGTTGGGGTTCTCGCGGTGCAGCAAGGAGACCGTCCTGGTCTGGACGGGCAAAATGTCTTAATTGCGCGCGCTACACGTAATATTTTAAATGAGTCACGAATAGGTTTTATTGTTACCGATGGCGACCCAAACAGTGAAACCGATAACTCTGTGGTGGGTACAGATTTTTCTTATAGAAATACCCGTTTTTCGGATACCCATTCTTTAAGTGCTGCGCTTGCCTATCAGCAAACTGATACAGAAGGGCTTGATGGCGATGATAAGTCTTATAACGCCAGTATTAATCTTTCCACTCAGAACACAGGATTCAGTTATGGAGCCTCCTACCTTTATATCGGTGAAGACTACAACCCTGCATTAGGGTTTGCCAGACGTAAAGGGATTGAGAGAGGCGAGATAACGGTCAATGGGCGTTATTTTTTACGCAATAATCCTCGAATACGAAATTTATTTACCTTTGCCCGTTTTTCTCGAACAGATACGCTGGATACCAAGCAGTTACAAAGCCAGGCTTTAAATTGGCGGGTACTTAATATTCAAAGTCAAAATGGAGATTCACTGGGGTTTCAGTTGAATCACGAAACCGAGGGCCTGGAAAAAGATTTTCAAATCAGACCGGGCATTATTATACCCACTGGAGAATATACTTTTGATTCCTATGAAGTCATGTTTAATACCACCAATCAACGTCGCTTCTCGCCAGATTTAAGTTATCAGTGGGGAGAATTTTATGATGGTAACACTGAGCAATACGACCTTGGCGTTAATTGGCGACCTAATGAACATGTGCTACTGGATTTAAGTTATAGGGTTCAGAACACCGAACTACCAAGCGGGAATTTCACCATTCGCCAGATTTCTCTGGATGCTAACTATGCTTTCAATGTCAGATGGTCATGGGTCAATTTGATTCAGTATGTCAATTCCAATGGTAATCTTGGAATAAACAGCCGCTTGCGCTGGAACCCCAGGGCCGGTGAGGATTTTTTCCTGGTTGTGAATTACAACTTTGACTCAATGGAAGGGGCCTTTGTCGGTTTGAATTCAAAAGATTCTGAAATCGTTCTTAAATATACCCGCAACTTCCGTTTTTAATATTTAGCATTCATAACTCATAAACTTTAGACACTACAAAGCCTGCAGAAGCCGGCTTTGTTTGTATGGAGTACCCGGCACGATTTAAACGTGCGACCCTCTTAGTTCGAAGTGTTACTCCTAGAATCAGTACTTATTTAGTATCAGAACTTATGACCTTGGTCTGCGTGCCAATTTAGTCTCAATGCCCCATTATAGAACAATTTATGTTCTGTTTTGGCACGTTATTGACTACAGTTTGTTAAATTTCTGCTATCTATCCAAAGCGGACATTAGGTTGGCCAGCCTATAATACCCACTTATCAATATTGATATATAAGGAACTTATTCAACTCAATGGCATACTAAAATGCAGAAGCTGGCACCCTATACAAATTTGAACTATCTACAAATATAGAGAATATAAATAATGAAAGAAATCACCGGAATCAATCATATTGGTTTAAGAGTTAAAGACCTAAAGACCTCCAGAGTTTTTTACGAAAAACTAGGCTTTATATTCATAGCTGGCCCTGTCGGTCCGGAACCAGTGGCAATTATGGAGCACCCATCAGGTGTTAACATAAATTTTATCCTCAACGCAGATGCTGAGTGCAAAGAAAATGTTCTAATGGATGCACCTGAAAAAAATACAGGTTACACTCATGTTGCGCTAGAAGTGACTAGTGCCGAATCAGCCTTAAAAAAACTAAAAGAACAAGGTATTACAATTACGGAAGAGGTTGAGTTTGAAGGTGCTCAGTTCTTTTTTATAAGAGATCCCGATAAAAATGTTATCGAGTTTCATCAGCCTTCAAACCGTTAACAAGTCAAGCTTCTGGCCGAAAGCAAACATACGCTAAAGTTTTTAAATAAGACTTTTCAAGAAACAAAAAAGCAGCCCGTGGGCTGCTTTTTTCATACTATTTCAGTTTATTTTAGCCTTGTGTGCGTTCAAATTCTTGCATGAACTCTGCCAGTTTTTCACAGCCGGCCAGGGGCATAGCATTGTAAATTGAGGCTCTGACACCGCCGACATTGCGATGTCCTTTAAGTGCATATAAGCCTATCTCATTCGCCTGTTTCAAAAATGCAGCTGTGGCGTCTTCGTCAGGCAAAGTAAAGGTCACATTCATAATGGAGCGGTGATCAGAATGCGCAGTCCCAGTGAAATAATCACTGCTATCAATCACGTCATATAGTAAGGCTGCTTTTTGCTCGTTAATATTTTCAAGAGCCGTGATGCCACCTTGATCTTTGAGCCACTCTAAGACCAGCCCCATGGTGTAGATCGCAAAGGTGTTATTAGTATTAGCCAAAGAATGAAATTTTTCATAAGTTGAATAGTTCATTAATGATGGAGTTATTTCCATAGCATGTCCGATCAGATCTTCTCTCACAATTACCAAAGCCATTCCTGAGGGTCCAAGATTTTTTTGCAATCCAGCAAAAATAATTCCAACCTCAGAGAAATCAATAACTCGAGAAAAAATCTCTGACGTCATATCTATTACTAATGGCACATCTCCAGTATCTGGCAAGTTTTGATAGCGTGTACCATAAATAGTATTGTTGCTAGTTATATAAGCATAAGAAGCATCTTGAGGTATCAAGTCTGCTGACAATGCAGGTACTCGATCAAAATTAGTATCTGAGCTGTCTCCAATGATAATTGTCTCGCCGTAACGTTGGGCTTCCTTCTCTGCAAGCTTTGTCCAATGACCACCAACTGAATAAACAGCTTTATTTGCAGGTTTAAGGTTTAAGAGATTTAATGGTACAGCGGAAAACTGCATCTGAGCACCACCATGGGTATAAAGAATTTTATAATTTTCCGGAAGATTAGCTAATTCCCTGATCAACTGATCGCATTTGTTGATAACAGTTTCAAACTCTTTCGAGCGATGGCTGATTTCTATCAGCGATACGCTCATGCCCTGAAAATCAAGAAACTCTTCCTGGATTTGTTGCATAACCGGCACTGGTAACATTGCGGGTCCGGCACCAAAGTTATATACCTGCTTAGTCATTTATTTTTCCGATTTGATTAATGTTTAACTGTAAATTAAAACCTGCTTAAACTATCCAAGCCTTGGTTACATGTTCTATTTTCTGAATGTCAGCAATGGTAGCGTCATCAGGGCGACTCTCAATGTCGATCAGGTTATAGGCTATATCGCCACGACTCTTATTTAATAGCTCTATAACGTTAATATTTTTATCGGCGAGCACAGAGGCGATTTTCCCTAGCATACCTGGAACATTTTCATTAATGATAGCCAGGCGAACGCCGTCATTTCTTGCCAGTGAGATTTGGGGGAAATTGACAGAGTTTTTGATATTGCCGTTTTCCAGAAAATCTCGAATTTGATCAACCGCCATCACAGCACAATTATCTTCAGCTTCTTCGGTGCTGGCACCTATATGAGGCATCAGTATGGCTTTTTCGTGAGTCAGTAGCTCCTGTGTTGGAAAGTCACAAACATATTTGCCAACTTTGTCGCTATCTAGCCCTTGCAAGATTGCGTTAGTATTTACGATGGCATCGCGAGAAAAGTTCAGTAATACAGCACCATTTTTAAAATAATTAACGGCTTTTTCATCAATGAGGTTGCGAGTGCTGTCCAGCATTGGCAAATGCAGGCTGATAAAGTCAGACTTTGCTAACAAAGCAGGCATGCTTTCTTGCTTTTCTACCTGATTGGATAAGCGCCAGGCTGCTTCGATAGAAATTGCGGGGTCATAGCCGATAACCTTCATTCCCAGTTCGAGGGCTGCATTGGCTACCATAGCACCGATAGCACCAAGGCCAATGACACCAAGCGTTTTGCCCGCAAGCTCGGAGCCTTTGAAATTTTTCTTGCCGGCTTCGACCTGTGGCCCAAGTCCACTTAAATCATCCTGCTCAGACAGTGATTTTACCCAGTTTATACCTGGAACAATTCCGCGCGAGGCAAGTAGCATGCCACAGATTACTAATTCTTTTACCGCATTGGCATTGGCACCAGGGGTGTTAAACACCACGATACCTTCTTTGGTGTAATCCTCAACGGGAACATTATTGACACCGGCGCCCGCTCGGCCAACCGCCTTCAGGCTAGGGGTGACATTGTCCATGGACATTTTAAAACTTCTAAGTACGATAGCATCTGGATCTTCGATATCAGGAGAGACGCTGTAATCAGAACTTGGAAAACGTGACAGGCCTTTATCAGAAATTTGATTAAACGTCTGAATTTTATACATCTTTTGGGTATTCCTTTGCTGCTATATCTGGTCGAAAAGTGGCCCAGATTGGGGATTGGTTTTTGATCGGAGATTCCTTTCAAAAATGAGCCGCATTTATACAAGGAAATAGGTAAAATTTCCAGTCAAAGCCGGTGTATTTTTATAATAAGTTTTAAAAATATCAAGAGAGTTGCACTTTGGTAGAACAAAAAACAGTTTGGAGCCTGTATTTAATTAAAACAGCTCAGAACAAGATTTACACCGGAATTAGTACCGATGTTGAGCGCCGTTTTCAAGAACATCAATCAGGCAGTAATCTGGCAGCGAAATCTTTACGCGGCAAGGGGCCGCTTAGTCTTGAATTTTTTACAAAAGTGGGTGACCGCTCAGAAGCATCAAGGCTGGAATACCGAATCAAGAACTTAGCCCGAAGCAAAAAAGAAAAAATTATCAGTGGTGAGTTATCTATTCAGGACTTATAAGATATTGAGATACTCTGTTTAGGGTAATAATCAGGTATAATCGCGCTCTTTTTAAAGCAATGGAAATGAAAATGTCCGATATCAAAGGCCTGATGCAGCAACTAGGGGAGAATGCCCGAGGAGCATCTCGAGTAATGGCTGCCGCATCGACAGAAGCAAAGAATCAGGCTTTGCTCTATACAGCAGAGGCAATCGAAGCAAACCAAAAGCAACTCGCTAGTGCCAATGCAAAGGATTTGGCTACGGGTAAGGCTAAAGGTTTATCAGCAGCCATGTTGGATAGACTGGAATTAACACCTGCACGCATCGAGAATATCATTGGGGGATTGCAGCAAGTTGCTGCTCTGGAAGATCCGGTTGGTTCAATAAGTGATTTGCGCTATATGCCCAGTGGCATTCAGGTCGGGAGAATGCGAGTGCCTTTGGGTGTTATTGGCATCATCTATGAATCTCGACCTAACGTGACAGCTGAAGCAGCCAGCTTATGCCTGAAATCAGGGAATGCCACAATTTTACGTGGAGGCTCTGAAGCCATTCATTCTAATCAGGCTATAGCTGCCTGTATCAGCGAAGGTCTGAAAAAAGCTGGTTTGCCCGCTGCTGCTGTGCAGGTTGTTGAGACTACTGACAGGGAAGCAGTGGGTCATATGATCACTATGCCTGAATATGTCGATGTCATTGTCCCTCGCGGCGGGAAGGGGCTAATAGAACGAATAAGTCAGGATGCGCGTGTTCCTGTAATCAAGCATCTGGACGGTATTTGTCATGTTTTTATCGATGATGGAGCTGATATGACCAAAGCCGTCAATATCGCTTTAAATGCCAAGACTCAGCGCTATGGCGTATGCAACGCTATGGAAACTTTATTAGTTGCTGAATCCATGGCTGAGGAGTTCTTGCCACAAATTATGCAGGTTTATGATGAGAAAGAGGTCGAACTCAGAGGCTGTGAAAAGACTCAAGCCATTCTGTCTGGCATTGCAGCTGCAACAAGTGAAGACTGGGAAACTGAATATCTTGCGCCAATATTGTCTATAAAAGTAGTGAGTGGGCTGGATGAAGCTATTGAGCATATTAATGCTCATGGCTCTCAACATACAGATACGATTGTGTCGGAAGATTATGCTAGAGGCATGCGCTTTCTTCGCGAGGTTGATTCCAGCTCAGTGATGATTAATGCATCGACGCGCTTTGCTGATGGTTTTGAATATGGTCTTGGAGCCGAGATAGGTATTTCGACCGATAAAATCCATGCCAGAGGACCGGTTGGCTTAGAAGGATTAACATCCCAGAAATACATAGTCCTTGGTGATGGACACATCCGGAAATAGATGACTAAACCTGACATTAAGAGTATCGGCATTTTGGGTGGCATGTTTGATCCGGTACATTTTGGTCATTTGCGTACCGCTTTGGCTGCATTGCAGGATTTTTCTCTGGATGAAGTTCGTCTGGTTCCTTGTCATCACCCAGTCCATAAAGAAGAGCCAGTCGTTGCTGCGCAACACCGAATCGCCATGCTTCACAAAGCGACAAAATCTGAAAAAGGTTTAGTGGTCGATATTCGTGAATGTATGAGGCCTGGTCCATCTTATATGGTCGAAACGCTGGAATCTCTGCGCAATGAATATCCCCTTGATCGGTTGTTTTTACTTTTAGGCGCGGACGCCTTCAATAAGCTGGCTGGCTGGAAGCAGTGGCAAAAATTATTTGAGTTGGCCCATCTTATTGTCATTACCCGACCCGGTTGGGAAGTCAAACCAAGCAAGGCTGTAAAAAAATATTGCGAAGGTCGTACTTTAGAGAACTTCGCTGAAATAGGTGCAAAAAAAAGTGGAAAAATATTGATCTATACTTTCACGCCATTAATGATTGCTTCAAGTGATATTCGTGATCTTTTAAAAGAAAATAAATCGGCTCGCTACTTAATACCAAACAAAGTCATTAACTACATTAAAAAACATAAACTTTATAATTGAGGAAAACCTTTGAAGGCAGATGAATTAAAAGCACTGGCATATAAAAGTCTGGAAGATTTAAAAGGTCAGGATATTGTTTGCCTTGATGTGAAAGGTCTCACCTCAGTTTGCGATTACATGCTAGTCGTCACAGGCACGTCCAATCGTCATTTAAAATCTCTGACGGATGAACTCAGTAAAAAGGTAAAGCAAAGCGGCGCCAAGGTTTATGGTATGGAAGGGCAGAATCAATCGGAATGGATATTGGTCGATTTGGGCGATATTATTGTTCACGCGATGTTGGCCTCAAGCCGCAAGCTCTATGATCTTGAGTCGCTTTGGAGTATTGCTGCGGAACGTGAATCTGAATGAAAATTCGACTTATTGCGGTTGGCACCAAGATGCCAGGCTGGGTCCAATCAGGCGTAGCTGAATATCAAAAACGCTTGCCTTCGGATTTTAGCCTCTCAATACATGAAATCCCGCTAGCCAGCCGAAGTAAGAATTCATCAGTAGCTGCAGCAATGCAAAAAGAGTCACAAGCGCTTCAGGATGCCTGTGGTAAAAACGATTATATTGTTGCTCTGGATGTTGAAGGAAAGAGTTTAAGCACCCCAAAACTGGCTGAACAATTCAATAAGCACAGAGACAATGGTCAAAATATATCCTTACTTGTTGGTGGGCCAGATGGCCTGTCAAAGGAGTGCCTGGAGTCTGCCGATGCTCGATGGTCCTTATCTGCTCTGACTTTTCCCCATCCAATAGTTCGAGTAGTCCTGGTCGAGCAGATATACCGTGTGTGGTCGATATTAAATAATCATCCCTACCACCGATCTTAAACTTTATAACAAGCTGAAGAATTCCTGCAGGCGCAAACCATTGGCACCTAGGTCACCACGACCTACTCGAGAAAGTGATCGCGCATCGATACGGGTTTGATTACCTTCTGCTTGAATTCGAATAACCACATCATCTTTGAAGCGAAACCAGAAGGTTGAGGCGACTGCTTCAATTCGACCTTCTTCAGGCACGGCAGCTGTAATTTCCAAACCCATAGTTTCAAGCGCGGCAACAGAGCGATCAAAGACTTCCTGAGGGCTAGCATCAATTAGTTGGGGTACCAGATCAGGAAAGGCTGCTTGTTGCTGTTCAATGTGCTCTTCAAGGGTCAGACCTTCAACTATTCCATACTCCATAGGATTGACGGCTTCTGCTCTTAGGGGCACGTTAGCAACATACATGGGTGGGTTGATTACATCAGTAGAGATATCGTGGATAACAGGGTAGCTTAACCGTGCTTGTACTGTACTTGGGATGTACCAGGCAAGAAAAGCTGATAAAGTACCTATTGTCGCGAAGGTACATAGTTTAGTGGTATTTTGGGCTTTTGATTTGATTGCCAATATGATGACTGCGAGTAAGCCAAGTGCACACAGGGCTGCTATCCAGTGAGTAAATGGATCAAGGCCGATTAATATGGCGAAGCCCGTTCCAAACACCCATAGACCAAGCCATGTTCCAGCAGGAGCGGCTAAAATGATGAGCCCTACCAGCAGGCCAATGACTAAAGTTGCTATAGCTATCCAGTCTAGATAGGTTTTTGAAGAAGTGTTCTCAGTCATGGATATTTCCCCTGCGTAAAATTGTTTCTGTAAGAATAAGGTATGCACTATAGTGGAAACTTAATTTAGGTGCTAGTGAGAATCATTGCGATTTATCTTATTTTGGATGTCAAAGATGCACTTTTTTAGTGCATAAAGTCTTTCTAAAATAAAGAATTGGACTTTGTCTTTGCCAGCCCCTAGTCTCTAGCTTTCTTGTAGTAAATATTTATTCTGGCCATGTTATCTGAATTGATAGTTGTCACTGATCTTGACGCTACCTTGCTTAACCATCAAACCTACTCCTTTTCAGCGGCGCAGCCCGCTATTAGTAGGCTGCAGGCCTTGCATATTCCGCTTATTTTAAACAGCAGCAAAACCACTCTAGAAATGTTGCAGATACGTGAGCTCTTGAATAATAAGCACCCGTTTATTGTTGAAAATGGTTCAGCAGTTATCTTTCCTGACGGCAATAAGTTCAAAGAACACAGTCTTGGTATGAATCGTGCTGAGATACTTACAATTATTCATAATTTAAGAGAGCAGTATGCCTTCGACTTTATTGGCTTTGCGGATATGGATCATGAGAAATTAATGACTTGCACAGGTCTGTCAAAGGAAAGTGCGACACTTGCTTTACAACGCCAGTTCACTGAGCCCTTGTTATGGCTAGATAGCGAACAGCAATTTAGTTTGTTTGCAGACAAATTAAAGAGTGTCGGTTTAGGGCTAATCAAAGGCGGCCGCTTTTGGCATGTGAGCGGTACGGCAGATAAAGGCAAAGCGCTTCATTACTTGCGAGACTATTACCAAAAGCAGACGGGGCTGGTACCCAAAATTCTTGCTCTGGGTGATAGTGAGAATGATATTGCTATGCTGAAAGCAGCTGATTATGCCGTTCTGGTTAAGTCTCCGGTCAGAGATTTTCCAGAGCTTGACCATATGAATTTACGTAAAACCAATAAAATTGGCCCGCTTGGTTGGAATAAGGCTGTCTTAGAAGTACTAGAAGAGCTCGAACTGGCATAAGTATAGCTAGCCGGTTTTTAAATAAGAAGCATCAGGAGTAAAACATGGGAGATTTTTATCAAAATGGGGTTATTACTACCCTGCATAACCTTTCAAAACGCCCCGTTGAAGACTTAGAAAAAGAGTTGGTTAAATTCTCAAAAGTAAGACCGATGGCCCTGGTTTTGCCCTGTCTTTATTCCGAATTGGAAGGGCCGGCAATGGATAATATTGTCGATGAATTATGCAAAGTTCCCTATCTTTCAAAAATTGTTATTGGGCTTGACCGAGCAGATGAGGAGCAATATCAAAAGGCTCTGAAGTTCTTTTCACGCTTACCACAGGACCACATAGTATTGTGGAACGAAGGCCCACGTTTGCAGGCTATTGATAAGCAACTGGATAAACTGGGTTTGGCGCCTAAGCAATTAGGCAAAGGTAGAAATGTCTGGTATTGCCTGGGATATTTACAAGCAGAGGCTAAGGTTGAAGCGATTGCTCTACATGATTGCGATATTGTTACCTATGAGAGAGGATTGTTAGCCCGTTTAATTTATCCCATAGCGAATCCTAATTTCTCTTACGAGTTCTGTAAGGGTTATTACGCCAGAGTTGCTAACGGCACAATTAATGGCCGTGTCTGCCGCCTGCTGGTAACCCCTTTATTACGAACCTTGAAAAAACTTTTTGGCCATAATGATTATGTCGAATATCTCGACAGTTATCGTTATCCATTAGCCGGTGAATTTTCCATGCGTGCGGATGTATTAACCGGCATCAGAATCCCCAGCGACTGGGGACTGGAAATTGGCGTCTTGTCAGAATTGAAACGTAATTACTCAACTAATAAATTATGTCAGGTAGACATTGCTGATGTTTATGATCATAAGCATCAAACAGTGTCCTATGAAGATGAAGATACCGGTTTGAACAAAATGGCTACTGATATTAGTAAGGCAATTTTTCGAAAACTGGCAACAACTGGAGTGGTATTCAGTGCTGAAACATTTCGAACTATTAAGGCTACTTATTATCGGGTGGCGCTGGATTTTGTCGAGTCTTATCACAATGATGCAGTTATCAATGGCTTGGAATTAGATATTCATGAAGAAGAAAAAGCTGTCGAGTTATTTGCAGAAAACATTATGAAAGCAGGAACCTTTTTTCTTGAAAACCCACAGGAAACTCCTTTTATTCCAAGTTGGACACGAGTCAATTCTGCTTTACCAGAAATAGGTGAGAAATTTATAGCTGCAGCAAATGCAGATTTACAAGAGTATCAATAAGCTTTATGGCAAGCACCAGCAACCTGCATAAAGATTTAAATACGCGAGTGCTTGCGCATTTAAATAATATTTATCCTGATCAAGACTGCAAAGACATCTGTGCTCGTTTGTTATCTGTTATGGAGCTTGATGTTAATCCGAAAAAACCACGCTGGTTAAAAAACAACTGGTCAGAAAAAGATGTTGCTATCATTACTTATGCCAATAGTTTCGTCAAAAAAGATGAAGCACCTCTGCTTACATTAGATTATTTTCTGACGCGATATTTTTCTGAAAAAATTTCATGGGTTCATATTTTACCCTTTTTTCCTTATAGTTCAGATGATGGTTTTTCAGTGATTGACTACAGACAGGTCAATGACAGTTTTGGCTCATGGGAGCATATTGATCAGATAGCCAGAAAATTTAAATTAATGTCAGATTTGGTGATAAATCATTGTTCAGCAATGGGGCAATGGTTCGATCAATTTAAAAACAACTCAATACCCGGTAAAGATTATTTTTATACTGTTGACCCTGATTTTGATACCAGTCAGGTTATTCGACCCAGAGCAACACCCTTACTACGCGAAGTTCAAACTACTGAGGGACTTAAATATGTTTGGTGTACATTTAGTCATGATCAAGTAGATCTGAATTTTCGCAATCCCAAGTTGCTTGAGGAGATGATTAGAATTATCAAGCTGTATCTTGATAAGGGTGTGCATATATTTCGTCTTGATGCTGTAGCATTTCTCTGGAAAGAAGAAGGCACAACTTGCCTGAATTTGGATCAGACCCATGAATTAATCAGGTTGATAAGAACACTGATTGAATACTATAAACCAGGCACTATCATTATTACCGAAACCAATATTCCCAATCGTGAAAATTTATCTTATTTCGGTAATGCGAACGAAGCTCACATTGTTTATAACTTTTCATTACCGCCATTATTATTGAACACATTGGTCACCGGTAATTGCCATGCCTTAAAAAGCTGGTTAATGAGTATGCCGCCGGCACAAAAGGGTACGACATATTTAAATTTTATAGCCTCACATGATGGTATAGGTTTGCGGCCCTTAGAAGGCCTGATCAGTGATGAAGATGTTCAGCACCTCATTGCTGCCATGGAGCGTGCTGGAGGGCAGGTGTCCTGGCGTAGTCTCAATGATGGGGCAATGCGTCCTTATGAAATCAACATTAGTTTGTTCGATGCCATGAAAGGCACACTGGATCACCCTGAAGATGGTAAGCAGGAACAACGCTTTATCTGTGCTCACGCAATTATGCTGTCGATAGAAGGCGTCCCGGCCTTTTATATTCATAGCCTGCTGGCTACTGAAAACGACTATGACAAGTTGGCGAACACCAATAATAAACGCGCCATAAATCGGCATAATTGGGATTTGCAGGAAATTGAGGCCTTATTAGATACGGACAGCCATCATAGCCGTATCATGCAGGAATTAAAGCGTTTGATTGCCATTCGAAAAAAGCAGGCAGCCTTTCATCCCAACGCTATTATGTTCACCTTACATGTGGGTGATGAAATATTTGCCTATTGGCGCCAAAGCTTGCAACGTGATCAGAGCATATTTTGTCTGACTAACATCACCGATCAAACTCAAGAGCTGGTATTGAATTCCATCAATCTTATTTCGACAGATATGTGGGTGGATCTAATCAGTGGTGAAAAGTTGGAGGAAGGTCAGGAAATTATTTCAATGGCGCCTTATCAGTCTATCTGGCTCACCAATAATATATTTTAGATCTGTCCTGATGGAGTAAAGCCATCCTTTAAAATGTAAACTGGATTTAAAATGGGGCTTGATATCAATCAAACAGGTTTTTTATATTGCTTTCAACTCAAACGAAAAGCATCTACATTTGCTATTAAATATTCACTTAACATGCGAAAAATAAAATGAATACTGATCATCAAATCATCAAGGCTTTACTGAGAAAAATTTTAGTATTGGTAACTGTTATGGCGGCGTCTTCTTCCTGGGCGCAAAATTCATTGAGTGACACTTTATTAAATGCCTCTCCGGAGACGATAAGAGCTAACCCTGAGTTACTGTCTTACATGAATAACCTTGCGGAGACAGCCATTGCTGAGAATTGTGCGGGTTGTCATGGTGCCGATTTGACTGGTGCTGGAGCTGTGCCCAATCTGGTTGATTACGAATGGATATGGGGAATTGATGGTTTTGAGATGACGGGGGTCGAGTCAGTCATGGAGATCATGCAAACCATTCTTTATGGCGTTAGAAATACCGACTGCGCAGAGGAAATTAAAATGTTTGGTGGTTGCCCCGATACTCGTTATTCAGAGATGCCGGCTTATGGCGAACTGGGCTTTGATGAAAACGCGCTTAACAATATGGTGGATTATGTACTTTCCTTGAGTGGGGAAGATGTGAATCCTTTTGCGGTTGAGGCCGCCTCGAGTTTATGGCCTGTATGTGTCGAATGTCATGGACCTGATGGCACCGGTTATACCCCCTTTGGCGGGCCAGATCTAACTGATGATATCTGGCTTTTTGGTTCCAGTGGCCAGGAAATTTATGATGTGCTGGCCAATGGGCGAATGGGTGTTTGTCCCGCATGGTCAGAAGTGTTGGATCCCTCTACAATTAAGGCTCTGGCAGTTTATATCTATAACAAGGCTAACGGTTATTAATCAGGTCCTACAATAGGCTGAAAACCTCGCACTCCCTTATTTTTCTTGCTATGATGCGCCGCTTTTCTTGGATAACTGGCTATTCAGGCACGCATGAAAGCATTCTACAAGGACTTCAAACTAGGCATACTTGGCGGCGGGCAATTAGGCCGCATGTTGATTCAGTCTTGCTCTAACTTCGATATACACAGCTCTGTGCTGGACCCTTCGGCGAACGCGCCATGTCAGGGAATATCCCATGAGTTTCATCAAGGAGCGCTTGATGATTTTGATGTGGTTTATAACTTTGGCAAACAAGTCGATTTGCTGACCATTGAAATCGAAAATGTAAACGTTGATGCCTTGTATCTTCTTGAAAAAGAGGGCTTAGCCGTTTATCCACAACCCCGTGTTATTGAAATCATTCAGGATAAGCGCAAACAAAAACAGTTTTATCTGGATCATGATATTCCAACTGCAGAGTTCGTGTTGATTAATAATCGTGAGGATGTGTATCAACATGAAAAATTCTTGCCAGCATTTAATAAAATCGGCGTTGGTGGTTATGATGGCGGCGGTGTCGTCAATTTAAAAACTATTGCAGATATCGATAAGGCCTTTGATGCGCCTGGTTTGTTAGAGAAGTCGGTAGAACTCGACTGTGAGATTTCGGTTATTATCGCGCGTAATGCAAGAGGAGAAATTTCTGCCTTTCCAATTGTTGAGTGCGTTTTCCATCCGGAACACAACCTGGTTGATTATTTGATCTCGCCGAGTATTTTATCTGAAGGGATTCAAAATAAAGCTAAGGACATCGCCTGCGAATTGATCGCAAAACTGGATATGGTGGGTATTCTCGCGGTAGAAATGTTTGTGACACCCAAGGGAGAGGTTTTGGTCAATGAAGCAGCGCCAAGACCCCATAATAGTGGGCACCAAACCATTAACGCCAATGACACCTCACAATATGAACAATTGTTGAGAGCTATTTTAGACTTACCACTTGGTTCAACGGCAATTAATAAGCCTTCTGCTATGGTGAACTTACTAGGGGAAGGGGGCTATACTGGTCCCGTACACTATTCGGGCTTAGCCGAGTTGCTAGCGATACCGGGAGCCAATTTATTCCTGTATGGGAAAGCCGAAACTCGGCCACATCGAAAAATGGGACATATCACAATAGTGGATGACAGCAGAGAGCAGTTGGTTAACAAGATTTCACAAGTCAAACAAACGATAAAGGCAGTCAGCCAAAACTCAGAGGAACTCTAGTAATGAGTGATTCAGCAATCAACAGCCCAAAAGTCGGCATAATTATGGGAAGCAGCTCAGATCTGAGTGTGATGCAGCAGGCTGCCAGTATATTAGAAGAATTTGCTATCGACAGTGAAGTGTCTGTGGTTTCTGCGCACCGTACTCCGGAAGCCATGATGGAATATGCTGCTACTGCCAGAGAGAGAGGTTTGGTGGTTATCATCGCGGGTGCCGGCGGCGCCGCTCATTTACCCGGCATGGTGGCATCTGTTAGCACATTACCGGTGATTGGGGTGCCCATAAAATCGTCAAATTCTATTGATGGTTGGGATTCAGTCTTGTCTATTCTGCAAATGCCAGCGGGTATTCCGGTAGCCACAGTCGCGCTTGATGGCGCCAAGAATGCAGGGATACTAGCCGCTGAAATCATCGGGGCCTTTGATGAGGAGGTTGCTGCCAAGCTAGCGGATTATAAGGAAGTGCTGAAGAATAAAGTTAAGCGCATGAATGAAAAACCAAAAGCTTAATATTTTTTCAGTTTTAGTCTAAGTAAGTTTCAGTCTTTGTTTCTTATTGATATAATTTAGCGCGTTCCTACCAAACTTTTTTTCTTATAACTTATTAGCGGATACAAAGATGTTTCAGTCTATCGAGCGGCGTCCTCCTGATCCCATTTTGGGGCTTACAGCAGCATTTAAAAAAGATAGCAATCCAAATAAAGTCGATTTGGGTGCTGGAGTATATAAAAACGAAAGTGGCAATACGCCCATAGTTTCTGCGATTAAAAAAGCCGAGAAAAAACTTTGGGAAACTGAAGATTCTAAATCTTATATCGCGCAGGCTGGGCCTGAAGGTTTCAATATCCATATGCCTACTATGGTTCTTGGAGAAGGCAGTTCAGCCTTAAATGACCAAAGAGCTTGTAGCGTATTGGCCCCTGGTGGATCTGGAGCTTTACGTGTTACTGCAGAATTTGTCTCAGCTAATTTTCCTGATACTCGAACCTGGGTTAGTACCCCAACCTGGGCTAACCATATCCCCTTACTGGGTTCTGCCGGCTTAAATTTAGTTGAATATCCCTATTACAACTATGACAAGCATGAGATTGATATTGACCAGATGATGGATACGCTAAAACAGGCGACTGTTGGTGACCTAGTCCTGGTTCATGGCTGTTGCCATAACCCTTGTGGCGGTGATTTAAGTAAGGAGCAATGGCAGGCATTTGCTGAAGCAGCTGAAAAGCAAGGCTTCACACCCTTTGTTGATCTTGCTTATCAAGGCTTGGGTGATGGTCTGGAAGAAGATGTTTATGGTGTTCGCTTACTGACTGAAAAACTACCGGAAGTCATTATCGCATCATCCTGTTCCAAAAACTTTGGTTTGTATCGTGAAAGAACTGGTGCAATTATTATGGTTGGAGAATCAGAAGCTCAGGTGAGTGCTTCTGCATCACAGCTCTTATCAACAGCCAGACAGATCTATTCAATGCCGCCTTCGCATGGTGCTGCAATGGTGGAAATTGTCTTGTCTGATCCTGCGCTAAAACAGGAATGGCTATCGGAACTGACTGAAATGCGAGAGCGCATAAACGGCCTCCGCAGCCAATTGGTGACCAGACTTAAAGAGGTTGGTGTAGATCAGGATTTTTCCTTCATTGAGAGAGAAAAAGGCATGTTTTCTTTTCTGGGTTTAAGTCCCGAGCAGGTTCAGACCTTGAGTGATGACTATAGTATTTATATGGTGAAATCGAGCCGTATCAATGTTGCTGGAATTAGTAACAGCAATATCGATTATCTGGCGGATTCTATTGCTAAGGTGCTGAAATAAGCTAAATAAAAGCTTCTAACAGAGCCTTAAAATAAGAAGTTTGTTTAAGAGCTTAGAATCTAAAATTTCTGGAATACTTAATCACTATTTCCGAATCGGTCGAATTAAGTTCTCTGAAAGCACCCACGCTGGAATCAAAATTGTAATTGATCACCAGGAATAGATTTTCACCTGCCCGTGGGTTCCAACGGAGGCGGCTATTCAGGCCTAAAGAACCTGAGCGGTTGTCATACTGCAATAAATTAACCCATGACCATTCAACATTGAAGGCATATCGAGCATTTAGCCTGATCAAACGTGTAACAAAATCACCTGCAGGCAAGGATGCATCTGTGTAGTTATAGGACAAGTCGACGGATAAATATCGATTTGGGTTCCAGCCAAAACCGGTATTGATGACCTGACTTGTACCATTATAAAAATCGCCTTCTCGATAGATGAGGTTGGGGGAGAATGTCCGGTTTCTGCTTGATCTGATCATAAGTTGAGCGTAACTAAAGGAATAATCGCCAGCAGGAATAACAACACCCGGTTGAATCTCAAAAGGTTGTGCCAGTCCTTCTTTATCATTTTGGATCATGATAAAAGCCAGATCGCCACGGTTGGTATCAAATGCCAAGGGATTAAACTGCACAAACTGGCTTTGCATTCGGCCGGTTTCGGAGTCCCGTATATGATCCCCCCTCAGAACCCAGGTCAGATTCCGTATAAAGGGATGCGAATTCAGAAAATATCGATAATTGGATGAAAAGGCGGCTCTTTCTATGCCTCTACGATTAGCAAAGCCAAGACTCGGATTGTATTCATCACCAACATAGCCATAATCCAATTCAAGGCTGGCTCCCGTGCCTTGAGTTGAATAATTAATATTAGCGTTATAGGCCTTATCATCACCATCCAAATTTTCGGTGTCAGATTGTTGATACCAAAGATCACCAGTTAAAGTATGGGTGTCGGAAAATTGAGTATTACGGTAGGTGAAATCCACGCCGACCAGAGAGTTATCTGTGACACTATTAGGGTTGCCGTCTGTAAAAATAGCACCAATTCTTGATTCAGAAAGTATATTGGATGTGATGCGCCCGACGAATACATCTTGTCCTTCAAGGCCAATACGATCACCTTGCTGTATGGCTAAAGCCCCCAGGCTTAGATTGCCGACTCGACCAGCGAGTTTGCCACCAACATCGATATCAACGGGTTGGCCGGTAGCGGGATTGAGCCCGATTCGTCTGGAGTAAAAAGGAATGCCATTATTGAGCTTGGCGCCAGGTGGAGCATTGCCGCCACCACCACCGCTATTGATGTTACCAAAACTGAATATTTCGGAGTCTTGCAGAAAAAAGTCTCTTTTTTCAGGAAAAAACAATGAAAAGCGGGTTAAATTGACCTGCCTGTCGTCGACTTCAGTCGCCGAAAAGTCGGTATTGAGAGTCAGTACCCCAGTAAGGTTTGGTGTAAATTTATAAAAAACATCTAAAGTGGGATCTGTTCGGTCATTTGTGGTATCAGCAAGATGATCTTCAGCTTGCGCAACCGTTAAAGAAGGAACTATATCGAGCCCCAGCCCTTGCTGGATATCATTAATTCCTCTTACTTGCCCGGCTGTAGCTGGATTGGTACTTCGATTAAAGGAAGACCAATAAATTCTTTCGTTATAGCGGGCAATGGAGCGACCCAGATTTAGACCCCATTCCTCAGTATTTGGATCAAAATTTAAAGTGGTAAAAGGAATGATCATTTCAGTGGTCCAGCCCTGATCATCAATTCTGGATGCGACCTCCCAGATACCACTCCAATCATTATTGTATGTACTGGCGCTTTCCCAGACGCCTTCACTGCGAACACCATTTGGGTTGGTTTGAAAATAGAAAGCCGTTCGGTCGTTATTAAAGGTATCCAACAAAATGTCAGCGGTGTCATCACCAAACACGTTCTGTCCCTGGATTAACTGCCGGGCTCGTATCTGAGATGGGTCGCTGTCGTATAACCGGGCTGCCATATAAAAGTTTTTATCGTCATAAGTAATGTAATACACACTAGGTTCGGAGGGTTCACCATGATCAACTGGTAGCACCTGATGAAAATCGGTAATCATTCTGGCTTCTTGCCAGATGGGGTCATCCAGTATGCCATCCAGAACCGGCACAAGGTTTGTTTTGGTGACGTCTGCTATTTTCTGGTCAGATGCCTGCATGTCAATATCCGCAGATATCTGAGACTGGGCGTTTGAAAATAGAGGAATAATCAGCAAACAAAAGTAAATGTGGATGTTCAATATTCTCAACTTTTTGATTCCTTTAAGTACACGATCTGAAAAACAACAGAAGGAACGGATTATAATGGCTTGCTGAGAATGCAGTAGTCCTGCAAATCAAAAAAACCAATATTCCTTAATATATCCTCTTTTACTAAAAGCACTAAAAGTCCCTTTTGCCCCACAGCCTATCTCGGCTTGTCTTTATTTATCTTTACTCTGCCTTTCTGACAATATATTTTTAAGCGTGTACTTATCAAAACGCCCCAGCATAAAATAGGTTTACCTATCATTAAAAATAGCTGAAGAGTTCAGTCAATTTAAAAAGCTCTAATCCAGAAGGAGAAAATAATATGAATTTATCAATTAAAGGCCTCGCGATTACAGCATCAATTATATGGGGTTCAGCAATGTTGTTGGTTGGTCTTGCTAATTTGGTTTTTCCCGATTACGGCATTCATTTTTTGGAAGTGATTGGATCGATATATCCTGGTTACCAAGCCGGTACAGGTTTTGGCAGTGTTATTGTTGGTACACTTTATGGTGCCGTTGATGCCGGCATTGGTGGAGCAATTTTTGCGTGGATTTATAATTTGATTGCTAAATAAGACTGTTCATTCTGCTATTTATATTTCTTCAAATAGTGTCTAAATTATTGGCAGATACACTTACGCATACCAAATGTTCGAATTAAGTTTGTCTGGTTTTGGCAATTGAGTATTAGATATTGAGCGATAGGTATCACAGGCTTTTAAAAGAATATAAGAACACGCCAGCGCTTAGCTATCGTTTTGTAAATAGGTTTAGCAATGCCGCAGAAATGTTGTCAAAGCGAAAAGTGAAATCTTTTTCCAATAGCTTGCGAGGTAAAACTTTTTGTCCATCTAAAATTAAAGTAGCTGCCTCTCCTAGTGCCATTTTCATTACAAACGACGGTATGGTGAAGAAAGCAGGGCGATGAAGAGAGCTGGCTAGAGCTTTAACAAAAGTACTGTTTTTTACCGGTTCTGGGGCTGTTAAATTAAAAGGTCCATGGCAAGATTCATTTTGCAAGAGTAGTTCAAGTGCGTTTAAGTAATCTTCAATATGGATCCAGGACATCCATTGAGTCCCTGAACCCAACACTCCACCCAGACCTAACTTGAAAGGCAGCAGCATTTTTTTTAAAGCGCCGCCGTCGTGTGATAGCACAACGCCGGTTCTAAGCAAGACTACCCGGCTTATATCAGCAGCAGTGTTGGCAATGTCTTCCCATTTTTGGCACAAATGACTACTAAAGTCACTTGCTTGAATAGCATCATAATCTGTAAAGTGGCCATCATTGGAAATGCCATAAATACCTATTGCTGAGCCACTTAAGAAACACTTAGGTGGAGTATTGGATCGTCTCATCCAGTCAACTATTTCTTGCGTTCTTAGCCAGCGACTATTTTGTATCCTGTTTTTTTGGGAAGTTGTCCACCTGTTGTCGGCAATGGGCTCACCAGCAAGATTAATTATTGCATCAACATTCTCATCAAAAGGCAATTCATTGATGTTTGAATAATATTTATGTTTGTCCCCGAGTTCTATTTTTGCTCGATTGATATCTCTGGATAGCACGAGAAACTGGTGTTGGGTAAATTTTTTAATGAAATGGCTGCCAATAAAACCAGTGCCACCAGTAATAAGTATTTTCATAATTGATATTTACGCTTTGCGTGCTTAATCAGATCATAATGTCCATGCTGGAGCTTGCGTTGATGGGGTGTTTTATTACAACCAGTTTTGCTCAGTATCGATAATCTCCTTGCTCTGAATATGTTTGTGCTATTTATAACTGCTCAGCTATAGCCAGCCCTGTTGCCAGCGATCTTGATCTTTTAATTCTGTCCAATCTATAGCCGCTTCTCGATTGTTAATGACTGCTTCTATAATGCAGGAAATAACCATGCCGAGTTCATCATAATCCACTTCTTTGACGATGAAATGCTTTTCTTTATTTTGAGGCTTAACAGCTGTCCATTTACTATTTAGAAGCTTTTTTGGGTTAATTGAATTCATCACTAAGGCTGCCATTTTATTAATATCGGGAACTAAGATTTATTCAATAAAAGTTAATTTCTAGAAAGTATACGAAGCATTTAAACCAAAAGTTCTGGGCGCGCCAAATTGTCGATATATTTCATTTTGCCAGCCATTACGCGCATCGGCTGCAAAGTATAGGCCGTGAACGGCATAATCTTTATTGCTTAGGTTTCTTGCCCAGAAAGTAAGGTCGACATTACCGAGTTGATAGTTAAGACTTGCATGCATAAGATTGTAGCCGTCGAGTTTGCCATCGTGATAGTAGCCATAATAGCTTTCATCTCTGCCTTCAAACTCAATTTTTAATTTCAGTTTTGAATTAAAAGTATACTCACCACCTAAAGCATATTGCCAATTGGGAGCCTTGGCTTGCTCTCTGTTGTCGCGTGCGACGAAGTTATTGAGATCGAGGTCGAAAACACGAAGACTATCAATTTTTGTTTCCAGCAGACCTAGAGAAAAGAAAAGTTTCAGATCTCTGCGAGCCTGAAAATCACCTTCGAACTCCGCACCATAATTGTTAGCATCACTGGTGCTATCGAGATAACCAATCCACAAACCTGCTGTCGCATCCCACATCCAGCTCTCCAGTTGGGCCTGATTTCTGGCAGTATGAAATAGTGCAGCTCGTAAACTCAATGCTTCATTAAAGAAATATTGCTTTAATCCCAGCTCTTTATTTAGCAGGGTTTCTGTATCGAAACGTAATTTATTAGCCGTAAATACCTGAAAGGGAGTAGACATCCATACAGCATTGGCACTGGTTGATGTGTTTACACCTCCTGGTTTTTCCGATTGCGTCAGGCTGGCATATAGCAGTGTATTATTGATTGAATATTCCAGGCTTAGTTCTCCTCCAAACAGATTTTCTGAACTGCTGGACATAAAAAGATTGGTATCTGAATAATCATCTGAATAACGCTCAACGCGTAATCCGCTACGCAGGCTCAGATTGTCGCTAAGTGTAAATTGATATTGTCCATAAACAGCAAAACGCTCAGCAGAATAGTCACTGTCAGATGCAAAATTTCCAAAAAATAGACTTTCATACTGATAGGCAAGTTTTTCATCAGTTTTTTTAGCATAAATTCCGGCAACTACTTTCTCATCCAATGAGTTAAGACGTATATCGATAACATGCTGTTTAGAATCACGAATAAAGCTTTCGCTGGCTTGGTCAAAATCAAATGTTGTACAAGCAGGGTCTGTGTTGCAAAAATTATTATTGACCCAATCAGCGTCATAGGCATAATCATTATTGCTGCTGTTTACGCTGTAACTTAATGCTAGTTCATAGTTGTCATTGATGGACCAACGAGAACTAATGGCAGCCGCATATAGTTCAGTATCGTCCTTGCCAGGCTGATCTGTCTGGGTGTCTCTTAAGTTATCCAGAGACCAACTGTCATAACCGTTTTCAGCCTTGAAGTGTATTAGATTGAAAGTAAAGCTAAGATCATCATTTGCCTGCCATTCAAGCATCCCTCGCAGGTTATTTTCCTGGTAAGCATTACTTTCATCAGAATTAAGAAAGCGGTTTTGTACGTAACCATCACCTTCGTTATGTTGCAAACTTAAGCGACCAAGCAAGCTTTTGTTTAAGGAGCCGCTACTTATAAATCCTAAATTTTTCTGTCCAAAGTTGCCTATACCGCTGGAAAGAGAAGCACTAAACTCCTCACTTGGGCGCCCACTGATTAGGTTGATTAAACCGGCATGGCCGGAACTTCCAAAGCGTGTTCCTTGCGGTCCCCTCAATACTTCTACTTGTTCAATGCCGAATAAAGAAGCAGCAGCTGCATTTGAGCCCAATTCAATGTTATCTATATTGATGCCAACAGAAGGGTAGTACTTGGGGTCCTGGAATTGTTCCAGATCGCCAAGCCCCCTTAATTGCACGAAACGGCTTCGAGAGCCAGCTGAAGACCAGCTAAGATTAGGTACTGCTGAAAACGCTTCCTCGAGATGTTGTGCCCCTCTCATCTGTATAGAGTCAGCAGATATTGCACTTACGCTATTGGCGCTTTGCATTAATGGTGTATTGAAAAAATCAGCACTGATAACAATCTCTTCTATGGCTGGTCCAATAGAAGAAGGGGCTTGTTGAGCGTTAGCTGCTAAGGTGAAGCTGTATGATAATAAAACTAACGCCGAGCGTTGAAATAGGGTTTTCATGCTTACTCCGTAAAAATACTCACGGAGAAAAGGGATAAAGTCGTGAACGTTCAACTTTGTGAGCCTATTCCTACGCCAGTATTAGCTGGTTCAGGTTCAAAGGGTTCGTTTCATAAATGAAACATCTCAGGCCTCAGCCACCCCTCAGGATGCATAGAACTTTAGTGTAAGAATCTGTTTTTTACAAGAGAAGAATTTGCTAAATTGGTATGAATTAATTAATCACTGTTTAATTAATTAAATAGTTACTTGCTTTGATATCAAAGTAACTTCATTCCATTTGAATGCTGTTTAAGGTAAAATTTTTGATTAAGCGTTTTAGCTAAAAGAAATTTCTTCTAATGACTTTTAAAGACAGATGTTTTTAAAGACAGATGTTGTTAAAGAGAGATGTTTTTAAAGAGAGATGCTTCAATCAGTTAAGTTCAAAAATGAGGTTTAGGTAAAATTTAACCATGGACATTAGAGGGACTAAATTATTTATAGAATATGTTTCAAGGAAGCTCAAGCTCAGTGAAGAAGAAAGGCCTACTCTAGGGCATTGGGGGTAGGTTGGTATCACGCTAGGCGCTTTATGCTTGAAACTTAATCTGATGGACATGGATAAGATAAATAATCTGCTTGAAATTCAGGAACAGTCCGGTGGATTATTTGGAGATGTTGCGGTCGAGCTTGGTTATCTGGAAGTAGAACAAGTGACGAGTTTATTAAGAATTCAAACATGGACACGAAGGTCGGAAATTTTACATAGGCTTTTAATAGCAGAAAAAATTAATCTAGATCAGTACCATGAACTAGCAGCTAAAGTACATTTTTTCTAAAGTAGCAGCTCAAACCATAGCTGCCTGTGCCTGATTAAATCTTTGCATATTACTTCCGCTCACAGCAGTATAATCTAATCTGTAATCTTTCAATTTCGCCTGATATAAGCGAAATAGTTCTTCTCTATTGCTGGGATTTTCTCTTAAGGAGTCAGGCTCCCAGGGTATCTGCCAATCACAAAGAATATAGTGTCTGGAGCTGGTTTCAAGAGCTTGCTCAAATTGGTCTAGTATCCACTTGTCACAACGCCCATATTTCACTTCACTCCAGACAATCAATACCAGAAGATCAGTGTCACAGATAATATGTTTAGCCTGCAGTTTTAATGCTTCTTGTTCTTTAGCCAGGTGTTGTTTTGCAATTGCAAGTATATCTGCTTGGTCATAATTGAAAGGTGAGTCAACTGATTTTTCTTCAAGATAAATTCGTGACTGTTCAGGAATTAATGGGGCAGACCAATAGTTCGCAAGTGTAGATGCCAGAGTCGTTTTGCCTGACGACTCTGGTCCGGTGAGTATATGTAGTTGGGTCATAAGCTAAAGAAGCAGCATTCAGATACTTTTACAGCAACTTATAGCTGCCTAGAGCGGGCGTCCTTCACTATCCAGCTCTACAATGTTGTATCCAAGATTAATTAAGTCATCTTCGATAAGCATTTTATCGCCCACCACTAGCAAGATCATTTCTTCAAAGGGTAAGTGTTTTGAGGCAAGTTCATTGACCCGTTCGATAGTGAGATTATTGATAATCTGTTGCTGCCTGATTACAAAATCACTATTCAGATCATATTCAATTATCTGTCCAAGCAGCCTAGATTTTTGTCCTGGCGTTTCATAGTCCAGAGCTTCACTTTGTCCAATTGCATTTTTGGTAAAAGCAAGTTCTTCTACTGTAATACCTGCATCTCTAAATTGGGTGATCTCGGTAATAAACTGCACGATGGAGTCTGCGGTTGAGTCAGCTCTGACACTGGCAGATGCAGTGAATGGCCCCGGATATCTGGAGGCAGAAAAATTGCTTCTGGCACCATAGGTGTAGCCCTTATCCTCACGGAGATTAAGATTGATACGGCTACTGAATGCACCACCCAGAGTGTAGTTCATCAGATAGCGTTCAAAGTATTCACCGGTTGGGTCATAAACCAGATCACCCATATAGCCGATTCTGATTTCAGACTGTGGTGCTTGTGGCTTATCAATTAAATACAAGGTGTTTTCTGTAAAGACTGGTGTAGGAGGCAGTGCAGGAAGCTCTATACCTGCATTGCTAATATTGGTTAAGAACTCCAGTTTGGGCAGAATTTCATCTTGCTCGATATCACCAATTACCACGACATCAAGTGCCTGTGAAACCAGACTTTGCTGGCTGAAAGCTTCTATGTCCTCAAGTGTAATATTCTCCAGAGTCGCAATTTCACCAGCGGCTGAAACAGCGAATGGGTGACCTTCTCCGTAAATCAGTTGTCGATATACATTGGCGGCTATAGAACTTGGCTGCTCTTTATCCGCTTCTATGCTCTCGATAGTTTGCTGGCGTAATCTGGTCAGGTCATCCTCAGTAAAGACTGAAGCGAATAGTCGCTCTTCCAGCAACTCGAGTGTTGCATCAATATTGCGGCTCAGGCTGCGCATACTGATGGTGGTACCAAGCGTGCCAGCTGAGACGCTGATGCTGCTACCCAGCTTATCTAATTCAATTTCGAATTCTTCAGCGCTGAATCGTTCAGTGCCTTCATTCATCATGTCCGCGGTGAGGCTGGCCAAACCGTACTTTTCAGGGCTCTCCAGCAAATGGCCGCCATCAAAGCTTAAGCGAATATAAACGGTAGGTATTTCAGTGCTGAGTGCGCCAATAATATCGATACCATTATCCAGAGTGCTCTCCCAATAATCCGGCATAATCACCAATGGACTGGGTCCCGCTTCAGGTTTTATTGAGCGATCAAAAGAGGAAACAACGACGCGTTCCTCCAGGTTGTCATTGGCGCTTTCTAAACGGCTTAAGCGTTCAGGAATCATATAATTATCTGGTTGTGCTTGCCCTTCGGGATTATCACCTGGCACGATGCTTTGGATCACGGCGGCCTTATCTTTTATATAGGTGTTATAGACGCGCAAAATATCTGCTTTCGTCAGGTTCTGAATGGCTTCAAGTTCTTCTGGAATGATATTTGGGTTGTCGTAGAAAGTTTGATAATAAGCCAGCTGTGAGACTTTACCACTAACACTGGCAAGACTATTGATTAGGCCGGCTTCTTGTTGTGCCTTGTAGATTTGCAGATCTTCATCTGAAATTGAATCTTCATTAAAGTTTGCCAGTACACCACGAATTTCTTCTTCAAACTGGCTTAAGGCTGTGCCTGGAAAAGGCATAACATAGAAAGTGAGTGAGCCAGCCAGTTCCATGGTGTTATTAAAGCCAGTTGCGGCAATGGCGTTATTGGTGAGAATAAAATCTTTATAGAAGACTGATTTTCGGCCTCCGGTAATGACTTCATTCAATGCTTCCAGGGCTACTTTATCAGGGTGATCCAAAGGGACAGTCGGATAAGTAAAAAGCAGGGCAGGGAAGCGTATGTTCTCATCAACATAGGAAACATAGCGATCAGTATCAAGAGAGATTAAATCCTGAGAATCTGGAAGGACTTCAGGGCCAGCCGGGATTTCGCCGAAATACTGATTAACCAGCGTCAAGACTTCAGATTCATCGACGTTGCCACCAATGGTTAAGGTAGCGTTATTGGGGCCATACCAGCGCAAAAAGAAGTTTTTAAGGTCATCCAGAGTGGCTGAATCCAGGTCTTCAGGATAGCCTATCGTGGGCCAGGAGTAGGGATGATCTGGCGGATATAAAGCTGCCGAATTGACTTCGTTAAAACGACCGTAAGGGCTGTTTTCAACATTTTGGCCGCGCTCATTTTTTACGGTGTCCCGTTGAATTTCAAATTTTTCCTGGGTTACAGCGTCAAGTAAAAAGCCCATACGGTCGGATTCCAGCCACAACATAGTCTCTAACTGATTGCTTGGAACCGTCTGAAAATAGTTGGTACGGTCAAGGTTGGTCGTGCCGTTCATTGTACCGCCAGACTCGGTAACTATTCGAAAATGCTCGTCATCGCCAACGTGTTCGGAACCCTGAAACATCATATGCTCAAAGAAATGTGCGAAGCCTGACCGGCGAGGTTCTTCCCGCGCAGAACCCACATGGTAGGTCACATCAACCCTGACAATCGGATCTGAGTGATCTTCATGAATAACAACTGTTAAACCGTTTTCCAATTGAAATTTACTGTAAGGAATGAGCAAGTCATCAGCATTAGCTTCAACCCGTTCTAGCAGTGCAACACCAGCAGGTAGGCTGTTGCCGGATGAGTTGTCACTGCTGACAGAAGGAGTCTGGTCATCCACATTGCTAGCATCACCACAGGCAAATAATGCACAGCAAGTAGCGACAATAATCAGGTATTTCAATGAAAATTTGTTGGTTTGGAGCATTCCGCACCTCTTATCTGGTTGTGTAAAACAGTGTCGAAAGATTAAAGCACAAGAAGCCAAAAGTCGCTAGCCACGGGGATCAGAATGAGATAGTTTTAGGGGGGCTAGAAGCAGGAGACAAATATGTTTAATGAGATGATGCGTAACTTATCGGCATTTCTGGCGGAAAACCCGCTTACAGCTTTATTGAGCCTTTCGTACTATTCTTTTCCTGTTGTTGAAGTGATTCATGTTGTCACTTATGGAACATTTTTTGGTGGCATGATGATGCTGGATTTTCGTTTGTTAGGTGTTGGCCGATTTATATCCAGTCAGCAAACCATGCGACATATCTTGAATATTGCTTTATATGCTTTTGCTTTGGCCGTGTTAAGTGGGATAGTGTTTTTCTTTGTGACGCCCTGGGAATATCCAGTTAATCCAATTTTTCAATATAAGATGATGCTGATATTACTGGCGGGGATTAATGCGCTTTGGATGCATAGGTATTTACTGGCAGATATCGATCAGTGGGATATGAATGTTAAACCTCCTGGCAAAGTCAGGCTTTCAGCCCTTGTTTCCATTTGTCTTTGGGTTGGCGTTGTTGCCTGCGGTCGCTTGATAGCTTATAGCTCAAGCTATGGTTTGAATTATCCTGGAATGAATTTTTAACTCTATTTCTATTGTGCTTAGTGTTTATCGGTAAGATTGGTATTGCTTAACCGAGAAGGTTAATAAATTTGCGATTAGTGCAAAAATCAGCACGGTGATGTCGATGAAGATTTTAAGGCACAGCCATAAAACAAATTGTATTTTTCTATACCACCTTAGATTTAAAAAACCCTCGCCGCTGTTCAGATAGCTTTCGATGGTTCGGTTTTTCCTGAGCCAACGGTCGAGGGAAGGTGAATGTCTTGCCGCAATCATAGCGGCTATGGCTAGAAATAATAGGCCAGGGATGATCGGCAGTATCAAGCCAACAACGCCTATAGCAAGACAAATTACTATAAAAATTCCAGCGAATAGTTTCGCCATCAAGCCATTGAGCTTGTTTTTGCTTTCTTTGCTTTCATAACTTTGGTAGTTCATTTCGACCTCTTAATTATTATTTTGCGATGCTAGATCACTAATAATCGTAACTTTGATAGCGGCAATACTTTCTATATCGATGTGAATGAGGCTTGGGCTTTACAGGGGCCAAGAAAAAATAAAATATCCAGGCAAACCAGGAAAGAAAAATTATAGCCAGTATCCAGCATATCTTTTCGCCTCCGCTTGTTTTATCAGAACAAGCAATAATTAAAATCGGCAGGAGCCAAATAAAGAAAGCTCCAGCCACAAACATGAGTGCTATACCAATGGTGAGAATTGGAATCAGCGCTACCAGACCAAAACTCAAAGCAAAAAGAATTAAAATAGCCATCAAGATATTCATGGTGGTTTCCTTCAGGCCTTAAAGGCTTTCATAATAGTTATGAATTGATTCATTTCTAGCTCGATCTGCACTTCCATAATAAACAGTTGGGAAAAGCCAGATAAGAAATGCTCCAGTAATAGACAATATTGCTGCTCCGAATGACAAAAGTGGCATGAGAACTGCCAAACCAAGCCCCATTACAAAAGTAGTCGCAATTGTTATTAATAAGTTCATCATTGTATCCTCAGTTAAATTAGTTTAATTTACCATTTACAAAATATAATTAAGCTAATATCGTACCAACTTTAAATATACATATAAAACAATAAGTTATACTTTCAATATGATTTTATAAGGCGAGCTTAACAGCACGTTTACCAAGAGTTGGTTTTTTTAACCAGTCGTTGAAAAAGCTACTAAGTAGAGTGTGAATTCTGTACATTAAGGTTTCAGAACAAGGTATAACACAATGAAAAACTGGCTAGCGACCAAGAAAGAAGGGCTCATAGCTAAATATCGGCTGATCATTCGAGAGAAAGCTATTGAACAGGCTAAAGTTGAAATATCCCTAGCCGGTAAAAAAGTTGATGATTATGACCAGGAGCAATTGGAAATAATTGTTAAAGCAGAAGAAGATAAGATAATTCGGCGCTAAAAAAATCGTCTTTTGTATTAGTTTTATTAGCTCTTGGTCTCTACTGATGATTAATAATTTGCTAAAAATTGGCGCGCTGGTGGTAACTGGACGATTTTTAAAGCCTCGATTAAAAGGTTTGATAGCACTAATTATTTTTTGGTTACTTGTTCGCTGGTTACATGCTGAGTACATCAGTTATGTGGAGTTATCGACTGACACCAGTTTTTTATGGCAGGCTTCATTGCTTAAGATAGTTCTCTATGTGTTTGGCTTTGTCGTTTACTTTTTCAGTGTAGAAAGACTTTTGTTGCTTCAAGGTAAAATTGCTCAAGAAGAAAAATTAATAAAAACTCATATTGAAGGCGATGATGATGGCTTTAATTTCTTGCGAGAAAAGAAAAAACTTCAAAGTAAATCTGATCAGTTGTTACATAAATAAAGCCCATCGGTCTTTATAGTTTATTAAGCTTCCTGTACCTTCCATTTCATGGCTAAACAATTGTTAAAGCTGCGCAATATTCCTGCAGATGAGCTTGCCGAAATATATGAATTACTGGAGTCTCACGATATAGAATTCTATGAGACAAGTGCCGGTATTTGGGGGATTTCCATGCCAGCATTATGGTTGACGAATGAGGCAGACTATCCCGAGGTTAGAGCGATGTTGGATGCCTATAGTATGGAAAGGTACCAACGTGTTCGAAAAGAATATGAATATCTGAAGCAGTCTGAGAAAGCGCGAACATTTATTGATATAGCTAAAGAAAATCCGTTTAAAGTTTTGTTGTATTTAGCCATAGTATTTGTATTGGTGTACTTTTCTATTGCACCGTTTTTAAGCATGATGTGATTTAATCCAGGAAAAATGGTTTCTATAAAAACATAGAGGAAATATTTTAAATATGTCAGATGCAATTATTAGCACTCAGGTATTAGGTTTGCATTGGGAAGTATCAGACCCCTTTCTTTTTTGTGCTTTTCATAATGATAAATTCCCTAAAGGGAATGAAAATCTGGGGCCAGATGCCTCTCTGGGCGGCAGACCGATAGGTCAGGATTTTCAACTTAAGGATGGCTGGCGTATGTACCATGGGCAGCGAGTCGCAGGTTTTCCGGTGCACCCCCATAGAGGTTTTGAAACCGTTAGTATTGTGCCCGTCGGATTGGTAGATCATGCTGACTCAATGGGAGCTGCTGGTCGATATGGTAATGGTGATGTGCAATGGCTCACTACCGGTAAGGGCGTACAACATAGTGAAATGTTTCCTCTTGTAAACCAGGAAGAAGAAAATCCATTACTTTTTTTTCAAATATGGTTGAATTTACCAGCAGAAAGTAAAATGGCTAAACCGCACTTCGCAATGTTCTGGGATAAAGAAATACCTGTTTATGAAACGCAGGACGATGCTGGAAATGATATTAAAATAAAGGTTGTTGCTGGAGAAATAGGTGGCGCGAAAGCTTTGGCGCCGCCCCCGGATTCCTGGGCGGCGAGACCTGAGAGCAAAGTTGCTATGTGGTTGATTGATCTGGCACCTGGGGCAAGCTGGGTTCTTCCTGCTGCAGAAGCAGGCTTGAATCGCAGATTATATTTTTATGATGGCAACAGCATACAGGCAGATAGTCATACTATTGCTGCAGGGACTGGAATACATTTGAATTCAAATGTGGGATTCCCTATAAAAAATTCCGGAGAAAAAACCGCTCGTTTTTTACTGCTGCAAGGTAAACCCATTGGTGAGCCTGTTGCCCAATATGGCCCCTTCGTGATGAACACGCGAAGTGAACTGGAGCAAGCTTTTGCTGACTATCAAAAAGATCAATTTGGTGGCTGGCCCTGGGAGCATCAGGATCAAGTTCATGGACGGAGAGGGCGCTTTGCCATTCATGAAGATGGTCGAGAAGAAGAGCCGGTTTAATACTTAATAAATCGAGATAATTAGAAGGTACTTATGGCTGAAGAATTACAACAAGCACAAGAAATTTATGAACTGATCATGACCTATTTGGTGACTTACGGGTTCCAGGTGCTTGGCGCAATTATTATTTTACTCATCGGCATATTTGTGGCGGGCAAAGTTGCCACTATGCTAAACAATTTCATGCTCGGCAAAAATATTGACATCACGCTGAGTAAATTTACCGCCAGCACAGTAAAAGCCATCATTATTGTTATGATTGCCATTATGGCGCTGGGGCAGTTGGGTATTAGCGTAACGCCTTTTGTTGCTGCTATTGGTGCCTTGTCATTAGGTGCCGGCCTTGCCTTACAAGGCTTGCTTTCTAATTATGGTGCTGGTCTTAGTATTATTGTGGCAAGACCCTTTGTGGTTGGAGATACGGTTATGCTGCAGGGGGTCAGTGGCGTCGTCAAGGAAATTAAATTGGCTTACACTATCTTGACCAATGAAGACGATATTATCATCACGATTCCGAACCGTCATATTGTTGGAGAAATTCTTCACAACTCCTATGCCAGTAGTATTCTGGAGCTGTCTATTGGAATAGCCTATCACTGCGATCCTGAGCAAGCCATTGCCATTATCGCTAAAGTATTTGAGGGCATGAAAGGACTTGATCAAAATAAACAACCTCTTATCGGCATCCATAATTTTGGTGATAGCAGTATTAATATCGACATAAGATGTTGGGTATTAACCACAGAATTATACGCGACTAAATATCGTATTAATCTTGCCGTGCATAAAGCATTGACAGATAACAATATTGACATTCCATTTCCGCAACGCGATGTTCATTTGATTCAGGAAAGTGTTTCCTGAACCTCAGTGTTTTACTCGATTCTACTCGCTGGTGGCTTGTCTTCTCGTATGGGGGAGGATAAAGCCAAGCTTGAACTTTCAGGGCGCAGTCTACTGCAATCAGGATTAAATCTACTCAAAGAAATTGATAGTGAGCTTATCCTCTTAAGTGGGAAAGAAGGCTATTCTGAGTCGGTGCCAGATATTCTGGAGCACTGTGGTCCTCCAGGGGGGCTTTATGCCTGTCTGGAGTATCTTTCCGCACAGGATAAGCTGGATGGCTCGCCTATTTTAATTATTCCTGTCGATATGCCCAATTTAAGCCCTGAAGTACTAAAAGCCTTGCTGGCTATGCTGTCAGATCATGAGGGCTGTCATTTTGTAGGAGAAATATTTCCTTGTGTGCTGCGAGCCAGTGAAAAACTTCGACGACGTTTGCAGCAGTTATTCGACCAAAGTCATGAGCTTGGAGGTGAACGCTCCATGCGTGCCGTGCTGGAATATTGCAATAGCGTGCAGATATCCAAGGCTTCGTTCAAGGAGGATGTTTTTAGCAATATCAACACACCAGAAGATTATGCAAAAGCACTTTTGAATAAATCAGCAAGCCAACAAGCCTAAGCTTTTTCCTTTCGCGATTCTTAATTAGGCTAAAAAAACATCTTCAGCCCTAGGCCAGGCTTTTTATTTAAAGGGACAATATCCCGAGTATACAAGTAAGCGCTGAATGCTGGCCTAGAGGGTAGATTAGTAATGCATTTATAGAATTTATTTTCTATAAATGCATTAAGTCTTCCTTAGATTAAAAATTATTGTGGTGCCAGACCCTGTAATAAATGGGGTGGTAAGGTATTGGTTATTGCTTCTGGAACGCCTAGAGGTCCGGGGCCAACAATGCCAAAACCCGGTCCTCTGGTCCACCACAGGAAAGTAGGAGCATAATCCGGAAAGCGCTCTGCCATTATGGGTGCAAAATCACGCAAAGGGACACCGGGTTGCGCGACTTCCTGGTAAACATCCATATAATCCATCGCTTCAGTTAAGACTTCAGTTCCGCCAAACGGCCCATGCCCGGGGTAAACTGTGCTCACGGGTGAAAAGACCTGAACCGACTCAAGTGCTCCTTTCCAGCTAGCAGGGTTATTTAAGTCAGCAAAATAAGGATGCATCTGAGCGAAGATGAGGTCTCCTGTGATCAATGCTTCTAATGCCGGTATATAAAAGACAGTAGCGTTCATTGTTTCTGCAGGTTGCAAATCCATAAACTGGATTTCATTTTCTTCCAGAAAAATATTATCACCAACCAGTAATTCAGGAATAACCGGTGTTATTGGTAGTTGTGAACCATAAAGTGGTTCCCAATGAACCCATTTGGATTGAAATTGTGTGGAAATTTCGTCAATTACTGGTTGGCGGGCCAGAACCTGAACATTGGGGAAGGCTTCAACAATTGGTGCGAGGCCCATGTAATGATCTGGGTGGCCATGCGTCAACAAGATGTGTGTTAGTTCTCGCCCACTATTGAGTAATCTTTCAGCCAGAATTTCACCATCAGCCAGTAACCAGGGGGAATCAATTTGAATGGCTTCATTTTCTCCCAATAGTGTAAAAGAGTTTTCACCTATACCACTAAATTGGCCCGTGTAAACTTCTAATTGAAGACCTTCGGGTTCTGCTGCGCATGCTGTCAGGTGGATAGAAATAAATACAATTAAGAAGGGGTAGGTTATTAGTTTTTTTAAAATGCTCATTTTATGATTACCTAGGTTTATGTTTATAGAAACTGTGATGTTTATTCGAGGCTTTGTCCAGGCCAGGCTTAATTATCCTGGCACCCTAATATCTTCGACCATTGCTTGAACTGCTTGCGGAGGCTCAGCTGTGAAGTAGCAAACAACAAAGGCTGTGATGAAATTAAGTATAGTGCCGAGTGTACCAATCCCTTCAGGCGAAATACCTAGCCACCATCCTTCAGCATTGTCAGCAGCAGGATTTATGAAAGTATAGTAAATAATATAACTTGCAGTGAAAATTATTCCAACCAGCATACCAGATATGGCGCCTTCTTTATTCATGCGTTTATAGAAAATGCCTAACACGATTGCCGGGAAAAATGATGAGCTCGCTAGGCCAAAGGCAAAAGCGACCACTTCGGCGACGAAACCGGGTGGATTGATACCAAAATAACCAGCGACGCAAACAGCAAAGAAAATGGCAATTCGAGCAGAGAGTAATTCTTTTTTTTCATTAATGTTGGGCATCAAGTTTGATTTTAATAAATCATGTGAAATGGCTGATGAAATAACCAGCAATAATCCTGCTGCTGTCGAAAGCGCCGCGGCCAACCCTCCAGCGGCAACGAGTGCAACTACCCAATTAGGTAATTGAGCAATTTCTGGATTGGCTAATACGATAATATCCCTGTCGACAGTAAGTTCATTAGTTTCCGGGTCAGCAAGATACTGAATGAGTCCATCGTTATTTTTATCTTCAAAAACGATGAGGTTCGTGGCTTCCCAGGTTTTAAACCATTCAGGCATTTCGCTGTATTCAACATTGCTGACAGTATTAATTAAATTTGTCCTGGCAAAGGCCGCAATGGTCGGTGCAGTGGTATATAGAATAGCTATAAAGATGAGAGCGCAGAGTGCTGATTTACGAGCTGCTCTAACATTAGGCACCGTAAAAAAGCGGATAATGACATGGGGCAGGCCAGCGGTACCTAACATTAATGCCGCGGTAATAAAAAACACATCAAGTTTGCTGCGAATACTTTCGGTGTAGGCAGTAAAACCTAATTCCTGATTCAAGCCATCGAGGCGATCCAGTAGATATCCACCACCATATTCCGGATTTAATTCAGATCCAAACCCCAAATGGGGAATCACATTTCCTGTCATTAACAAAGAGATAAAAATGGCCGGTACCATAAAGGCAAATATCAGCACGCAATATTGGGCGACTTGGGTGTAGGTTATGCCTTTCATGCCTCCCAAAACGGCATAGAAGAAAACGATAGTCATGCCTATTAAAACGCCGACATTAATATCAACTTCCAAAAAACGAGAAAAAACCACCCCTACTCCACGCATTTGACCAGCAACATAGGTAAAGGAAACAAAGATTGCGCAAAGCAGTGCCACCATTCTGGCTGTTTGAGAGTAATACCGTTCACCAATAAAATCGGGCACGGTAAATTTACCAAAGTCTCGTAAATATGGAGCTATCAACATGGCCAATAAAACATAGCCCCCGGTCCAGCCCATGAGATAAACAGAGCCATCACGACCCATGAATGAAATGATTCCAGCCATCGAGATAAATGAAGCGGCCGACATCCAGTCCGCGGCTGTGGCTAGCCCATTTGCAAGAGGGGGCACGTGTGCACCAGCGATATAAAAATCACTGGTTGAAGAGGCGCGAGACTTAATAGCAATGGTAATGTAAAGCAGGAAAGTGACGCCGACAAACAGATAAGTCATGATTTGTACGGACATCTTTAGCTAGCTCTCATCGTCTAATTTATACTTTTTATCAAGTTTATCCATCGCTTTCAGATAGAGATAAACCAGGAGAACATAAATAAAGATAGATCCCTGTTGAGAAATCCAGAAACCCAGTTTGAATCCGGCGAAACGGATGTTGTCGAGTTGGTCGACAAATACTATGCCCAACAAGAAGGAAACAATAAACCAGATACTCATCAATATGCTGAGTATCTTTATATTTTCCTGCCAGTAACCGGGGGAGTCTTTTTCGCTATGCTTCATTTGCGCAATTATTATTCTTATCGCGGCTTAAAAGCAATCTTTTACGGGAACAAAATCTTATCAGGAAATTGTTAAGACATCTTGCTTTACTTTTCTGAGAACTTTTTCAGAAGTATTACCGCGCATTAGAGCGGCAGCGCCTGTTCTATGCATGGTGCCGATTACTACCATGTCAGCATCGATCTCGTCAGCATAGCGAGAAATAACTTCAGCGGGGTCGTCTTCTTCTAGATGGACGTATTGGGTATCAAGACCGGTGAATTTAAGTAATTGTTCTCGATCCGGGTAATGCATGCTGTCTTTATAGGAATTGATGACATAAAGTTCTGCATTATAAAGGCCTGAAACCCTTCTGGCTGATTTAAGTATTTTTTCATTTAACTCTATATAGTCAGGGTTATCTGTTCTGATATTCATAGCTGCAAGAATAACTTTGCGTTGACTCCTAGATGTAGGTCTAACGATCGTGACAGGGCATGCTGATTTGCGCAATAAATCCCATTTAGAGTTAGAGAACATGCTGCGGCGTACCTTAGCATCGTAATCAGGAATAAAAATTACGTCCGGTTGAATACGATCGGCGCAAGTTAAAACCGCTTCTGACCATTCCATTGTCCAACAAAGCTCATAACTAAAGTCCAGGCCTGATTCAACAGCAGGTTTGATAAGTTCTTCCAGCCAGCTGTCCGGTCTATATAAACCCTGATTACGGGCTTTAAGGTCAGTATTGTCCACATCAGGACAGATGAATATATGCAATTTTGGTGGCACTTTTCTTGCTTTTAAAGTAACGAGAGCACGATCAAGAGCAGTATGGGTATCATGAGATGGCTCAATAATGACGAGAATATATTCTTGGTCGCTCAAGTTTAATTAATCTCCCTTGTAATGTTTTGTTAATTTTTATTTTAAAGGGCTAATAATACTAATTAGATTGAATCAATATGATCAATATCATATGAAACATAAAATATTAACTTTTAATTTGAATTCATAACTTTTAACAGTGGTTTAAAGCATTTTGCGTTAGCATATACCAATTTGTTGCTATCAAGGCAGTCCGGATTGCCCTGATGGTCGCTGATTAATCCACCAGCTTCTTGAACCAGTAAAATACCTGCAGCAATATCCCATTGTTTAATTCCTGACATCCAGCCTCCGTCGAGTCTGGCGCTCGCAACATAGGCCAGGTCAAGTGCAGCTGAGCCTGTAAAACGAAGGCCCGCTATTTTATCCTGTAATTTAGCTTGTAGTTCCAAAGCTAATGCATAGTGTTCACCTCTGGCATAGCTCATACTTATAACAGCGTCTTCAAGCTTGGCTTTTGTTCCAACCCGAATGCGGTTGTCATTCAGGCGAGAGCCCTCACCTCTGGTGGCAGTAAACTCGTCTTGTCGAATGGGGTCGAGAATCACGGCATGCTCAATCTTGTTATGCTTGATGCACGCCATTGAAATACAAAAATGTGGAAATCCGCGCATAAAATTTCGAGTGCCATCTATTGGGTCTACAATCCAGAGAGTATCTTTATCTTCACCTTCAATCAGCCCAGACTCTTCACCCAGAAAACCGTGCTCTGGGTGTGCCTTGGAAATTGCAGCTCTTAATAGCTCTTCTACTTCCTGATCAATGTTAGTGACATAATCGTTAACACCTTTTTCAAAGACCTTTATTCGGTCTAAGCGGTCAAAAGCCTGCACGATGACATCTGAGGCTTCTCGGGCGGCTCTAAGGGCTATATTTACTTTAGGGTGCATGCGGTTTTAAACCTTATCTGAAAGGGGGTGAAAATCGGGCGCTATAATATCAGAGCCTGCCTGTTTCTGCTAAGATGCGCGCTTTGAATTTTTGGGTCTAACTAAATTGCACTTAAATAATATTCGTATTGTCCTGGTAAATACCTCTCATCCCGGAAATATAGGGGCTTCTGCCCGTGCCATGAAAAATATGGGGCTATCTAGACTTTATCTGGTTGCGCCGAAAGATTACCCATCCGGAGTGGCTATTGGCAGGGCGTCCTCGGCATTGGATATCCTCGACAATGCGGTGCTTTGTGAAGACTTAAAAGAAGCGATTGCTGATTGCAGCTTGGTGATTGGAACCAGCGCCCGATCCAGACGAATACCCTGGCCTGTAGTAAACCCGGACAAGTGTGCAAAACTCATTCTTGAAGAAGGGCAGAAGCAGAATGTCGCGCTGGTTTTTGGTCGGGAAGATAGAGGTTTGAGTAATGAGGAATTGCAGCTTTGTCACTATCATGTACAGATTGCAGCAAATCCGGAATACAGTTCATTGAATCTAGCTGCTGCTGTCATGGTACTTAGCCATGAGATATATAAGCTCAGTCTACAGATGGAAAATGAAAATCAAGAAATTGAAGAAATTGAAGAGCAATGGGATAACGAACTAGCAACTGTCGCCGAAGTTGAGACCTATCTGGAACACCTGGAACAATTGATGATTCAGATCGACTTTCATGATCCTGAAAACCCACGTCATTTAATGCCAAGGTTGCGGCGTCTTTATAACCGCATACGTCCAGACAAAATGGAAATCAATATATTGCATGGCATTGTCTCGGAAACCCTTAGAATGCTTAACAAAAATAAACAAGATGATTAGCTTTAGTCTGGCGATATTGAGCTAAACCTGGCTCTTTACTGAATACTTGACTAATTCAGTTGGTTTTTAGATAATGCCCGAGTAATTTGATCAGGAATAAATGCTGGTTTAGATAAATGCTGTTTTAGATAAAGGGTTAAATAAAAAGCTATGCGTCTAACTACTAAAGGTCGTTATGCCGTTACTGCAATGCTGGATTTAAGCATAAATGCTGATAATGGCCCCGTAAATTTAAATGATATTTCGCAACGCCAGGACATATCGCTGTCTTATTTAGAGCAGCTTTTCTCTAAGTTGCGCAAGAAGGATCTGGTTAAAAGTGTCCGTGGCCCTGGCGGTGGTTATCGTCTGAGCAGGGATGAAACAGATATTCATATGGCTGAAATTATTGATGCTGTGAGTGAGTCTCTGGATACGACTAAATGCCAGGGTGCAGGTGATTGCCAAAATGGCTCAATCTGCCTAACACATCATTTATGGCAGGATTTAAGTGAACAAATATATGGTTATTTAAGCAGTATTTCTCTGGCCGACCTGATATCGAAAAGAGAAATCAGTCAAATTGCTCAAAACCAAAATGAAAAGCACATAGAAAAGCTTGAGAAAAGTTTCAATACAATTGCTAGTACTACTAGTTTGTAATATCCAGCTAGTACTATTAGTTAATCAACAAGAGGTTTAAGAATTAACGCTATGCGAGCACCTATTTATTTCGATTATTCAGCAACGACTCCAGTGGATCCACGTGTGATGGATGCCATGATGAAGTGCATGACTCTGGAAGGTAATTTTGGTAATCCGGCTTCACGCTCACACGTATTTGGCTGGAAAGCTGAAGAAGCTATTGAAGAAGCCCGTCAGCATGTAGCTGACCTTCTCCACTGTGACCCACGAGAAATAGTATGGACCTCTGGTGCCACCGAATCTGACAATCTTGCACTTAAAGGCGTTGCTCATTTTTATCAGAATAAAGGCAAACATATCATTACATCTAAGATTGAACATAAAGCTGTACTGGATTCCTGCCGCCAACTGGAGCGAGAAGGTTTTGAAGTAAGTTATCTTGAACCAGACGAAAAAGGTCTGATTCATCCTGAAGATGTTGCTAACGCCATTCGGGAAGACACTATTCTGGTTTCATTAATGCATGTGAACAATGAAATTGGAGTGATTAATGATATTGCAGCTATAGGAGAAATCACTAGAGAGAAAAAAGTCCTATTCCATGTAGATGCTGCTCAAAGTGTTGGAAAGATTGAAATAGACCTGGAAGCAATGAAAGTTGATTTAATGTCATTAACCGCTCATAAAGTCTACGGACCCAAGGGAATAGGCGCGCTTTATGTGCGTCGTAAGCCGCGTGTGCGGCTGGAAGCACAAATGCATGGTGGCGGACACGAACGTGGTATGCGTTCAGGTACATTAGCAACCCATCAGATTGTTGGTATGGGCGAAGCCTATCGTATAGCAAAGCTAGAAATGCAAGCAGATGTAGAGAAAAGCCTGGCACTCAGACAGCGATTCTTAAAAGGCTTGGAGGGCATAGAAGAGGTCTATATCAATGGTGACATTGATCAGCGTGTGGCTAGCAACTTAAATGTTAGCTTCAATTTTGTAGAAGGCGAATCACTTATTATGGCCTTAAAAGATCTGGCGGTATCTTCGGGTTCTGCTTGTACTTCTGCCAGCCTTGAACCTTCTTATGTGCTAAGGGCAATTGGTTTAAATGATGAGTTAGCTCATAGTTCATTACGATTTAGTATCGGCCGGTTTACTACTGAAGAAGATGTTGATTTTGCAGTTGAAAAAGTTAAAGAAGCTGTGACGAAATTAAGAGAACTATCACCGCTTTGGGATATGTATAAGGATGGAGTTGATATTAGTAAAATTCAGTGGGCCGCCCACTAGAAGGCGTCAATAAGAGGCGTAAACAGGAGGCGTAAACAGGAAGGTTAAGGCTATTGTGTTTATCAATATAGCATTAAAAAAATCATTAAAATGCTCATTTACTCTCTAGTGAACTGTGCTTTTTCTATTTTCCCCTGATCTTGATTCCACTCATAACGCTTTTTAAAACATGTGATGACAGACCTGAAAATATAGATATTAAAGATTCGAAAAGAAAGTTAATTATTTTATAGAAGTTTAATAAGTTAAAAAGGAAACCATTATGGCTTATTCAGAAAAAGTTTTAGATCATTACGAAAATCCACGAAATGTGGGAAAAATGGATGACAGCGATAAAAATGTTGGCACTGGCATGGTGGGAGCACCAGCATGTGGTGATGTCATGCGTTTGCAAATCAAGGTAAGTGAAGATGGTGTTATTGAAGACGCTAAATTTAAAACCTATGGTTGTGGCTCTGCGATTGCATCAAGCTCTTTATTAACAGAATGGGTAAAAGGACGTACGCTTGATGATGCTCAAAAAATTAAAAACAGTGAGATTGCCGAAGAGTTGGGTTTGCCTCCAGTGAAAATCCACTGCTCTGTTCTTGCTGAAGATGCCATTAAGGCAGCTATCGCAGATGTGAAAGATAAACGCGGCTATACGCAAAGAGAAGTTGCTACAGAACAGTAGTCGACTAGAAGAGTGCGTATAGAATAGTGCGTATAGAAGAGTAACAGTGTCAAGGACGCAAGTGCAGTTCAAAGGCAATTTAAGTCTACAACATACTCAATAATTACGACTGATAGAAATAAGGTTACAAAAAGAAAGAGATTTTAGGTATGGCGATAACAATGAGTAAACCAGCGGCCGAACACGTTGCATCACAACTACAAAGTCGAGGTAAGGGTCTTGGCATTCGTGTGGGCGTGACAACCACAGGCTGTTCCGGAATGGCTTATGTACTTGAATTTGTTGATGAGATTGAAGAAAGCGACAAAGTGTTTGAAGATCACGGCATTAAAATTATAGTCGACCCCAAAAGTCTGGTTTATATCGATGGTACAGAAATGGATTTTGTAAAATCAGGCATCAATGAAGGCTTCGAATTTCGTAACCCCAATGTAAAGGGTGAGTGCGGCTGCGGAGAATCTTTCTCAATTTAATAATACTGAATGCTTGTATTAAATATCTAATCAGGTTTTTAATCTTAAGATAGGCATGCTCTTTTGACTATTGCTAGTAAAAATTATTTTCAAATTTTTTCCTTGCAAGAAAATTTCGATTTGGATTTGGATAAACTAAGCGCTGAATATAAAAAACTTCAGTCACAAACACATCCGGATAAATTTAGCGATGCTGACGATGCAACCAGGCTGAATGCGCTGCAGATAAGCTCAATCATTAATGATGCTTTTGACACATTAAATTCGCCACTTAAAAGGGCTGCTTATTTGCTAAGCTTAAACGGGGTGAATCCGAATGAGCACGACCAAAACCATCTAAGTGAATCTCTTTTGTTTCAACAAATGGATTGGCGAGACCAACTTGATCATGCGACTGAAGAAGAAGACCTTAATACAATTGAACTCTTGAAACAGGAAGTAATGGAGGAGCAGCAATCCTGTATTACTGAATTTCAAGACTGCGTCAATGCGTATAATTTTGTAGATGCAAAGCCCGTATACCATAAGTTACAGTTCATTGAAAAAATGCTCAGTGAAATTAATCAATCTGAAGAAAAAATTCTCGATTACTAAAATCAGTTATTAACTAAAAATGGCATTACTCAGTATTTCAGAACCCGGACAAAGCCCTAGACGCAAGCAGATAGTGAAGCACGCTTTAGGTATTGATCTGGGTACTACCAATTCATTGGTTGCCACTGCCTCAGAAGAAGGCTCTTTTGTTATCAGCGACGAGCAAGGGAAAGCACTTTTACCTTCCGTTGTCAGGTATACAAAGGAAGTAAATATTATAGTTGGACAAGAAGCTCTGGATCGCTCGGAGCATATCAGTTCCGTTAAGCGTCTGATGGGCAGAGGCGCAAGTGACATCAAACATAAACTGTCTTATTCCTTAGTGGAGGCTGAATCCGGCGGCATGCCTTTGATAAAAACTCAGGCGGGTCTAAAAAGTCCAGTAGAAGTTTCTGCAGAAATACTAAAAGTCCTTGCTGCTAGAGGCAAAAAACATCTAGCGGCAGAAATCGATGGCGTTGTAATAACCGTGCCGGCATATTTTGATGAAGCCCAACGTCAAGCTACTAAAGATGCTGCCAGAATTGCTGATTTAAAAGTTTTGCGCTTATTAAGTGAACCGACTGCGGCCGCTGTCGCCTATGGTTTAGATAAAAAACTTGAAGGGAATATCATTATTTTTGATCTTGGCGGAGGCACCTTTGATGTCTCGTTAATGAGACTGGAAAAAGGTGTTTTTGAAGTATTGGCCACCGGTGGTGATACTGCTTTGGGTGGAGACGATTTTGATCGCGTTATTATGCAGTGGGTACAAGAACAAGCCCAAATAGAATTAGAGCAAGAACAAATCATTGAGCTTTCTTCAATCGCAAGAAAAGCCAAACATCAATTAACTTTAGATAAAAACGTTGAAATAAAATTTTCTGGCTGGTCTGGCGTTCTTAGTCGAGAGCACTATTATCAGCTTATAGATCCATTGATCGAGCAAACACTAAAAGCATGTCGACGTGTACTTCGAGATGCTGCATTGGGTATCCAGGAAATCACTGATGTTGTAATGGTTGGTGGTTCAACACGCTCGCCTCGTGTCCAGGAAAAAGTGGAAGATTTTTTTAAGCAGCCATTATTGAATGAAATTGATCCTGATCAGGTTGTTGCACTTGGCGCTGCGATACAGGCGGATATTCTGATTGGAAATAAATATGACAAGGATCTTTTACTGCTGGACGTTAATCCTCTTTCTTTAGGTATCGAAACCATGGGAAGCCTGGTGGAAAAAATCATTCCTCGCAACACAACCATTCCGGTAAGCAGGGCGCAAGAATTTACAACCTTCAAGGATGGGCAGACTGTGATGAGCCTACATGTTTTGCAAGGAGAGAGAGAGCTGGTAGAAGATTGTCGCTCATTGGCTAAATTTGAGCTGCGTGGCATTCCACCTATGGTTGCTGGTGCCGCAGTTATTCGAGTGTCGTTTCAGGTGGATGCAGACGGTTTGCTGTCAGTTGAAGCAGAAGAACAATCATCCGGAGTAAAAAGCAGCATTGTTGTAAAACCTTCTTTTGGCCTGAAAGAAAAAGAAATTGAGTCCATGATTAAATCATCACATCGTGAAGCAGAACATGACCGTGATATTCGAAGATTAAAAGAAAATGAAGTTGAAGCCTTGAGGATAATTGAGGCTATTGAGTCCGCCCTGTCACAGGATTCTGATTTGTTGGAAGAAGCCGAATTAACAGATCTGCAACAGGCTTTGACTAAGTTACATAAGGTAATGAATAGTGGTGATGCCGATTTAATCCAGCAGCAGTCTGAGGCGCTTAATGAATTAAGTGTAACTTTTGCTGCCAGACGTATGGATAGTCAAATTTCTACTGCATTCAAGGGTAAAAAATTAGAAGAGGTTGATCGTTAATGCCAAAACTTATCTTTATGCCGCATCCTGACCGCTGTCCTGACGGTTTGGAAATAGAAGCAGAGTCGGGTGAAAGCATTTTAAATATTGCATTGAAAAATGGTATAGATATTGAACATGCTTGCGAAAAGGCCTGTGCCTGCACAACTTGTCATGTGATTGTTCGTCAGGGTTTTGATTCTTTGGAAGAATCTGATGAAAACGAAGATGACATGCTGGACAAGGCCTGGGGTTTGGAACCGGATTCACGCTTAAGTTGTCAGGCCATGGTAGCCGATGAAGATTTGGTGATTGAAATTCCGAAGTACAATATCAATATGGTGTCGGAAGGGCATTAAGCAATGCTCAACATGAACTTTGCGCAAAAAGTCGTTATACATACCAAGGAGCAGAAATGGCAAGCCAGTCCAATGCCTGGTGTTTGGCGTAAGCCTCTAGCCAGAGAAGAAAAGGAGCGGGGGCATGCAACGAGTCTAGTTAAATATGATGCAGATTCTTCTTTTTTAAGAGCATGATCATCCTAAAGGCGAGGAAATATTCGTTTTAGAAGGCACATTCTCTGACAATACGGGCGATTATGGAAAAGGTCAGTACTTCAGAAATCCAAAGGGTTTTAGACATGCTCCCTTTAGTAAGGAGGGCTGCATCATTTTAGTCAAGCTGCATCAGTTTCATGCTGATGATACGGCACATGTCTTAATCGACACTAAAGACGGACACTGGCAGCAAGGGCATGGCAAATTAAGGGTAATGCCCTTACATACTCATTTAACTGAATCGACTGCACTTGTTTTTTTGGCCAGCGGGCACAAACTTTCAGCTGCATACCCATTTTGGAGGTGAAGAAATCTATGTCATAAGTGGTGAGTTGATTGATGAGTTTGGTCATTACCCGCAAGGGACTTGGTTAAGAAGTCCTCATGGCAGTCAGCACAATCCATATGTATTAGTAGATACATTAATATGGGTAAAAACTGGACACTTAGAAATTTGATGAATTGTACTAAAAATATATATTAGGTCGTGATATGAAATGGACAGATACGATAGATATAGCCATTGAGCTAGTTGAGAAATACCCCGATATTGATCCTCAATATGTGAACTTTGTTGATTTACATCGTTGGGTATGTGAACTGGAAGGATTCGATGATGATCCTGACAGGAGTGGGGAGAAGATACTAGAGGCTATTCAAATGGCCTGGATCGACGAGTCCTAGCTACAATATTTAGACTTCGTTACTTGCCAATAAAAAACTGCTCAGTCTCTTTTATAGGCCAGTAAATATAGGCCAGTATAGGCTTTGTCTCATAATCTGGGTTATATCCTGCCTGGACTGCTCTCATACCACCATAACTGAATCATTGATGGATACCCAGCGGAAGTGAGAGAAGCGCAGATTGATGAGATTGATCAACAAAAATACTAAATAAAGGTAAGAGCTACTAATTTGATCTTCTCTAGGCTAAGTAATTAAAAACCATACAAAAAAAACCTGAATATGCGTATAATGCGCGCACTTTGAATTTTGTAAGTAATTTCTTTATCTGGGAGTTAAGAGATGGCTGTGGAACGAACTTTATCAATTATTAAACCTGATGCAATTGCCAAGAATGTTATTGGTGAAATAATCAGCCGCTTCGAGAAAGGTGGACTCAAGGTTGTCGCTGCAAAAATGCTGCAATTAGATGACACACTGGCAGGTGGTTTTTACGCTGAACATAAAGAACGCCCTTTTTATAATGACTTAGTTGAATTCATGACCTCAGGTCCTGTTATCGTTCAGGTTTTGGAAGGCGAAGATGCCATTTCAAAAAATCGCGATTTAATGGGAGCGACTAATCCTGCTGAAGCTGCGCCAGGCACAATCCGCGCAGATTTTGCTAATTCTATTGATGCGAATGCTGTACATGGTTCTGATTCGGCAACATCCGCGGAAAGAGAAGTTTCGTATTTCTTTAAGCCTGAGGAAATTTGTTCTCGTAAATTCTGAGGCAAGATCCTGTTTTAACAGGAAAAAAATATGCCGGCACAATTAACCAATTTACTTGGTCTAAGCAAAACTAAAATGGAGGCTTTTCTTCTTGGCCTGGGAGAAAAGCCTTTTCGCGCTATACAGTTGATGAAATGGATTCATCAGCAGGGCGAGACCGATTTCGATGCGATGACCAATATCAGTAAATCCTTGAGAGCAAGCCTCAAGGAATGCGCTGAGATACGCCCTCCTGTTATTAAAGAATGTTATGAAGCTGCTGATGGATGTTTCAAATGGATAGTTGAAGTGACCAGTGGCAGTTCTGTTGAAATGGTTTATATCCCGGAGGCGAGCAGAGGCACCTTATGTATCTCTTCACAGGCAGGTTGTAGCCTGGACTGTAAATTTTGTGCGACAGGGAAACAGGGCTTCAACAGTGATTTAACAACGGCTGAAATTATCGGCCAGCTTTGGCTGGTTAATCAGGCCTTTAATACTTTTGGTAGTAAGGCGATCCGTAAAGTAAGCAATGTGGTGATGATGGGCATGGGCGAGCCTTTGATGAATTTTGATAATGTTATGGATGCTGTTGGCCTGATGATGGAAGATAACTGTTATGGTCTTTCAAAACGACGAGTAACTATCAGCACCTCAGGTGTCGTGCCTAAAATTTATGAAATGCAAGAGCATACTGATGCTTCAATAGCGGTTTCATTGCATGCACCAAATGATGAATTACGCAGTGAAATTGTTCCGATAAATCGTAAATACCCTATTAAAGAATTGTTGACTAGCGTAAACGCTTATCTGGATTCTTTAACAGACAACCGTGTTGCTACAATTGAATATATTTTAATTTCCGGTGTAAATGATCATCGACAACATGCCAGAGAATTAGCTCAGGTATTGAAAGAGACTCCCTGCAAAATCAACTTGATTCCGTTTAATCCTTTTGCTGGCTCTGACTATACTCGCTCTTCTGATTCAGCCATTAGTAATTTTCGTAAAATATTACAGGAAGCAGGTTACATTGTGACCATTCGCACCACTCGTGGTGATGAAATCGGCGCTGCTTGTGGGCAATTGGTAGGACAGGTTGATGATACTACTCGCAGAAGTGCACGACACCTAGCTGCACAGGAAAAAAAATGGCAACAAAGCAATCTGGTTCAGAGTCTAAAAGTTCAATAATATGTTAGGCTACCCAGGTTGATTATAGTCTTGAAATGGTAAATAAAATGCGAAGCTTGACTGGTTCCGTCATTGTATTTTTGAGTGTCATTCTTTCATCCTGTGTGAGTGAAACCACAGGAGGGTTTGACCGAGCTGACCCGGAAGAAACACTGGATGTTTACCTGCAGTTAGCACTGGGCTATGTCGAGCAGCAAGATTTAACTCAAGCAAGAAGGCATTTAGGCAACGCTTCAGCAATCGATCCAAATAATAGTGATGTTTTTGAGATTTGGGGGCTGGTATATACACTTGAAGGTGACCTGGATTTGGCCGATGAAAGTTTCCTTAGAGCCCTGCGACTGGATTCCAGCAATTCACAAGTAAGAAATAATTATGCGGCCTTTCTTTTTGCCAATGGCCGTTATCAAGAAGCCTATGACCAACTGGCAGAGGTGGTTCAAGACACGGAATATACGGGGCGTTCTCAGGCATTTGAGAATATGGGTTTAGCCTCTTTGCAATTGAACCAGTTGGACGCGGCTGCATTTGCCTTCAACCGGGCTTTGCAGTTAAACAGCAATCGAATACGTTCGAACTTTGAGCTTGCAGATATTTATTTACGACAGGAAAATCTTCCAGATGCAGAACGTTATTATCAAAGTTGCCTAACCCTAAGGCAGTTTTTTAATATTCAACACAGTGCCAGGAGTCTCTGGATAGGAATCAAGCTTGAGCAAGCTCGTGGGCGGTATAACCAAATGCTAGATTATGGAGCAATCTTGGCTGAGCTTTATCCGGAATCTTCTGAATATAATCTTTATCAGGAATTATTAAATGAATAATCAAAATTCAACAACTGAGTCTGAAAAAGATACAGAACTGAAAGAATCACTTAATGGTGAACAGGAGCTATGGCCTTCTCCTGGGAAAATGCTTAAAAGCTTACGAGAGGATTTAGGTTATAGTCCAGAAAAAGTATCCGAGTCTATCTATATTACTGCGCACTATGTGAAAGCCCTTGAAGATGATAATTATGAAAAATTACCCGGGCATACCTTTATAAAGGGCTACTATAAAGCTTATGCTGAATTTTTAGGTGCAGATATAGAACATGTTCTTAATTGTTATGTAAATTATCTGGAAAATTCGAGTCAGCAAGATACTCAAGAAGCGCAGGCTGATGAAATAAAAAATCGCAACAAATCTATCTTGTGGGTATCAGCTGGGGTTGTTTTGCTAGTCCTAATTGCAGCTGGCATATGGATGATGAGTAGTGCAAATGCTTTGCCTGACCCTGCAGTCTCGGAAAAAATTTATGAAGAAAGATAGTCCTATAATTCGCCGTAAGTCTCGTCAAATTATGGTAGGTAATGTACCTGTTGGTGGAGATGCGCCAATTGCTGTTCAGAGCATGACCAACACAGAAACCACTGATGTTAGTGCAACGCTCAATCAAGTCAAAGGCCTGGAGAAAGTGGGCGTGGATATTGTTCGAGTATCCGTGCCCTCCATAGAAGCAGCTGATGCATTCAAGGAAATTCGAGATCAGGCTAATGTTCCTTTAATAGCGGATATTCATTTTGACCATAAAATAGCACTCAAAGTACTGGAATTAGGCGTTGACTGTCTGCGTATTAATCCTGGCAATATAGGTCGGGAAGAGAAGATAAGAGCCGTTATTGAGTCGGCGAAAGACAAGAATGTTCCTTTACGTATTGGTGTGAATGCAGGTTCCTTGGGAAAAGAACTATTACGCAAATATAAAGAGCCCAATGCAGATGCAATGGTGGAATCTGCATTACAGCAAATTGATATTCTGGATTCTTATGATTTTCAGGATTTTAAAGTCAGTTTGAAAGCGTCGGAGGTGTTTATGACTGTGGAGGCCTACCGCAAGTTGGCGCCACAAATAGAGCAGCCATTACATTTGGGCATTACTGAAGCAGGAGGTTTACGTTCAGGTACAATCAAATCATCTATAGGCCTTGGATTACTTTTAATGGATGGAATCGGAGATACGATTCGTGTCTCTCTGGCCGCAGATCCAGTCGAAGAAGTTAAAGTCGGATTTGATATTTTAAAAAGTCTCCGCCTACGAAGCAAAGGGGTTAATCTAGTAGCTTGCCCAAGTTGCTCAAGACAAAATTTCGATGTAATCGCCACGGTAAATGAATTGGAATCCAGGCTTGAAGATATAACGACACCAGTGCATGTTTCAGTTGTCGGATGTATAGTAAACGGCCCCGGCGAAGCGAAAATAGCAGATATAGGTTTAACAGGCGCAACACCAGTCAATATGTCATACATTAATGGAAAGACCAGTCATAAAATTAACAATGAGAATCTGGTTGATGAGCTTGAAGCTATGGTGCGCGCTAAAGTCGCCGGTATAGAAGCAGAAGCTGCAAAGGCCACAGAAAAAACAGGGTAAGCCAGGTTGTCCAAAGCAAAAATACAAGCCATTCGCGGCATGAATGATGTGCTGCCGAATCAATCCCCCCATTGGCAGTATCTAGAAGAACATATACGGCAATTGATGGCGGCCTATGCCTATAACGAAATTCGCTTCCCGGTTCTTGAACAAACGCAGCTTTTCAAACGTTCGATTGGCGATGCTACAGATATCGTTGAGAAAGAAATGTACACCTTCGAGGATAGAAACGGGGATAGTCTAAGTCTTCGTCCAGAAGGAACTGCTTCTTGCGTAAGGGCAGCCGAACAGCATGGCTTGCTATATAACCAGATACAAAAACTTTGGTATATGGGCCCCATGTATCGACATGAACGTCCTCAAAAAGGTCGCTATCGCCAGTTTTATCAGTTTGGTGTTGAAGCCTTTGGCATGTCTGCCAGCACAATAGAATCTGAAGTCATCCTATTAAGTGCGGCGCTTTGGAAGAATATTGGGCTAAGCGAATACCTGACACTGGAAGTTAATAATCTTGGAACGCCCGCTAATCGCGTCGCTTATAGTGAAGCGTTGCGTACTTATCTATTAAATCTTAAAGATGCACTGGATGAAGATAGTCAACGCCGTCTAGATAGCAATGTATTAAGGATTCTTGATAGTAAAAACCCTGAAACGCAAGCTCTTCTGGAAAATGCGCCTGTACTTGAAGATTTTATTGATACAGATTCGCAAGCCGAGTTTGAAAAACTTTTATCGATACTTACTGATGCCGGAATTAGATATAAAAATAACTCCCGTCTGGTGCGTGGTTTGGATTATTACAATGGTATGGTTTTTGAGTGGACAACCCAGGAATTAGGTGCTCAAGCAACGGTCTGTGCAGGTGGTCGTTATGATGGTCTGGTTAAACAACTTGGCGGAGGTGATACACCGGCTGTTGGCTTTGCCATGGGAATGGAAAGAGTTTTGTTGATGCTTGAGGACTTGGGAAAAGTACCTGAAGCTGTTGGTCAAGGCGTGGATATTTTTATAGTGCTTATTGGTGATCAAAATCAGGCAAAAGGCTTGTTGTTAGCAGAAAATATACGCCTGGCAATGCCCTCATTAAGAGTTTTGACCCACTGTGGAGGAGGCAAATATAATAGCCAGCTCAAAAAAGCCTATGCCAGTGGTGCACATTGTGTTTTGGTGCTGGAATCTGATGAAATAAAACTAAAAATGCTTGATGATGAGGGTCAGAATGAAGCTCTGGACAGTCAGGCAGTAATTAGCAGGCTGGATAAAATATTTACATAATTCTAAAAACTTAGGAGTTAGACTTGGCTTACGATACTGATGAAGAACAAATTGAAGCGATAAAGGGCTGGTGGGAAGAAAACGGTACCAGCGTTATTGTAGGCATTATACTTGTGCTGGCCGTGCTTTTCGGTTCTCGTTATTGGCAGTCATCGCAAAACGCTAGCGCTGAGCTCGCCTCGGATATCTATACCCAAATGTCTGATACTGTACAGGCAGATTTTGATTTGAATATTGATGATGAGGCATTGGGTGCCGTCTCAAACTGGCATAATGAATTAAAAACCAATTTTTCGAATAGTATATACAGTCGCTATTCTGCCTTATTAATGGCACGCCTTTATGTGCAAAGAAATGAACTAGCAAATGCGGAAAATGAGCTGCGGTGGATACTGGATAACCCTGGCTTGGGTTTTTTAAAGAGTATTGACGATGAGATGGCTTTAACCACACGCGGTCGTTTGGCTAGAGTTATTATCGCGCAAGGTAATGCCGAGGCTGCTTTGCAACTATTGAATGAAGTTGACCCCGGCACCTTTGTTGGAATTTTTGCTGAAATTGAAGGTGATGCCTATGTTGAGCTTGGCCGCTTCCCAGAGGCTATAGAGGCTTACCAAACTGCGCTTACGCTGGGCACTAATACAGATGTTGTTGAATTGAAGCTTAATGATTTGCGCTCCTAGAAGTACTTACATGAAATTATCCAAATTTGGTTTTTTAATTCTTGTATCAGCCTTATTGTCGGCTTGCGGTATATTTGGTGATGATGAAGAAACCGAACAACCCGCGGAACTGATTAACTTTGATGAAGAAGTTGATTTTCAGCGTTTATGGAGCGTCAGTGTAGGAGATGGGCAGGGTGATAAATATAATCGTCTTAAGCCAGCCATTGAAGACGGCGTAATTTATGTTGCTGCCAATAACGGCAGAGTACAGGCCCTCAGTATTGAAAACGGACGAAGAATTTGGGAAAGCCGACTCGCCTATTTTATTAGTGGTGGCGTAGGTATCGGTGATGAATATATATTCTTGGGGACGGAAGACGCCTCTTTAATAGCGCTCGATAAAAGTAATGGCGAGACTGTTTGGATTCGAGATGCAAGCAGTGAAATCCTGTCAGTTCCGTCCAGCAATGGGGCTTATCTTATTGTCCAGTCTATAGATGGCAGAGTAACTGGATATGATGCCGCTACTGGTGATCAGCTATGGGTCTATGAAAGCACCGTACCTGCACTGAGTTTAAGAGGGACCAGTTCTCCCATTATTCTAGATGATTTTGTTTTGGCGGGTTTTGAAAATGGGAATCTGGTTTCGGTAGCAATAGATAATGGTACCTTAAACTGGAGTTCCAGAGTGGCTGTACCGACAGGGCGTTCTGAAATCGAACGTATTGTCGATATTGATGGCGAGTTGATGGTTGATGGCGGTTCAGTTCTTGCGCCAAGCTATCAAGGTTATTTAAGTATGGTTGATATTGCTACTGGAAGAACACTGTGGCGTACTGAAGAATCAAGCATAACGGGAGCCACTGTTGGTTTTGGAAATCTTTATATCAGTGATGATCGAGGCCATATTAAAGCTTATCGCCCAGGCGCGCAGGATGAAATTATTTGGGAGAATGATCAACTGGATCTACGTCAAGTTTCTCGGCCTGTTAGTTTCAATAACTATATAGCCGTAGGTGATTTTGAAGGCTATCTACACTTATTATCTCAAGTTGATGGTCGTTTTGTTGGCAGAATAAGAGTCGATAGAAGTGGCCTCAGAATCATTCAAAGCCAGGGCGGTATTCTTTATGCTTATGGTAATGGTGGGAACCTGGTCGCATATCAGGTCGAAGCTGAATAAATTCAATTTTTTGCCGGTTTAGGTAAAGCTATGATTCCCGTATTGGCTCTGGTGGGCCGACCTAATGTAGGAAAATCTACACTCTTCAATCGTCTCACGAAAAGTCGAGATGCGTTGGTGGCCGATTTTTCTGGCTTAACTCGTGATCGCCAATATGGTGAAGCCAAGCATGAAGACCGACCTTTTATTGTTATAGATACGGGTGGCATTGATGGCACTGAAGAGGGCATTGATGCTCCTATGGCAGATCAGGCATTACTCGCAATTGAGGAAGCAGACTTAACCTTGTTACTTGTCGATGGTCGCTCTGGTCTGAATCCGGGGGACCAGCACATTGTTGAATTCTTACGTAAGCAAGAAAGAGCCTTTATTGTCGCCGTGAACAAAATAGATGGTATAGATCAGGATGTGGCAATGAGTGATTTTTATCAGCTGGGTGTTGAAAATATATACCCAATAGCAGCGACACAAGGGAGGGGCGTCAGTGTCATGCTGGATAAATTGCTTGCTGACTTTCCAGCACCAGAATTAATGGCACAAGATGAAGAAGACTCGGGTATTAAAATAGCTGTTGCGGGACGCCCCAATGTTGGTAAGTCTACTCTGGTTAATCGTCTGTTCGGCGAAGAACGAGTGGTAGTATTTGATCAGCCCGGTACTACACGTGACAGTGTCTACATTCCATATGAACGTCGCGGTCAGAAATATACTTTGATTGATACCGCCGGTATTCGCCGCCGCGGTAAAACTACTGAAGCCATAGAGAAATTTTCTGTGGTTAAATCCTTGCAAGCTATCCAGGATGCTAATGTCGTTGTATTGCTGGCAGATGCCAGAGAAAGCATTGTCGAACAGGATTTACACTTGCTTGGCTACGTCTTGGAAACAGGCAGAGCATTAGTGATTGCATTAAATAAATGGGACGGTATGAATGAGTATGATAAAGAGAATGTAAAAAAAGATATCAGACGCCGTTTTGTTTTTGTGGATTTTGCCAAGATACATTTCATTTCTGCCTTGCATGGTACCGGTGTTGGGAATTTGTACAAATCGATTAATGCAGCATATGCATCAGCCACAGCTAAGTTATTGACCCCCAGATTGAATGAAGTATTGGATAGAATAGTCACTGAACATGCTCCTCCTATGCATAACAATCGTCGTATAAAGTTACGCTATGCTCATGCTGGAGGTAGAAATCCTCCTCTTATTGTTATCCACGGCAAACAAACAGATAAGCTTCCAGCGAGCTATGTAAAGTATCTTGAAAAGAATTTCCGGAAATATCTTAAATTGGAAGGCACACCTATCAGAATAGAATTGCGTAGTGATGCTAACCCCTATACGAAGGCTGAAGCCGATTTAAATGATCATCAAATAGCTCGTAAAAGACGTTTAAAGAAAAATCGGGATTATCTAAAAGCTAAATCATGAATCCAGTTTTAATCATTAAAACCGGGAATACTGTACAAACTGCTTATGCAAAAGTTGGTGATTTTGAACTGTGGATTATTGACAGTATGCAAGCAGACCCAGAAAAATTTATAGTGGTAGACGTTTTTAAAGGTGAGAAACTACCTTCACCCACGGAGGTGTCAGGTGCTGTCCTAACTGGCTCTCCGGCCATGGTTACCGATAAACTTGACTGGAGTGAATATACAGCCGACTGGCTTAGACAGGCTATTGCAATAAAGTTGCCGATTCTAGGTATATGTTATGGGCATCAATTAATCGCTCACGCACTTTCCGGACGTATTGATTTTCATCCCCTGGGAAGAGAAATTGGTACAACCATGGTTTCACTACACCCTGATTTTGTTAACGATATTTTATTTTCTGAGTTTAGTGAACCCTTTCCAGTGCATGTGAGTCATATGCAAACTGTCACTGAATTGCCTTCAGGAGCTACTATACTCGCGAGTAATGACTTTGAAGCTCATCATGCGGTCAGATTTTCTGAATTATGTTGGGGAGTACAGTTTCATCCTGAATTTGAAGAAGTGGCCATGCGCTCTTACATCGAAGAAAGGCAGAATGATTTAATATCTGAGGGTTTGGATGTTGAAGGATTATTGTCCGAAGTCAAGCCTACATTGCTTGCAAGAAAAATTCTTAACAAATTTTATGAATTGGTTAAAAGTTATGCCGTATAAGTTTGCAATAATTTTTGTTGAGCTGATTTAGCCGTGCTTCCAGAAAGCGTGCTCTTCTTGTAACTTCCATCAGCTTGCAAAATCCAGGACTGGGTATTATCAGTCAGATAATTTTGCAGGCATTCTTTAACTACTTTCTTCACCATTCTTTTTTCTTCAATTGGGAAACAGGTTTCTATACGTCTGAAGAAATTGCGATCCATCCAGTCAGCACTGGAACCAAAAAGCTGAACATCCCCACCATTATAAAAATAAAAAATACGTGAATGTTCTAGGAAGCGGCCAATAACAGACCGAACCTGTATGTTTTCAGAGACGCCCTTAATCCCAGGACGAAGACAGCATATTCCCCGAATAATTAAATCTATTTTTACGCCTGCCTGAGAGGCAGTATAGAGCGCTTTAATGATTTCAGGTTCCACTAGCGAATTCATTTTGGCAATGATTCGAGCAGTTTCTCCTTTAAGGGCATTTTGTGTTTCGTTTTGAATTAATTCGAGCATGGACTTATGCAAAGTAAAAGGAGCCTGAATTATTTTTTTAAGTTTGCCCGCTTTACCTAGCGCTGTAAGTTGCTGAAACACTTTTTGGACGTCATCAGTTATTGCTGTATCACTACTAAGCATGCCTATGTCAGTATATAAACGTGCAGTAACAGGATGATAATTACCTGTCCCTAGGTGAACATAGCGTTTTAGTTGTCGGCCTTCTCTGCGAACAACCAGGATCATCTTGGCATGCGTTTTATGCCCCACCACACCATAACTCACATGGACGCCAGCGTTTTGAAGCTCATTAGCCAGTTCTATATTTTCTTCTTCATCAAAGCGGGCTCGTAATTCGATTACTACAGTGACTTCTTTGCCGGCATGGGCAGCAGCAATAAGCGCCTCGACAATGATGGAATCATCTCCAGTTCTATATAACGTTTGTTTGATAGCCAGGACATCAGGATCAGCCGCTGCTTGACGAAGAAAATCTACAACGGGTGAAAATGACTGGAAAGGGTGATGTAAAAAAACATCGCCCTTTTTGATCGTATCGAAAATATTATCAGAACGTAATAAACGCCCCTGTAAAGCGGGTGTAAAAGAAGGGAATTGCAATTCGGGTAGTTGTACCATTTTGGGTACAGCCATCATTCGATTCAGGTTGACGGGCCCATTAACAGCATAAACATCAGAGGGCTGTAAATTAAATTTATGCATAAGAAAATCAACAATTTCCTGAGGGCAGCGATTAGTGACTTCTAGTCTGACTGCTTCAGCAAATCGTCTGGAGGGTAATTCACCCTCTAAGGCGCGCATTAAATCACCTGCTTCTTCTTCGCTAACATAGAGGTCACTATTTCTTGTTGCTCGGAACTCGTAACTTCCCGTTACTGTCATGCCTGGAAATAAGTCAGTTGCATGTTTATGAATAATGGATGAAAGAAAGACAAAATCATATTTGTGACTTGCACAAGATGTAGGTAGTTGAATAAGTCTTGGAAGTGCTCGTGGCGCCTGTACGATGGCGATACCGCTATTTCGTCCAAAAGCATCCTTGCCTTCTAATGTCATAATAAAATTTAAACTCTTATTTAGAACTTTGGGAAAAGGGTGAGCCGGATCAAGTCCAACGGGGCTCAATACAGGCAAGAGTTCGCGGTTAAAATATTTTTTAATCCAGGCTGCTTGTGTCTGGTTCCAGCGATCATGATGGAGAAAATGGATGTCCTCATTGGCCATTGCCGGTAATACTTCTTCATTTAGAATTTTATATTGGTTGCTTTGTAATTCGTGAGCTACCTGATTAATTAATTCCAGTTGTTCAGAGGGGCTAAGATTATCAGGGCCTCTTTGTGTGGTGCCGTAGGCTACTTGCTGCTTTAAGCCAGAGACTCTTATTTCAAAAAATTCATCCATATTGGAGCTGGCAATGCATAGGAAAAATAAACGCTCTAAAAGCGGCGTTTTTTTATCTTTGGCTTGAGCGAGTACTCGACGATTAAATTCCAACAGACTTAATTCCCTGTTGATATAGTAATCAGGATTGTTTAGATCGAGTTTGTCCTGTGATGTTTCAACTTTATTCATATTATGATTCTATAATTAATAAATAACCTTCTTTGGTTTTTGGTTCACTGATGTTTACATCAATTAACTCTGCTTCGAAATTTTTAATACAACGTTTGGCGAGCTTTAAAAAAGGCGAACGGCCTGGGTCAGCAATTATAATTCGAGGGACGCCAGCTTTAATTGCTTTATTGATCATTTTATATAAAGGATCAATTAGTTCTTTCCAAAAGCATATGTCAGCTCCTATTATTAAATCCTGCTTTTCAAGAGTGCCACGTTTGAGATTTTCAAAACGGGAATTGTTAGTTTTAATTTTAACACCGTTGGCTTTTGCGTGTAATTTCAAATAGGGAAATACATTTTTGTCTGCATCGACACCTGTAAGTTGTGCTTGGAATTTTTTTGCACAATAAATCGACAATAAGCCCCAGCCACAACCAACTTCCATAATAGTCGCTTTCTTTTGGGGAGGCTTTGCATCAAGGTGGTCCATAATAAAGAAGCTGGAATACCAGATCTTATCGCCGTGAATTTCAGGGTCATCATTCAATTCCTGAAGCATAGTAATGGCTTTTGATTTGTTTTTATATACAGTTAAACCACGGACTTTTTTGGTATCTTTAGCCGTCACAACTTCCCTCTAAGATTCTAAAAAGTTGTATGAATAGAAAATAAAACAACTTTGTTAAGATATGATTACAACGAACATAGTTTTGATAAAACTATAGCGCTATCCAACAAAAAAAATTCTACGCTGTATTCAAGGCTTTATCAATGAAAGGCAAGAACTGAATCTTAGCTATTTTAGAAACAAAAACTTTAATTCGTTTAAGTTTTAGTGACTTTATTTATTACTTTTATTCAGTTTTTTTCACTTCTACAATCTTGCTGATTAGCTCATCTTTATGCAGGCGTGTGCGTAAAGTGTCTCCAGATTTAACAGCGCCAGCATCAGTCATTAGCTTGCCCGACGAATTGTAAGTCATTGAATATCCTCGGCTTAAAATACTTAAAGGGCTTAAATTGTTCAAGGCGCGACTGAGGTCAGATAGTTTGTAGCGTGCATCTTGCACCGATTTCAGTGTCGCTTTGTGAAGGCTGTTAGAAAGGTAATTATTCTGCTGTCGTTGTTCACGTATTGAGTTTATCGGTGAGTTTTGGATGAGCCCATGCGCTAATTCATTTACCTTGTTTTTGTTTTGCATCAAATAAAAATGTAATTCACGACGCATCTTTATTTCCAGGTCATCCAGTTTTTGTGCTTGTTCTTGTAAGCGCCGACCAGGATGTTTAATTTGTTTTCCAAGCCAACTAAGACTTTGTCCTAAATGCTTCACTTTATTCTTGAGAATATTGCTTAATTGCATTTGATAAGCGGCATAAATAGCCATAAATTCTTCTTGATCCGGACTGAGCAATTCTGCAGCGGCAGAAGGGGTTGCTGCGCGAGCATCAGCGACGAAATCTGCTATTGTGAAATCTATCTCGTGGCCAACTGCACTGATGACTGGGAGCTCAGACTCAAAAATAGCACGAGCCAGTTGTTCATCATTAAAGGCCCAGAGATCTTCTAAAGAACCTCCGCCTCTGCCAATAATTAATACATCAAGCTCTTTCAGGCAGCCTTGTTTTTTATTGGCTAGTTTAAGCGCTTTAATCATGGCGGGTGCTGCTTCATTACCCTGTACAGGAACCGGCAAGATTGTCACCGGAATAGACGGGAATCGACGTATAAGGACACTACTGATATCTCGAATAGCGGCTCCAGTTGGCGAAGTAATGACACCAATATGCTTGGGTAAAGACGGCAGTGGCTGTTTATATTCGTCTTTAAACAAGCCTTCGCCATGTAACCTGCTTTTAAGGGCATCAAAAGCGATTCTTAAAGCGCCTTCGCCAAGAGGGCTTATTGAGGAGACTATTAATTGATAATCACCACGGCCTTCATACAAACTTAGTTTAGCTTTTAGCTGAATTTGCATGCCTTCTTTTGGCTTGATTTTGACATACTGGTTGCGTCCTCGAAACATGGCGCAACGCACCTGGGCGCTTTCATCTTTCAATGTGAAATACCAGTGTCCCGATGCCGGCATAGCGATATTGGAGAGTTCGCCTTCAACTAAAACAGCAGGGAAATTTTCTTCCAGTAAATAACGCGCTTCGCGATTTAAATCGCTAACGCTATAGGCATTTTCTTTGGGCGGAGCGGGCTTGCTAAAAAGGTCGTCATTCATGAAACAATAATACCTGAATTTTACCGGCTTGTTTTTACGATATTGTTATTAATTGCTGGAGCAGGAGACTCAATTGTCAGTTCCTCATTCCAGTGAAAATAAAGAACTAACTTGTCTGTGCCCTTGCCTGATCCAGTTGGCATTGTAGATATAAGCCCCCTAGATATTTAATAAGTATTTACTGGTCACTAGCATGTGTTTATAATAGCGCGCTTTCCCGATTCCGGGATCCGGTGGAAAGTGACTATATGCTACGAATTGTAGAAGATGCTTTAACCTTTGATGATGTTCTCTTAGTTCCTGCGCATTCCCTTGTGCTGCCCAACTCGGTCGATTTAAAGACTCGTCTGACTCGAGATATAAAACTAAACATTCCGCTTGTATCCTCAGCAATGGATACCGTCACCGAATCACGTCTGGCGATTGCCATGGCGCAAGAGGGTGGGCTTGGTATTATTCATAAAAGCATGAGTATTGAAGATCAGGCTCGAGAAGTTAGGACGGTCAAAAAATATGAGAGCGGCGTTGTTACGGACCCTATCTGCATTACTCCTGATACAACCATTAGAAAATTGCTGGATATGATCAATGAATATCGCTTTTCTGGAATGCCAGTAGTCGCGAGTAGTGATAGTGATCAGTTGGTTGGTATTGTGACCAGTCGGGATGTACGATTTGAAAACAATTTAAATGCCACTGTAGATAAAATTATGACCCCCAAAGACCGCCTGGTGACGGTGCCGGAAGGGGCTGATCTGGATGATGTGAAAAAACTGATGCATGACCACCGCATCGAAAAAGTACTGGTGGTTAATGATGGTTTCCAGCTTAAGGGCCTAGTGACCTTAAAAGATATTCGAAAAGCCGAAGAGTTTCCTAATGCCTGTAAAGACGCTTTAGGGCAGCTAAGAGTCGGCGCTGCAGTTGGAACAGGTGCAGACACTGATGCCAGGGTTAAGGCCTTGGTTGCTGCCGGTGTGGACGTGGTTGTAGTTGACACCTCACATGGTCATTCTCAGGAAGTGATTAATCGAATTACTGAAATCAAACGCGACTTTCCGAACCTGCCACTGATTGGTGGCAATGTTGCAACGGCTTCAGGCGCACGAGCGCTGGCTGATGCCGGTGTGGACGCGGTTAAGGTTGGTATTGGTCCAGGTTCAATTTGCACCACGCGAATAGTCACCGGTGTTGGTGTTCCACAAATAACGGCTGTCGCTAATGTTGCTGAAGAATTAAAAGATACAGATATTGGAATAATCTCGGATGGCGGTATCCGTTTTTCAGGAGACATCGCTAAAGCAATAGCAGCGGGCGCAAATGTTGTCATGATAGGCAGCTTATTAGCAGGTACCGAAGAAGCTCCCGGTGAGGTAGAGCTTTATCAAGGTAGATCCTATAAAGCCTATCGAGGCATGGGGTCATTAGGCGCAATGTCCAAAGATCACGGGTCGAGAGATCGATATTTTCAGGATATAGAAGCCAGTGCTGCCAAATTGGTGCCCGAAGGTATTGAAGGTCGAGTGCCTTATAAAGGCCCAATGACAGAAATAATTTTTCAGCTCAAAGGTGGAATACGCTCCAGCATGGGGTTAACAGGCTGCAAAGATATAGAGGAAATGCGTGTTAAGCCTGAGTTTGTCAGGATCACTGGTGCTGGCGTATCTGAAAGTCATGTGCATGATGTTTCAATAACCAAAGAAGCTCCTAATTACCGAGTTAGTTAATGGGTGAAGCTACTGCGCTCGCTTTCTCATTGTTAATATAGATTTTTATCGGATCACTTAGGTCTAGCTAAGCTCACCGCAAAAAATTTATATTGTCTCGATAAAGCCTCGCTCGTGACGCTTCCGGATTTGTATACTTCAACATGAAGTTAATTATTTTTTAGGTCGCCTTTAAATGAGCCAAAACATACACCAACAAAAAATCTTGATTCTTGATTTTGGTTCTCAATACACCCAGCTAATTGCTCGTCGTGTTCGTGAAGCCGGGGTTTACTGCGAAATACATCATTATGATCTTAGTGAGGAAGACTTTACTGAATTTGCTCCGCAAGGAGTGATCATGTCGGGTGGACCTGAGTCAGCCAATATCGTCAATGCGCCTATGGCGCCAGATTATTTGTTTACGGCAGGAATCCCTTTATTGGGCATTTGTTATGGTATGCAGACCATGGCTCAGCAGCTTGGCGGGCTGGTAGAAAGCTCAGACAAGTCCGAATTTGGTCATGCAGCCATAAGTTTAGCGGGTGATAGTTTGTTGCTTGGCAATCTAGATAACGCTATTGAACAGGAAGGTGAGATAAGACATAACGTGTGGATGAGTCATGGGGACAAAGTCACTCAACTGCCAGCAGGTTTTAGCATTATTGCAGCTACAGAGAGTGCTCCCATCGCTGCAATGGCTGATGAGACGAGAAGATTCTATGGCATCCAATTTCATCCTGAGGTAACACATACCCCTGCTGGTCAGAGCATATTGAATCGTTTTGTGCATGATATTTGTGACTGTGAAGCTCTTTGGACGCCTGCGAATATTATTGAAGATGCTGTTCGTACGATTCGTGAAAAAATAGGCAAAGACCAGGTATTACTGGGCCTTTCAGGTGGCGTTGATTCCTCAGTCGTTGCCGCGCTGTTACATGAGGCAATTGGAGATCAGTTAACCTGCGTCTTTGTTGACAATGGTCTGTTGCGCTTGCGTGAAGGTGATCAGGTAATGGAAATGTTTGGGCACCATATGGGTATTAAGGTTATCCGCGCTGATGCCGAAGAATTATTCCTTCATAGGCTTAAAGGTGTTGATGATCCCGAAGCGAAACGTAAAGTTATCGGCAATACCTTTATTGAAGTTTTTGACACAGAAGCCGCCAAGATGGCAGGGGATATAAAGTGGTTGGCTCAAGGTACGATTTATCCTGATGTCATCGAATCAGCCGGATCCAAGCACGGCACTGCTCACGTGATTAAGTCTCATCATAATGTGGGAGGTTTACCTGAAGATATGGCTTTGGATTTACTGGAGCCCTTACGGGAACTGTTTAAAGATGAAGTGCGTAAGATTGGCTTGGCACTGGGCTTACCATATGACATGGTTTATCGGCATCCATTTCCGGGTCCTGGCCTGGGAGTACGAATACTTGGGGAAGTTAAAAAAGAATATTGCGACATTCTTCGTCAGGCAGATGCAATCTTTATCGAAGAGCTTCACCAGGCCGACTGGTACCACAAGGTAAGTCAGGCCTTTGTGGTGTTTTTACCGGTTAAATCCGTTGGTGTGGTTGGTGATGCACGTCGTTATTCGTATGTGTTAGCGATACGGGCCGTAGAAACCATTGATTTTATGACCGCTCGATGGGCCCATTTACCATACGAACTGCTGGAGAAGGTATCCAGCCGAATTATCAACGAGATTAGTGAAGTTTCACGAGTATCCTACGACATATCCAGTAAGCCGCCAGCGACTATCGAGTGGGAGTAGTTTTTCTTATTTAAGTAATTGATTTATAACAATTTATTACTTACACATTACTTTCACATTCAGAAATCAGTCGTTGACCCCCTTTTTTTTTCATACAGTTACAAAAAATGTTGCACAAACATGTGACTACTGAAACTCGTAGTAACTCAGAGACTAAGATTTGGCACTGAAGAAACAGCAATTTGCTGAAGGCGAAATAGCAATATTTGACGAAGCTTGTATCTACAAGCGAGGTGAGTATTGGCAGTTTCGTATGTGGTTGCCAAAAGAAAACAAGTACGCACGTAAAAGCCTACGCACACGCAGCGAAGCTACAGCTGTTGAACGTGGTAAAGCTGCGTACTTAGAGATTTACGCTAATCTGCAACAAGGCAAAAGCTACTTCTCCATAACCACAAAAGAAGGTGTGGAGAAGTACTTGAGCTTTCGCAAACGTGACGTTGAACTTGGACACATCGTTAAGGGACGACACACAACAATAGCCACGCATCTACAGCACTTCCGTATTCCTGGTTGCCAAAATCCTTGGACGGAAAGCCAAGGACCGTGAACCCTTGGTCTTGGTATTTCTGGTAAAGTGCCTCAAGTCCATCAAATTGCGGGGTGAACCCGCATTTAGAGGCCGTATTTACTATCAAGACAACCTGACCCTGATACACTTCACACAGGCGGTCGACTTGTTCTCCTGCTAATTGCCGGACCGAATGATCTAGCAAGGGTGCGCATGTTGCATTCGCCTTTAAAGTCGTCATACTGATCACCACTGATAAGCATTGGATGCTAAGTTTTTTGAGGTTCATGGATGTTATCCTCGTTGTTACAGGAGTACATCTTTGACTCGTTGTTGTCTCGTCCTTGGAGACCAGTTATCGGACCGCTTGTCGTCACTGAATTTCCTTGAGCCGGAAGATGTTGTGCTTATGGTAGAGGTTTGGTCGGAAGCCTCATATGTCAAGCACCACAAGCAAAAAATCGCGCTCGTCTTTAGTGCGATGCGCCATTTCGCTGATGAGTTACGCGCAAATGGTCGTTCCGTCATCTATGTTCCCTTGACCGATACTGAGAATACCCAGAGTTTGACCAGCGAAGTCGAACGCCATCAAAGGTCCCATCATTTTTCTGAATGGTTACTGACAGAGCCTGGTGAGTGGCGTTTAAAAGCCGCATTCGACGAGCTCAAAGTGACACTTCCTGTACCACTTCAGATTATTCACGATGATCGATTTATCTGCTCGCACGATGAGTTCCAGGCTTTTTTAAAGGGCAGGAAACAGCCTCGGATGGAACACTTCTACCGTAAAATCAGGCAGTCGACTGGGATCCTGATGGACGGAGGTGACCCCGTTGGTGGTCAATGGAATTTTGATCATGATAATCGCAAGGCGTTGGACCAACGTGCCACCCCCAATCCTCCACAATGGCCGCTGGACTCGATCACTGAAGCAGTGATTGAACTGGTGAATACCCGGTTGACTGATCATTTTGGGGTCCTTGATGGGGCGGACTTTCAGTGGCCGGTCAATCGCGAGCAAGCGCTTCTCATGCTTGACCATTTCATCACCGCGCGTTTGCCTTCTTTCGGCGACTTTCAAGACGCG
>CBFICB010000008.1:0-131037 GCA_965661005.1 Pseudohongiellaceae bacterium
GATTTTTAAAAGATAAGTATTTTTTTAAAGGATAAGTGTTTTTTTAAAGGGGATTTAAATTTCTAACTAATTTCTAGCTAATTCTGATCGCTGATAAGGGCAATTATCATTACCTAGCTGGGTTTTTCTGTACTGCCAAGAAATGAACACCTCTACCACTCAAAATGAACTGGTTTTTGGTAGAAACTATATTGTCACTGGCCAAGGCCCATTCGCTAAAACCAAATAGATACTAAACAAGGATTACTCTTCTTTGTCATCCTCTTCAAGAATACCTTTCTCTTTACGGTTTTAATTAATGTTTCTAATCGAACAAGGGCTACGAAACCCATCATCCCGAGAGCAAAGCCCACAATGCCAAAAGACTCCAAAATCAGCTGGTTTTGTCTTTAGACAAAACTAATCATTGCCCATTTCTTTCTTCGCTTTAAGTTTATCCAAGCTCAATCTTTCTTTCGCACTCATAACGTAAGCTGCAATAGCTAACAATAAAATGCCAGAGGCTTCGAAAAGAATATTGATAGGCTCAAGCTCTTTTGTTTGCAAAACAATCATTCGTGTAAGTGCTGTAATGGCAATAATAATCGGAAGCGTCACAGGAACTCGGTGATCCTTATAAAATATCGCCACCATGCCAAGGACCTCGGCATAGATAAACAACAGGAACAAATCACTCAAATTAATGGTCATGCTATCAATAATACGAGCAACCTCGATTAATACGGCGCCGACAGTGGCTAAGGAAATTAACAACAATATACCTTGCTCACCGAACGAAATTAACGTTTGAATCAAGTTTTTATCTTTAAACATAGGTGATCACCTTTTTTATTATCTAAACGACAAACTTGGCATTTACTCAACTGTGAGTAACTTCAACAAAACAGAGAATTAGATTTTTCTAGTGAGATCCAATATGGAAACTCTGTAAACTACTTTTTAAATGCGATAAAAGCCATTATCATTACCTAGGCATTCCATCCGTTATAAAGCTTTTCACTTTGCTAATATTCTGCCAAAGAAGCGCCCGAGGGACTGAAATATCCATAGCCTTCATACAACGCTCAAGCAGTCCATTTGCTTCGCCTAACCTATCAATCACCTTGGAAAGATCTTTTAAGATAGCTTCACCATAGGCTACCTTAGTCTTTGTAATCGCGTCGGCAAATTCTGTCTTGCTAAGATTAAGCATGGCAAGGTCTATGACATCTCGGCAATGCATTCCCCTATCCAGGCCTCGATCAGAATTGGCGAGCAGCTTACTTGCAGCCATATCTAACCTCGTTAAAGTGGCGACCCCTGCAATGCTATCTTTCTTTCTAGGGTTTGCTAGCGCAATCCGCCCTTCAAGGACAATCTCAAACTTGATTGGCTTTCCCTCGACAAATACTTTGGTTCGGATACCGTACTGATCACTGCAAATATCCGACGTTTGAAGCTGGCCGGCAGCAGGGCTTCTCATTAGCGCTTGAAGGCCCTGCTCACGGACTAGGTTCCGCAAATGTCGATATGAGGCCAAGTCCGACACCAAAAAATCTATATCGACCGATTCACGGTACTCACCATAGCGCAGGGCGATCGCCGTGCCCCCCGCAAAAAGGCAGTTATACTGCTTCAGTAAATCCGCATTCAGCGACTCAAGTACTTTTGCTATTTGCTGGTGATGTGGGCGGTTAAACATCAAGTCACCGCCCCCTCAAACGCAACGCCAAGTAGCTCGATAAGCGCCTGCTCACTGTCGCTAAGGTTTGCACTATCCAAGAAGCGCTTGTTACGCTCATAGATTGAGTGGGCCTCAGCAAGAGATAATTCATCAACCCCCTGCACATGCCATGCCAGCTCTTTTAACTGGGGGTAGTCTGAGAGCGATAGCCGAACCGGCAGCTTGCCTACGCTGTCTGCATTAGCTGTATTCTCTATATCAGTTTTTGCAGACAGGTGCAGACTCAAATCTAGAGCGCTGATGACATTTAGGTAGGCACCCATGCTCACGGTGGGCTCACCACTCTCAATACGATGCAGTGTCACCCGAGATATGCCCGCTGTCTCGGCGGCAGCATTTGCCGTGATCTTAAATGACTTACGGTGCTGCCTTATCAACTGCCCAATGTCGGCGAGCTGGCGAACCGCGTCATCTGATATTTTTTCTATTTTTTTCTTCATAATGATTCATATAATATACATATATACAATAATGTCAATTATATGAAACATAAATAGTGATTTAGTCAGCTCAGGCGCTTACCAGAATTGATAACAGCTCTTATCACAACCCAGCATTCACACAGCACAGATCACTTTGTATAACGTTTACTGCTATCGCCACTTGCTTTCGAGAGCATGTTCCACAGCCAGATTTATGCCGCAGGGACTTCCTTGTTGCTGCCCAGGTAGTGCCGAAGCAACACGATCAAGACCGATAGCATGCCACCTAATAGCGTACCCAGGATGCATATCAGCGCCCGTCCTGGTGCTGACTTCTTCTCTGGAACAACGGCCGGGTCGATGGTTTCAAGGGCGTACTCAGGCCTTGCGTCGGCCAGCATCACCTGCTGGGTCTGCTGCTGAATTAGGTTAAAGAAGACGCTGCGCATCTCGACCAGCGAGGTCTGCTGGAGCTGCCCATTCAGGTAGTCAATCGCACGCTGAGCCTCCAGGGAGTCCTGCCCGCGCATGTAGCTGTTTAGATCTTCGATTAGCCAGACAATCCACTGCCTGATCATGCGAGGCTCATACCACTCCAAGGCCACCGTGACCAGCCCCGTCTCCACGTCCTCGGTGATGGTCAGAATTTCAGAGAATTCTTCGTATACTTCCTGGCCCGAGGGGATGACGTTGCCGGCGGGTGAGGGCTCACGAACCCACTGCTGGGTCGTCTCGTCATAAAGCTCGGGGTCTACTTCAATGGTACCCGAGGACTCTCCTGGGATCGTGCCCATGAATGGCACCAGCAGGTCATGTCGATCGAAAAAGTCCTGGATGAAAAAACGCGACTGGATGATCGCAAGGGCTCGGCTTTTCATGCTGACCACACCCCCTCCAGCATCCAGGTTAATACCCGCCAGGCTAGCCAGGCCACCCAGCTGGCCCAGCTGACCGCCGAGGGCACCGCCACCATCGTCTTCTGCCGGGGCCAGCAGTACCTCAGCTCGATAGGTGTCTGGCAGCCATAGCGCATAAAAGACGGAGCCAACGGCAAAGACGGCTGTGATGGTGATGATCAGCCACTTCCCGCCCCAGATGACGTGCCAGAGCTCTAGCAGGTCAATCTCGTCATCGGCAAGTTCACGGTTCTTCAACATTGGCGTGTTATCCATGTCAGTTGCCCACGCTTTCAATAGCCAAGATTGTCGTGGCTAGGTTAAAAAGTACCGTAGAAATGTTTGTCCAGGTCACGAGCGGGTTATCTAGGTCAGCGTAGTAAGGGACGACAATGCTATCCCCAGACTCTAGCTGAAAGAATTGATCATTAAACGAGAACAGGTTTCGGCTACGAGCGTAGGGCACCACCGCACCGTTGGATTTAATGATGAAGATGTTGTCTTCATCGGCATTACGAGTAAAACCTCCACTCCTGTTGATGTAGTCGAAGACATCATTCCCAGCGGTGAATAAGTGTGAGGTGGGCAACTGGACCTCTCCCACAACGCCAATCTCCTGCCGCGTCCTGGGTATAGCCAGCGAATCGCCATCTCGCAGTATCGGATCTTGGGTTAGATTACCACCCAAGATAGCGGGCAGGTCTATGACCAATCGTCCCGTGGGAACCGCCGACTCGATATCCGCGAGCAAGGCGTCCATAACCTCCATATTTACTTGAGTCTGCTGTATCTGACCACCCGGCCTTGCTAGGGACTGATTGAGGAGATCTCTTCTTAGGCGATCATTAAAGTCATCCAATAAAAGCTGCTCGTTTCTTCTCAACTCTTCTCGCAGAAAAATGGCCGCCTTGGGATCCGCATACTCGGTTAATCCTCCCGCCCTTGCGATGACATCGCTTAACGTTTCGTCCCTGGCAATGACATAGGTGCCTGGGCGCCTTATTTCTCCATTTAGCGTAATCGTCTCGACCTCGCTCCAGTTAGGCAGGCGCCTGACTGTCAGCACATCGCGGGGACCCAACGCTGAATTTAGGTCTAATTGATTGGCCAAATCGAGCTGAAAATTCTGAATTACCATTCCAACTTCGGGCCTGTTTTGAGAGACATTCAACTCGGCCTGACCCAGATCAGCGCTTTCTATGCTATCTCCACCGGCTAGGATCAGGTCTTGGGTAGTCATATTTTCAACTAGCGGATATTCGCCAGGAGAATCTACCTCTCCTAGAATTGTCACCACTCGCCTTTGTGTGCCTGAAGAGGATTGATTTTTTAGCTTTTGAATAATAGGGTGAAGTAAAAGTCTGCGATCAAGGCGACTCTCCAGTGTATCTTCACCAAATATGAGCAGCCGGTCCCTGGGCTGCAGGCTTAGGTCTGAAGAAGAGCCTGGTTCATTCAAGGCATCCGCAAGATTTAACTGATAAACCTCGATATTTCTCGAAGGAAGTATTTCCCGGATCACTAAGGCATAATCTAAATCGGGGTCAGCCTTTAGATCTTCAAACCGTAAGGTATCAGATATGCGTATTCCGTCACGCCATTCGAAATTACCTGGCCTCTCAAGATGTCCAAGTAGCTCGACTCCTGTCCGTATTTCGTCTAAAACAGGCTCTATATAAAGGCTGTCGCCATCCTGGAGTGGGGTTTGCAAGTTACTATCTTCACTCAGATTAATATCCAGAATCACGCGCTGACCTTGGGCGTTGATTCGCTCAATATGGGCGAGTAGAGGATATGAAGTTGGCATGAGCCCGCCGGCTAGCTCCAATAATTGCTGAATCGTTTCTCCACCCTCAATCTCAAAAATATTTGGGCGACGGATCTCTCCTGATATTTGTACCGTTTGGCCAACGGTATTGATAAAAATCACATCATTTGGCTGAAGCCTAGCATCATTGCTGGTATCACCGTTAAGCAACAGATCATAGAGATCCAACTGGGTGACAACTTCGCCATTTCTGAATAATTGAATATTTCTCAGAGAGCCTAAATCAGAGACCCCCCCGCTATTGAAAAGGGCATTTGTCATAGTAGCCAAAGAGCTGACTGTATATAGGCCAGGCCGATATGACTCACCTAAAACAAAAATTTGTATAGACCGTAGGGTCCCCATAGATACGCTAACTTCCTGACCTATGAGGGAGGTTTCTACTGTATTTTGGATAAGCTCACGAACATTCTCAAAGCTCAGCCCTGAGACATTTAATGGTCCCACTTCCGGAAATTGAACAAGCCCCTCTCTTGATACAGCGAGCTCATAGCGATCATTACGCTGACCATATAACTGAATAACAATGGTATCTCCTGGCCCAACAATGTAGTCCGAAGAAACAGGAATATCGGTTGCTGGGGCATAAGTCGAAGGGACGCCTGCAAATAAGTTATATCCAAAGGGTCTGATTTCCTGGTTACCCTCAATCTGATCTTCTATTGTGCCGCCTTGAGGGATATTGGTCATCGGGATATTAGCAAAGTTAGAATTGGCTATGCCCCCAGATATTGGGCTGCTTGAAAAAGATTGTTGAAGGCGTAATAAATCTTCTTGTTCTTCTAAGTCTAGTGCTCGTTCTTCGGGAGTCGATAACTCAAAAGTGATTCCCATCTGACGCAACTCACCAAACCTATCGAGCTCATCGAGGTTTATACCGAGATCGAAAAGTTCTTGGGCCTTGCGCTTAATTCTATCTCTGTCGGATTCTTCCGCTTGCATTTGTGAGGATTCCGATGAGTCGAGCATGAAATTGTCAGCGAATGGCATAAAGTTCTGGTTTAGCTGACCTGATTGCATCTGTCCTTGCTGGAAGGCGCCTTGATTGACACCTCCCCGAGGAGAAACTGTCTGGGGTTGCGAGACCGGCGCTTCAAAACCCGAACTGTTGCCTATTTGCAATTGGCTGATCAGGGCTTGGCGTTGTGCTGGGGGAAGCTGATTAAATTGGGCGAGTTGATCGGGTGTCAGGTTGCTTAATATATCTGCCTGTCCATAAGCGAGAGGTTGAAAAATAAACCCAGCTACCACAGCCGCTGATAACGACAAGAACTTTTTTAATAACTCTCTAAAGTTCAGATGAAACAGGGGAATAGACGCTATTTGCTGAAGATTTTTTTTCATGTTTCTGCTCTAAGATATTTAGCCTTAATAAAAGCCAATGATGTTTTTTCTTATTTTAATAACAAGGTCTAAGTGCTTATTTTTGTTACAATTAACAATAGCGGAATAATACATGATCAAGTGTAATCCTTCCACTACTAATACCATTAACACCATTGGTACAATGGTGTAGTGAGGCTATTAAAGCAATTTTACCTCATCTTTCAGCTCGTTAATTTCTCGTTTCAATTCTTCGTATTCATTTTGCTTTTTAGCTAGAAAGCGCAGGGTTACCTTCGCTTTCTCTTCTATCCCTTTTGGGGTCAAAAGGTAAACATAGGCTTTTTTATTGGGACTGCGGCTAAAGTTGGCTACTTTGACTGAGCCAATTTCAATTAAAGCACGCAAACAAAAGTTCACCTTGCCTAAACTTACCCCTAGAGCAGCAGCAATCTGACGCTGGCTCATTTCCGGATTTTCTTCCAGCAATTTAAGTAATTGATAGCGATTTTCATCGCTTAGAATTGACATAAAAAAGGCTTGCTTAAAATTTAAAGACGCTACCGCCCTACTCGGGCTGGTTGAGCATAAAGGAATAAGCGTTCATTCGGTGAACTATATTACCACCAAGCCCAAGAAGGATGAAGCCAAAAGAAGAATTGAATTTAAAAAAATGAGGTTTAAAACAGAAACAGAGTCAAAAACATCGTCAGAAATTGCAAAACTAATTATTAAAGGGGAGTGACTGCCGATAAAGGAACTCTTATATTTTGTTGCCTGCCAAGCATGGTTATTAATATGTTGACTCGCTGATCACCATCCTGCTCCTTCACTATAGCCTCCAGACCAATAAAACTACCCTCCGTAATGGTGACTAAATCACCTGAATTAAAGATGGATCTGAATTCAGCTGTATTATCGATAATCCCATCTGGGTTAGCCTGGTTTTGTAAGTCTTTTATTAGCGCTTCGGGCACCTCTGCAGGAAAATCTGAAAATCTCACCAAACCGTTTACGCCGCGAGTAGAGTGAATTTTATGCCAGGCACTTGAGGTTTCGTTTAGCTGTATAAAGAGGTAGCGCGGAAATAAGGGCTCGATTTCTTTTTCTTGCTTGCCTTTTTTTAACTTGAAGGACTGTAATTGTGGCAGATAAACATCAAAGCCCTGATTCTCCAGATGCTCGTAGGCTCTGTATTCCTGTTTGGGCTTACTATGTATCAAATACCATTTAGACATAAGTGCTGGCTTGCTTTTAAAAAGGATGGCGGATTGTAAGGTATTTAGACCATTGTTGTCAGGAAGCTCTTTGGAAATTACCGCGAGAAGCACCGTTTTTATATAAAGGGAACTATGCCGTTAGGTAGTGATCTATTGGCTTAGAGAAAAATAAAACTATTTTGATTGAGTAAATTTATTTTATATTATATTGATATATTTCAAATATTTATAAACTATACTTAATTTTTAATTTAAGTTTATAGCTGCCCTGATTAGCTCATGAGAGAAGCCTCTTTGCATCAGAAAACGCTCACATTTAGCGCGCTCTTTCATATTCGTCTTATTGAGTACCGGGAAACGTTTGTCTAATGCCTGCTGACAAAGCGCTAACCAGTCATTTTCTTCATCATAAAGGCATGTTCTTATTTGCTCTGAATCCAGCCCTTTAGGGTAAAGTTCAGCTTCGATCTTTAAAGGCCCAAAACCCTTATTGCGGCGAAAGCGGACATACGCTTCCAGATAGCGCTGATCCGACTGCAGGTTTTCATCTCTGAGTTTTTCTACAGCAGGCCGAATATCCTCTTCGGGAAAGCGGCTGGACAGTTTTTGAACAAGCTCCTTAAAAGAGTGTTCCCGGCGCGCTAGCAAATCCATGGCTGCACGGCGGGGAGTCATTTCAGGTCTTTGTTTTTTTTCTGTTTCTTTACCTGGCTTTCTCCCTGTTTCTTTCCCTGTTTCTTTGCCTGCTTCTCTTAATAGCGGCTGGCTATTCTCGCTCTCATCTCTCGCCTCTCTCTCCCCGCTCTCCTCTCTCGGCCCGCTCTTCTCGCTCATCCCACTATTAAAATCAGCATTCTTCACAAGCAGCTTATTCTTGCCCTGGGCTTACTCGTCGGCGACCAAAGCCTCATCGCTTTCATTTTCCAGCACTGCATCACTTTCAGCGGGCTTACCAGACTTGCCGAGCAGCTGTTCCCTCAAGGTATTTTCAATTTCATCAGCTATTGCAGGGTTCTCTTCCAGGTATTGAATAGAGTTTTTCTTGCCCTGCCCGATTTTCTCGCCTTTGTAGGCATACCAGGCGCCAGATTTTTCAACCAGATCGTGTTTTACACCAAGATCAATCACTTCACCCAAGCGGGAAATACCTTTGCCATAATAAATCTGGAATTCAACTTGCTTGAATGGTGGCGCAACTTTATTTTTAACGACTTTTACGCGCGTCTCGTTACCCACTACTTCGTCGCCATCCTTGATGGCACCGATACGTCGAATATCCAGCCGTACTGATGCATAGAATTTTAATGCATTGCCTCCTGTTGTCGTTTCGGGGGAACCAAACATAACCCCAATCTTCATACGTATCTGGTTAATAAATATCACCAGAGTATTGGAGTTCTTAATATTGCCGGTCATTTTACGTAGGGCTTGTGACATCAAACGAGCCTGTAGGCCCATATGACTGTCACCCATATCACCTTCTATTTCTGCTCGTGGGGTCAATGCCGCAACAGAGTCAATGACGACAACATCAACAGCCCCTGAACGCACCACCATGTCGCAGATTTCCAGTGCCTGTTCGCCTGTATCTGGCTGACTGACCAAGAGATTATCAACATCCACACCCAGATTACCGGCATAGATAGGGTCAAGTGCATGCTCTGCATCGATGAAAGCACAGGTACCGCCTTCTTTTTGAGCTTCAGCAATCACCTGTAAAGCAAGGGTAGTCTTTCCCGATGATTCAGGACCATAGACCTCTACCACTCGGCCTTTTGGCAAACCGCCTATACCCAGCGCAATATCCAGACCCAGGGAACCCGTCGAGATGGCTGGGATCGCAATCCGCTCCGAGTCTCCGAGGCGCATCATTGAGCCCTTACCGAATTGCCTTTCTATTTGCGTGAGCGCGGCACTGAGTGCTTTTTCTCGATTGTTGTCCTGATCTGCCATTGAATTACCTTTTGAATTACCTTGTGAATTACCTTGTGATTTAGCTATGGATATAGCTGCTTATTTACAACTATTCGTGAAACTGTTCTATAACTGCCCAAGCTTATAACTGCCCTATCTATAACTGCCCTATCTATAATTGCCCTATCCAGTAATTGCCTTATAAAGTCGCATTAAACTTTTGTTAAACCTTTGTTGAACTATTTAGTTGAGCTATTTAGTTGAGCTATTTAGTTGAGCTATTAAAAAGCTTAGTGATTTTACGTTCTTAACACTGAAGAAAGCAGCAATTTTTTGATAAAAAAATGCTCTGCGAATTAGTGTTTATTAAAGCAGATAAAGCGTGCTTATTCAAAAGAGATTTTTGTATGATAAGAATGAATCACGTAGAATCTTTTGCCTTAAAATTTATGTGTTTTTTGCGCCATAGAAACACCCAATAAAACAGTTTTTACACTTAACTCGCAGGTAAGATGAATAACCCAGCCTCAGTCCACACTCCCATGATGCAGCAATACCTCAAGGTAAAGGCAGAGCATACGGATGAGCTACTTTTTTATCGCATGGGAGACTTCTATGAACTGTTTTTCACCGATGCTGAAAAGGCCGCAAAATTACTCGACATCACACTGACTGCGCGCGGCAAATCCGGCGGCAACCCTATTCCAATGTGCGGCATCCCCCACCACGCTGCTGATCGTTATTTAGCCAAATTAGTCCAGCAAGGTATTTCAGTGGCTATCTGTGAACAAATTGGTGATCCGGCGACCAGCAAGGGGCCGGTTGAACGTAAAGTCGTCAAGCTTATCACTCCTGGCACTCTCAGTGATGAAGCGCTATTGGAAGACACTCAGGATAGATTGCTCTCGGCCTTATATTATGATGGCTCCAAATATGGCTTGGCCTCTCTGGATTTAAGTGCAGGCAGATTTTCGATACTGGAAGTCGACACCGAAGACGCTCTGCAAACCGAAATAGACAGAATTAATTGCGCAGAGCTTCTCATCAGTGAAAGCAGTCATTGGCCTCAAGCAATTGCAGAACGCGCCGGCATACGCAAGCGACCTGACTGGGACTTTGACCTGGACACCGCTCTCCGTTCCTTAAAGCAGCAACTGCAAACCGACAGTCTCGATGGCTTTGGCTGCCAAGACCTGAGCAGCGCAATATGTGCAGCGGGTTGCTTGTTGAACTACGCAAAGGAAACCCAGTTTTCAGAGCTGCCACACTGCCAGAGTTTACGGGTAGAACAAAATGAAGACAGCCTGATTCTGGATAGCATTAGCCGGCGCAATCTGGAAATTGACAGCAATCTAAACGGTGGCAAAAGCAATACCTTGAGCGCTGTCTTTGATCAATGCTCCACGATAATGGGCTCTCGTTTGCTAAAACGCTGGTTGCATCGCCCTATTAGAGATATTCAGCAACTGCAATTACGTCAGCAAGCCATTACCAGCCTGATTAATAATTATCATTATGAGAATCTGCAAAGCATTCTGGAGAAAATAGGTGATATTGAGCGTATCGTTGCTCGTATAGGACTGCGCTCGGCTCGACCTCGCGATTTGGTAAAATTGCGAGAGGCTCTTGGTCAACTGCCCGATTTGCAAGCGATATTAAAAACCATCGACTCACCTCAACTGCAGACACTGTCTGAAGGCATCAGCGAGCATCCTGCTCTGCATAAAAAACTTGAACAGGCCATTGAAGAAAACCCACCCGTGGTCATTCGAGAAGGTGGCGTCATAGCAGAAGCTTACGATGCCGAGCTGGATGAGCTCAGAAACCTGAGCAGCACTGCCGGGGATTTTTTAAGCAAACTGGAAAAGGATGAAAAAGCTCGTACCGGCATTAGCACCTTAAAAGTCGGTTACAATCGCGTTCACGGCTACTATATTGAAATCAGCAGGCTGCAATCTGACCAGGCACCCGCTGAATATATTCGTCGCCAAACCCTAAAAAATGCAGAGCGCTTTATCACCCCCCAATTAAAAGAGTTTGAAGACAAGGTGCTCAGTGCCAAAAGCAAATCTCTGGCTCGTGAAAAACAGCTTTATGATGACTTGCTCGATCACCTGGCCGAGCAAATAAAAGCACTACAGGACAATGCCTATAGCCTGGCAGAACTGGATGTGCTGACTAATTTTGCTGAGCGCGCTCAAGCCTTGAATCTTTGCTGTCCTGAACTGACAAGCGAGCCTGGCATAAGGATCAAACAAGGCCGTCACCCGGTGGTTGAACATGTCATGGATGAAGCCTTTGTTGCCAATGATCTTACATTAAGCCCGCTAGCCAACATGCTCATTATTACCGGCCCCAACATGGGCGGTAAATCGACCTATATGAGACAAACCGCAATTATTGTCTTGCTGGCTTATACGGGCTGTTTCGTTCCCGCCGAGCAAGCTGTTATTGGACCGGTCGATCGTATCTTCACCCGCATCGGCTCTTCAGATGATCTGGCTGGCGGGCGTTCAACCTTCATGGTGGAAATGACTGAAACAGCCAATATTCTGAATAACGCCACCGCTTCAAGTCTGGTCTTAATGGATGAAATTGGTCGTGGCACCAGCACCTTTGACGGCCTATCGCTGGCCTGGGCTTGTGCGGTCAACATCGCTTCCGAAATAAATGCCCCGACTCTGTTTGCGACCCACTATTTTGAGTTAACAGGCTTAGCCGAGCTCTTTGCTTCGGTTAAGAATGTGCACTTAAATGCCACTGAACATGACAACGGCATTGTGTTTCTGCACAGCGTTGAAGATGGGTCCGCAAGTCAAAGCTATGGCCTACAGGTAGCTCAGTTAGCGGGCATTCCCAAAAATGTCGTAACCCAGGCGAAATCCAAATTAAAACAACTGGAAAGTGAAGAATATAAGTACAAACCACCTTCAACTAATCAGGCTGACCTTTTCGCGCAAATTGAACCCCACCCTGCTATTGACAAGCTTCGGGAAATTGACCCCGATGATATCAGTCCAAAACAGGCTCAGGACCTGTTGTATGAATTGAATAAACTAGTGCGTGATAAGTAATTCTTGTAAAATGCGCAGATTAATTTGTATTCAGGAGATTTAGAATGACCTTTATCGTTGGCGAGAACTGTATCCGCTGCAAACATACTGATTGTGTAGAAGTATGCCCTGTAGATTGTTTCTATGAAGGGCCTAATATGCTGGTCATTAACCCTGACGAATGTATTGACTGTGCCTTATGTGAACCAGAATGCCCTGTCGATGCGATTTATGCTGAAGATGAAATACCTGAAGATCAGTCTGATTTTCTGGAGCTAAATGCCGAGCTTAGCGAACAGTGGCCAAACATCTCTGAGATGAAAGATGCTCTGCCTGATGCTGAAGAATGGGCTGATGTAAAAGGCAAAAAACAATATTTGGAACGCTAATCTAGTTCTTACTTTGTTCTTTGTTCTTTAGCTCTTTAGTTCTTTGCTCTTTAGCTCTTTAGTTCTTTGTATAGTATTGTCCAGAAACAATTCACTGTTTTTACGGCTAGTTTTCTTCACTAAAGTGCTCAATACTCAGCCCTTCTCGTTCCAGATAGCGCCGCAAGCGCGACAAAGCTTCGATTTGAATCTGTCTGACTCGTTCACGAGTCAGATCTATTTTTGCTCCTACTTCATCAAGCGTACTGGATTCATAACCGTATAAACCAAAACCTCGTGCGACGATTTCTGATTCTCGCGCCGATAACTGATCAACCCATTTCTCAAGCTTACATTTTATATCTTCTTTTTCCAGGATACGCTCTGGATCCACATCAAGGTCATCCGGCAACACATCCATCAAACTGTTTTCAATGTCATTAGGCAGAGGCACATCACCTGAGCAAACTTTGGCCTCTCTTTTACGCAGTTTAGTGATATGTTTAACCGATAGCTTCATTCTATCGGCCAGCTCTTCATCACTGGGCTCTCGGCCTAATTCATCGGTGAGACGTCTAAGTGCTCGAGTGCAGGCGTTCATTTCTTTGATCATATGGATGGGCATGCGGATTGTTTGGCCATTATTCATAATGGCTCGATCGATACTCTGCTTGATCCACCAGGTTGCATAGGTTGAAAATCGAAAACCCAGCTCAGGATCAAATTTTTCTACTGCTCTCATGAGACCAATATTTCCTTCTTCAATAAGATCCAGGAAAGATAAGCCCCGATTTAAACTGCGTTTGGCCAGTGTAACGACCAGGCGCAAATTTGATTCAATCATTTGCTTACTGGAATCATCGTTACCTTTGGCTATTTCTCTTGCCAGCCTGACTTCTTCATTGGCTGAAAGTAAGGGCGTATGTCCTATTTCGTTCAGGTACATGGTGGTCGGATCCAGTGATGATTGCGCACCCTCTTCACTGGAAGTGAGTTTATAGCCCGTCTTGCTGTGATCAGCCCTTAAACCATAAGAAGCTTCTTTAACTTGACTGGATTGATTGCTTTGATTTCGAGACGTTGACACTTTTGGTAAGCCAGCCTTAAGCGGTAACAGTTTTTTTTCTTTGCTCTGCAAAGAGGATAATCGAGAATCTTCCTTTTTATCCATGCCTAAACTCCTTTTTAGCTGAGTAAAACCTTATGTATTTTTATTGATTGGTTCAGGCACCTGAAAGTGCTATCTCATTAATACTTCAACACGGCAATATTTCAACACTAGAATATTTCAACACTAAAATATTTCACCTTATAAATAAGTATAGTACAGCTTTTGTCGGCTGCTAATTATTTTATTAGGATTTGGAATAAGGTATTTAAAACTTAGCGCGGTGGCAAATAATTGATAGGGTCAACGGGTTGGCCAGACTGCCTTATTTCAAAGTGAAGCATGTTTCTATCAATGCCGGTAGAACCTAAATTCGCTATTTGCTGACCTCTGTTTACCATATCGCCTTCGCTAACATTGATTGAGTTATTGTGTGCATAAGCACTTAAAAACTGATCGTTATGCTTAATGATGACTAATTCACCATAACGTAATAACCCATTGCCAGCATAAACAACCTCGCCTGCTTCTGCAGCCACAACCGGATCACCTGCTTCACCTCCAATATCAAGACCTTTGTTTTCATTGTCGGCACTTGAAAATCCTGCAATGACATTCCCTTGAGCTGGCCAAACCCATCGGAGTAGTGAATTATTCTGACCAGCGGCTTGGCTTTGTGCATTCCCACTGGAGTTTCTCGCAACAACTGGAGAAGATTGGGTTTGATTGCCAGAGATAGTTGGCGATGATGTTACAGAGATATTATTCATATTAAGAGTTAATTCCTGACCTGGAAAGATGACATAGGGTGCTTGAATATTGTTTGCACGCGCCAAAGCGTTATAATCCAAATCATACATCCAGGCTATGGCATACAGGCTTTCTCCTTCATTAACCCGATGCTGTCTGCCATTACCCAGCACGACTGTCGTTCTTTCCGATGCGACGACCTCCTCGCCGACATCCGTCACTGGCGCTCGGTAATTTCCGCTGTTACTAGCGCAGGCATTAAGAAACACAATAGCAACAGTAACAAAAAACATGCTATAGGCTGCCTGTTTATTCAGCGCATACTTATTTAGACTTATTATCATGTTGTTTATCGTGCTGTTCATTTCAACAGTGTTTATAAAATAAAGTTGCCTGTCAGACCCTCAGTCAGACTTCCACCAAACTCTCAATCAAGCTCCCAATCAAGCTCTCAATCAAACTCTCAACCAAACTATACTGATGGCTTAACTTTTAATTCAAGCAAGTAGACCAGCAAAAAACCTATTAGCGCCAGCACCAAAAATATGGCTAAAAATGAAAATGAAAACTCTGCAGAGCTTAACTGCTCAGGCCATATGGTATAAATAGAACCCAGTAGCACACCTAATAAAAAAGTAAGCGTTTGTTGCCGCCAATGACCTAACAAATAGGCTAACAAATTCGAAAAACTGATCAGCCCCACAATACAGCCGAGGATAAACGATAATAAAATACTAATATCGATCGTTCTGACCGCTTGCAGCACGCTTTCATAAGCCCCTAACAACAATAAAATAAACGCTCCAGAAATACCTGGCAGTATCATTGCGCAAATAGCGATTGCACCACTCACAAATATAAATAGGATACTCGTTTGCGCTTGCCCTTCCGGAATGTAATTTAACAGCACTGCCAACAATACCCCAGCAAAAAAAAGGCAATAACTTAGCCAGCCACTGACATGAATTTGTTTCCAAATATATAAACTGGATGCCAGTATAAGACCAACAAAAAAAGACATGACGTAGCCTTCATAATTCGCCAACAAAAAACCAACTATGTTGGCAAACAAAACAGCACTGCTGATGATTCCGACAAAAAGAGTTAATAAAAAATTGCCATTGATTTGTTTCCATACCGCCTTAAAACCATCTTTAAAAAGGGTCTTTAGGGCGCCCAGGTTACAGGCCTGAATCGAAAAGATTAGCTCTTCATAAATATTGGTGATGAAGGCTATTGTGCCACCAGACACTCCAGGAACTGTATCAGCCGCTCCCATTGCCATGCCTTTTAAAAAAAGCCTGACACTTTGGCCTGATAACAAAGGCTTGCCTTGTTTGTCTTTCAAATGGTCTTGCATCTTAACGTACAACCCCTTCCAGCAAAGGCACAAACACCACAGCCTCTATACTCTCAACTTCCACCTTGCCATTTATTTTTCTGCAGACTTGCAATTCTTGTTGTCGAGAGTCGCCAACCGGAATAACAATAACACCGCCTTCCGCCAGTTGTTCAACCAAAGCCTTGGGTATCGAAGGCGCTGCGGCTGTGGTAATGATGGCGTCAAATGGCGCATTTTGTGGCCAGCCATAACGACCATCGGCACACTTTAATTGAATATTATTAATGCCCAGTTGCGATAACCTTTCTTTGGTTTTTTGCAATAAGGCGCTAATGCGTTCAATGCTATACACCCTTTTGACCAACTGAGCCAGTATCGTTGTTTGATAACCGCAACCCGTTCCCAGCTCCAGTACTCTGGCCTTCTCCAAAGATCTTCCTTTAGCTAAAGCGCTCATTACGATTTCTGTCATTCTGGCAACAATATAAGGCTGGGAAATTGTTTGATCAAAACCAATTGGCAATGATACGTCTTCATAAGCTCTGTGCGACAAAGCTTCTTCTATGAAAAGATGTCGAGGTGTTGTGCGTATTGCTTCAAGCACCGCTATTTGTTGTATACCCTGATCTATCAAGCGCTGCACCAGACGCTCTCTGGTGCGCAAGGATGTCATGCCTATGCCTTCCTGAAGAATACTGCTATTCATTTCAAACTGCTCCGGCTGACATTACAGCCTCATGTTTTAAGGGTCTCAGCTTGACCAGTTCACGCAAGAGAGCAGTAGCATAAGCACCTTTAGGCAAGCTGAATTCAATCGACATGCTTGAATCATCTTCAATGGTATATTCAAGATTTCTTGGCATAGTGCGTAATGAGCGTCGCTCCTGATCCAGACCCATCTGCTCCAGGCCCGTTTTTAATTTTTCTTCAGCGCCAACCACTTCCATTTCCAGCGCAGCGCATAGATCCTCTGATTGTAATTCACCAGAACCCCACATGGGGCCGCTGGGATGTATGTCTTTTTTATCCAGCCTAGCGGCCAGAACCTGATCCCATTTATCTGGCTTGAAACTGGATGACGTGCCATCAAGGCTCATTAGATCGCCGGACAGATAAGTATTCCAGGTCCCTGTCTTTACCCTTCGGGATAATACCTGATTAAATAAATAAGCCCGAGCAGCAGATATGTATATACCGCGCTGATAGCGTCCCTTTTTTTCCAGTGTGCCAGCAAAAAGCTGTTGTGCTTTAGCGACATTATCCTGATTTCTGCCAAAACGCTGCTCACCAAAATAGTTGGGAACACCTTGCGAACTTATCCGCTCAATGCGCTCAACCAAAGCTTCCGGGTTTTGAGTCAAGTCTCGCAAACGAATGAAGAACTGATTGATACGATGGCTGCCGCGTTTTAATTTTCGTTTGTTTTTTAAAGCGCGTTTAACACTTAACTGAGGGGAGTTTAAATCTTTTGTCAGACTTGTCTCGCTCAGCTTGAACGATTCTTCTGTCTGTTTCACGCTGAACCATTGCTGAGTCAGTGCTTGTTTGTCTTTCATTCCAGAAAAGGAAACATCCTTCGCCGGCGTGTTGAAATATTGCATAAGTTGCTTCTGAACATCCTGCGTCGTAAGACCACTTTTCTCTACATATAAAAACAGATGATCACCTTCTCCATCAGGGTCAAAATTTAACACTTCCTGAACTTGAAAGTCTTCATTGTATACTTTGTAACTAGCAAGAATATCCGGCTCGGAAAAGGCATAAGCAAGATTAGGCAATGACATGCTTAAGCGCCCTGTTCAATTAATACTACTGCCTGTACGGCAATGCCTTCACCACGCCCTGTAAAACCCAAGCCTTCACTCGTTGTAGCCTTGATGCTGAACTGATCTATTGAAAGCGCCAGCGTATCTGCCAACGACTGACGCATCTGCTGATGATAGTCGAACATTCGCGGCTTCTCAGCTATTATGGTGATATCAGTATTGACCAGACGCCATCCTTGTTTAACAAGTAATTGATACGTATGTTGCAATAACAACAGGCTATTGATGTTTTTAAACTGAGGATCCGTGTCAGGGAAATGCTGACCGATGTCACCCAGCGCCAATGCTCCCAATAGCGCATCACAAAGTGCATGAGTGAGCACATCACCATCTGAATGGGCTTCCAATGTTTGAGTGTGAGGAATCTCTATACCAGCCAGAATAATCCTTGCGCCTGCCTGAGCTTCACTGGAAAAACGATGCACATCAAAACCATTACCTATTCTAAGCATGAATTTTTCCCAACTTTTCTAATAAGAATTCTGCCAGCGCCAAATCTTCCTGAGAGGTTATTTTTAAATTATCACTACGGCCTTTCACAATCGTGACCGGCAAACCCATCGCTTCGATAGCCGCGGCTTCATCTGTTGCTATAAGACCGTTCTGCTTGGCGCGAGTCAAGGCATCGTGCAATAAGCCAAAGCGAAACATTTGAGGCGTTGCAGCAAGCCAATATTCATTGCGGTTTAAGGTATCGACAACCTTATATGATTGATCAGAACGTTTAAGCGTATCCTTAACCGGCGAAGCAAGAATCCCGCCGACTTCATTTTCTTTTAAGCCACTGACCAGCTTGTCAAGATCTTCAGCCATGAGGCAAGGTCGAGCAGCGTCATGAACCAGGACCCAGTCATCACCCTCTGCTAAATCTTTCAGAAAATCCAGACCATTAGCGACAGAATCCTGTCGCTCCTCTCCGCCTGATACCACTAAGATCTCTGGAAATTTTTGCGCCAGATGGCTGGCAAAGTAGCTATCATCAGGGTGCAACACAAGTACAATTTTTTCTATAAAATCTGCTGCGACGAGAGCTTGAAGTGTCCAGGCCAGCACTTCTCGATCGTGAAGTTTTAAATATTGTTTTGGTGTAATAGAGCCCAGACGTTTGCCGATACCTGCCGCTGGTATAAGAGCCCAATACTTGTTGTTTGTTTGATCTAATTTGGGATCTGACTGGGTGGAGGAATCTGACAATTTATTCTCTGTTTTATTTAATATAACCCTGTAAAGGCATAGCAATAGTGTTTAAGCATACTGCTTATTCGGGATAAGGTGTATCCGCTGCTGTATTGGTATTTTGACCGGCCTGTTCTTCTTCAATAATAAGAAAAAATGTTTCGCCTTCTCTGATTAATCCCAACTCGTTCCGCGCATGCTCTTCTATGGCATCCATACCCGTCTGCAACTCTTCCACTTCACGAAGCAAGGCATCGTTGCGTTCTTCGAGCTCAGTATTTTCACTTTCCTGTATGCTGACTTGCTGCTCCAGACGATCCATATCAGCAAAGCTGCCATCGCCTATCCATAAACGATATTGCAAGCCGATAAAAATCAGTATCAGTACAGCTATCAGTATCTTCAAAGCTGCCCCCTTTTACTTTTGCCTGTTTAACCAGCCAGCCTTGCTGGAAAAAGCGTTAAGACTTCCCAGTCTATAACATTAAATAATCACTAAAGCGCCTTGGTGAACTCGCCGATTCCACGGTAAGTCGATGCCCCGCCAAGCTCTTCTTCGATGACCAGTAAACGATTGTATTTAGCCACTCTATCGGAACGGCACAAGGAACCGGTTTTGATTTGCCCGGCAGATGTTGCGACGGCCAAATCAGCAATAGTTGTATCTTCAGTTTCTCCTGAACGATGAGAAATAACGGCCGTGTAGCCCGCCTGTTTTGCCATGTTAATAGCTGCTAATGTCTCAGTCAGCGTGCCAATCTGATTGAATTTAATCAAAATGGAATTGGCGACATTGGTATTAATCCCTTTTTCAAGAATTTTAGTATTGGTCACAAACAAATCATCACCAACCAGTTGCACTTTATCGCCCAGTTTCTTAGTGAGAATACTCCAGCCATCCCAGTCACTCTCATCCAGACCGTCTTCAATAGACAAAATAGGATAATGCTGACAAAGTTCAGCCAGATAATCGACAAAGGCTTCACTGCTATAGGATTTGCCTTCGCCTTTTAGATCATATTCATTGTTTCTGTAAAATTCGGACGCGGCACAATCCAGAGCCAAACAAATATCTTCACCAGCTTTAAAACCTGCTTTTTCTATCGCTGTCAAAATAGCTTCAAGTGCTGCCGCATTTGAAGGCAAATTAGGCGCAAAACCGCCTTCATCTCCCACTGCTGTATTCAGTCCCTGTGCACTCAATACCGACCTCAGGGCATGGAAGATTTCTGCCCCATAACGCAGCGCTTCAGCAAAATTAGGCGCACCAATGGGTTGAATCATGAATTCCTGAATGTCCACGTTATTATCAGCATGCTCACCGCCATTGATAATATTCATCATGGGAACCGGCATGGTATAGGAAGAATTGCCGCCATCCAGCCCGGCTATATGTGCATATAAACTTTGACCTTTTGCCGTTGCCGCCGCTCTGGCTGCTGCCAGTGAAACAGCAAGAATGGAATTCGCACCGAGCTTGGCTTTATTCTCCGTGCCATCAAGCGCGATCATGGCTTGATCCAGAGTGCTTTGCTCGGCGGCATCATGGCCCACCAGGAGTTTTTTAATATCTTCATTGGCAGCTTTCACCGCGTTTAACACACCCTTGCCACCATAGCGGGAGGCGTCTTTATCTCGAAGCTCAAGCGCTTCTCTGGAACCCGTTGATGCACCTGATGGTGCGCATGCTGTCCCTACATGGCCAGATTCCAGGATGACATCCGCTTGTACCGTCGGATTACCGCGCGAATCCAGAACTTCTCTGGCTTTGATATCTTTGATAATTGTCACTCTATCCCCTCTGATTCCTGTTAATGTTTTATCTTGCTTCTTAAGTCTGTTTTTTGGTTAAGCCGTATCAATCTCTTGCTGAGACTTCACCAGGTCATCCAGTGCTTTTATCTGTGTTAAAAAGGGTTCTAATTTATCCAATGGCAGTGCACAGGGGCCATCACACAAGGCTTGACTTGGCTCCGGGTGGGCTTCCAAAAACAAACCGGCTATACCCTGTGCAATACCTGATTTAGCCAAAGCTGTTACATCTTTGCGACGGCCATCAGCACTATCAGAACGTCCACCGGGCATCTGCAGCGCATGAGTGACATCAAATAGCACGGGATATGAAAAGCTTTTCAGGATAGGAAAACCAAGCATGTCTACAACCAGATTGTTATAGCCAAAACTGCTGCCGCGCTCACATAACATTAATTTTTCATTACCCGCTTCCAGAAATTTATTGATGATGTGCTTCATTTCTGCAGGCGCTAAAAATTGAGCCTTCTTGATATTAATAAACGCTTTGGTTTCCGCCATCGCCACAACCAAATCAGTTTGACGAGAAAGAAAAGCTGGCAGTTGAATGATATCGACTATTTCCGCTACAGGAGCTGCCTGATCCGGCTCATGTACATCGGTTAAGAGCGGTACATTATATTTCTGCTTAACTGCATCGAGTATTTTTAACCCTTTTTTAAGGCCAGGGCCACGATAAGAATCTTTTGACGAACGATTGGCCTTATCAAAAGAGGCTTTGAAAATATAAGGTATGCCTAATTTGGCACAGCAAGTTGAAAAAGCATCCGCAGTTTCTAATGCCAGAGTTTCGGATTCCAGCACATTCAAGCCGCCTACTAAAACCATAGGGGCATCATTAGAAATGCTCATCTCACCTAGCTGTAATGCTCTTTGCATGTGTATCACCGATATGGATCCAGTTAATTGAGCTTACTTCTTTTTACTGCCGCCTGAACAAAACCAGTAAACAAAGGATGCCCATCGCGAGGTGAAGAGGTAAATTCAGGGTGGAATTGACAGCCAAGGAACCAGGGGTGATCAGGATACTCCATAATCTCCATTAAATTCCCGTCCATGGATTTACCCGACACTTTCAAGCCCTTGGCCTCAAGTGCTTCAATATAATTATTATTCACTTCATAACGATGGCGATGTCTTTCGGCGATAACATCTTTTTGATAACAGTTCTTAGCCAAAGAATTCTCTTCTAATTTACACTCCTGGCCGCCTAAGCGCATGGTACCGCCCAAATCTGAATCCTCATCCCGGACTTCCGTTGCACCATCAGCAGTCGTCCACTCAGTTATCAAACCAATAACATGGTCTGTACTGTCTTGATCAAATTCAGAACTGTGAGCGCCTTTCAACCCCAAAACGTTTCTGGCAAATTCAATGACCGCTATATGCAAGCCCAGACAAATGCCCAAATACGGTATTTTTTGTTCTCTGGCATATTTGACAGTTTCAATCATGCCTTCAATACCGCGCTCACCAAAGCCTCCTGGCACCACTATCGCATCAACGCCTTTCAGAATATCAGTGCCCTCTTTTTCGATAGTCTCGGCATCTATATAAATAGTGTTAATTTCAGTGGCGGTGTGAAGACCGGCGTGCTTTATTGCTTCAATTAAGGATTTGTAGGCATCCAGCAAGTCCATATATTTACCGACCATGGCAATGGTAATTTCCTGCTTGGGCGAGTGAACAAGATCAACCACTTCCTGCCACTCTGATAAATCTGCTGGTGGGCAATCCAGATTGAATTTCTCCACAACAAACTCGTCCAGACCTGTTGCATGCAAAAGTAATGGTGCAGAATAAATGGTAGCGGTATCTCTTAGAGAAACGACTGCCCGTGACTCAACGTTAGTAAAAAGGGCAATTTTTTTAAGTGCCGATTCAGGAATTTCATCTTCGGAACGACAAACCAGCACATCAGGCTGAATACCAATCGATCTTAAATCTCTCACAGAATGCTGCGTTGGTTTTGTCTTGGTTTCCCCGGCAGTGCGAATATATGGCACCAGTGTCAGGTGCAAAAACAAGGCTCTTGAAGAACCCAGCTCAACTTTCATTTGCCGAATAGCTTCAAGAAAAGGCTGTGATTCAATATCGCCCACTGTGCCACCAATTTCGACCAAAGCAACATCGGCATCACCAGCACCCTGCTCGATGCGCAGTTTTATTTCATCAGTAATGTGGGGGATAACCTGAATAGTGGCACCCAGGTAATCTCCCCGGCGCTCTTTCTTGATCACTTCTTCATACACACGACCGGCAGTAAAATTATTAGCCTGACTCATCGTGGTACGAATAAAACGTTCATAATGGCCAAGATCAAGATCGGTTTCTGCTCCATCATCGGTGACAAAAACTTCTCCATGCTGAAAGGGACTCATGGTGCCAGGGTCTACATTAATATAGGGGTCTAGTTTGAGCATGGTCACTTTAAGACCACGGGCTTCGAGGATTGCTGCTAATGATGCAGAGGTTATGCCCTTACCAAGTGAAGAAACTACACCACCGGTAATAAAAATATATCTCGTCATTTACAGCCCATCTTGGAGGAATATAGATGGAGTTACAGGTTACCAGAACACCCTAATAACCACAATAAACATCTGCTCTTTGCCAGTTAATTTTCAGTTGTTTTTCACCATTTTTTGCCGCCATATTATGACAAGCAAACAAATCCGCTACGGCCGCCAATTCTCCATTAATAAAAAGTAAGGGTATTCGGCTTCGCAACCAGGGAGGCACAGCATAATCCTGAAATATTTTTTTAAAGACGCGCGTTTTTCTTCCCGCAGGTTTTACCGCAGACTGAGCGCAGTCAAAGCGAATTTCCAATTCATCACCCTCATGCACCCTTACCCCACCATCGGCACATTCTTCTAGCATGACAGTCCCCAGATTACCGCCTAGTTCCAGCTTGAGACCGGCTTCAATTGGCGACGCTGCTGAATTGAATTCTGCGGGAAAATCTTTGAGTACATACAAGTGGTTGGCAAAGCGTCTGAGATCTACAGTCGTTTCACCATGCTTCCAGCTGATCAAAGGTTGGGCATCCTTCGATGCTGGAATCATTTCTTCTACAATACGTCTTAACTCTTCGAAACCGGGTGCTGGAATAGCATAATCTTCTGCAAGATTTTGAAACCAGAAACGTAATAAATTACGTTGTCGTGACGGATCTTTTCCTTGCATCAAGTCCAAAGGAAAAACCGTTTGCCTTGTCTTCAGAAAATCCCCAGCATCAATCATGGCCAGTGCTTGTAACAATTGCTCAGACTCTGCAATAAGCTCGGCACTGCGTTGCATGCTTTTGCCGGCTGAAGGCCAGCGAGACTTAATCCTTGGAAAGATAGCTTGCCTTAATAAATTCCTGTCAAAACTAATATCCTGATTACTTTCGTCCTCTATCCAGTTGAGACCTGCCTGTTTGGCATAATCAGTCAACTCATCTTTGCTATAGGCTAACAAGGGTCTCAGCAAAGCTCCCTTACCTAGCCTTCGCTGTGAGGGAATTCCTGCCAAGCCTTTTGGGCCACTTCCACGCAACAAACGGTACAGAACCGTTTCCATCTGATCATCCTGATGATGCGCCATCAAGATGAAATCTTCTTCTTTAAGCAAGGATTCAAAGACGCCATAACGGGCATGTCGCGCCTGCAATTCGAGATTATTACTTGATGTATCCAGGTCAACTTTGCGACTTTCAAACACTAGATTTTGTTGCTCGCAGTATTGCTGACAATGCTGCTGCCAGGCATCTGCTTGCGGGCTCAAACCATGATTAATATGAACAGCACGCAACTGTGCTGAAGGCAAAACTTTTTGACAAAAATGAAGTAGAACCTGAGAGTCCAGGCCACCACTGTAGGCTACCCAAAATAAACTCTTAGTATTAGTTGAAAAGTCAGCTAGCTGTCGCAGAATATCCTGCTCAATTAGACGAGCCATGCCTCATCAGACGCTTGTAACGCCTTTCTTGTAGAGCATCAACATCCATATCTTTAAGTTGCCTGATCTGCTCGAGCAATGCCTCTTTCAGGCGATCTGCAGTTAATTGCATATCTCGATGCGCACCACCCAGGGGTTCTGGAATGGTTCTGTCTACAATACCAAGCTCTTCCAGACGACTTGAGGTCACTCCCATGGCTTCAGCTGCGTCAGCTTTGTAGTCTGAAGATTTCCACAAGATCGTGGCGCAGCCTTCAGGAGAAATTACATAGTAAGTTGAATATTCAAGCATGTTGAGATAATCACAGACGCCAATGGCAATAGCCCCGCCCGAATTCCCTTCACCTGTCACGGTGGCGATGATGGGTACTTTTAAGCGCGACATAAGTGCCATATTTTCGGCAATGGCTTCATTAATGCCTCGAGCTTCTGAATCAACACCCGGATAAGCGCCCAGAGTATCAATAAAGGTCAGTACAGGCATTTTATAGCGTTCAGCCAGAAGCATGAGGCGACGTGCTTTGCGATAACCTTCGGGTTTAGGCATTCCGAAATTTCGTCTTACTTTTTCTTCTGTGCTACGGCCTTTTTGATGCCCTATTACCATGACCGGAATATCATCCAGATAGGCGACGCCACCTAAAATTGATTGATCATCTGCGAACAGCCTGTCGCCATGTAATTCCTCAAACTCCGTAAACATATAACGAATATAATCTTCGGTCTGAGGTCGTAAGGGATGCCTTGCTAACATGGAAATCTGCCAAGGCGTCAATGAAGAGAAAATTTTAGTTGTAAGCTTGTGGCTTTTTTCCTGAAGGTTTTCGATTTCTTCAGAGATATTAAGTTTATTATCAGCTCCCACTAAGCGCAGTTCACTAATTTTTACTTCCAGATCTGCAATTGGCTGTTCAAATTCAAGGTAATCAGGGTTCATAACTTACTTCTTTTTATAAAATTCCATAATCATAATAGAGTCCAGGGTTTACGGGCTTCCTGGCTTTAAAGCCAGGCTTAGTAACTCAGACTAACACCTTGCTCACCGTAATGCTCTTTTAAACGATGCAGCAACTCGTCATCCGGTTTGACCTGCCAGGATTTACCAAATGCAATTTTACCCTGCACGCCTTCTCTTGCATAGTTAACAACGACTTTACATGACTTTCCGGCATCTGTTGCTGCCTGAGGAGGAGAAACATAATCAGCTAGTATTTGCTCCAACTCCAGCAGAGCATCATTACAAAGCGATTCTTGCTGAAGGTTAAGGCTAATATGACGCAGAAAAGCTTCCCTGGCATCTTGAAAACTCATGATATTCTTTGCCCGCACCTGAAAACTGCCATCACCCGCATACTCATTTTGGCTGACGGTTCCTTCAACCAAAACGATTTCATCTTTCGTCAACACTTCTCTGACTGATTCATATACTTCACCAAACAAGGATACTTCTATACGACCACTTTGATCATCCAGCGTCAAAATAGCGATATTGTCACCCCGCTTACTTTTTATGACGCGCATATCATGCACCAGCCCGATAAGAATTTGCGGTGAGTTATTTGGCCTCAAATTAATAATCCTGTTTTTTGTAATCCTGGCGATCTCCGGCAAATAAGCTTCAATAGGATGACCTGACAAGTACAAGCCAAGACTGTCTTTTTCTTCCTGTAATCGCCTCTTTTCACTCCATGAGCGTACATGTCTAAAATTTGCATAGACATCCACTTCAGTTTGATCACTTGGAACTAACTCTCCAAATAGATCATCGACGCCACTTTCCTGAATTCTGGCAGCTTGTGCAGCTGTTTTAATTGCCTCACCCATGCTGGCCAGCAAGATTGCCCGATCAACATCCTGACTGATCGAATCAAAGGCGCCAGAACGAATTAAGGCCTCTAGAGAACGCTTATTGATAATGGTTAAATCAACACGCTTACAAAAATCAAACAGGTTCTGAAACGGCCCACTGTCTTCTCGAGTCTTGACGATGTTTTCTATGGGGCCTTCTCCCAGGCCTTTTATTGCACCAAGCCCATAAATCACATGAACTTCACCCTGAGCATTGTAATCAACTGTAAAACCATAGCGGCCAATATTCACATCAGGCGCGTTCAGGGGAAGTTTCATGCTGCGGCACTCATCCGCAAGGATTACAATTTTATCGGTATTCTGCATGTCAGCAGATAAAACCGATGCCATAAAATGGGCAGGATAGTGTTTTTTCAACCAGGCAGTTTGATATGAAACCAGCGCATAGGCAGCAGAGTGAGACTTGTTAAAACCATAGCCGGCGAATTTTTCCATTAGGTCAAAGATAGACTCAGCTGTTTTAGGATCTATATTATTTTTTGCAGCTCCCGCTAAAAAGATTTCACTCTGCTTCTGCATTTCTTCGGGTTTTTTCTTGCCCATGGCACGGCGTAACATATCTGCACCGCCCAAACTATAATCTGCCAGAACCTGAGCAATTTTCATTACCTGCTCCTGGTACAGAATTACCCCGTAAGTATTTTTCAAAATGGGTTCAAGCAAAGGATGCGCATAAGCCACTTCCGCACCATGCTTTCGATTGATGAAATCATCAACCATGCCAGATCCCAAGGGACCAGGACGATACAAAGCCACCAGGGCAACAATGTCTTCAAAGGTGTTTGGTTTAAGCCGCTTGATTAATTCTTTCATGCCCTTGGATTCGAGCTGAAAAATGGCTGTTGTCTCTCCGCTAATCAAGAGCTGGTAGACGGACAGATCATCCAAAGGGATCTGGCTTATATCTAGCTGTTTGGCGCTTTTCTGAACAGCCTTACGTTCAGCATTAATCATGCTGACGGCTCCATTGATAATGGTCAGTGTACGAAGACCAAGAAAATCAAACTTGACCAAGCCAGCCTTTTCTACATCACTCATATCATATTGAGTAACAAGGTTGGATCCCGTTTCATCACAGTACAGGGGCGTAAAGTCGGTCAATCTTCCTGGCGCAATGACTACCCCGCCCGCATGCTTACCCACATTACGGACAATGCCTTCCAGCTTAAATGCCATTTCCATTATTTCTTCGGCTTCTTCATCATTTGCAACAAAAGAAGACAGCTGAGGCTCTTCACTCATGGCCTTTTCAAGGGTCATGCCTATTTCAAATGGCACCAGTTTTGATAGTTTGTCAGCCAGGGCATAGGACTTGCCCTGAACTCGAGCAACATCCCTAATCACCCCCTTTGCAGCCATGGTGCCAAAAGTAATAATTTGGGATACCGCATTCCGCCCGTATAACTCGGCAACATGTTCGATAACCCGGTCACGTCCATCCATACAAAAATCCACATCGAAATCTGGCATGGATATACGCTCAGGATTTAGAAACCTTTCAAATAACAGATCGTATTGCAGTGGATCCAGATCAGTAATTTTAAGGGAATAGGCAACCAATGAGCCGGCACCAGATCCCCTTCCTGGACCCACCGGAACACCATTGTCTTTCGCCCATTGAATGAACTCCATCACGATTAAAAAATAACCGGGAAAGCCCATCTGTATAATTATGTTCAATTCAAAATCCAGACGATCCTGATACAACTGACGCTTTTCTGCGCTGACTGCTTCAGTTAAAAGCGCTAAACGCTCATTTAAACCCTCTTCACTTAAACGCCTTAAATAATCATCAACACTTAAATCTTCAGGTACTGGATAGTCAGGCAAACAGGGCGTTCCCAGCGACAATTCAAGATTACAGCGTTTAGCGATTTCAACAGTATTTTGCAGGGCTTCGGGAACATCACGGAAAAGTTCTTGCATCTCCTCGGTGCTTCTTAAATATTGATTCTCTGAGAAAAGTCTCGGACGTCTGGGATCATCAAGGGTTCGACGATCATTGATACAGACGCGCGCTTCATGCGCTTCAAATTCTTCGGATGTTAAGAATCTGACATCGTTCGTCGCGACCACAGGACATTCAAACTCTAGACTAAGAGCTATAGCCCCATGAATATATTCTTCTTCTCGAGGACGTTCGGTACGCTGTAACTCCAGATAAAAGCTGTCTGGAAATACTTTCATCCAATGCGCTAACTTCGCTTTTGCTAAATTCACATCTTCGTTAAGTAATGCTTGCCCAATTGCACCCTCTCTCGCGCCTGAGAGCACGATCAATCCCTCACTGTATTCCTCGATCCATTGCTCTTGAGTAAAGACCCTGCCGCGACGCTGGCCTTCTTGATATGATTTCGAGATTAATCTTATAAGATTTTGATATCCTTTATAATTTTTAACCAAGAAAGTTAATATTGATGCATTTTCATCCCCTTTTTGATCGGAAACTAAAAGGTCACAACCACACAAGGGCTTGACACCTTTAGCAATAGCAGCCGCGTAGAACTTTATTAAGGCATAGAAATTTGACAGGTCTGTAAGTGCCACAGCTGGCTGCTGAAGCTCCACAGCTTTATTAACCAGATATGGAATTTTAACCAGACCATCGACCAGCGAGTATTCAGAGTGAACTTTTAAATGTATGAATGATGGTGTTTCTGTCATAACCTGGACTGCATTTTAAAAGTAGAGTGTAAAACTAAATTCGATCAACTGACATGCTTATTTTAGATTGAGTACAGCTTTGACCGGCCCATAGCTTAAACGATGTTCAGGGCAAGGACCCAACTCTAGCAACACGGCCAAATGCTCAGGTGTTGGATAGCCTTTATGTTGCGCGAAACCATAAGCTGGAAACTGCTCATGCAATCTTAACAGACTCTGATCTCTAGATACTTTAGCCAGAATCGACGCAGCCGCTATAGATTGAATGTGCTGATCCCCCTTAATTACAGCCTTGGATTTATAATCCCAGGCTGGCATGCGATTGCCATCAACATAAATATACTCCGGCGCCAACTCCAGCGCGGCAACTGCTCGCTGCATAGCTAGCAGCGTGGCCCGTAGAATGTTGATGCTGTCTATTTCCTTTACGTCAGCTTCAGCAATGGCAAAAGCCAGGGCTTCTTGTTTAATTTGTTGACTTAAGACGTCTCGCCTGTGTGGGCTTAATTTTTTAGAATCATTTAAACCCGCAATATTTTTTTCCGGATCCAAAATAACGGCAGCTGCAACCACATTACCAGCCAGCGGCCCTCTACCGGCCTCATCGACACCCGCAATTAAACGATATTGTGATTCCTCTTCTTCGCAGAAGAGCAAAGTCTGTTTATTCTTGAGCATTAATTAAAGTCAATACCGCCTCAGCCGCTGATGTGTTTGCATTTTTTCGAAGTGTTTGATGAATTTCAAGATAATCAGCACTTAATTCTTGCAGTTTTTTCTTGTCTTCCAGCAAGTGTTGAACGCCTTGAAACAGCGCTTCAGCATTAACTTCATTTTGCACTCTTTCTTCAACCAGGCGTTTTCCTGCCAGCAAATTGGGCAGGGAAAAGTATGGCACCTTAAGCATTCTTGAAATAAGCGCATAGGATAATCCGGACATCTTGTAACAGACCAACATAGGCTTTTTCAGCAAAGCAGCCTCTAGCGTCGCAGTTCCAGATGCAATCAACAGAACATCTGCAGCGGCCATCACTTCGTGAGCATAACCGTCTGTCAAACTAACATTCATATCAGGAAACTGCTCTTTGAGCATGGTTTCGATTTGAACCCACCTTCCAGCATTAGCACAGGGAATAACCAGCTGTAATTCCGGCCAATGCGCTTGACATAATGCCGCACATTTCAGGAATTCAGGTGCCAGTCGGCCTACTTCGCCTTGTCTGCTCCCTGGCAGTAGAGCCAATATCGGCCTATCAGTATCCAGGCCCAGTTTCATCCTGGCTTCCGCTTGATTAACGTCCAAAGGAATAAGGTCGGCAAGGGGATGGCCGACACAGCGAACGGCTATATTATGTTTTTCATAAACTGCTACTTCGAAAGGAAATAGCGTCAGCATCAAATCCACCGAACGCGCTATTTTATGAATGCGCTTGCTACGCCATGCCCATACGGAAGGACTTACATAATGTATGGTGGAAATGCCAGCCTGCTTTAATTTTCTCTCAATATTTAAATTAAAATCTGGCGAATCAATGCCTATAAATACATCAGGTTTCCGCTTTATAAAATGCTTTACCACTGATTTTCTAATACCTAACAACTCTGGTAAGCGTTTAAGTGGCTCGACAAAGCCCATCACTGATAAGCGCTCCATTGGCACCATGGATTGCAAGCCTTCAGCAATCATAAGTGGACCGCCAATACCTTCAAATATAAGTTGTGGATATTGAGATTTGAGTGCTTGCATGAGCCCAGCACCCAGTATATCGCCAGAACTTTCGCCGGCTAATATTCCAATGCAGAGAGTTCTACTCATTCGCAATCTTATCGAGTGATGCCTTTGGTAGAAGCTCTAACTGAATCAACTAAAAGCTGAATTTCAGGATATTCATCTGCCATTTTTTGAATTTCTGACAAAGCCTGATCAGTTGTCTTTCCATCACGATACAGAATTTTATAGGCCTGACGAATAGCCCTGATTGATTCTTTGCTGAATCCCCTGCGCTCAAGACCAGTACTATTAACCCCCCTGGCAGACGGCGGCGTTCCATTAACAATAACGTAGGCTGGCACATCCATGTTGACGTGAGTTAAACCTCCAATAAAGCTATGAGCGCCTATTTTCAGAAATTGATAAACCCCGGCAAAGCCAGCCAGAATGGCCCAGTCGTCAACCTCTACATGACCGCTGACAGCTGCATTATTTGAAAAAATAATATGATTCCCGATGATACAGTCATGCGCCACATGGGTATAAGGCATGAATAAATTATTCGAGCCAATTCGTGTTATGCCACCACCCACTTTTGTACCGCGATGAATGGTAGCACCTTCTCTAATGGTGTTATTGTCACCTATTTCCAGCAGGCTTGCTTCACCCTCATATTTGAGATCAGAGGGGTCTTCACCCACGGACGAGAATTGAAAAATTTGATTGCCTTTACCCAGTTTAGTGTGAGACCTGATAACGACGTGGGACCCTATTTTGCAATCATCGCCAATAACGACTTCCGGACCAATGATGCTCCAGGGCCCTATCTCAACATTACTACCTATCGTAGCAGTCGGATCAATTATCGGGTCATTTGCTCCAGATTGAGTGCTCATAGCAATATTGATTAAAATTATTCTTGTCGTTCAGCACAAAGTATTACGGCTTCACTGACTACTTTGTCGTCAACACTTGCCTTGCACTGGAATTTATAAATTCCTCGTTTCACACTTAAAATCTCGGACTCCAGTATTAGCTGATCTCCTGGCACAACCGGTTTTTTAAAACGCACAGCGTCTGCTCCGACGAAATAATAAAGATAGCCGTCACGGGGTTTTTTTTCCTGGCTTTTAAAGCCTAGGACACCTGAAGCCTGAGCCATGGCTTCTATAATTAAAACTCCAGGCATAATTGGCTTATTAGGAAAATGTCCGAGAAAAAATTCTTCATTGGTGGTGACGTTTTTATAGGCCTTAATATATTTATTAGGCTCTAGTTCCAACACTCTATCCACCATTAAAAAAGGATAACGTTGTGGCAAGTATTCTTTAACATCTTCGATAAGCATCATAATATTACTACCTTAACCAGCGAATTAGTCGCTTTCATTTTTTGTCTTTATCAAACGCTTTGTCAGTTTATCAAGCTGACGGAAACGTACTATATTTTTTTTCCACACATCGGTACTGGAAAGTCCCGTACCTGAAGAATAACTGCCAGCTTCTTTAATAGACTGGTTAACTAAGGACATTGCTGTCACTGTTACGCCATCAACAATCTCAACGTGATTTATAATGCCCACGGCACCTGCGATCACACAGTTTCTACCAATTCTAACGCTTCCAGCAATTGCACTGCAGCCACAAATCACTGTGTTATCACCAACAATCACATTGTGAGCTATCTGCACCTGATTATCTATCTTTACTCCATTTCCGATGACGGTGTCATCAAGAGCGCCTCTATCGATGCAGGTATTTGCACCAATTTCAACATCATCCCCAATGAACACCTTACCTAGCTGAGCAATTTTAAAGTACTTACCGTCTTCCTGGGCAAAACCAAAACCATCACTGCCAATTACAACACCGGCATAAATATGGGCTCGTTTGCCTATTTTTGTTCCGTGGGCAATGTTGACATTAGACTCAATTCGACTTGCCTCTCCTATTTCTACGCCAGCATCAATGGTGGTATTTGCCGCAATAGTGACGTCATCTGCAATGACAACATTTGACGCGATGACGACATTTTCACTAATACTTACATTGCTGCCTATCTTGGCCGAAGGGTCAATTTTGGCACTTTCTGCAATACCTTTTATTCTGGGAGGTTCCAGTTTGAATAAGTGAGAAGCGCGCGCAAAGCAAATATAAGGGTTATCGGAAATAAGTGTATTACCAGAGTAATCTTCAGCCGCTTTTTTAGACAGAATCAGAGCTGAAGCCTTGGTATTGCGAAAATCATTGAAATAACGAGGATTATGATAAAAACTTAAATCACCCACTTTAGCGGTCTTAAGCGTAGCCAGGGCATGTATTTTTGTACTTGGATCCCCAACCAGCTCTGCATTCAGCAGAGTGGCCAGAGTCGCTAGATCATAGGGAGGGAATTTAGACACACTTTTTTATTATCGGCCTATTGTGGTGAGCTATTGTTGCTCATTCAGTTTTTCAGTCACCTTGGCTGTGATATCAAGGGCACCATTAAAAAACAGAGCAACTTCAGCTCTAAACACGACGTCATAATCTTCTTCTTCTACAACGTCACTAATTGCTTGAATCAGGTTAGACGAATAGGTTTGCTCAAATATTTCACGTCTTTGCTGCACGATTGATTCAACACGTTGCTCCAGGTATTGATATTGCACGCCAATCTCTTCGAGCTCTTCCATAATCTCCCTTTGCTCTGCTTCACTGAGAACCTCTGCATCAACAGTCAATCGCTCCTGCAAATCGGAACCTTCCTGAGCCAATTCTCTAATTCTGACTGAATCATCCTCAGTCTCTAAAGAGAGCTGATCTTGAACTGCTGCTGCTAACTCAGAATTATATAAAGCAGCCGCCATATCCAATATGGCGATCTTTGGACCACTCTCAGAACCCTCTTGGGCAAGTACATTGCCGGTAATACTTAAACCCATCGCTGCTATAAAAAATATAATGTTTTTCTTCATTTTGATCACACCTGAAATAAAATTACCCAATAAATACTTCAATCAATCTTTAGTTATTTTGACTAGAAATTCCCACCAATATCAAACTGGAATGATTCCTGCTCGTCAATGATACTGCTATTGAAAGGTTTAGCAAGACTAAAGGTCATCAAGCCTAAATACCCTGTAAACCAACTGACTGATATTCCTGCCGAATACCTGACTTCATCGAATGAAAAATTAGAACAATTATTGTTAGCAATTTGCCTGTCTGTACAATAACTGGAAAACACATTGCCAGCATCAATAAATACACTGGATCTAATTGTGTCTCTAGACTCTAACGGCCCTAGTGGAAAAATCAACTCTGCGGTACCGGTTGCCTGAACGTTACCGCCAAAAGGCTGCGGACGGCCAAAGAATAGTGGCCGCGTATCTAATTCATTTTCATAGACCGGTTGGCCAGCGGCATCAAAGACCAGATTTCCATTTGCGTCTCTAGCTTGAGCAAGTTTATAAGCTCTTTCCGAGTCAAACCTGAACTGGGCATTGCCTAAAAAATCCAGGATTAGATCGCCATTACTATCTCGCAATAGCTCTGCTGGCTCCTCACGGTATAGAAGTGCATCTGTACTTCTTGGGCCAAGAGTGTTTCTTCTAAAACCACGAATCGTGCCTTGCCCACCCGCATAGAAATTCCTGAAAAACGGCAGTTGTTCAGTACCACCATAGCCATCACCATAACCCAGGGTCCCTTCTAGATGAACAATCCAGGAAGGAGATAAAAATGGAATAAACCTATTCAGTGGAGTGTAGGTTTCGCCAAACAAACGTAACTTATAAAAAGATAATTGACTGCCAGGTAAAGCAAACTCAACTGACAGAGATCGTTGACTGCCTCCTGTCGCAAAAATACCTGGCTGCAGTAGATTATTACTTCTCCAGTCTGCTGTTAGAGTCAGGTCAATAAAAGAATTACCTTCTCGATCGACAAAACCAGGTGTGATTTCTCGAAAAGCCGAAGTAGGAAGACTTGACAGAGGGGCTAACACAGCATCAGCAATTGGAAAAACTGTTCCAGTATTAGGATCAGTAAACTCTCTCAAGCGAGCTGGCTGCACTAAATAGTTATTAATAGCGGGATCCAGTCTTGGGCTTCCAGCTATCTCCTGAACGGGCCCAAATCCTGTCTCAATTTCAGTACTGGTCATAGCCAAAGAAAAATTCAAAAATTGACTTTCACCAATTGGATAACCAAAGCTTACGTTGGCACTCGTCTGATTGGTACTATAAGCGGCAAGATTAAGCTCTGCGTAATCAGATGTAACATAAGACAATCCAAATCCTCGACTCACCCCATCAACTGTATAAAATGGATCCAGATAGTTAAAGGCATATCTTGTTGAAAACGCATTAGTATTCACACCAACACTTACTTGCTTGCCAGTACCAAGGAAGTTTCTTTCCTGCAGATCGGCACTTAGACTCAAACCCTGTACCTGTGCAAAACCCACAGAAAAGTTAATTGACCCTGAGAGCTGTTCTTCAACAGAAAAATCTACATTTATCTGGTCTGTGACACCTCCCACCTCTGTGGTTTCATATTCGACCGATGAAAAATATCCCAATCGTTCTAGTCTTACCTTGGACTGCTCTATTGCATTTGCAGAAGCAGGAGCGCCCTCCATTTGTCGCATCTCCTGTCTTAATACTTCATCTACCGTTCTGGTATTTCCATTAAAGGTAATTCTGTTTACATAGGTTCTATTGCCGGGAACGACAAAAAAAGTGACATCTACTGTTCCTTCATCTTCATTAACAATTGGCACGCCATTTACTTCTGCAAAAAAGTAGCCTCTATTGCTTAAGGTAGTAGTCATCGCTTCGGCTATCTGAGTAATCAGAATTTGAGAAAATACTTGCCCGGGCTGTATAAAGCCCAACAATTGGTTTAGAAATATTTCTGAGCTAACTAAATCCCCGGCTAGGGAAACATCGTTGATTCTGTATATTTCTCCTTCATCAATATTAATAGTGATGTAGATTTGGTCTCGATTAGGTGACAATGAAATAACAGGCAATGTGACGGCAAAGTTCACATAACCCTGGTCCATATAAAAAGACTGCAAATTTTCAAGATCTCCGGTAATTGCCTCACGGGAATACCGATCATCACCGGTGATAAAGGATATGAAATGAGTTTCTCTTAACTCAAATAGTTCAAGCAGCTCTTCATCGCTAAAAGCTTCATTACCTACAATATTGATATGAATAATTTTTGATGGATCGCCCTCTGTAATATTAATTTGCAATGCAACCCGATTTCGCGCCTGTTCCTCAAACTCAAGTTCAACCACTGCACCATAAAGACCCTGTGAAACATATTGGCCTTCCATTGCAATTTGTAAGCCTTCGAGAACTGACGGGTCAAATAATTCACCAACAGACAAGCCCAGGCTGGCAATATTTTCCATCAGCACTTCTTCAGGAATAGCATCGCTACCTTCAATAACCACACTACTGATGGACGGTCTTTCTGTCACATTAATAATGAGCTCGTTGTTGGGCCCCTGAGAAACTTCAACATCTTCAAAAGAGCTCGTAGCCATCAAATTACGAATAATGTCAGCTATATCAGCTTGTGTGATTTCATCACCGATATTGACATTCAACACACTGAATATTGATGTGGAAGAAACCCGTTGCAGATTTTCCAGGTATATTTCTGAAACTGTGAAGCTTTGTGCAAAACCAGATATGGGTAAAGAACACAGAAACAATACACATAGTAAATGATGACGAACAAATCTAAGCATAATTAAAAATCTAATATCCAGGTAACTGCTATTAAAGCAAGCGGTTTATATCGTTATAGAACGCAATAAACATTACAGAAACAATTAAAAATATTCCTAACTGCATCCCCATTGCTTGAACTTTTTCTGGCACAGGTCGGCGTATCACAGCCTCAATCAGGTAGTAGAGCAAATGCCCCCCATCTAGAACAGGAACTGGCAACAAATTCAAAATCCCCAAACTAATACTCAAAACTGCAAGAAAGCTTAGATAGTATTCAAGCCCAAAAGTTGCAGTTTGACCCGCAACTTGTGCAATTGTGATAGGCCCGCTTAAATTCTCCACTGAAATTAAGCCCACTATCATCTTCTTGATGGAATCAAGTATAAAAACAGCGTTATCCCAGGTCTCAGTAAAAGCGTAAGGCACAGCAGTTAAAGCTGAATAGCGAACCGACCTATTCATGTCGTCGGGCAGTGTTGGCATCACTTCTGGAACGGCAACACCTGCACCAATATAGCCCGTCTGCTCACCATTATTATCAACGCTTAATTCAGGCCTGAGTGTCAAATCCAGCACTTGACCTTGTCTGCGAACTCGAATGGATAAATCCTGCTCCGGATTTTTTCTTACAATATCAACCCAATGCATCCAACCTGAGACTTCAATTTGATTGACTTCCAGAATTTCATCTTGGGAAACCAGGCCTGCCTGCTGAGCGCGACCTTCAGGTAAAAGCTCTCCAATGACCGCAGGAATATCAAGTCGATAAGGAGTAATGCCGAGTGCTCCCAGTACATTCGGTTCAGCTTCATCAATTAACCAACGATCTATGCGTATAGTCGTATTGTTGATTAAATCACTGCCCGGCGAGATAAAGCTCAAGTCAAGATTCCCGCTCTCCCCCAGCCTCTCAAGCAAGGCTATTCTTACTTCCTGCCAGGTTCGGGTTTGCTCACCATCAATGCTGATTATTTCATCGCCACGTTGCAATCCGACTAAGGCTACAGACGAATCTGCTTCGATATTGCCAATAACAGGAGCGACGCCACTCACGCCGGTCATAAACATTAACCAATAAAGTACAACTGCGAGTATTAAATTAGCCAAAGGGCCGGCTGATACAATTGCGGTTTTTTGAGCCAGAGTTTTATGATTAAAGGCCAGGGCTTTTTCACTTTCACTAATATCTTCTTCTCGCTCACCAAACATCTTCACATAACCGCCTAAGGGCAAAACAGCAATACGATATTCAGTCTCTCCCCTATACCAGCTATACAGAGATTTCCCAAAGCCAATGGAAAAGCACTCTATTTTGACCCCGCAACGTTTAGCCACCCAATAATGACCAAACTCATGGATAGTCACCAGAATGCCTAACGTGACCAGCATGGCAAGGATGTTAATTGAAAATGTCTGTAATATTTCCATGAATATTATTTAGTTACTGTAAAATTAATTTCATCTTTAATCATGTTGAGTACACTTACCAGGCACACTTACTAGGTATACTAAAAATCATCTTGCATAAATGTCTTGCAAAGACTATGCAGTCGTTAACTTTTTGGCCAAGGATCTAGCCAGCTTATCTTCTTCCTGGATCTCTTCAATACTATTAACGACCCTGCATTCCTGTTTATTCATCACCTCTTCTATAATAACAGGAATTTGATTGAATCTGATCTCTCTTTGCAGAAATGCTGCAACAGCAATTTCATTCACAGCATTCAGAATTATGGGGGCTGAGTCACCCCTCAAAGCGGCTTCTCTGCCCAGACGCAAACAGGGAAAATGTTCTTCATCCGCTTCTTGAAAATTTAATTGCCCAATCTCAGCAAGGTTTAATGACTCGACTCCAGCGACTATTCTGTTTGGCCAGGCTAATCCATGAGCTATCGGGGTTCTCATGTCAGGGTTCCCCAATTGGGCTAATACAGAACCATCCAGGTAATACACCATGGAATGAATAATACTTTGTGGGTGAATCAACACTTCAATCTGCTCTGCCGGAAGATCAAATAGCAGGCTAGCCTCAATGAGTTCCAGTGCCTTGTTCAGCATGCTTGCAGAATCCACTGAAATCTTAGGCCCCATACTCCAATTTGGATGTTTGCATGCTTGTACAGGGGTGACTGATGCCAATTCGCTTGTGGTGCTATTTAAAAAAGGCCCACCCGAAGCGGTTAAGACAATTTTCTTTACTCCAAGCTCTTGCTCATTATTGAATTTAGCCTGGTGATCAACAGGTAAACACTGAAAGATTGCATTATGTTCACTATCAATTGGTATAACCCGAGCACCTGACTGATCAACCAGCTGCATAAACAACTTACCTGCCATCACCAGTGCTTCTTTATTTGCCAACAATACTTTCTTGCCTGTCTCTGCTGCTCGCAGGGTTGGCAATAAGCCAGCACCACCAACAATTGCAGCCATGACGCTATCAACCAACTCATGACCAGCCACATAATTAAGCCCATCAATGCCTTCAAGCACATTCGTAGTAGCACCCGCGAGAGTGAGTTTACTTTTTAAATCTTTGGCCGCAGCACTATCCAGCATGACTGCGTAAGCAGGCTGAAACTCCATGCACTGCTTGAAGAGCAAATCCACCTGGGATTTAGCCGTTAGTGCAAAAGTTTCATAATTTTCCGGGTTGGCTCGAATAACATTGAGCGTATTGACTCCAATGGAGCCAGTAGAACCCAGTATGCTTACTCTCTGTTTATGATCAGTAACAGGCATAAAACTAATTAAAATAAATCAGTACCAACATGTATATCGGTGCTGTAGAGACAATTCCGTCTATTCTGTCAAGAATACCGCCATGTCCAGGCAGTATATTTCCGCTATCTTTCATTCCTCTAACTCGTTTCAGCATACTTTCAAATAAATCACCAACCACACTAAAAGACGATACTAATAGAGGCAAAATGATGAGTAAAAGCCAGTCAATCGCTCCTCCTTCCAAAGAATTTCTGAGGAGCATAAGAATAATGAAAACAAAAAAACAAGCGCCCAGGCCACCCAGCACCCCTTCCCATGTTTTATTTGGGCTAACCAACTCTGCCAGTTTATGTTTACCAAACTTCTTACCCGAGAAATAAGCTCCCACATCTGCAGCAGCCACTAAGATAATTAAACTGAGAAATTCAAAAGAAAAATTATCCAGGTTTCTTATGTGAAGCAATACAAGCCAGCAAGGTATTAATACCAAAAAGCCCATAAGACTCAGAATATTTGGTTTATTCCAATGATTGTTATAACGCGGGTAGGTGGAAATAAGAAAGAAAGCCAGCAACCAGAAAACCAGGCTCATACTTAAAATAACCAGGGTATCATTTCGAAAAAAGATGTAGAGTAATGCACTGACAAACAGAAACAATACACAATATAAACAACGCCCGACTATATTCTGAATATCCGCCAGTCTGCTCCATTCCCAAGCACCGATAAGCGTGACTAAACTTAAGAATATTGAAAACAAAAAGGCATTTGTAAAAAAAACAATCAGCAATAAAGCTGACAACAGTAGGATTGCAGTAACAATTCTTTGAGCTAACATCTTAGGAAACTACCATACTAGGACTCTAGCTGTTCGCTAACCATTCCAAAACGCCTTTGTCGCTTAGCATAATCATCTAAGGCGATATCAAACTCTTTTTCAGAGAAGTCAGGCCAGAATGTTTCTGTAAAATAAAATTCAGTATAAGCAAATTGCCACAACAAGAAATTGGAAATCCGCTTTTCTCCTCCTGTCCTGATGCATAAATCAGGCTCAGGAATATCGCCAAGTGATATATATTGCTGCATCAACTCCTGATTTATCTCAGTCGTGTCCAGGCTTCCTTGCTTTACTTTTTCAGCAATTGCTTTTGTTGCATGAGCAATATCCCAGCGACCACCATAATTAGCGGCAACATTAACGGTCAATCCTGTATTGTTTTTTGTCAGCTCTTTTGCAATTTGCATTTTTTCTTGAAGCTTCCTGGGGAAGCGACTGCTATCACCAATGAAATTAATCCTTACATTTCTTTCATGCAATTTATTAACTTCTCGACGCTGCAGTACACTTAAAAAAAGCGCCATCAAACTGCTCACTTCTTTTTTAGGACGCAGCCAGTTTTCACTACTGAATACAAATAAGGTTAAATAGTCAATTTCTAGATCAACACTGTAATTAGTGATGATGCGCGACTGTAAGGCGCCCTTACGATGCCCTGATAATTGAGAATTATTATTTTGTTTGGACCAACGATTATTACCATCCATGATAATCGCGATATGACGGGGTAATTTTTTATTGTCTACTGACACTAAGGTTCCACCTTAAAAAACTTAAATCAGATTGCCAACAAATCAGTTTCTTTAGCGTTATATTTTTCTTCTACTTTGGCGATATAGTTATCAGTCAGTTTTTGAATATCCTGCTCGGCTTTATGCTCATCATCCTCGCTAATTTCTTTTTCTTTAAGCAAGTCTTTCACATGCTGATTAGCGTCACGTCTAATATTTCGTAATGCAACACGTGCATTTTCAGCTTCTTGCTTGGCTTGCTTGGTATATTCTTTACGAGTTTCTTCAGTTAAGGCCGGCATCGGGACTCTGATGACATCTCCATTATTTGAAGGATTTAAACCCAGATCTGAGCTCATGATTGCTTTTTCAATGGCGCTAAGCATGTTTTTTTCCCAAGGCGTAATCAGCAAAGAACGGCCATCTTCAACCGTTACATTTGCCACTTGCTGAATGGGGGTAGGTGTTCCGTAATAATCAACAAAGACATTATCCAGAATATTGGGGTGCGCCCTGCCAGTTCTGATTTTATTGAAGGCTGAATCAAGACTATTTAAACTTTTTTCCATTCTATCTTCTGCGTCTAACAATATCTCTTCAATCATCAGCTTTCTCCTTTCAATATTTCAACAACAATATCTCAGATGAGTGTCAACTTTTAAGAACCAGATTCGATTAATGTGCCTTCTTCTTCTCCAACCATAATATTAAAGAGCGCTTTCTTTTTATTCATATTAAACACTCTGACCGGTAAATTATGGTCACGACTCAAGCAGATTGCTGTTAAATCCATCACACCTAATTTTTTATCAAGAATTTCATCAAAGGTTAATCGATCATACTTAACAGCATCTGGATGCTTAACCGGATCCGCCGAATAAACGCCATCGACTTTGGTAGCCTTAAGAACCAGATCTGCATCAATCTCAATACCACGCAAACAAGCTGCAGAATCTGTCGTAAAAAAAGGATTACCGGTTCCAGCAGAAAATATGACAACATCGCCAGCTTTCAAATGTCTGATGGCTGTACGGCGATCATAATGCTCCACAACACCACTCATTGGTATAGCAGACATGACCCGACTTGGAATATTAGCCCGTTCCAGTGCATCTCGCATGGCAAGCGCATTCATCACAGTCGCAAGCATGCCCATATGGTCACCAGTGACTCTTTCCATGCCTGCAGCATGTAAAGCAGCCCCTCTAAAGAGATTGCCGCCTCCAATAACCACACCAACCTGAACACCTATCTCAACTAATTGCCCTATCTCTAGCGCCATACGATCAAGCACTTTCGGATCAATTCCAAAATCTGCACTGCCAGTGAGAGCTTCACCGCTTAGCTTGAGTAAGATTCTGTCAAATTTCCTTATTTTTATGCTCATAATCGGCTTACATGACTGGTTTAATTGTTGTCAGTGTCTTTTAACTGCTCAGCGACTTCAGCCGCAAAATCAACTTCAGCGACCTCAATACCTTCACCCACTTCAAAGCGGCTAAAGCTGATGATCTCGGCATTTGCATCCTTAACCATTTTACCAACCTTTATATCCGGATCTTTTACAAAGGCCTGCTCGGTCAATGAAACTTCTTCAATAAATTTACGCAGTCGTCCACTAACCATTTTTTCAACGATATCTGCTGGTTTACCGCTTTCCGCAGCTTGAGCTGTATAAATTTCACTTTCTTTACTTAGCACATCCGCTGGAACTTCTTCAGCGTTTACAACCATCGGACTGGCGGCGGCTACATGCATGGCAACATCTTTTGCCAATGCTTCGTCACCACCACGCAAACTGATCAAAACTGCTATTTTACTGTTTGAATGAAGATACGATCCGACCGTTAGGCCCTCTTCCGCCGCAACTGCAGCACGTCTTACCGTAATGTTTTCACCAATTCTCTGGACCAGACCCAATCTTGCTGCTTCAAGCTCAGAGTCCATTAACTTGGCTATGTCTGATTCTTTGGTTTCAAATAGTGCAGCCAAGATTTGATTGGCAAATTTGCCAAAGTTCTCTTCTTTGGCAGCAAAATCTGTTTCACTATTGACTTCAACCATGACCCCATAACTATTGTCACTGGCTAATTTCACCAGAACCACCCCTTCTGCAGCGGTACGACCTGCTTTTTTTGCAGCTTTCATGCCGCTCGCTTTTCGTAATAACTCGATAGCCTGATCAATATCTCCATTGGATTCTACGAGAGCATTCTTGCACTCCATCATCCCCAGGCTGGTTCTTTCTCGTAACTCTTTAACTAATGCTGCTGAAATGTTAGCCATAATATTCGGCTCCTCTAATACTTCTATTATATGTGTCTCACTTTTTTCACCCTTGCTTAGATTACGAAGACTGAAAAAAGTTTAAGCGTTTAATTAAAAGGGCTTTAAAGCCCTGTATTCATTACTACTGAAAGCAAATTTAAGCGACTTATGGCTTTACTCTTCAGCTTTGGCTTTAGCCTTAGCTTTTGGAGCGGCTTTGGCTTTTGCCTTGGCCTTAGGGGCAGCCTTCGCTTTAGCCTTGGCTTTTGCCTTAGGTGCAGCCTTTGCTTTTGCTTTAGCCTTTGCTTTAGGGGCAGCTTTGGCTTTTGCCTTAGCCTTCGCTTTAGGTTTGGCTTCTTCTTTAGCTGTATCTGTTGTTCCTTCAGAGGCTTCGACTTCCTCTACAGGCTTACTTTCGTCTATTCCAGATTCGATTTCTGGTTCGCTTGGTGCTTCCGCTTCTAACGAAGCCTCATCTTTAGCCTTAGCTTTGGCTTTAACAGTAACTTTTGGCCCATCATTATTTGCAGCTGGTTCAGTTTCTTCAACAAATTCGTTTTTAGCTGCTGCTTCTAATTCAGAGTCACCACGTCCGGCGATACAGGCATCTGCAGCTGCCTCAACATAAAGTTGAATAGCTCTAATGGCATCATCATTCCCCGGAATGACTACATCTACTCCATCCGGGTTACTGTTGGTATCGACAATTCCAATAACCGGAATACCAATTTTATTGGCTTCGGTTACCGCAATACGCTCATGATCGACATCGATGACAAACAGGGCATCTGGCAAGCCACCCATATTTTTTATACCGCCGATACTTTTATCTAATTTTTCAAGATCCCTTCTTCTCATCAGGGCTTCTTTTTTGGTTAACTTTTCAAACGTTCCATCAGATGCTTGTGTTTCAAGGTCTTTTAGACGCTTTATAGAGGCTCGAATAGTCTTATAATTGGTCAGCATTCCACCAAGCCAGCGTTGATCAACAAAAGGCATGCCGGCACGGCTTGCTTCATCTTTGATGATTTTACTGGCAGCACGCTTAGTGCCTACGAATAGAACTTTCTGGCGACGTTCAGCCATTTGCTTAATTTGTGCCAGAGCCTGATTAAAAGCAGGAACCGTATGTTCAAGATTGATGATATGGATTTTATTGCGGGCTCCGAAAATATATTGATCCATTTTCGGGTTCCAGTAGCGACATTGATGACCGAAGTGCACACCAGCCTTCAGCATGTCTTTCATGCTTGCAGTACTCATAGATTTTCCTTTGGGTTAAGCCTCCATACATCCCATGATCCCAACTATTCAGTTTGACCCAGATAGCACCCGGGAACATGTGTCGATATATGTGTGACGTTAGTTTAATTTATGACAGACAAACTATTTTGCCTGACTTTTACCGTTTATTTATCGTTTAAAAGGCCTGAGCCCTTAAAACGTGCGGCTTTATACCATAAAGCCAAGACAACTTAAAGTAATAATATTCTGTTTTAAATAGCCAGCTTGCCTATACTTTAGAGCCTCGGATGCACTAAAATCACTCCCTTTGCACCTTCCACTCGATTTATGGCTGTAACAATCAAAAATTCTGAAGAAATCGCTTTAATGCGCGAAGCAGGTCGTCTTGCTTCAGAAGTGCTTGAAATGATAGGCCCCTACGTTCAGGTTGGGGTCAGTACCGGTGAACTTGACCGTATTTGCCATGACTATATTGTGAATGTTCAGGATGCAATCCCAGCCCCTTTAAATTATAACGGCTTCCCTAAATCTATCTGCACCTCGGTCAATCATGTCATATGCCATGGTATTCCCAGTGACACCAAGATTTTAAAAGATGGCGATATAATCAACATCGATATCACGGTTATTAAAAATGGATTTCATGGTGACACCAGTAAAATGTTTCTTCTTGGCAAGCCCCCTGTTCATGCTCAGCGACTTGTAAAAACAACACAAGAAGCCCTGTACCTTGCAATCGACATGGTTAAACCGGGAGTACGTTTAGGTGACATTGGTCATGCCATTCAACAATATGCCGAAAAGCGGCATTATTCTGTAGTCAGAGAGTATTGTGGTCATGGCATTGGAAGAATTTTTCACGAAGAACCACAGGTTCTTCATTACGGCAGACCCAATACAGGACTAGAACTTCAAGCTGGAATGACCTTCACAATTGAACCTATGATCAATGCAGGATCTCGCTATACACGCTTATCAAAGTCAGACGGATGGACTGTAACAACTAAAGATCGCCGGCTTTCTGCCCAATGGGAGCATACCTTAGCTGTTCTTGATGACGGCTGTGAAGTGTTGACCAAACGCTCCGAAGAACAGTTTTAAATTCTTATGGAGCCCTCAAGTTCTAAAATTTTTGATGCAAAAAAATTCCAGCGGGAATTAGCCTCTAGCAAATCTCCAGTAAGTTGTTTTCGTGAAGCCATAAGCAAAACCCGGCAATTACTTGACGAACGTTACAAAGCTAAAACCAATATTGAAAAAATTGTTGCGGAACTTACCTGGTTCATCGACCAACTGTTAATCGCTGCCTGGAAACAATATGACTGGACAGATGAGAAAGATATTAGCTTATTGGCAGTAGGCGGTTATGGCCGCGGAGAATTACATCCCTATTCCGATATAGATATTCAAATACTCTTAGCCAAAAACAATCAGAAAAAGTACAAAAAAAATATAGAATCTTTCCTGACCTTTCTTTGGGATATAAATCTTGAAGTCGGCCAAAGCGTTCGAACGATTAGCGAAAACAAAAAACAGGCTGCTAGTGACATTACTATTGCAACCGCATTAATGGAGTCAAGGACTGTTTACGGTAATAGCGATCTTCATGAAAAACTTATTATTGCGGTCAGTAAGAAAAAAATATGGGATGCTAAAAAGTTTTTTACTGCAAAACGAAATGAACAAATATCACGGCATGCCAAATATGATGATATCGAATATGCCCTTGAGCCAAATTTAAAAGTTTCTCCTGGTGGCCTTAGAGATCTACAAACCATTGGCTGGATTTCCAAATACTATTTCGGCGCTTCAGATTTTCAGGAACTGGTTGAGCGCGGCTTTCTACAAAAAAATGAGTACCAGGATCTGATCAAAAGCCGAAATTTTCTCTGGTCATTACGCTACGGCTTACACATGCTGACTGGACGCAGAGAAGACCGCCTATTATTTGAACATCAGCGTAAATTAAGCGAATTTTTTTCTTACAAAGACGATAAAAAAAGCCTTGGTATTGAAAAACTAATGAAAGAATATTATCGCAACGTGCAAACGCTTCGAGAATTAAACGATGTTCTGCTACAACTGTTTGATGAAGAAATCATTCGATCTAAAGAAAAAGTAAAAATGCTGACATTGAATGCTCGCTTTCAAATTCGTAATAATTATATTGAAGCTGTGCACTCCAGGGTTTTCAGGCAAACCCCTTTTGCTCTTATAGAGATTTTTGTATTACTTGCTCAGAACCACAAAATTGACGGCATCAGAGCATCAACAATTCGACTGATTAGAAATAGTCGCCAACTCATTGACAAGGATTTCAGGAAAGACATTCGCAATACCAGCTTGTTTATGGAACTACTACGCTCCCCTTACAAAATGGTAGCTCACTTAAGACAGATGAAACGCTATGGGATACTTGGCGCATACTTGCCTGAGTTTGGAAATATTATCGGGCAAATGCAGCATGATCTTTTTCACATTTATTCTGTGGATGACCACACATTGCAGGTTGTTGAAAATATGCGGCGTTTACATCACCCTGAGGCAAAAGAAAAATATCCCCTGGCGGCCAGCATCATTAAAACCTTACCGAAGGTTGAATTACTTTATATTGCAGGGCTATATCATGATATTGCCAAGGGTAGAGGTGGAGACCATTCCTTACTCGGAGTAAAAGACGCTGAAGAATTTTGTGTGAGGCATCATTTGGGAAAATGGGATACAACCTTGGTCGGGTGGTTAGTAAAAAATCATTTATTTATGTCCAGCATTGCACAGCGTCAGGATCTTCAGGACCCAGATGTCATAAAAAGTTTTGCGCTAATTGTTGGCGATCAAACCCGTCTGGATTATCTTTACACATTAACAGTTGCAGATATTAATGCCACCAACCCTAAACTCTGGAATGCATGGCGAGCCTCCCTGCTGAGGCAACTTTACCAGTCTACAAAACGTGCACTGAGTCTCGGTCTAGAAAAAATTGTCGGTAAAAAATCACGCATCAAAGACAATCAGGATCAAGCGATCGCCTTGCTCAAAGAAAAAGATATAAGCAAAAAGCAAGCACTGGCTATCTGGGACAAGCCCACTGAAGATTATTTTCTTCGTGAAAGCCCTGAAGATATCGCTTGGCAAACTCTGGCAATCTACAAGCACAAAGATCCCGAGACACCTTTAATCCTTATTAAAAACAGCACTGAATATCAATCAGAAGGCGCCACTCAAGTTTTTATTTATACTGAAAACTCACATTTCTTATTTGCAAATATCGCCAATGCCTTTGACCGTTTAAATCTCAATATACAAAACGCCAGACTATTCAACACTGCATCCAATAAAGCCTTATTAACCTTCATGGTGTTAGAAACCAATGGAACGCTAATAAAAAAGAATTCACCCAGAATGTCTGAAATTGTTAATTTACTCAAGGAGTATGCACTGCCTATAGAAAAGTCTTCTAGAAATAGACAACTTACACCAAGACAACTGAGGCATTTTAGGCAAGCCACAGAAACCAGCCTCGTCAACCCAGAAAAATTCCCCTACTCTATACTTGAAGTTCTTTGCCCTGACAGACCTGGGCTCTTGGCAAAAGTCGCCAATATATTTGTAGAGAAAAACATTATTTTGCATGATGCAAAAATTACTACCCTGGGCGAAAATGTAGAAGACGTATTTTTCCTTACCAATAAGCACAACAAGCCTATTAGCAAAAAGAACTCGGAAGAATTGCAAACACTTATTAAAGAAAGGCTAGACGCAAGCTTAAATGCGGCCTGAAAATTATTATGATTATGTATGGCATTCCAAATTGTGACACTATAAAAAAAGCGAGAGCTTTTCTGAATAAGAACAACTTATACTATGAGTTTCACGACTACAAAAAGCAGGGTGTTGACACTGGACTGCTCAAACACTGGTGTGATAGCTTTGGTTATGAAAATGTTCTAAATCGTCGAGGCACAACCTGGCGAAAACTTGATGACGAGACCAAAGCCTCAATCAATCAGGAAACTGCCATTCTGCTCATGCAAGAATTACCTTCCATGATCAAGCGCCCCATATTGGATACTGGCAAAAAACTTGTTCTGGGTTTTGTACAAAGCGAGTATGAAAGCCTGTTATAATGCTGCCTGCTTTTTTTACTCGGAACTTAAAACACAACTCAATTCGGAAATACAATGAACCTATATAGCCTTGCCTTTGGAATTGGCACTAAAGACTCTACAGGTAATTGGCTTGAATGCTATTACCCTGCTCCCCTATTAAATCCAGATTCAGATATTCAAAAAGCCATATTACCAGTGCTTGAGTACACAAATGGCAACCAAGCCATTGAACTGGATCAGCAGCAAGTCAATCAAATTTTGGATAATTTTGGCGCATCACAAAATCACGCCCAAATTGCCTTGCTTTCAAGTTTATCTTTAAGCAAAAAACCTCTCGTTATATGTCTGCTTGAAAACGATAGCGCCCCAAGCTCAGTGCCTGAGGTTTATCTAAAATTACATCTACTTTCTCACCGCCTGGTCAAACCTCATGGCCTAATCCTCGACAGTATGTTTGGGCTGCTTCCCAATGTTGCATGGACTAGCCAGGGCGCTATTGCCATTAATGAGCTCCCGCAATATCAGTTGGAAGCCAAGCTCAAGAACCAAACTCTTTCTGTCGATTCTGCGGACAAATTTCCTAAGATGACCGATTACGTTGTGCCTTCTGGCGTGCGCATTGCCGATACCTCAAGAGTCAGACTTGGTGCCTACATTGGTGAAGGCACCACTATCATGCATGAAGGCTTTGTTAACTTTAATGCCGGCACTGAAGGCGAAGCCATGATTGAAGGTCGTATAAGTGCTGGTGTTTTTGTTGGCAAAGGCAGCGACCTCGGAGGAGGATGCAGCATATTGGGCACTCTGTCTGGTGGCAATAAAGAAGTCATCTCTATTGGAGAAAACTGCTTGATAGGAGCCAATGCTGGCTTGGGCATATCTCTTGGTAATGGCTGTACAATTGAAGCTGGCCTTTATCTTACAGCCGGCACTAAAGTAACAGTACTGGATCTTAATAAGAAAGCAGTTGAAGTGGTTAAGGCCAGCGAATTAAGCGGTAAAAACAATCTTTTATTCAGACGGAATTCAATAACTGGTGCCGTTGAGTGCCTCACGAACCAAAGCAGTATTGAATTAAATGCAGAATTGCATTCACATAATTAATACAGAAAATACTTAAGGCCTGGCATGTCATCAACCATCGACTTATGCAGCGAACTAATCTCTCGTCCCTCTGTTAGCCCAGAGGATCAGGGCTGTCAGGAGATATTGGCCGCACGCCTTGAAAAGCTCGGTTTTGAAATTGAACACCTGCCTTTTTCCGATGTAAAGAATCTATGGGCCAGACGGGGTTCGTCAGGACCGTTATTTTGTTTTGCCGGGCATACCGATGTTGTGCCTGCGGGCAATATTGCAGATTGGGATTCTGATCCATACAAACCTGAGATAAGAGATGGCTTTCTTTATGGTCGTGGCAGTGCTGATATGAAAGGCAGTCTCGCTGCTATGATTACAGCCTCAGAAAGATTTCTGAAAAAACAACCAGACTTCAATGGTTCAATCGCTTTTCTGATTACCAGCGATGAAGAGAGTGTTGCCACTCATGGCACCGTTAAAGTCATTGAAGTACTGCAAAATAGAAATGAACAAATAGATTATTGTCTCATCGGCGAGCCTTCGAGCAGCAAAAAACTCGGAGATGTTGCCAGAAATGGCAGGCGCGGCTCCCTGAATGGACGCTTAAGTGTTAAAGGCAAGGAAGGACATGTCGCTTATCCTGAACTGGCAATAAACCCAATTCATGTGTTTTTACCTGCACTGAGTGAATTAAGTCAGATTGAATGGGACCAAGGTAATGAATACTTTCCGGCGACCAGCTTTCAGATATCCAATATAGCCGCCGGCCAAGGCACTAACAATGTCATTCCTGGAGAAATGTCTTTGCTATTTAATTTCAGATTCTCAACTGAGGTCACAGCTGAAGGCTTAAAGGCACAAGTTCACTCAATATTCGACCATCACTACCAGGATTACGATCTTGAATGGCAGCTATCAGGCAATCCTTTTATTACCGAGCTTGGCATAATGACAGATGCCGTCACAAAAAGTGTAAAAGCTGTGACAGGCACTGATTGCAATTTATCGACAGGCGGTGGCACCAGTGACGGCCGCTTTATCGCGCCCTCCGGAGTCCAGGTAGTAGAGCTAGGTCCTGTTAATGCGAGTATTCATAAAAACAATGAGCATGTTTCAGTCTCTGACCTTGATCAACTCGCGCTTATTTATGAAGAGATATTGAAAAATATCCTGCTTTAAATAAAGACTTCAAAATGGGCTGTCTTGCCTGGCACGACAAAGCTAGGCTTTAAACTAGCGTTCTTTAACTTGTTGCCCGGCCTTTTGACGACAATTCTGTGTTTGGCACAACCTTTAGCCATTTCAAGCAAGCTGTAACTGTTTTCATCAAAGCCGAGGACTTCCTGTAGCAGGCCAATATCCTTTTTCACGTTGGCGTTTTTATTTCTTGGTGGGAACATAGGGTCCAGATATATAACATCTGGTTTTACTTGCCTACCCTGGGCAATATCTTCAAACCAGTCCTGCGACCTAGCATGATGTAAAGACATCCTTTGTACTATGTTCTTAAGATCAAGATCATCTGCCTCATTAGTTCGTTTTAAACCATCAAGAAGCAGACAATAAATAATCGGGGACTCCTCAATCATCGTTAATTCACAACCCATGCTGGCGAGAATAAAGGCATCACGTCCGAGACCTGCAGTGGCGTCCAGAACATGCATGGGTTCATGCTTATTCAATCCTACGGCTTTCGCCAGACCCTGATGCTTACCAAAACTGGCTCTGCGGTAGAGCAATGCAGCATCCTGGAAATCGACTCGTGTTGGCTGTTTATGCATTTCCCCCGCTTTAAGCTCAAGTGCACTGAGGGATAAACCTGATTCATCAAGCTTTAATATATGGGTAAATTGCTCACTCTGGCTTGATTCAAACAAAGGTAATCTAGTGAGTTGTTTTATATCTTCACAATAATCAGATTCAGTTTCAGTTTCAAAAACAAGTGCTATTTTCATTGAGCTAGGTACCAGTTATCTGTATCATATGCGTGATACAGATAATTCACCTTTAACAGACAAGCGACGCATAGGTCATCGATGAAACTTGAACTTGATAGCACCCTATCCACACCAATTTTCCAACAAATAGTCGATCAGATTCATTTTAAGGTTAACACAGAGGAACTCCAGCCTGGAGATAAATTACCCAGCATTCGCACTCTGGCAGAAGAGCATAATCTGGCTGCCAACACGGTGGTTAAGGCCTTCCGTCAGCTTGAGTTTCGAGGCCTGATCAAAGCGATGGATCGAAGTGGGTATATTGTCGCTAAACCCGATGAAAGCATAGGACGCTATCAGGCCAGAGGTGTCTCATCAGATAAAAATGAAGTACATCAGGTAGTCGACAACCTGGATCATGGCTTATTCTCCAACGCCTTTTGCAAAATAACCGAAGACTATCTCACAGGTAATCCCGAACAATGCAATGTCATTCATGCAGACGGTAGTGGTACTAAATCAATCATTGCTTACCTCGCCTATAAAGAGACAAACGACACCAGTGTATTTCATGGTATTTCACAGGACTCCATTGTGATGAACCTGGATGATTTACTCTGCATAGGCGTTAATGGTCGCATTCTGTTATCCAATACCGTTAATCGGAATGCCCTGAATTGTCCAGGTGAAGTTGTAGGCGCGCTAATCCAGGGTAGTGAAAACTTTCTGAATAAACTTCGAGAGTTTGGTGTGAAAATTTACAGTGGAGGTGGCGAAACTGCCGACGTCGGGGACCTAACTGGCACTATCGTCGTGGATAGCTGCGCTGTGGCTGTGATGAAGAAGAAAGACATCATCACTGGTGATTTGATCCAGCCTGGCTTGAGTATTGTCGGCCTTTCTTCAACCGGTCAAAGTTCTTACGAGGATAAGGTCAACAGCGGTATTGGTAGCAATGGTTTAACCAGCGCACGACACGACATGCTCAGTAAGTATTATGCAGAAAAATATCCAGAATCTTTTGACGCCAACGTATCAAGTGATCTTGTTTATTGTGGCCCCTATAAACTGGAAGATCCTTTGCCGGAATCGGATTTCACTGTCGGTGAAGCCATTTTGAGTCCTACCAGGACCTATGCTCCAGTGATTTACAAAATTCTGGAACAGCACCCTGGCCTTATTCAGGGTCTGATTCATTGCTCCGGCGGCGCACAAACCAAATGTTTAAAGTTCGCTGATAATGTGCACTTTATAAAAGACAACTTATTCCCTACTCCACCAGTATTCAAAGCGATACAGAAGGCATCGAGCACTCCCTGGAAAGAAATGTATAAGGTTTTCAATATGGGGCATCGCATGGAGATTTATTGCGAGCCAGAACATGCCGATACAGTTATGGAGATTGCCGGTAGCTTCAATATAGACTCACAGATAATCGGACGCACGGAGGCCAGCCTTGCAGGCAACAAGCTTAGCTTGTCCCACTTAGGAGAAGTCTTTGATTATAGTCCCTAACTGCTTTATCTTAAGTCCGCAACGCTGGTGAATTTCTTTATTAAGCAGGTATAGACTCACAGAGCTTTCTTTTATTCATTCAATGGGGGCTTTATGCACAAAGCTGTTAAATATTTAACCTTATCTGTATTGTTTTTTACACTTATACCCAGTGTGCTGGCTCAAGCTCCTGGCGTACAAAGAAGCATTACCGAGCTTGGGGATGGCTTATATCAGGTCAATACCGGTCCGGGAGTTTTACCCGTTTTTGTTTTTCTGGTAACAGATGCTGGCATTCTCATCGTCGACCCACCTAACCCTGCTTCGGCTGAGTGGCTGCAGGAGCAACTATCCACTCGGTTCCCAAACCATGAAGTGGTTTATGTTGTTGAGAGCCACTACCACTGGGATCATACTCGTGGGTCTACTACTTTTGCGAATACCGCCACTTTTATTGGCCATGAAAACATGTTGAAAAACCTGGACGCTTCACTCGCTGAAGCTCCGCCTCCCGGCAATACTCGAGACAGCAATGGTGATGGCCTATTGTCCAGAGAAGAAGCACAAACCGGAACATTAGCCAATTTCGATGCTATGGACAGTAATGGCGATAACTATCTAACTCAGGCAGAGCTAACTGCGGACACCGTCAGGCCAAATATCGTTTTTTCAAACAGGCTTGAATTGAATCTGGGTGAAAAGCGAGTCATTCTGTTGTGGTCGCAAAATCGTCACACCGATGACCTGATTGATGTGTATTTTCCAGATCATGGAGTACTCCTGGCCAGCGATTATGTCTGGATAAACCGTGTTTGCTGTAACTTTCAGTTTGATGAGCGGCCCATAAGCGTCTGGATAGAATCTATCAGGGATCTGGAGTCTCTTGACTTCGATATACTAATCAATTCACATTTTGCTTCGGGCAATAAACAAGACCTGATTGCCTTTAGACGTTGGCTTGAAGACTTAGCCAACGAGGTTTCAAGGGGTATTGCGGATGATTTATCCCTGGCAGAAATTCAGGCGTCCGCAGCACTCGAGCAATATTCAACATGGGCTGGTTACGATAACCAATTAAACAGCATTATCGAATCGGCCTATAACAGTCTTATGTTGAGATAATTCAAGGTAATACTGTAAGGTCCTGGTTTGGAGAAAATAGCCTGTAAAGATATCGTTTATATGAGCAGATATTTCACCATCATAATTCTGAGCCTTACTGCTTTTGCTTCCAGCTATACTTATTCTCAGATATTTCGCAGCAGAAGCATTAGCAATCAGCCCGAACCTCCCCAAACAGAATTTATCGCTGCCCGTTGGCACTTTGGAACCAATGGCGACATCGGTCATATGGGCTGGTCTCACAATTATCCTGAATCCGACCTGCATTTGAATGATTTTCTGAAACGCAGCACCCGCATAGACCTCGAAGATGCATCATTTCTAATAGTAGAACTGGGCAGCGAGAAAGTCTTTGATCACCCCTTTGCCTATGTTTCTGAACCAGGAGAAATGGAACTGACCGATCAGGAGGTTATTAACCTGCGCGAGTTTATACTTAAGGGTGGATTTGTATTAATGGATGATTTCGATGGCCCCTGGCAATGGGCACAAATGGCTTCTCAGGTAAGACGAGCATTTCCTGAAAACAATTTTGTTCCCCTCTCCATAGACGAGCCTATCTTCCAAATTGTAAACCCAATGGATGATTTTCAGGACATGGCGAATTATGTGCCCGGCGGCACGATCACTTACTATGGCTTATATAATCCTGATGGCAATCTCGGCATTTTGGCAGGTCACAATAATGATCTGGCGAATTTCTGGGATTGGTATTCAGATGGCACTATGCCTTTACTCCCCTCTACTGATGCCTTCAGATTAGGCGCCAATGCTGTCATTTACGCAATGACACATTGATTCCAATTGGTTTGTTGATGAGCCTTTATAAAACGAAAGTGCAATAAAAAGCACAAGCCCGAAACAGCAATTAAATATCCTCTTCATAATCCTAATTTGGTGATACCAACTATGCTGTACTAAGGAGATCTTCTTGAGTAATATTTGCAGTGCAAACTTAGCTAATCGTTATTTTGCTACAAAAAAAATAATAAAAATCAGGCTACTTTCTATGCTACAAACTATGCTACAAAAAAATCATTTTTCCCTTTTCTTCGCGATACTTTTATTATTTGGAAGCCTTTTTTCCCCTGTCGTCTTGTCGCAAAACAATACAGCCTCTATCTCTGGCAATCTCATAGACCCTAATGGCTCTGTCATTACTGGCTTGAGTACGCCAGTTTTTATGACCCATACAGAAACTGGCGAGAACTTTCAGTCTGATGTTTCCTTGCAAGGTCAATATGAAATCTCTGGTTTACCAGCAGGTACCTACGACCTTGTTTTCCCCAGCTCTTGCTGTATGTATATGACCTATAGTCAGGAAAGTGTTGAGATTAGAGCAGGACAGGCGCTTAATCTGGATCTTAATCTGGGTTGGCACATTAATTTAGGCACTATTGGAGACGACCCCGGCATGCTGGCAGAGGATATGATCAACCAGTCCGGCGACCTCTCTGGACCAACACCCAGGATGCCTGATGGAAAGCCTGATCTCTCTGGTATGTGGTACAACCTTCCCGATACTCGTGGTTTTGGCGCTAATCTACCACCTTTGCAAGCCTGGGCTGCAGAAATTCAGGAACAATTAAATGCATTGGGACAACAAAACGCTGCTTCTTATTGCCTGCCACAAAGCGCTGTACCGACGACATTAATTTTCCCCTATAAAATTATTCAAACAGATGACCTTATTGTTCAGCTGGCAGAATTTGTTACCCCGGCTTACAGACAGTTTTTTCTAGACGGTAGAGACATGCCTGAAATATGGAACCCCTCCTGGTACGGCCATTCAGTTGGCCACTGGGAAGGCGATACCCTTGTTGTTGAATCATCTGGTTTTAATGAAATTACGCCGGGTTTTGGCGTGCATACAGAGTCTTTAAAAATAACGGAACGTTATACTCGCCCCCAAAATGACATTTTGCTGCTTGAAGTCATCGCAGAAGATCCTGAGGCCTATACACAAGCTTATATCAGAAACTATGAAGCCAGATTGGTGGAAGGCCAGGAATTACTGGAGTTTGTTTGCGCCGAAGGTAATGACACCTCCTTATATGCACAACCGGTTTGGCGTGGTCGCCCCTAACAAATTTTAAAAAATCTTTTTCTTGCTGATTAAATTTCCTTAGGAAACAAAAATATGAAAAAAATAATCACTTATTTATCTTTCTTGGTCTTTTCACTTCTACCTTTAAGTGGCTTCTCTCATCACTCCTTTATCAGTCAGTTTGATCCGTCTAAGGAAGTTGTCATGAGCGGCACAGTTGCTCGAGTACGCTGGACTAACCCACATGCCTTTTTTGACGTTGTTATCACTAATGAAAATGGCGAAGAAGAATTATGGGCCTTTGAATTAGGCAGCCCTAACACCTTGATACGATATGGCTGGTACCGAGACACCTTGCAGGAAGGTGACGCAATTACTGTCGATGGCTATCTTGCCAGAAGCGGAGCCAGGCTTGCCAATGCCAAAATTGTAACCCTGGCCGATGGTACAGTCATTCAGGCAGGTTCCTCTTATCTTGAAGAAACTCAATAACATTGCAAATAATATGATTTCTTTGGTTTCAGCCATCTAAACGAAGTAATAGCTTGAAGTATAATCGTCTGAAGACTAGTTTAAGTATTCTTTTATCAAACCACCTAATAACAATGGAAATGACAATGAAAAACGTAATTAAAAAATTTAATTTTATACTTTGTGTGCTAGCCGCTTTTGCAATGGTTTTCGAAGCACACGCTCAGGCACCAGATTTTGTTGATAAGCTTAATGCTCGTCCTGCAGCAGATAGAGCCAGAGATGGTGCACGTCACCCCTATCAGGTGATGAATCTTTTGGGCGTTGAAGAAGGCATGACTGTGCTTGATGTTGGTTCTCAAACGGGTTGGTGGACACGAGTGTTTGATGCTGCTGTTGGCCCAACAGGAACCATTATTGCGCAGGGCGCCGATGGCGGTGTTCGTGGAGGCCCGCCTCCAGCAGACATGGTCAACATGGATAATATTGTCTTAGCCGCTGCAATTGCTGATATTGATGCAGGTACTGTCGATGTCGCTGTTACGGCCTTGAATACTCATCACGGCAATGCAGAAAGGTTTGTACCTTATTTTGAACAACTGAAAAATGCACTCAAAGTCGGTGGAATTCTTGCTGTAATAGACCATGTAGGCGACCCCAACATCGACAATTCTCGCCTGCATCGAGTTCCACCTGAAAATGTTAGGGAGTGGATTGAAGCGGCAGGTCTGGAAGTCGTGGAAGAGTCCAATTTATTGAGGAACAACGCTGACGATCATACTCTTTCTGCTAATATGGGAGATCGTGATGCAATTTTGGGTCGCAACACAGACCGCTTCCTCTTCGTCACCAGAAAGCCTGCGATGTAAGTGCAAGCATAGAGAAATCAATTAAGAGAATCTGTTAAAAAGTTTTTCACAAAAAAGCCCCTTATCTCAGGGGCTTTTTTAATCAGCAAATTTTGATTAGAGGATTGTCTTATTTTTTTAACTGAAAATTCAGCTGATTAAAGGAATCCTTAGCACGACAATTACGCCCTCTTCCTCTAACAGGTTATCAGCATAGATATAACCTTCATGGTATTCACTGATCATTCGGGCTATATGCAAACCCATACCAAGATGAGGTTGCCGTTTTTTACTTTCTGGACGTACAGACACCATCGAATCAAATATTCTATCTTTCATTTCTTCAGCCAGATAAGGGCCTGAATTCGCTACTGAAACAATCGCTTCATTTTCTTCACTGCTGCATTTAATCTGTATTGGTTTGCCTTCATACGAAAATTCCACAGCATTGGCTACTAGTTTATCCATCAGTTGCACAATGTAATCAGCGCTACCCTTAATCATCACCGGCTTGTCTGTGATATTGAGATTAAAATTAATATGCGGATAAATCTGAGTATATCCTTCAGAGCAAGCCGCAATTACTTTTGCCAAATCAAAAGTTTCTTTATCCGATGTTTTTAGTATTTGTTCCATCCTTGACGCTTCACTCATATTGGTGAGTATAAGATTCAATCGGGCTATGCCTTCTTCCGCTCGCTGAATATAGATTTCTGACTCTTTCTCATCGCCAGCCATTCGAAGATTTTCCAGAGAAGAGCGCACCACGGTTACCGGAGTTCTTAATTCATGCGATAAACGCGAGGACATGTTTTCCAGGTAATGCGTATATTGGGTTAAACGGTCAAGAATATTTGAAAACGAACGACTTAAGTCACCAATTTCATCACTACTGCGCGAAGCAGTAATTGTATTATGAATGCGGCCGCTGTCATCAATGATTTGTTCCGCCTGATTACGTAATGAACGAATACGTGTTGACAGCCCTGATGCAAATAAAAACAAAACCGTTATTGCCAACAACATAATTCCTAGCATGGTGTCGAACAATGACTCCAAGGCCTGATTCCTAAATGTTCGTATTCCATTCATGTTTTGATCAACTACAACGACACCTAGAACCTGACTATTAGCCATAATTGGAAAAGCGGCTTCAAGGATTCTAGTTTCCCCATTTTCCAAGGTTCTAAAATTGGTATTCGGCACACCACCTAAAGCCGAAATAATATGCTCTCCTTCTACAGTGCCTTCCTGATAAAGCTCATCAACAAAATTATTAATCGGTTGACTAAGTACCTGATTGTATAGGGGCCTTAGTAGTGAGTTTTTGAACTCCGACCATAAACCATCCTGCTCTGCCTGCTCATCTTCCAGCATTAAACCAGTGGCAGTTTGAATATCTCCTTCACTCAGCAAGATGCGCTGACTACGATCAACTACTTGCACTCGCGAATTACTCTGCCCCATCCCTGCTACTATGCGATCTATTTCAGGTGTTGGGCGACGTAAAATCCCAAGTTCTTCGGGACTATTGATACTGGATGTTGACACGATTGCAGCAAGTCGACGCTCTTCGACGTCATCAATATCAAAAATTGATAGAGCCAGACTATCTCCCAACATTTCCAGAGGCAGTCTTAGTTCTACTTCATAACCTTCTGAAGTTTGATTCCAGCGCCCTGTGATTCGCGGCTCGTATTGCAAAGCAGAAATATCATTAATATCGCCATCGATACGATAAGGATAAATAAATTCATCGTCATAGGGGGCGATAACATAGTTTTCAAATATTCCTTCTTTATTGACAAGTGCCAGACGTAAATTATCACTACGATCAATTCGTAAACTTTCACGATTTCGTAGCACAACATTTTCATCAATAACTCTCAAATAGGCATAAAGTGAGCGGTTATACTCTCCCAACATTAAGCGAAAACTTAAGGGGTCACCAGCAAGGTCTGAAGATCTAAAACTGCTGAACTGATTGGCAGGGTTGGGGCTGTCACTTCCTTCCTGATAATGCTGCTCATATTGCTGATAATCTCGCCAATCCAGAATATTACCGTCATCAATCGCTAAAGGATAAAACACCGGATAAACGTAAAGATCCCGACCATCAGTGGCACGACTATAACTACTGTCATTAAATAGCTCAGGTCTCTCACTTAGAGCAGCAGCGAGTGCACGAGCCGTTCCCAAAACTGTCTGCTCCTGAGCACGACTCAGATACTCCTCCATTTCCAGAATATAGAGATAACCCAGCCAGGGAATGACCAGCAAAAAACTGGAAGCAAAAACCAGCTTCGTTCTTATGCCAAATAGTTTTTTGGTGAAAGCGGCCATTCAATCCTTAGCGCTTGTATTCCAGCGATAACCCATACCATAGACAGTGTCTATGCAATCAAAGTCTGGATCAGCTTGTATAAATTTTTTGCGTATCCGTTTGACGTGCGAAGTAATCGTAGTGTTATCCACATATATTTTGGATTCCTGCATAAGCGCATCCCGACTTTTTACGTGTCCCGGAAATTTTACCATGGCATGTAACATCCAGAATTCAGTAATGGTTAAAGTGATTGCTTGATTTTTCCAGCTAACAGACAGGCGGCTTAAATCCATTAATAAATCACCGCGTTCAAGTAAATTTTCAGGTTCTGTTGGTTTATCCTGAACATCCAGACGTCTGAATAATGCCGCTATGCGAGCACTAAGATGAGGTAAACTTATGTCCTTGCTTAAATAATCATCAGCGCCCATACGCAGTCCACTGACAGTATCAAAATCGTTGTCACGTGCAGTTAAGAATATAATCGGCAAGGTCTCTGACATAGACCGTAATGCCTGGCACAATTTAAAACCACCATCAATTTCATCTTCAAGGCCTATATCAATCACGGCCAGATCCGGCAAGCGTAATTCAAACGCCGCCATAGCTTTTTGCCGGTTAGGGTAAGCCGATACTTCATATCCCTGCTTGCGCAAAACATCGGTATAGTTTTCTCGCAAGGCTGCCTCATCTTCCACAATAGCGATTCGCCGACTCATAACATTCCTACACAACTAATTGATTTACCAGAACTATACCCGAAACTTTTCACTAAAGGCAGCAAGCCGGAATAGCCAGAGTGAATTGCCATATTCTCGCCATATTTGATCAGTGGACTGCCCCTTTTATTGCCGGAAAAAGGACTAGACTCAGCTTTAAATACTCAGCCAGGACAAACAGTGCATCAACATACTTGATAGGAGAAAACTAATGACGCATAAAAACATACTGTTACCCTTAATTCTGGCTTCGCTGCTGTTCACAGCTGTAAACACTGCAATAGCCAGTCCTGCTGAAGAAATAGCGGCTCTGGAACAATCCGGAACTCGAAATGAAGCTGTTGGTTTTATTGGCGGTGCAATTTTGGGAGGTCTAGTTGCAGGTCCTCCTGGCGCTATTGGTGCTGCCATGCTCGGCTTGATTTCTACTAGCACCAAGAGCACTCACGATGAGAAGCAATTACTGGCTAATCATCTCAATCAAAGCCAAGAGGAATTGATTGCATTACAAAGCCAGCAAAGGGATTTAGAGCGACGTTATCAGATCGCCATGCAAGAAATTGAAAATTCCAGACTGCAACGCGTCAGCCTCGCTGAACAAATTTCAAGTATGGAAGATACGCTTGGCTGCTGTAGTGATACGGCTTTATCCATGCACTTCAGAACAAATTCAAGAAGCATTGAGCAACACTATATGCAAGCCCTTGAAGAATTAGCACAAACGGCAAATGATATTGAAAATGTCATGGTTTTTATCAACGGATATGCTGATGAGCGAGGCACAAGCGCAGATAATCAAAAACTTTCAGAAGAACGGGTTGACTCCGTTGTAAGAGCCCTTATGGCAATGGGAATAAGTTCTGAGGATATTAAGTCTAATGCTTTTGGAGAAGCAAGAGCACTCGGTCAAAGTGACATCCCGGAAACATTATTCTTTGATCGTCGCGTCAATGTCACGCTTCGATCTGGCAATAATGAACTATTTACCTTAAGTGAATAATCAGCAATCAAAACAGGGAGAACTGCGTATGAATACTCAAAAACCAAGGCTCATCAGTGGTGATCGTAATTATTCTTCCAGTTCTCTGCGTGTTTGGCTTCTGCTAAACGAATTCAGAGTCTCTTATGATGAAACTATAATCAAGCTTTTTCAAAGTGACTCTGTTGAAAAAATTGCTATGTTTTCACCCAGCTTGCAGCTACCGGTATTCATTCACGATTCAATTAAGGTCTGGGATTCCCTGGCTATTTGCGAATACATAAACGAAAGCTTTTTAGAGGGTCGAGGGTGGCCGCAGCATGCCAAAAAGAGAGCTGCTGCTCGATCTATTGCCAATGAAATTCATTCAGACTTTCAGCACTTTAAAAAAGATTGGCCCATGAATTGCCAATTGCAGACCAAGATGAATGGATCTTCTGTAATAGAAAAAGAAATTGCCCGTTTAGATGCGGTCATATACTGCTGTCGAAATAATTTTGGCGATGGAGGCTCTTATCTCTTTGGTCAATTTTCAATAGTTGACTGCATGGTATCACCCATAGCTATTGCTCTGGACGGCTATGGGGCAACTTTAACCCAGCAAAGTAAAGAGTATATTCAGACTCTGTTAAGCAATCCGCACCTAGAATATTGGTTAGATCAAGCTGAATCGGAAATAAGTAAAGAATCGAAAGTTATTAAGTGGGAACAAACAGCCTAAGAGCCCCAAAAGTTTTAAATGGTTTTAACCCTGAGAGCAATGCTTAGCCGGACTAAAAATCCGGTTTTTTTTTGCCTTTTTAAAATTCGGTTTTAGCTGTATCGCATCCACTTATAAATTTCTTTCCATGATGGCCGCTTACCTGTCATAAGTATTGTAAAGCGATATATTTTTCCACATAACATGACGACAAAATAAAACGTAAGGAGATTAACCACTACCGCTAGTGTAAATTGCCAAAAGGGCACATCTATTAGAACCATTCGAGCCGGCATTACCAATATGGAAAAAAATGGTAATAAGGAGCCCACTACACCCAGCATGCTGGTTGGATTATTAACAACTGAAAAAGCTAGAAAAAAGGGCACAATAATTAGCAACATAACCGGGAACATACTTGATTGAGCATCCTGTGGGTTATCAAACATAGCACCAAAAGCTGAAAAGATACTCAGAAATGTCAGCACTCCAATGAGATAGTTCAGTAAAAAATAAAGCAGCATAGGAAAACCCAGTTGGATATCCAAATCACTGAAAGCCAACAATAAAGGCACTGATCCGCTCGCCACTAACACAACTGGAATCAACCAAATAAACATTTGAGCAAAACCTGCAATCGCGCTACCTACTATTTTCCCGGCCATAAGCTCCGAAGGACTAACCGAAGATAAAACGACTTCTACAACACGACTTACTTTTTCTTCATTGACTGCAGCCATCGCAGGGGCAGCCACCATGAGCAGGCTAATATAAAGCAGTATGTTGAAAAATATAGCTACAGCTTGTTGCGCTCCTGCATCACCTTCCGCTGTGCCAGTTTCCGTGATTCTCACGTTTTGAATGGAAACATTCATTCTGACAAATTCTATGACGTCATCATCCATAGATCTATTGTCTACAAAGGCGCTGAGAACGGCATTATTAACAATCGTTCTGATTCGATTGAGTAAAATCTGATTACCTGCGTTGTTGGAATAAAAAAAGACTTTCTTATCGTCTAAAGCTGTTGCTGGCACAAACAAAACAGCATTGATATCTCCAGCCATAACAGCTGCCCTATTTTCTTCAATGTAGAAATCAAGCTCATCCCGACTCAAGCGCTGATATGTAACTTGCAAATCGCTGGGATTGTTATTTTCAATTTCACTTAACTGGCTTTGTAATAAATCAAGAGTGACTTGCTCTTCTGCTAACACGTTGAGTACATTTCCGCCCCCCTCGAAACTCATGAAAAGATATTGCAAGCCCAGAACAATGAACATAAAAACAGGCAATGACAATGTGGCAAACAAAAAACGCTTACTGAATATTTGCTGTATAACCTCGCGCTTTACAATTGCTTTGGTTCGATAATTAATCATTATCACCCGCCACTCTTAAGAATATTTCCTGTAGCGATATTTCATTGGCATCAAACTTTTTTATAACAACTTGATGTTCAATTAACAGCTTCAGAATTGTTTGAATATTATCTCCATCATAAAGACTGATACCGGTCGCATTACCATAATCATTAATTGCTTCAACCATAGGGTTGGCAGATAAAAAACTTATATCGCCTTCATAAACCATACTTATATTACGTCCAGAAAATTGCTTTTTTATATCCTGCAATGGACCATTAAGAATTAATTCTCCCTGATGAATCAAGGCTATCTGGTCGCACATTCTGTCTGCAAAATCCATCAAGTGAGTAGAGAAAATGATCATTTTCCCCTGCCTTTTTAAATCAATAATAATTTCTTTTAGAATGTCAGTATTGACCGGATCAAGGCCGCTGAATGGTTCATCCAAAATAATGAATTCAGGATCTGAAAGTATGGCGCTAATAAACTGTACTTTTTGTTGATTACCTTTAGATAAATCTTCAATCTTTGCATCCTGGCGATCAAGCAATTGAAACTTATCGAGATAATCCAGAGCTCTATTTTTGACAGTGGCAGGTTTGATACCTTTTATTTCCATAAAAAAATTCAGTACATCCATTACTTTCATTTTTTTATAAAGGCCTCGCTCTTCCGGTAGATAAGAAATGCGGCGTCTAAAATCACTGCCAACTGCCTGACCATCGACGAGAATTTCACCACTATCCGGCCCAATAATATCCATCATCATGCGTATGGTGGTGGTTTTACCGGCCCCATTCCTTCCAATCAAACCAAAAATAGCGCCTTCTGGAATTTTAAAAGACACATTTTTTACGGCATGGACTTGTCCAAAGGTTTTATCGAGATGACGGACTTCAAGTTCACTCATAATTTAAAATACTATGCCAGCACCCCAAACTCCAAAGATAAGAATATAAGGTGCAAATACAATTATTGAAGCTATAACTGTATTGCATGACGTAAAACTTTTATAAGCCATGACTAACAACACCAAGCTCCAAATAGCAATTAAATCTATTGCTCCCAAAAAACTTGAAAATTCGCCTTCTGTTCTTATCAACAAATAGTTCAGATTTAATGGGTTAAGGGCATTAATATCAATCATTCCATTAGAACCGAGCATTATCACCCAGGCTGCTAGCGCCGAAAAAATGCTTGGCACAGCACACCAGACAACTATTGAGTACCAATGCTTGAAACTTATTGGCTTATCAGACAACTTGGAGATGTAATAAAAATAAGCCGCTTTAAGTGCCATGATAATGAATGAACCAATGAAAACCCCAATGACAGAAGAGACGATTAGTAAAGTTTTATTATCTACCTGAACTTGCAGGGTGGCACGTAAGTCATTTTCGGCAATGCCGGGTTGCAGACTTTGTTCGACTAACTGATCTAATAAATATTCTGAATCGACCAGATTAAAAAAACCTAACTGTACAGAAGAAACCAGCAGGACAACAAAAAACCATGGCAAGAACCATGTGGTTTTTTCTTTTAAGCGGATAAATACCTTATTAGGCGCGACAAGAATATCAGTAAAATTATTCAGCATACCTGGTACTTTTAATAGGCATTTGTAGCCTATATAGTAGAGTATCTAGTAAGAAAGATCAGCCTTGGGCATCCATGCCCTTAGATATCAAATCAGGCTTGTTGTCTGATAGCAGCTAAAGCCAGTCTTTGATCCCTGTTAGGGTCATTCATGGCCCGAACCTCATCACCAAACATCATCGTCGGATAATTCTCACTAGTGAAGGGTGACCAGTTTGGCATATCAGCGTGATTAGGATCCCCGGTTCTGGCAAAAGCTGCCCAGGCCGCACTCATGACGTGTGCCAGTTCGTAACGAGAACTATCGGCCCCTGTCATGGAAGCAGCAACATCCACATTGTTGAACACAAATGGAATCTCCAATGTGTGATAAGAGCCCATGCGATTATCATGCACAGGAGAATGCCAATCAAAAAGATATAAATAGGATGGCGCTGTACCCTGTTCATATTTCATTTTGTTCAGATACTGGGCATTCCAGCGCCGAGTATTATCGGATTCAGCAGTCAACCATAACATGCGGTTTCTTCTGTTCGGGAACTTACTCTGATACAAAGAGATCAGCTCACTGGCTTGCTGCTCATTACCATTGCTAATCCGGTTTCTGAATAAATTCAACATATCTTCATCTGACAAGTCATAAGGCGGGGGTCCTACCCAGCCATTTTCTGTTTCAGTAGACCCTGCCATGAAAGGCACATCTGCCGAATAGGCAGGCGCTGAAGGATCCCAGGGGTGACGTGGAATAAAATTACCATCAACAACCGGCCCCATTGGGAAGCCGTTAAGATCAGGGTCGCCATATAAGGCATCCTGAATCTGCTGAGGAGTCAGAGCTTGTAAACGATCAAGTTGATTGGCATTGATACCGAGTTTATTCAAGTACCTTTCGACACTTTCAGTTGCGTCATCCGAGGTCATGCCTCTTATGCTTGATCCGCTTTGAGCGATTGCTCGATGAAATAACCCTCCGGCTGATGGGACTGCCATCAGTGATGAGGTTTTGCCACCACCACCGGATTGGCCGAAAATAGTAACCCGCTCAGGATCACCACCGAATTCTGCAATATTATCTTGTACCCACTGCAGAGCTGCCACTAGGTCCTGAGTCCCTACATTAGTGGATTCTGCCCATTTTTCACCACCAATCTCGGCCAGGTGCATATAACCAAAAATATTTAAGCGGTGAGAGACCGATACAACTACGACATCTTCTTTCTTAGCCAGTAAAGTACCGTCATACATTAAATAGTTACCGGAACCATAACGGTGGCCACCACCATGCATCCAAACCATAACAGGTCGGGAATTGTTGTCCGCTGCAGGTGTGAAGACATTCAAATTCAAACAATCTTCGCCTTCCTGCTCCTGCCTGTTCATGGCCAGCACCACTGGAGAAGGTTCAAATGCATTGGGTCCCTGATAACAGCGGCTACCTATTTGAAAAGCGTCTCTGACACCTGACCAGGCTGCTGGCGCCTTGGGTGGCATAAATCGATTTTCGCCATGAGTTGGGGCCCCATATGGAACCCCCCAGAATTGCTGCACACCGTCACGCATGAGTCCCCTAACACGACCATAACGGGTAGATGCGGTCTGTCCTACATCACTTAATCGCAAGTCTTGAGCAATAGAAAAAGGAGCTTGGGAAGCAAGGTACATGCCTGCTGTTCCGGCTACCGTAGAACCCAGGAAAGAGCGTCTATTTAATGCACTGTTTTTATTTTTATCAGCCAATGTTATTTCCCCCTATGAGAACAAATAGCAAGCCATGAGACTACCCTATTCATTCTTTGCTAAGCAAGCCAATCATATCGATCAATTGATATAGTTCGGTCAGCGCTTTTATCTTCTTTTGATGCGCTATTTTATAGTCCTGACTGAGGCTTTAATTTAAAAGCCGCGCTTTTTCTTTCAATAAATTCACGAAGGCAAGCTGCGTACCAGTTGGATTCCAGCTTTTTCGTACAGTAATACCAATGGGCCTGGGCGTTTGAATTAATTCGAAGTTTATTTTAACCAGGCTGCCATTCTTCAATTCATGCTGAAACTGGTGTTCTGAGCTCAGGGTTAACCAGTCTTCTCCCAGTAATAATGAACGAACCAAGCCTTGGGAGCCTGATTCAACTATTCTTTCCGGCATTTCCACTCCCTCCCCCGTAAACACCTTATCAAATAAAGCTCTTGTTGGTGTGCCAGGCCTTAAAACAACCCAGGGATAGGTCGACAGCGTTTTTAGTGACACTGCCTGTCCAGTGGCTAAAGGGTGACCCGCTCTGGCTAGAATTTCAATTGATGAAGCAAAGAGTTGTTCCTGCTTGATATCTTCACTTGGATATGGGAAACGCAGTGCACCAATTAAGAGGTCAATTTCACCATTACGTAAATGCTTCAGTAAATCGTCATAAATGCCATCAATAACGCTTATTTTAAAGTTCGGGAAACGTTTATTAACCTCAATAATGGTTGTGGGTAATATCGATGCGCGAGCTAAGGGCATGCTACCAACAGTAATTTTTCCCAGTTCACGATTATGGAAAGCATTAACCTCCTCTCGAGCTTGCGTAATTTCATTAAATGCTAATTTTGATAACCGAGCCAATTTGAGAGCGGCCTTGCTGCAAGCAATACCTGTAGTGGTTTTCTCAAATAGCACTGTTCCTAACTGACTTTCTAGGGATCGAGCTGCTCGATGCAAGGAAGATTGCGATACCCCTAGAGTGCGGCTGGCTATACTGAAATTCTGAGACTGTGTAATACCAATTAAGTTTCTTAATTGGGTCGTCGTGATGGCATGAACAAGCTGCGAAGGCTTTACGACTTTACCATCACTTATGCGCGACAAACCTTGTAAACCTGACAAAATCAGACTTAATGCTCTTCTAACTCTAAATTTAAAAATAAAGCCTGTTTCTGTAGGCAGCATTCCATCACTTTGCCTGTGGAATAATGTCGTGTTTAGCTCATCCTCCAGCTTGGCTATTGCCTGAGTAACAGCCGATTGCGAAAGATATACTTTTTCAGCGGCTTTACTAATACTTCCTGAATCAAGTACCTCAAGAAACACTCTTAAATGCCTTAAATTCAACATTTCTGAAGACACAAAGCTCTCCTATAATTTTTATATTTTTATACAGTCTATCTCAAAAACTAATAACAGAGTCCTTAAATTTTATTTGAATTGTTCTAAGCGGCCAACTATATTGGCTGCCTCGTTTTAAATAGGTGAAAATTTATATCCTGAATATTTTTTTCTGAACCCCTAATAAACTAATTAGCCTATTAAATTTATTCATAAACAAAGCCCTAACTTAGAGTCCAAATATGTCCATAGTCGTTACTAACCCTCCCCGCGTAGCTGCTGAATTAGTTAAGCAATTCTCCAAACTGGGCGTTGCAACTGTTCATGAAGCTCAAGGCCGAAAAGGTCTTATGTCTGCTGATATCAAACCCATTTATCGACCTGCAGAAATTGTCGGCACAGCAGTCACCTGTGAAGTTGCTCCCGGTGATAACTGGATGATTCATGTTGCTGTCGAACAATGTCGTGAAGGCGATATATTGGTTGTTACCCCAACAAGCCCCTGTTCGGATGGTTATTTTGGTGATTTACTTGCTGAATCTCTACGGGCTCAGGGTGTTCGTGGACTCATCATGGACGCCGGCGTGCGTGACATTGCCACCTTAACTGAAATGCAATTTCCGGTTTGGTCTAAAACAGTATTCGCTCAGGGCACCGTGAAAGAAACAACAGCCAATGTAAATACGCCTATTGTTTGTGGTGATGCCTTAGTCAACCCAGGGGATCTTATCGTCGCAGATGATGATGGCGTGGTGGTTGTTCATCAAAAAGATGTCGAAAGCACCTTGAAGAATGCGCAGGCCCGCGAGGCAAATGAAGCCGCTAAGCGTGAACGTCTCGCCAGTGGAGAGCTTGGTCTGGATATTTACAGCATGCGTGAACGTTTAGCAGACAAAGGGCTAAGCTATATTGATTATGAAACCTGGAAGGATTCCCAGTAGCAATGCAGTCAGCCATTCCCTGTTCTTTAATGCGCGGAGGCACCTCTAAAGGCCTGTTTTTTCTGGCTGATCAGCTTCCTGATGAACCAAAAAAGCGCGACAGCATTCTCATGGCTGCGATGGGCTCTCCTGACGACAGACAAATTGATGGTGTCGGTGGCGCTCACCCCTTAACCAGCAAGGTAGCCATTGTCAACGCCTCGACTCACCCAGAGGCGGACGTTGATTACCTTTTTCTGCAAGTATCTGTCGACCAGGCTTTAGTTAGCGATTCGCAAAATTGCGGCAATATGTTGGCAGGAGTCGGACCTTTTGCTATCGAACAGGGCCTTATCAAAGCTACTAAGGGTAAAACCAAGGTACGTATTTATATGGTTAACACCGGCGGCATCGCCGTTGCAGAAGTTCAAACACCTGACGGTAATGTTGAATACAGTGGTGATGCACGTATTGATGGCGTCCCAGGAACGGCCGCACCGGTCCTAATCGAATTCCTTAATATTGCCGGGTCTAGTTGCGGTAACTTACTGCCAACAGGTAATTTAATTGACCATATAGATGGCATAGACGTGACTTGCATCGATAACGGCATGCCGGTTGTATTAATCAGGGCAAAAGACCTTGGTAAATCGGGCTATGAGTCTCCTCATGAGTTGGAAAAGGATCAGGCACTTAAGCAGCGAATTGAAAAAATTCGTCTACAACTTGGTGAGGCAATGAACCTCGGGGATGTTAGCCAGAAGACTGTGCCAAAAATTTCATTAATTGCAGCCCCTAAAAATAATGGTGCTGTCACGACACGGACTTTTATTCCACATCGAGTTCATGAAGCTATTGGTGTGCTTGGAGCAGCAAGTGTTGCAACTGCTTGTATTTTGCCGGGGACTGTCGCCGAACCACTCGTGAACATTCATCCTGATGAGAGCATACATTTAGTTGATGTCGAACATCCCACAGGTTTTTTCAGTGTTGGAATTGAGCTTGATAAGCGTTCAACCCAGCCTGAAATTAAACGCGTCGCCCTACTTCGCACAGCACGTTTGCTGATGCGTGGAGAAGTTCTTGTTCCTGATGATCTTAACCAGAATCTAAAATGAGATTAGCACTATGACACTAATAATCGATTGCCACGGGCATTACACAACTGCACCAGCTCCTCATCAGACTTTTCGTGAATCGCAGCTGGATGCATTTGCATCGGGTAAGGTCTTACCTGAAGTACCAGAAATCAGTGATGATGAAATACGAGAAAGTATTGAACTCAACCAGCTCAGACTACTGCGTGAACGCGGCGCCGATATGACCATTTTTTCACCTCGCGCTTCTGCTATGGCCCACCATCTAGGTGACCAGACTGTTTCACAACAATGGACCGAAGCCTGTAATAATTTAATCAAACGCGTTGTAGACCTCTATCCGGAATATTTTGTCGGCGTATGCCAATTACCACAATCACCCGGAGTATCGATTGAGCATTCCATTGCCGAGCTGGAGCGATGCGTGAGTGAGCTAGGGTTTATCGGCTGCAATCTTAACCCTGATCCATCTGGTGGAAACTGGACCTCTAAGCCTTTGACCGACCCAAGCTGGTATCCTTTTTTTGAGAAAATGGTTGAATTGGATGTTCCTGCCATGATCCATGTCTCTGGCTCCTGCAATTCAAATTTCCACGCCACCGGTGCCCATTACATTAATGCTGACACAACGGCGTTTATGCAATTCCTGCAAGGCGATCTCTTTACCGATTTCCCCGATCTGCGCTTTATCATCCCTCATGGTGGTGGCGCCGTGCCATATCATTGGGGACGCTATAGAGGTTTGGCCGACATGTTAGAAAAACCAAAACTGAAAGATCATGTAATGAAAAATGTTTTTTTCGATACCTGTGTTTATCACCAGCCTGGCATTGATTTGTTATTTCAGGTTATTGACATAGACAACATCCTTTTTGGCTCAGAAATGGTTGGCGCTGTTCGCGGAATTGACCCGGAAACCGGCCATTATTTTGATGACACCAAACGCTATATTGAAGCACTTGATCTTTCAACAGAGTATCGCCACAAAGTTTTCGAAGGCAATGCCAGACGCGTCTATCCACGTTTGGATGCCTTACTGAAAGAACAAGGTAAATAAGCGCCTGGAACACGGATTAATTTATTTCAAATCAAGGCGTCTTTAACTTTCGCCTTGATAACATTTAAAACAAAATAAGAAGTTACAATAAAAATGAGTCAATTTACGCAAGATCCTGATTGGTTGCCGTTTCACCCAAGCCCGGTCAAACCAAGTTTTGTTCCTCCTGCTGGAGCCGTTGACGCCCATTGCCATGTATTCGGTCCAGGCGACATATTCCCCTATGCTCCAAGCCGTAAATATACCCCTTGCGATGCACCCAAAGAAAAGCTTTGGGCCTTACGAGATCATCTGGGTTTTTCCCGCAATGTTATTGTTCAGGCCACCTGTCATGGCGCCGACAATAGAGCGCTTGTCGATGCCCTGCAACATTCAAATGGAAAAGCACGTGGTGTGGCAACAGTTGACCAGAAGGTAAGCGATGAAGAACTTCAAAAGCTTCATGCGGCAGGCGTCCGTGGTGTCAGATTTAATTTTGTTAAACGTTTAGTGGATGCCCTGCCATTTGATAGCCTGCATGAAATTGCCGGCCGTATAAAAGCCTTGGGCTGGCATATCGTAATTTATTTTGAAGCAGCTGAGTTAGCTGAGCTTTACGATTTTTTTACCGGTTTACCCACAACCGTCGTTGTCGACCACATGGGTCGACCGGATGTAAGCAAAACAGTTGATGGCCCCGAATTTGAACTCTTTGTGAAGTTAATGACAGACAATAAAAACTTCTGGTCAAAAGTGAGTTGCCCTGAGCGCCTGTCTTTCGAGGGACCTCCGGATTACAGCGACGTCATTCCTTTTGCCAGACACATTATCGAATCTTTCCCTGATCGCGTGCTATGGGGTACAGACTGGCCACATCCAAATATGAAGAATCATATGCCTGATGACGGACATTTAGTTGATGTCATTCCACATATAGCGCCTACAACTGAGTTACAACAAAAACTATTAATTGATAACCCCATGCGCCTATATTGGCCTGACGAAGTTACTTAAAAAGACAACCAGAGGGAATTCCAATGGCATTAGATAAACCTTATTCAGACATTCCTGGAACCACTATTTTCGATGCAGATATGGCACGTATCGGTTTTCATTTAAATCAGTTTGCCATGTCTCTTATGAAGCCTGAAAACCGAAAGCGATTCAAAGCTGATGAACGCGCCTATCTTGATGAATGGCCGATGACGGAAGATCAAAAACAAGCTGTGCTTGACCGGGATTACAATCGAATGATGTCCCTGGGTGGAAATGTATATTTTTTAGCCAAAATATTCTCAACAGACGGACTTAGCTTTCAGGTTGCCGCTGGCAGCATGACCGGCATGTCTACTGAAGAATACGCTCAAATGATGCTCAATGGCGGCAGATCACCCGAAGGAAATCGTTACAAGCATGAACAAAAAGGAGAATCATAATGGCTAAAATTACCGCTGGTGTCACCACATCGCACGTCCCTGCTATTGGGGCAGCACTGGATAATGGCAAAGCAAATGAGGAATACTGGAAACCCGTATTTGCCGGCTATGATTATTCAAAAAAATGGATCGCTGAACAAAAACCTGATGTCATTATTCTTGTTTATAACGATCATGCAACTGCTTTTAGTCTGGATTTAATCCCTACATTTGCCTTGGGTTGTGGTGAAAAATACAAACCCGCGGATGAAGGCTGGGGACCAAGACCCGTTCCTGATGTCTACAGCCACCAGGAACTGGCATCACATATTACCCAATCAGTCATAAGCGATAATTTTGATTTAACTGTCGTTAATACCATGGACGTCGATCATGGACTGACGGTACCCCTTTCTCTCATGTTTGGTGAAACCGATGCCTGGCCTTGTAAGGTAATCCCTTTAGCAGTAAATGTCGTATTATATCCACCACCATCAGGACAACGCTGCTATGAGCTCGGCAAGGCCTTGCGTAAAGCCGTTGAAAGCTTTGATGATGACTTGAACGTTCAAATATGGGGCACTGGCGGCATGAGCCATCAGTTGCAAGGACCCAGAGCTGGTTTAATCAATAAAGAATTTGATAATAACTTTCTGGATACGCTTGTGAACGACCCCGAAACGCAAGCCAAAGTTCCACATATCGATTATGTCCGTGAAGCAGGTTCTGAAGGGGTGGAATTAGTGATGTGGCTGATTATGCGCGGAGCCTTAAATGATGAAGTCATCGAAAAGCATCGTTTTTATCATGTGCCTGCATCTAACACCGCTGTAGGACATTTGATTCTGGAAAACAAATAGCTTTTTCCTGGCGCTCTTTAGCTAAATACAATACTTAAAAATTATAGTCGCACTGAATAAAGAATAGGAGTTAATGATTAATGAATGTTGCAATTGCTGGACCTGGAGCCTTTGGTATTAAACATCTGGATGGTATTGCCAATATCGACGGAATCAATGTCATCTCATTGATAGGCCGCAGCCTTGAGAAAACCCAAGCGGTCGCAGATAAATACAATGTTTCACATGTTTGCACGGATTTGACTGATGCGCTGGAATTACCGGATTTGGATGCAGTGATTCTTTGCACACCAACTCAGATGCATGCATCGCAGGCTATACAATGCATGAAAGCCGGCGTGAATGTGCAGGTTGAAATTCCACTTGCCGATAGCTGGGAAGAAGCCGAAGAAGTTCAACACGTTCAGCAAGAAACCGGACTTATTTGCATGGTTGGTCACACCCGTCGTTTCAACCCTTCTCATCAATGGGTACATAACAAAATTCAAGCGGGTGAAATCAACATTCAACAAATGGATGTGCAGACCTACTTCTTCAGACGCTCTAACATGAATGCTCTAGGTGAACCACGCTCCTGGACTGACCATCTGTTATGGCATCACACAGCGCATACCGTTGATTTATTCCGTTATCAAACAGGCGAAGAAGTCGTTCAGGCAAATGCCATTCAGGGCCCAATACATCCGGAACTTGACATCGCAATGGATATGTCTATCCAGTTAAAGTCAAGTTCAGGAGCCCTATGTACCTTATCATTATCATTCAACAATGACGGTCCTTTAGGGACTTTCTTCAGATATATCTGTGATAACGGCACTTTTATTGCACGTTATGATGACTTGTTTACCGGCAAAGAAGAGGCAATTGATGTTTCTCAAGTAGATGTCTCTATGAATGGAATAGAGTTACAGGATCGTGAATTTTTTGCTGCTATAAAAGAGAAGCGCGAACCAAATTCGAGCGTTGGCAAAGTACTGAATTGTTACAAGGTATTACATGATTTAGAACTTCAACTTAATGCAAACAATTAATATACGCTGATTACACTAATAAAAATTATGGAGACAAGCAAAAAATGAAAACTAAAGTAGCAATTATTGGCTCAGGACCATCCGGATTATTATTAGGCCAACTCCTGCACAATGCCGGTATTGATAACATTATTATTGAAAGAGTGACACCCGACCATGTCTTAGGCCGTATTAGAGCAGGCTTGCTTGAAGAAGGTTTTGTCAAAATGGTTCGCGAAGCCGGTGTTTATGAAAGAATGGGTAAAGAAGGTCTGGTTCATGATGGCTTTAAAATTGCCTTTGATGGAAAGATCAGACGGATTGATTTAAAAAAATATAGCGGTGGAAAACAGGTCGTCGTCTATGGCCAAACTGAAATAACCAAAGATTTAATGGATGCTCGGGATGCTTCTAGTGCTCAAACTATCTACGAAGTTGAAAATGTTGAAATTCATGACCCAAAATCAGATTCTCCTTATGTGACTTTTACCACCAAAGAAGGAACGCAGGAGCGTATTGATTGCGACTATGTCGCGGGCTGTGATGGCTTCCATGGTGTCACACGTAAAACCATTCCAGAGAATATGCGGACTGAACATGAAAAACTTTATAATGTTGGTTGGTTAGGCGTCCTTTCAGACACACCTCCCATCTCAGATGAACTGATCTATGGCACCAGCGACAGGGGGTTTTTTCTTTGCAGTATGAGGTCAGAAACGCGAAGCCGTTATTATGTTGACGTATCGATGGATGAAAAAGTAGAAGACTGGTCTGATGAGCGTTTTTGGGAAGAGCTAAGGAGCCGTTTGCCTGAAAGTATAAGAGATAATTTAATAACAGGCCCTTCACTAGAAAAAAGTATTGCGCCTTTGCGCAGCTTTATTACTGAACCAATGCAATATGGCCACCTGTTTTTAGTTGGTGATGCTGCCCATATTGTGCCTCCTACGGGCGCGAAAGGTTTGAATCTTGGCAGCAGTGACGTCAACTATCTTTACCGCATTATGCTCAAGGTATATAAGGAAAATAAACCAGAAGCTATTGAGCAGTATTCAAAACTTTGTCTCAAAAGAATCTGGAAATCCGAGCATTTTTCATGGTGGATGACAAATATGCTGCATAAATTATCAGACAATACTTTTGAGCTCGGCGTGCAAAAAAGCGAACTCGATTATTTTACTGGCACTGAAACCGGCTTAAGAGTTGTAGCTGAAAATTATGTAGGCCTGCCTTACGACGAAGTTGAATAAGTAGTTTTCTAATAAAAACAGAATTGAGTTTGAAGCGGCATAGACCGCTTCTAATCAGCTTTCAGGTAAAAGAGTTTTCAAGCTCTTCTTCCTGAAAATGGTACTGCGCCAGAATATCTGGACAAAATCTGGAGCCCTTTTTTAGAAACCATGGATCACGAAGTTGTTGAGATGTGGAAAAATGCTGAATGGTCTAAGTTCTGTGAGATGCTGCCCGAATATGCGGCTAAGGGGCACGGCGAAGGCTTTATGCATGACACTGCCATGCTACTGGGTTTATTAGGCTGGTCTGAGTATGATCAAGCCGTTGACATCATAACGCCCTAATTTGCCAGCTCAGGCACGGGTCAAATTAATGCCATATTCCCGGTATCACCTCAGACAGGAGCAGCAGTACCAGAGCCGCAAGCAACCAGTGGTAAATTCACTTTTGGTGATAGTCGCCTACAACAGAAAGAGCATATTGATTTAAACCGGTCTTTCAAGCTCAATGGTATGAAAAGCTTCCATGGCATCAATTGCTTCCAGAGTTTCACTGTTTGCATCCCATTTAAATAAGCGAATGATCATTTTGTCAGGTAAAAAATCAACAATAGTGAAGCCATGCTGTTCTATAGGAGTCATGATTTCATTCACATCAAGATGCAAGGAAGGCATAGAAGGAACTCCCCTGGCTCCTGAAGGCCAACCCTGAGGCGATGTTCCAACTGGCCCACCCAATATGGCGGTCACCGGATTATCATTTAAATCGATAGCACCCGAACGCTGAATCTCTCCAGCTCCAATAGCGTGCAGGTCGCCGCTAATTACCAGAGGCGACCGATGCCGCATATCCGTTAATGACTGAATCAATCGATCATGCTGATCCAACCAGCCCTGGCGCCACAAAGGCTTGGGAATATCAATTGAGAGTTGATTGGTGTTCGGATCTAACTCATCCGGGTACCACTCTCCCCATTTACCAGCGGACCATCCAAAAGGGTTAGAAGGCGCATGAACCAGGTGTCGTGTGTCATTGGATGCCGTTCTGTCTTTCAGCCAAGCTTCCACAGAGCGATCAATAAAAACGGCATCTCTCTCATGAACAGTGAGCGTTCTTCTAACGTCATACAACAGCACCTCTGCCATATCGCCAAAACGTAAGGTACCAAAACTTTCTGATAAATCCCCGCGACTGCTTGTACCTGACCAGGGCAAGTTTTCTGGTCGAGTGTTATCTGCCAGAAACTCGGGGTAATACATTTGCTGAGTCGTTCTGGCGAGTTCGAGTTGAAACTGCGTCACAGGATAAGTGGTTGGGTGATCATTTTCCCAGTGGTCATGATCATCCTGCAAAAAAAACACCGGCGTGGATCGAAAATCTGTGCCATAGACCGGCACGATTTGCTGGTCAACCGCCATCTTCAAGGCAAGTTCATTATTATCGTTAAACACACCCTTATTAAAATTAAAATTAGACTCTCTGCCTTCAGCGCTAAGCTCGCCTATATCTTGATCCGGACGCCATTGATGTAAGTCCCAATAGATATGATCACCATTAGCCACGACTGCATCAGGTGCAAAATCCAGAGCACGTCTTAATATACGGTTCCTGACCAGAGTCGGGAGGAACCCTTGCCGATCAGCAATACCGGTATAACTTCCCTGTGGACCGCCAGCACAGGTATAAAACACAATCCTTGCACTATCGACCTCTTGCTCTGGAGCAGGAAAAGTAGCAAGTGGCCACGCCTCACAGATTGATTCACCATTACTCTCGACCAAAGACAATTCATAGGTTGATGAAGGGCTTAAATCCTCTACATAAAATTGCCAGAATTCACCGGCAGTGTCATTCATTTTGCCTTGTATACTTCTGTTAATACCAGCGCCTTGGATGTTTAACCGGGGCGCCGCAGCAAGTGGCCGCTCCAAAGACAGCTTTAATAGCATTCGAGTATCATTAACGCTTGGTAATAAATGCCGAACGATTCCGGGATCCCATTGGTTCTGAGCTCGGGCTGATAAGCGCCCTTCAGCTGCCATCGACTGCAAAGGCCAGCTAGCCATAAAGGCCGCGGCTGTAGTTCCGGCAGTGCTCGCTAAAAATTTACGCCGGTCAGGATTGGATTGTATTTTTTTGTTTGAAGCTCGTGAAAAAAGCTTCTGATAGACTGAGTTTGAAAAATGACCTTTAGAGTCGGTTTTTTTTCTTTGCATAATCGGTTTGCCTAATTGAACTCTTTTGTTCGGTTTTTTGACATAAACCAAGCTTAAATTGCTACTTAATAACCGGCAAGCTCCTTGCCGTCTATATCTTCACCAAAATCTGCTGCCAGTTTTTTTGTCGCATTGGAGAATAATGCCGTATCAACACCAACACCAATAAATTTTGCTCCCGCTTCTGAATACTTTTGTACTAATTCTTTGTTAACTGCCAACACACCAGCCTCTTTGCCGGCAGCCTTGATGCTTTTAATACCCCGACAAACTGTTTCAACCACTTCAGGATGATCTTGTTGACCAACATAGCCCATGGATGCTGACAAATCTGACGGGCCAATAAACACAGCATCAACACCGTCGACCGCTGAGATAGCATCAATGTTTTTGACAGCCGTGACTGTTTCTATTTGTACTATTACACAAATTTCATCATTAGCCTTATGTAAATAATCGGGAATTCGGTTCCATTGAGCAGCTCTAGCCAGGGCAGTACCGAGTCCTCGAATACCATTCGGAGGATACTTGCACGCTCGAACTATTTGCTCGGCTTGTTCTGCTGTATCCACCATAGGAACAAGAACCGTTTGTGCGCCGACATCCAGCACTTGTTTAATTATCGCAGTCTGCCCTTCCACAACACGCACAATGCCTGAAACCGGATATGCTGCTATTGTCTGCAAATGTGCCATGATAGATTGCAGATCAAATGTTCCATGCTCTCCATCGACCAATACCCAGTCAAAGCCCGCACCAGCACATAATTCTGCAACAGTCGTATTGGGAATGCCCATAAATATACCGAAGAGTTTTTTATCGCCCTTCAGTCCTGCTTTAAATTTATTTGTAGGAATCTGCATAATGTTCGCGCTGTTTAATTAAATAAGTTTTAAATTTTATTGGTCTAAATAAAACTCTTTAGACAAAATTCACCGAGATATTTCCAAGCTTGCCGTAATCTGCTGTCACTTTATCGCCTGCTTTAACTTTTACAGGGGCAGTGAAAGAGCCCGACAGTAGTACCTGTCCAGGCTGTAACGCAATACCATGGGGAGCAAAACGTTTCGCAATCCAGCATATACCCTGGGCAGGATGACCCAGAACAGCTGCCGCCAAGCCAGTTTGTTCAATAACACCATTCAGCTCAACAATGGCTCCACACCAGCGTAAATCCAGCTCAGATGGTCCAACTTTAAGTCCACCAGTAATAATCCCGGCATTGGCTGCATTGTCAGCTATCGTGTCGAACACTTTGCGTGTATAGCCGGTTTCTGGATTAGCGCGAACACTGCGTGCGGCTATCAGCTCAAATGCCGGGATCACATAATCAGTAGCATCAAGCACTTCTTCAACGGTGACATTTTCACCAGAAAGTGTTTTCTTCAAGACAAAAGCCAATTCAACTTCAATTTGGGGATCGAGAAAATCTGCGGTCACAATATCGCTACCATCTTTAAAAGCCATATCGTCCAGTAACACACCATAGTCAGGTGTTTCAATGTTCATCACCCGCTGCATGGCTCTGGACGTAAGACCGATTTTATAACCTATGACTTTACGGCCATCATCGATTTTTCGTTTAACCCATGCTGTTTGAACCGCATAAGCATCTTCCATATTCATATCAGGATAGGTCAAGGTTAACGGTGCAATTTGCTGGCGATTTTGCTCGGCCAGATAAAGATCATCAGCTGCTTGCTGTATTTGTTCTTGCGTAAGCATAGTTATAAATAATCCTCAATGTTGTTTTTATTGAATTTTAAAACGGGTTCCAGCTCTTTCATTTCAAACGATAATGCCATGCCATGCTGATCACATTGTGCAGAAAAATGTTCAGTGAAAACTTCAAAAAACAAATCGGCAGCACTTTGCTTTTCTTCCATGGTTCTACCTGCACCTAAGAGCACTTGTAAATGGGCAAAACCATGATCGGGATTGCCGTCGGCCATACGGTATTGTTCACAACAATAAGCACGACTGCGAATACCTTTTAAAGGAAATAATTTTGTATCTGCTGCCGCCTGGTGCAATGCACTGAACAAGTCTTGGATTGATTTCTGATCCTGTTCGAGATTATCAGAATACTCGAGAACAAAATGCGCCATAGGTTTCCTCTTTTTTTATTTGTTGCTGTTAGTGGCCTAATACAGGAACGCGATGAGTGCCATGTGCAACACAAATATTTTTGGTTTCCATATAAAAATCGAAGCTGTAATCGCCACCGTCACGACCAATGCCCGACATTTTTATACCACCAAATGGCGAAGGTAAATTTCGATTATTTTCTGAGTTTACCCAAAGCATTCCAGTCTCAACATTTCGCGCCATGCGCATAGCACGACCATTATTTTCAGTCCAGATATAGGCCGTTAGACCATATTCAGTATCATTGGCGATCTCTACCGCCTGCTCTTCACTATCGAATTCAATCGCCGTTAACACCGGACCAAAAATTTCTTCTCTGGCAATTCGCATTTTGTTGTTAGCCTCAGTGAAAAGTGTCGGCGCAACGTAATTACCATTACCCAGGTCCTCTCTTCTGGCACCTCCAACTAATATTGTTGCGCCATCTTGCTTGGCAACATCCATATAACTTAACACTTTCTCAAAATGGCCAGTGTGAACAAGCGGCCCAACTTCTGTTTGTGGATCAAGAGGATGCCCAACCTTCAAATTAGCCACACGCTTTTGCAGGGCGTCCATGAATTTTTCTTTAATACCTGACTGAATCAGCAAGCGACTAGAAGAAGTGCAGCGTTGGCCATTAAGGCTGTAAATCATGAAAACAACAGCATCCAAAGCTCTGTCAAAATCAGCATCATCAAACACGATGACAGGATTTTTACCCCCAAGCTCAAAATGCATGCGCTTAAGAGTATCTGCGCCCTGACGCATAATATGGCTTCCAGTAGCGGTCTCACCAACCAATGCGACTGCCTTAATAGCTGAATGTTCAGTCAAGGCTTTACCGGCATCTTCACCAAAGCCGTTAACCGTATTCCAAACTCCATCTGGCAAGCCTGCATCCTTTGCAATATCAGCCAGCAACATGGCACTTAGGGGTGTCAATTCTGCGGGCTTGTGCACGACAGTACAACCGGCGGCCAGGGCTGGAGCAATTTTCCAGGTGGACAACATAAAAGGTGTATTCCAGGGAGTGATAATGCCCACTGGTCCAATAGGCGTCCGAATGGTGAAATTAGTGTGCTCCTCCTGATGCAAAGCCAAGCCATTACGTGATTCAGGGGCTTTATCGGCAAAAAACCGAAAATTTGCTGCACCACGAATGGCCGCCTGCTTCATAAAGCGAATAGCCTGCCCGCAATCCATTGATTCAACTAAAGCAATTTCTTCCGCGCGCTCAACTATTTTGTCAGCAAAATGATTAAGTAATTTTTTACGTTCTGCTCCGGGAATATCACGCCAGTCAGCGAAGGCCGCCTCAGCTGCATTACAAGCTCGATCAATATCTGCAGCAGTACCTCTCACCACTTCACCTAGCGAGCTTTGGTCAGTCGGTGTGGTATTAGTATAGGTTACAGCACCTGCAGGCACTTCCATCTTACCGTCAATGAAATGACCGGTTAGCTGATCCTTGAATTTCTGAAGATATTTATTGGCCGCTTCTAAATTGCTTTCTAACTCACTCATTTTTTTATTCCTTTTTACAAATGCTTGTATTTGTCTTCTGGCTAAGCCTGTAATGCAAAGATGAGGCTGTTGCTATCTAAGCTTGCCAGTTCAAACTCTGCATCTACCTTGTTTTAAATTACTTAACATGTTAAGTTATCTGCAAATTGAATGCAAGAAACACAAATCACAAACAATATATACCAAGGAGCGCTTTATGCGATTTTTATCTTTTAATTATCAAGGTTCTGATTCCTGGGGCGCAATCATTGATGACCAGGTTATAGACCTTGGAGCTAAAATAGGGGGCAGTTTACAATCCATTATTGAAGAAGGCCGACTCGACGAAGCAAAAAACCTTGCTACCGAATCAACACCTGTTTGCCCTTTAGCCGAAGTCAAAATCCTTAAGCCTCTATCCAGCCCGGAAAAAATTGCCTGTATAGGGGTTAACTATGCCAATCGAAATGCTGAATATAAAGACGGCACAGATGCTCCTAAATTCCCCAGCTTATTTATTCGAACCCCAGATTCACTAACAGCTCATGATGAACCGCTTTGGCGACCGCCTGAATCTGATCAGCTCGATTACGAAGGTGAAATAGTTATTGTTATCGGTAAAGCTGGTCGTCGAATAAAAGAAGAAAACGCTTATGAGCATATTGCTGCCTTAACTATCATGAATGAAGGCACTTTGCGTGACTGGGTAAGACATGCCAAGTTTAATGTGACCCAGGGTAAAAACTTTGTAAACTCCGGTTCACTTGGGCCCTGGTTAGTGAGCGCAGATGAATTTAGTGCTGAGCAATATGAAAACATGAGAGTAACAACGACAGTCAATGGTGAAGTTCGTCAGGACGATACCACTGCCAGCATGATGTTTCCTTTTAAATACATTATTGCTTACTGCTCACAATTTTTTCACCTTAAGCCCGGCGACATCATTGCCACAGGAACACCAAATGGCGCAGGAGCTCGTTTCGACCCACCGCGATATCTGGTGCCTGGCGATATAATAGAAGTGAGTGTTGAAGGTGTTGGAACCTTGGTGAATGGTGTTATTGATGAGCCAGTTGAATCTTAAAACCAATTCAATGCCTGCCGATTTACCCTTAAGGGAGTTCGGCAAATCTTTACCAATGTCGCTGCTTCGTGCTCGTGAAGCAGTGATGAAAAAATTCATACCACATTTAAAAAAGCATGATCTCTCGCCGCAACAGTGGCGAGTGATAAGATTTCTTGAGCAGGAAGATGGAATAGAAATGTCGGAATTGGCAGAGCGTTGTTTTTTAATGATGCCAAGCATGTCACGCATTTCAAAAAACCTTGAAGCACGAGGACTGATTAGACGTAAAACTGTTGCCAGTGATCACCGTCGCTCAGAACTTTTTCTTAGCGACACTGGGCGCAGACTCTACACCAAGATTGCACCAAAATCAGCAGAACGTTATGAGCACATAACCCAGCAATTCGGCGAAGAAAAAATTGAGTTGCTGTACCAATTACTTGATGAACTTGTCATCGCCTTAAAAGAATAAACCCTTTTAAAACTACCCTGTAAATAATCTAGGGGCAATAGCCTTTTTATTGTGCAGTACTTTGGGCGGCCAGATTACGAAGTTCCCTGGCATCTCCTATCCCTCCTCTGTTATTGACATTGGTAAAGCCAGCAGCCTCAAGAATTTGCTTGGCCTGCCCGGCACGATTACCACTGCGGCAATACAGATTTATTTCTTCATCTTTTGAAAACATTGATGCGAACTCTTCAACATCGATCACCTGCAAAGGAATGTTCAAGTCTCCATCAATATGGTCTTCGTTATATTCCTCAACCGTTCGTACATCAATCCATACAGCATTATCATTATTCACTGATGCACATGCGTTTAAAAAAAGAAAAAAAGCAAAAAGTGTTGTTTTCAAAAGATGGTTTTTAATAAGGGTAACTTGCATTTCATTAACGCTCTCTGTGTTGGGAATTTAATAGTAAATAAAATTTGCCTTTGTGATGATAAAGAAATTATTTATATAGAAACTTTTTACCTAAAATCCATATGCAAACTTCATGCATTAATTTAAATTTTCATAAAATTCGCGAATTGGAGCAAAAGGTCCGTATTGATGTTGTTCCTGAGGGAAAGGGTCAGCATAAGGAGGATAAGGACTATCTAGAGGCTTGAGCCTTAAGTCCGGATAATCCAACTCAAGATCACTTTTAATCGGCCTAGGCTTTGAATTGATATAAGCAGAAACATCATAGGCCTCACTATCAGTTAATGTTGCTTCACCCAGGGGCATACGCGCCTTGATAAAACGCGCCGCCGTGAGAACTCTATTCATACCTGCCCCGTTATTATAGCTATCAGCTCCCCAAACGGGGGGAAATAAATAACCATTACTGATGTCAGTGCTCTCCTTGAGTCCTTCCCCATTTTCACCGTGACATATTTGGCAACGTTGTTCATAAACTATCTGGCCTGCTTCTAGATTTGCACGTCGTTGCGGCTCTATAAAGGCCGAAGGTTCGTCAGCGATAGTTTTGGCTTCACTCATCGCATCATGTTGCGCACCCAAACTCAAAATATAATTTTCCATCGCTGCCAACTCTACACTGTCTCGAGAAAACGGCCTGCCGTTCATACTACGTTGCATGCAGCCATTAATTCTGTCTTTAAGGTCTCGCTCTTCGTTTTCTCTTCCCATAAACCTCGGGTAACGTGAAGCCGATTGCATCAATGACAAAGTTCCCGGCTCAGTACCTGTATCGAGATGGCAGGAAGCACAATCCAGACGATTACCGATATATCTCATGTCTGGATCGGGTTGATCCGGCCCCAATAGAGACACGGTATCTCTAAGCAATCTTTGCCCATATTCGGCAGTGGCTTCAGCGGCCAGTTCAGATTCCGGGTTATCTGTATTCGATAGAAACAAGGTGCCCACAATTAATGCCAACCCTGCGATAACAGGCGCAATAATGATAAATGCTAATCCGGAGTTTGCCTTATCTTCAGCCATTTTTATTTAACCTATAATCCTCAAGTGTCTAGGCTTCATGTTTCTGCTCAACGAACTGATTATCATACTGTTGAATTTGATCCTGAAAACGGTGTTTTGGCCGCTCAATTTGCTCTCTGAAATCACGCCGTAATGCCCAGGTTATAAAATAAACTAAAGCTATAGCCAGTGATCCAAATACAATAGCATTCGTCATTATTATTTTACTCCAAGCTTTGTTGAGTACAGCAAGTTATTCATTAAAAAACTCACGCAGATAATGCGTTACGGCCAACATTTCATCAGGAGACAAACGATCATTCCAGGGCGCCATGGGTGAGCCGTCAATGCCATTTTGCAGCACTCTTATACTCTCAGCAATGCTTGGTCGCTGATTTCTGAAGTCAGTTGGTGCAATAGCCAGCTCACTAGCAGCAAAGCCATCTCCGTTACCGAACAAGCCATGGCATTGGATACAGTTTTCGGTATAGATCTGTTCACCCAATAAAAGATCATTAGCGCCGGCATTTACAGGCGTTCCAGTTATGGAAAATCCCTTAACGATATTAAGCAGTGCAGCTAAATTTTCAGGAGTCTGATCACGCCAGGCTGGCATGGCAGTGCCATCCACACCATTCCATAAGACATCAGCAATTTTATTGGTGGAATATTCGTGTTGAGTCAGGTTAGCAGGACTTGGCTGCAGCCAGTCAGCTGCGATTCCATCACCTTGACCTCTCTCTCCATGACAGCTTGCACAGTTATCAAGCCAGAGTTGTTGACCAACTTCTGCCGAGGCCGCAGCTCCAAACTCTGGAAACTCCCCTCTGGCTTGCGTTTTATTCGGGTGTGCATTCAATAATGGCGCATCGAAAGACATTAATGCCCATTTATCTTCAAGATAAAGTTCACGCGCAGCCAGGTCGCCATCCGGCCAGGCTATTTCTCTGGCGCGTCCCAGAGATTCAATGAAAGCCAATAGATCATAAGCTTCCTGTTTTGGTTTATCAGGCCCTCCATCAAAAAGAGATTGATAGGCAGGCATGATTGATAGAGGTGAAACGCTGCGTGGCGAATAGAGATGTAATAGTTGCCAGTCAGCACTGCGTGTTGAACCTGCACGCGCCAAATCAGGGCCAATCCGTCGCGTGCCCCAGAGGTGCGGAAAATCAAACTGCCCTTCCCAGGCCAGGGTCGGAGCACCAAAGCGATTAATGTCCGCTTCGGTATAGCGTATTTGCTGAGTATGACAATAAGCACAGCCTTCTCGCGCATAGATTTCACGTCCGCGCATCTCGGACACTGTTGGCCTGAGAACATTCTCTGGGGTCATTAAGCTAATTTGCTGATCAAGCGCTTTTCCTGGCAGGAAACCCAGCAAGAACACCGAAACAACAAAAAAAGTTAGTCCAGCTAAGGTGGCTGCCAAGTAGGACATTCTCAGTACCCTGCCCGAGTTAGTCACGCCAAGTTCTTGCGCAAAAGTATTCGTTGCAAAACTGGGACGTACCCATGAAGCTTTTTCTTGCTTGCTGTTTAGAGTAAGCGCTTTCGACCCAGCACCCTGAGGCCCGGTGACTAAGCCAATAAACAAGGCTATAAAACCAGCCGTGACTGGAATTGCGGATATAGTGCGGATTATCCAATAGGGTTTCGAGGCCTGCACTGACTCAAGCCAGGGAGCTCCACTCAGCCATAAATTGGCTTGAATGATTCCGGCAATCGTTAAATCTATAAACATAATCCCGATGCCAACAACAAGCAGCCAAAAAGACCATTCGAGCGCAGCGGCATTATATCGGGCCCAGGAAATTCGTTGCCAGGCATGAATCATTCCGCCAATCGCAGCAAAGCTTGCAAAACCCAGCATGGCTAGATGCGAATGCGCAACCACCCAGTCTGTAAAATGCACCGCCTGATTAAGGCTCATCTGCGCCTGAAACGAACCTTGTATGCTGACAATCAAATAGAACACAATGGACATTGCGACAAAACGCAAACCGATGTCTTTAGGTATCCAGCCTGATCCTCTTAGAGACAGTGACAGATTGGTTACGACGATGACGACGATGATCCCAAGTAAGGCTGATGCCGCTATCGCCCCTAGTTGCGCCGCCATGGGGATAACTGAAAACACATAGTGGTGAGTGCCATTTAAGGGGTAAAGAAAAAACAAACCCCAAAACCCAAACATCGACAGGAAGTGACTGAAAATCGGCCGACCCGTCGCTGCAGGAATAACAAAATACAAAATTGCCAGGGCCAATGGCGTCACGAATAAACCAACGGCATCGTGAATCCATAGACCACCAAAGGCTGCGCTTTCGGCACCAGGAACAATTTCCGGAATCATGTTGCCCATGGGATAAGCTAGTAGCGTAAAAACCAGCCCGCCAATAATGTACCAACTGGATACATACAAGTCGTCAAGACCGCGCTGAAAGAAAGCAGGTAAAAATTGATAAGCGACCAGTACGAAGCCGAGAATGGCGAAGAAATCAATAACAAGTGGAAACTCGGCCCATTCTATCGGCTGGCTGATTCCGGCCAATACCAAAACAAAGCCTGGCAAAACGACGATGAAATTCCAAAGACCAAATAACCAACGCCCAAGCAAGCTGCTAGTAACAGGCTTGCCCGTTAAAATGGGAACAGCATGGTAAAGAAACGCCAAAAAGGCATTCCCCAACCAGCCAAGCATAATTCCCTGGGTATGCGCATAACGCAGCCTTCCCCAGGAGAATGCCGAGGAATCCGCGCCCAAGTCAGGCATAAAGAATTGTAATGAAATAACAATGCCGAAAATCACCGCCAGCAATAAAGTGCCCATAGCGGCCATGCTATGGGCATAGACGAGCCAGGTATCAACTAGCTTATCCTTTGAAGAAGCCCCTAAAGCGCCAGTTGAACCCGATGAGGATTCTGAAGTTGAACTCATCCTACGGCTAATAGACTATACCCGTATTCCTGTGCTCTGGTGGCTGCAATAACGCCGGCTGAGATGAAGTGAGCATTCGGAATTGCATTAGCGACTAATTCTTCAAAGATTTCATCTGCCGATCCGCCTGTAGCTCTTGCAATCCCTCCAGAGAAAAATCTAGTAGCATTTTGACAGATAGCGTACTGCACGCCCCTTGCTGCCATATTATCGATAGTAAGGCCCGGGAAGAAAGAATGCTCAGCAGAATTTAAGACGTTAAGTGCGGGTGCCTCTCCCGTTAAAGGATCAGCATATTGATTAATACTATGAAATATCTCACCATACTTCTCCCAGATAGCATCGTTGAAGGCAAAGGGGGTTGAATTGTGGCGAAAACAAACAATCATCGCATAATCTTCGTCTGAACCAGCATAGGCATTGTTATGCGCATTCATTACATTGGCCGCATAAAGCAAGCCGTCAACTCCACCAGAAGCGCTTGAGGTGTCCACAAACACACGATGATTGCCTGGCAACTCATTCAGCCAGGCATCCTGGTTGTGCCGCATGGGTCTGAAACCATTACCTGCCCCTCTATTTTGAGCATTAGCTGTTGACGCATTAACAGCCAAGCCAGCAATAGCGGCTGTTCCCATTGCCTTTACTAAAGATCGGCGCTCTATTGGAGTTTCTTCTTGTTCTGGATTCTTGTTATCAGTATCCATGTCATTTTTAGTTTTCATAGCTAACCTCGAGTAGGCATTATTAGTGTCTGAGCAAATTACATTCAATTTAAGATTTTATTGCAAGGAAAAATCCTGTGAAGAAGCCCCAATTTATGATTTAACTGCATTCAATTTATCACGCATCAAAGTATCTCATACTCTAGTGCGAACAAACCAATAAGATAGTTCATCAGTCAAGTTTTATAGTGCCAGAAAACTTCGAGTATAGTAGTATCCGCAATCTCGATATTCATAATAAAGCAATCACCCAAAATTTATAATTAATAACACGGAGTGAGTTCAATGTTGAAGAAAGTGTTACTTTTAGCCCTAGCCCTTGGTTTTACCACACAAGCCATGGCACAAGATAAACCCGATGTTTTGTTTATCGCCATTGATGACCTTAATGACTGGGTCGGAGTATTGGGTGGTCATCCACAAACTCAAACGCCTAATATAGACGCTCTCGCTGAGCGCGGCATGCTTTTTACTAATGCCCATACTCCGGCAGCGGCATGTTTGCCTGCAAGAACCGCTATTTTATTTGGCATGAGCCCTTTTAGCAGCGGCGTATACACTCAATTAGGCGACTGGCGAACTAATCCGACCTTTGAAGACAAACTATCCCTGCCCCGCTATTTCAAAGAGAACGATTATTTAACTCTGGGTGGTGGTAAATTATTCCATGCTCACACATATGCCACGTCCGCTTTTGGCGGACAGCAGGATGTCAATGCCTGGGATGCCTATTTCCCCTCACTCGAGCGCCAATTGCCGGACGAAGTCTTCCCTCCTGCAAACCCGAATCAACAAAGTGCTGCCGGTAACGGCATCACCACTGGTCATTTCGATTTTGCCCCTACAATTACCACTGATGCAGCGATGGGTGATGGTCAGGTAGTCAACTGGGTAAGCCAACAGCTTTTGGCAGCGCGAACAGGTCCTCGCTTTCTTTCTGCAGGTATTTTTCGACCACACCTGCCCTGGTATGCTCCCAAAAAATATTTTGACATGTACCCTGTTGAAGACGTCATTCTGCCAGATTATCTGGAAACTGATCTGGATGATGTGCCTGCCGTCTATGCCGACTTAGCAGGAGCTGAGCCCGACCTCAACGAATCCACCATGGACTGGATTAAAGAGCGTGGCCCACGAAAATGGCAGGAAGCAGTGCAAGGTTATATGGCTAGTGTAAGCTTCTCTGATGCTATGGTAGGTGAATTAATCAATGCACTGGATGAAAGTGGGCAAGCTGATAATACCATTATCGTCCTTTGGGCTGATCACGGCTTTCATTTAGGCGAAAAAGACAGCTGGGGTAAAATGACCTTATGGGATGAAACAACAAGAGTGCCTTTTATTATCGTTGCCCCTGGTATTACTACACCCGGTTCGCGTTCAGATGAAGTCGTTTCTACTCAGAATATTTATGCCACCTTGATGGAATTAACCGGCCTTGATCGCCCAGAGTGGGTTGATGGCAACAGTCTGGTCCCTCTCTTGGAAAATCCTGATATGGAATGGGACGATGTTGCTATTACCACTTATGGTGACTACGGTAACTTCAGCGTTAGAGACGACAACTATCGATACATTATTTATTCAAATGGCGAAGAAGAACTATACAATAATGAAGTTGACCCCCTTGAATATATTAATTTAGCCAATGATCCTCAATATGCTGCTATCAAAGCGGAACTAGCCGCGAGAATTCCGCCAGCTGAGACACATATGAGAGCCGTCGGTGGTATTGATGAGCTGCAACAAATAGACAGTAATTAGTCTTTTCTGAAAAAAAAAGGCGGCTTTATAAGCCGCCTTTTTTATAGTCCATACTTTAGTGAATGCAAGAAAAATATAATATATATTACTTTAAGTTATTATTATAACTTATTGATTATAAATATTTAATTAAAGTTAAATTGTTCGTAATTCTGTGACTCTACTTTCCAAGCTTTCAATGATGAGCCGTTCAGCTTCAGACTCACCATCTTGCAATAAGTCAGTATTCTCATAGGGGTCCAAATCAAGATTATAAAGCTCTTGATGGTCATGCCAGCGGATAAGCTTGTAGCTGTCGTCACGAATGGTAAATGCTCCTTCTTCAATCCCGCTACCCTCATAAAAAGCATCCGAATAAATATAATCTCTGATTGATGCTGCTGCTGGATTATCAAAATATGGCGTCAGTGATACCGAATCATGCTTTAGACCTTCAGGCAATTCGCCACCAGTAATATCTATGAGTGTTGCAAACAAATCCGTACTATTCACCATTACAGCAGACTGCTCTCCAGCGGGAACACCAGGCCCAGTTATTATCAGTGGAACTCTAATACCACCCTCATAAAGTGTGAATTTACCTCGATCGGGATGAAAAGGTGGATCATTGGCCTCTCCGGTCGTACCGTTATCACCAATCACTATGACTATAGTGTTATTCAGTTCTTCTTCACCGATAGCCTCAAACAAGCGCCCTATTTCCTGGTCCATCCTGGCAGTCATGACATCCAAAGCACTTCTATGGTCACCAGGATCCAAGCCATTACTATCAAGCCCTTCAACCTCAGGTATATGGTGTGGATAATGAGGCAGATTGAAGGCAAGCCAGAGAAGCCAGGGATCATCACCCTGCCCAGCCAGCCATTCCACAGCATCATCGATCTTTTGCTCCGGAGTGTAACCACTGCGCTGTTCAATGATACCGTTTACATTTTCAAACCAGCCAAAATAGGATTCAGGTTGATTGAGCATATTCACCGAATAATAATCAAAACCTACATTACCTGGGTGTTGTAGCCAGCCATTACGACTTTCTGCAAGGTGCCATTTACCTATCGCTGCTGTAGCGTAGCCAGAATTTCGAAGAATTTCGGGCAAAGCCAGCTCATCGCTATGCAAGCCGGTACCAGAAGGAAATGGCCCATCCCTTGGGTCATCATCATTAGCAAAGTAACGACGAAATTCACGAAAAACAGGTCCAAGATCTTCATATACCTCCAAAGGTTTATTCGATAGGCCAGTAAAACTAGATAAATCTGGACCACCATTTTCAGCAGGCTCAAGTTCAGGGTATTCTCCTCCTATTCTTTCAGGTGTGGCTGTTCCTACTCCTGTTCTAAAGCCATAGCGCCCAGTAAGAAGTGTCGCTCGAGTCGGCGAACAAATTGGTTGAGCCCAAACATTGGAGAAGCTCATTCCCTGCTGAGCCAAGCGATCTAGATTAGGCGTAACAGCAGGCTGCGAACCAATTCCAAAAGACGCTAATTGCTCAACACCGAGATCATCGGCAATCATGAATAAAATATTGGGTTTGGAACCTTCTGTGGCAACAACACTCTCAATACTTCCTTCAGTTTCCCTTACCTGATCCTGCCGAGTACAGCTAAATAATACCGGAACCATAAGCATTAATATTGAGAACTGAATTACGAACTTTTTAATTGAGAGCTTAGTGAGCATAGAGAGCTTTAAGAACTGAAAAGACGAAACAGTCAGTGTATTTTTCAAAATCAACATAATCTCCATACAAAATGAATAAGCAATTTAGTTGCAGGAAAGGATAAAGATAAATAAGAGGAAAGCTTACAAGCTCTTTAGCACTGCATCGATGCTTTCTTTGGCATCACCAAACAACATGCGAGTATTTTCTTTATAAAAAAGAGGATTGTCCACACCTGCATAACCGGACGCCATGGACCGCTTGAGTACTACAGTGGTTTTACCTAACCAGGGTTCTAACACGGGCATTCCAGCAATGGGGCTATTGGGATCTTCCTTGGCTGCCGGGTTCACAATATCATTTGCTCCAATTACGATACTGACATCCACATTGTGAAAATCATCATTGATCTCATCCATTTCATAAACAATATCGTAGGGCACTCTGGCTTCTGCCAGTAGTACATTCATATGACCTGGCATACGTCCTGCTACCGGGTGAATGCCAAAGCCAACTTCAACACCCATCTCCCGCAACTTTTTGCTCATCTCAAAGACTGAATGTTGTGCTTGGGCAACAGCCATACCATAGCCAGGCAGTATCATTACCTTTTTCGCTCCGCCTAACAGCATGGCAACGCTTTCTGCATCAATTGCCTGCACATCTGCTGCATCTCCTTGCGACTGTTGACCACTCCCTCCTCCGGAAGACGTACCAAAACCACCGGCTATCACTGATAAAAATTTTCTATTCATCGCGCGACACATAATGTAACTAAGAATAGCGCCGCTGCTTCCTACCAATGCACCAATCACGATAAGCAAGTCATTGCTAAGCATAAATCCCGTTGCTGCTGCTGCCCAACCCGAATAAGAGTTAAGCATAGAGACAACTACAGGCATATCGGCACCACCAATTGCCATAACCATATGTATACCAAACAACAATGAAACCACCGTCATGATCAGCAAGTATTGCAAGCCCGCATCATTATTTTCCGCTCCAACAAAGGCGAACAAATAATAAATAGCCGCGATTAACAAAAGTAAATTAAGAAAATGACGAGCTGGTAATGTTAAGGGTTTACCTCCAATCTTGGCGCTAAGTTTTGAGTAAGCTATTACAGAACCAGAAAAAGTCAGGGCGCCAATTAAAATACCCAGATAGATTTCGACATTATGAATGGTTAATTCTGCATCAGAGTAAGCAACAGAGTGATCCAGAAAAGTCCCAAAACCAACCAGCACGGCCGCCAAACCCACCAGGCTGTGCAATATAGCAACAAGCTCAGGCATCTGAGTCATTTCAACTTTCTTCGCCAGAATAAAGCCAATTAAACCACCGATAGCTATACAGCCCAGCATCAGCAAATAATTACCGGTAACGATACCAACAATCGTCGCTAATAAAGCAATGGCCATCCCAGCCATTCCATAATAATTTCCTTTACGGGCTGTCTCCTGATTACTAAGGCCACCCAATGCAAGTATGAACAAGATACTTGCGACGATATAAGCCATGGTGATTATTCCATTAGACATTCAGCACCTCTTGATAATTTAAGCTCAAATTTATTATTGTGTTTTTTTGAGCAGATTTTCTTCTCTTCTTCTTTTTATTCTTTTTTTCTTTTTCGTCTTTTTCTTCTTTTATTTTTTGCTGCTGTTTATTTTACTTTTAACAAACAGACTTATATCTGTTTCACTTCCTGAACATTGCGAGCATCCGTTGGGTAACCGCAAAACCGCCAACAATATTGATGCTGGTTATTAGTATGGCAAAAGCCGCCAGATATTTACTGAGACTATCGGGTGACGATATCTGTAATAAGGCGCCAATAATAATGATACTGCTAATGGCATTAGTCACACTCATTAATGGCGTATGCAGCGAAGGAGATACATTCCAAATCACCATGTAGCCAATGAAACATGACAACACGAAGACGGTGAAATGTGACATAAAATCTGGCGGAGCAACGAAACCCAATGCAAATAAAATAATTCCGCCTAAAGCAAACATCGCTATTTGTTTTATGGCACTTTGTTGTTGTGCCGGCGTTTCTGGAATGATTGAAGCTGCTTTAGCCTTTTCTTTTTCTGGTATGGTATACAATCGAGGTGCCGGGGGTGGCCAAGTAATCTCACCTTCATTAATTATAGTGCATCCTCTAATCACTTCGTCTTCCATATCAATCTGTATTTGACCATCTTTTTCAGGCGTCATGTCTGTTAACAGATGGCGTAAATTAGTGGCATAAAGTTGACTGGCTTGAGCGGCTAGACGCGAAGGAAGGTCTGTATATCCAATTAGTTTGACACCATGTTTCACCACGACTTTATCTTTTTCAGTGAGCTTGCAATTACCACCCATCTCAGCAGCCAGATCGACAATAACACTGCCGTCTTTCATGCTCTCAACCATTGCTTCAGTCCAAAGCTCTGGCGAAGGCTTGCCGGGAATCAATGCGGTAGTAATCACGATATCCACTTCCATTGCCTGACGAGCGAACAACTCCATTTCCTTTTTAATAAATTCTTCGCTCATCACTTTGGCATAACCGCCTTCACCAGAAGCATCTTCTTCTTCGAAATCCAGCATCAGGAATTCAGCATCCATACTTTCCACTTGTTCTTTCACTTCTGGACGAGTATCGAATGCACGGACAATTGCACCCATGCTTTTAGCCGCTCCAATTGCGGCCAGTCCTGCCACACCTGCTCCAATGACCAGAACCTTGGCCGGCGGCACTTTACCTGCAGCTGTAATCTGACCCGTGAAAAATCGTCCAAAATGCTGGGCAGCTTCTACCACGGCTCGATATCCAGCGATATTCGCCATAGAGCTAAGCGCATCCATTTTCTGCGCACGAGATATACGAGGTACGCTATCCATGGCTAGCACACTGCCACCTTGAGCGGCCAGGTTGTTTAGCAGTTCAGGATAAATCCCCGGTTGAATAAAACTAATCAGCACCTGATCTTTATGCATAAGCTCAACTTCATCAAGTGCTAGCTCAGGATGAGTTTCTGGTGCACGAACTTTTAGAATAATGTCTGATTTTTCCCAGAGCTCTTTGGTATTTTGAATAATTTCGACGCCGGCTTCGCGATAGGCATCATCACTAAAATTTGAGGCCAATCCGGCCTTGCTCTCAATGGCAATTTCATAACCGAGACTTCTAATGATTTCAGCAACCTCAGGCGTGGTTGCAACACGTTTTTCACCTTCACGAATTTCTTTGGGGATACCAATACGCATAGTTTTTCCTTTTTTATAATATTTATTTAGGGGGAAAATCTGTACCTTTTATTCTTTTTATTCTTTTACTCTTAAAATACTATTGAACAGATACTATTAAAAACTTATCAGTATTGATCATAGTATTCTAGATGTGAGAAATAATATCAATCATTAAAGCATTTCAATATTAATAGATGCTTTTTATTGAAAAGCATCGAGCCACATTAAACTCGAATGTTTTTTTCTAAAGCCTATCACCTTGATTACGCGACAGTTTAATTTAACACTTCAACGCTTTTTTACAGCTCCCAAAAAGTGATAGATTTATTTTATTTGTGATAAGTTATGCTCCTATACACTTAAAACCAAAGTCGTTACGGTAGTTCCATTTTTAAATCTTGTGAATATTCAAAAAAAATTGAGGTCTCCATGCAAAACTATAAATCCCTACTCTTAGCCTTCCCGATTCTTTTGTTAATTGCTTGTAGCGACCAAGCTACCCTTGAAACCCCTGATGCAGAGACTGCGGAAACCACTAATTTAGATAAGGAAATAGAAGCTTTTTTGCATGAACATGTTGCAGTTCTGGCTTCCGATGAGTTCGAGGGTCGTGCCCCAGCAACTGCTGGAGAAGAAAAAACAATTGCCTACTTGAAAGATCAATTTGAACAACTCGGTATTGCACCCGGCAATAACGGCTCCTACTTTCAATCTGTCGATGTTACTGAAATTACCGCTAGTAATAATCCAGTCCTGCAAATTGAAAGCGAAGACTATCAAGCCAGTTTTAGCTATAGCGAACAAATGATGGCAGGCACTCAACACCAAATCCCGACCATAGGCATCGCAGGTAGTGACATGGTTTTTGTTGGTTATGGAATTGTTGCTCCAGAACGTAACTGGAATGATTATGCCGGTATAGACGTTACAGGCAAAACGGTTGTTATTCTGGTTAACGATCCTGGCTATGCCACACAAAACCCTGAACTCTTCAACGGTAATGCAATGGCTTACTATGGTCGTTGGACCTATAAATATGAAGAAGCGGCACGTCAAGGTGCCGCAGCAGCATTTATTGTGCACGAAACAGGCCCTGCCGGTTATGGTTGGGAAGTTGTCAGTAATAGCTGGTCAGGTCCGCAGATTGGCCTGACTTCTGATAATCTTAATGAAGATCTAACCGACATCGAAGGTTGGCTGACCCTCGATTCTGCTGAATCACTATTTGCTGGTGCCGGCTTGAATTACCAGGACTTAAAAGCAGCGGCATCACAACCAGGATTCACAGCGGTACCATTATCAGGCTTAAAAGCAAGTGTCAGCATAGAGAATACTGTAAGAACCTCCAACTCTCAGAACGTTATTGCTGTAATTCCCGGCACCACTAGAGCAGATGAAACTATCATCTATACCGCCCACTGGGACCATCTGGGTATTAATGCTGATCTGGAAGGCGACAATATTTTCAATGGTGCTTCAGATAATGCAAGCGGTACTGCAGGTTTATTGGCCTTGGCTTATTTGCATGCACAAGAGCCTCCAGCGGAACGCAGTATCGTTTTTCTGGCAGTCACTGCAGAAGAGTCTGGATTACTCGGTTCGCAATGGTATGCCGAGAATCCCATCTATCCTATTGCCAAAACCGTGGCCAATATCAACATTGATAATATGAACACCATTGGGCGTATGAAAGATGTTGTAGTGGTTGGCGCCAGAAGCAGCGAATTGGAAAACTACCTTGAGCAATCAGCTCAGGCACAAGGCAGATATGTTAAACCTGAGCCCACGCCTGAACGCGGCTACTATTATCGATCTGATCATTTTAATTTCGCCAAAGTTGGGGTACCCGCACTTTATGCAGAATCAGGTGAAGACCATATTGAATTTGGAATCGAATACGGCGCGGCACAAGCACAGGACTACACAGATAACCGTTACCATGCCGTCTCCGATGAATATGACCCTGACTGGGACTTAAGTGGCGCAGTTGAGGATATAAGCCTGTATTTTGATATTGCTAATACACTTGCCAGAGAGGACAGCTTTCCCAACTGGTTTGAAGGCAATGAATTCAAGTCTATAAGAGACGCCTCTGCTAGCGAACGATAAATATGCTTTACTATTCTGAATAATATCTCAGGCTTTGAATAATTTTTTTCATTTGGTTTCTAGTAATTTATAACAATAAAAAACCCGCAAAAAAGCGGGTCCTTTATTGTTAACAGCCTGCAATATCAGCTGCTAGGCATTCTTGATTCGAGCGATTAGTTTTTAAGGCATTGGCAATAAAGGCTCTCCTCTATCAGGCGTTAAATGCTGATCCACCGCGTTCAGCAGCATTGCCGTCATTGTATAGTCACCCATAATCATAATGATCTCGACAGTGCCTTGGCGTCCGAACAGATCCACCATATTAGCGAACATCTCTGAGGGCACCTGATGGTCACCGCGCAACATATTGCGTCCGAATTCAATAACAGCCGCCTCTTTTTCTGGCAGACCGGTGATCGGCCGATCATATTTAATAACATCTATTATCGACTGGTCGACACCAACTCGCCGAGCAGCAAGTTCGTGTGCTGTCCACTCATATTGCTGATTGAACTCACGTGCCGGAACCAAAGTGCTGATCTCAAAAAATTGAGGGCCAACACTGGCTCTGCGCAGTAACTGATTCATAACATCATAAGGTTCAGACGGACCGATGCTATACATCGAATTATTAGGTGGCCCAAATCTAGCTTGAGTGGTTTCGGTACCATTAATCACTTCAAAGATACGCTGCCCCTCTGCATCCAGTGAATCTTTATAAATAAGCGGCAATCGCGAATAGGATAATGGATCGATATCAGCTGGAAGTGATCTATCCGGGGCCTGGGCATTTAAACCAGTTGCCATAAAGCTCAATACGAGTAATGTAATTCTTTTTATATATTTCATAGCAAGGACTCTCTAATGTAAAAATAAGTGACATCAAGTTAACTCTCTGTAGCTGATAATTCAACTCATGCTTTTAAGTAAAAATTTAATTATCGAGGTGTTTTAAACCTGCCTTAACAAAATATAGTTAGAAACCCTGATACGAGCCACAACATCTCTGTTCCCGAGACTGTTTTTTCTTTAAAAAGACCAGCTCCAAAACGGCTGCTAGTCTGGCGTTTTGTTGCAGCAATCTCCCTGAGCTATTGGTTTAAACCATTACGACAATTGATTATGATATAGCATTCCTATCAAACCAGATGTTGTTGAAATGTTAAAAGTTGCAATACTCGATGATTATCAGGAAGCTGCATTGAAATCAGCTTCCTGGAACAGCCTTTCTGATACCGAAGTAAAAGCCTTTACGCAATATATTGCTGATGAAGACTCTCTGGTTGAAACACTTCTGAATTTTGATGTGATAGTGGCCATGCGTGAGCGAACACCTTTTCCTGCAAGCCTGTTAGCAAAACTACCGAATTTAAAATTACTCATCACAACTGGCATGCGTAATCTGGCTATTGATATGGAATACTCCAGAAAAAACGGTATTGATGTCTGTGGTACGGATATGGTCCCACATTCAACCTATGAGCATGCCTGGGCCTTGATACTAGCCTTAAGCAAAAACATCCCTGCTGACAATGCCCTGCTCCATAACGGCGGCTGGCAAGCCAACACCAGCATAGGGCTCAAAGGTAAAACCTTAGCCATTCTTGGCTTGGGAAGACTGGGTAAGGAAGTTGCCCGTATCGGCCAGGCTTTTGGCATGAAGGTCATAGCATGGAGTCAAAACCTTAGCGCTGAAAAAGCCGCTGAACATCAGGTGACCTTGGTCGATAAAAACGAACTCTTTCAACAGGCAGATATACTGAGTATCCATGTGCTTTTGAGTGATCGTACTCGCGGCATTGTAGGAGAGAAGGAATTAGTTTTAATGAAAGCGGATGCCTATTTGGTGAATACAGCCCGTGGCCCCATTGTTGATGAAGAAGCCTTGCTCACGGCATTAAGAAGCAAGCAGATTGCTGGAGCAGCAATTGATGTTTACGACATAGAACCATTGCCAACTGACCACCCCATACGCCAACTGGACAACGTTATTCTGACCGGACATACAGGTTATGTGGTCAAGGAATTATATGAAGTGGCCTATGGCCAAGCGATAGAGAATATTCAGGCTTGGCAGAAAGGAAAACCACAAAGAGTCTTAAATCCTCAATCTACCGTTAACTCTTAGCCAAACATTAATTTGCTTAAAATCGCGCCAACGATGGCCATCGACATGCCCCATGCCAGTAAGGCATTGAAAAATTTACGGGCATCAACCTCATGCCCGGCGCTGGCAATATAAAGCGCACCCACCGTTGATAGCGAAGATAAATCTACCAGACTGGCACTGACATTCATCGACCAGGCAATATTTAGTGGGTCTATATTGCCAAGCTGTTCGGCCAAAGACGGCACCATGGGCAAAAACGCCGGAAGAACTACACCGGACGTACTGCTGTAAACCGAGATCAAGCCACAAGCAAAGGCGACTATAGGGTTGATAGTGCCAGTTGTCGCAATATTAGCAATGCCCGCGGTGATCAAATCCAATCCTTCTGTTTCCTGCAACAATCGAATCAATACAGTGACGCCACTCACCATCAAAATAACTTTCCAGGGTATATTCTTTATCGCTTCTGCTTCATCCACTGTGCGAGCCAGCACTAGTACGGTAGCAATGATCAAAGCCACCATACCGACATCGTAAGAGAAACCCGCCACCAAAATAATAAGCATGACAATGCCGACTATGGTTATCCAGTGCTGTTTTTCCAGTGACTCAAAATGGAGAATTGCCTGGCTATCAGCCTGACTAAGGTCAGCAGCAGAGCGTTGAAAAAGTTTCCAGCCACCGAATAAAAAGAAACCGCCAAAACCGACCAGTGCATGAGTAAAAGCATTAAAGGCAAAGGTATACCACTCAACACCACCTAAGCCAATTTGATCCATGACTCCATGAGCAACGATGCCCGTTGGGGAAAAAGGCGAAAGAGTCCCTGCCAACACCCCATTACCTGCCATGATAGCCATTAAAAAAGGGGGAATTTTTGCTCGTGCAGCGACGGCCATAGCCGGTGGCGCCAACAGTGCACTGGCTGGAGTTGCTCCGGCCCCAATAGTCGCAATAGCAAAACCCACCATGAAAAACATGATGGGTAATATGCCTGCATGACCACGACACAGGCTAACCGCACGCCCGGTAACCCTCGATAAAGTGCCGTTACACTCGGCAATGGAAAACAACAAAGTCACCCCTAACAAGGTAGTGAACAAACCAGTGGGGAAGCCAGCAAGTACCATCGACGGCGACATATCGCCAAAAAACACACCAATAATGAGTGCCAGCGACATAGACAAAATACCGATATTAACCGTGGTCGTACAACTCAGCGTGACGGCCAGGATTAATGCACCTATAGATAGCCAGGCAAGACTCACGAAGCAGAACCTACTGAGTCAGATAGCAAACTATTGATGAGCACAGATATATCATCACAAGCATCCAGAGACTCCACCAAGTTAAAAACCTCCCCAATTTGCTCTGAATTAAGTACCAATGCTGCACAGTCAGTGAATTTTTCCAGCAGATCTTCTCGCGTAAAAGGTAAGTCAGGTCCACCACGATAACGCTCATCAGCTTTTTGCACCAGGGTACGACCATCAGCCAGATCAACCTCGACTGTACTTCTTATTTTTTCCCAGCCCTGAGCCTCAATCTCAGGATCCAGCACGCATTCCACTTTTTTCATCAGCGCTTGAGTCGCATCACTGCAAACAAATTCATCGTTAAATTCATGGATGCCGGCTTTACGTCGTAAGGTAATGGCACTCACCATAAAAGCCGGACAAAATTTTGCTTCCAGTTCATTATTGGCAATGGGGTAACGCAAAGGATTAAGAATATTAGATCCCGCACGCACACGAATCGCCACGATATCCTCAGCCGAAACATCATTATCAATAACAAGCTTGCGCATGGCATCCATAGTTGGATGCCCCAAGACACCGCAAGGGTATGGCTTAATGGAGACGCCTGGAGACACAATTGTCATTGGGTTACCGAGTTTACCGACAATACGGTCGGCATCAAAACCACCACCATGACTAAAGGTTTGAAAAAATCCCCAGGGCGGATCCAAGGCCTTATCGCCTCCGGTAAAACCATGCGAGGCTAATTCACTGGCAACAATGCCGTTTTGGGCCGCTCGCCCAACATGCAGTGGTTTTGTCATACTGCCAAAATTGACCCGTATCCCTGAGGCTGAGCTGGCCGCAATGGCTAGCATATGAGCCGTTTGAGTTTTATCCAGTTTAAGTAACTTGGCCGCCACCGTTGCGGCTCCGAAAGTGCCAACCGTTGCCGACGAATGAAAGCCTTTTTTGTAATGATCCGGATGTATGGCTTCAGAAATTTTACATTCGACTTCAAAACCAGTCAGAAAGGCTTCCAGAAACGCTTCGCCCGAAATATTTTCTCTTTCTCCAATAGCTAATGCAGTGACTAAAGGTGGAATGGTCGGGTGAGTCAGCAGACCAAAAATGCGATCGGCACTGGTAGCCAACTGAGTATCATCCCAATCCAGGGCATGGCCACTGGTTCCATTAACTAGCGCTGCTGCTGATGCACTGGTCTTAAAAGGGCTTATGCCAAAGACTGTAGCATCCGAACGAGTATCAGTCCCTTTTAAATAATCATGCAAAATCTGCCCGGCTGGTTGTGTTGAACCAGCCAACATAACCCCCAAACCATCAATAATGCAGCGCTTTGCCAGCCTTACCGCTTCTTCAGGAAAGTCTTTGTATTGAACTTGCTGAATATAGTTAACAACCGCGTCAGTTACCGACTCTGAATTAGATAAGTCAGACATAAGATTTAGACAACTCCCTGATAGATATTAAAGATTTAAATTCTGATTGATCGAAATTAATTATTGGGCGACAAGTTACCCTATCGTTGAAGTTTGAACAAATAGGATCTTGCTCTTTGATTTATTTTTCTATTTATTGTTAAAAAAGACAGGCAAGGCTATCGCCCCATTAAATCTTAAAAGCCAAGCATCAGCCTTATTATTCAGTAAAGCTCAACAGGAATGATTTCTGCTTACAGCCATATCCATTTAAATCAAAGGATGTTTAGTAATGTTTTAAACGAGCCTGAAAACTCGAATCAACACAGCTTCCCTTTCAGGGCGTAAGCTATCCAGTGTACCAACATGAATAGACTGATTAAGCCAATCATATTCCTCTGGTGCAGTTATCTGTATGAAGGAGAATCTTGCCTGGCCCGGTTGAGGACTGGATATTACCTGATTGCGCACAGTGAAAATGGCACCATCGTCAGTCTGCAATTCATATAAGGCATCAAGCAAGCGAACTCCGTCTTCTCTTACCAGTTGTCTGTCGGCTCCTCCAGCAAGGACAGTGCCACGAATATTCGGGCCTTCAAAAGTGCCGCCAGTAATTGGCACCATGGCTCTTTGCCCAAGCGGCCCTTTGCCTAAGTCGAGGCCGGGTTCAATATCAACAATGGCTTCATAGACGAATTCTGTCTCGGGGTAATTAAATGGAATTTGCGGAGCCAGTGGTGGCGATACTTGCTGAGCTTTAACAGCCACGGCTGCCAAGGTTAAACCTGCTGCACCCAGCAGCATGTCTCGTCGATTAAAGCTCGGAGCTGATTTTTTATTGTCGCTCATAATAATTCTCTCTTTTTTTTGTCTCAAATACTCTCTTTAAATTCAGGTTTATTGCTTGCTGTTAGTGTAGACGCCAAAAGCGGATAACCACTCCATTTGGATAACGTTCGCCGGTAGCAACAAAAATAGATTTCATAAGCCATTCAAGTTCCGGCGCACTGGTTTCAAATTTAGGGATAGCACGAAAATAAATCTGCGACTGATCGACAACTTCCCCAGCATTAAGACGAGTAATTACATCAGGTGGCGCATGTCTGATCCCGACATTGGACACGTAAATCAAATCACCTGAATCTGTTTCCAGAGTGTAACGGGCATCGATATCAGTAAAGCCATCTTCACGAATTATCTGCCAGTCAGCGCCACCCGGGACGACTCTACCCTTGACGTCAGGGCCTTTAAAACTTCCACCCAGAATATCGACAATACGTCTGGTGCCATTAGGCAACAAGCCAACCACTGTCGGGTCGGCAACTTCGACCAGCACCTCAAAAGCAAAGCTCAACTCCGGAGGCTCAGGTATGTCTTGTGCCTGGATACTGCCGATAACAAAAGATCCCAGCAAACTTAAGGCTAAGGTAATTGATTTCAATTTAATCATTTTCTCTCTCTTTTAACTTCTGTTTATGTTTATTCGAGTAAAGACAGGATACTAGGGGGCGACACAGCTGAAGTTAGCGGCATCCTCGATATCTCCACTTCCGTTATATCGAGCCACTTGAGGGAAGGCACATAAAGGTCGAGTCCGCTGCGGTGACCAGTCAGCAGGGATTTCTGGATTATTCCCGCGTACTGAGGCAATAACACGATCAGGTGCGACGCCCTCTTCGACCCAGGCAACCAATGCCTCAAACATATTAAACTGATCCGTGCTGGGTCCACTGGCACAATGGCCCATTCCTGGTACCAGATACACTCTGGCAAACTCATCCGCATTACCTGCATTTTGTGCATTAAGTGCAGAATACCAGCGGATAGTATCATCGGGCGAGAACACGCCATCTGCCATACCGTGATATACCATCAATTTGGAACCAGCATCCCTTAAGGCATCCATATTATTGGGATTAGGCGGCGTCATAAATGACATCGGTGATTCCGTATAAATCTCATCAGTAGCATAAATTTTTGCTGCATCAGTATCCATATCAAAGTTCATGGCAAACTGATAACCACCCTGTTCTCTGAACATGTCTATATCAAAAGGAGGTGTAGTAAAAATTGCGGCCGTTGCTCCAGGATCACGATTCTGGCTTTGTGACGAGTTAAATTTCCAGCCAGCCCAGCTTTGACCTGCCATGCCAGGGTCATAAGGAAAACTGGTATAAAGCGCTTCACCGGCTGAATTACGCGCACCAGCCATGATATTACCCAGTACCGTTTTCTGATCTTCAGATAGACACATACCATTTCTTTCAGCTTCACAGCTTGGCACATCCCTTTGCAGGTCAAACTCTGCTCGACAAGCCATGTTATCTGCAACCATGCCATCGGCGAGACCATCGAGACTGTCACAACGTTCCAGCACCTTGCTGGCTATCATGTCTCTTTCTGCCTGAGTAAAGGCAGTGCTGATATCAGGGTTGCCGTCTTCATTTAAAGAAGTCGCAACCAGGGTGAATTGTTGAACCGCATAAAGCTGTGCGACTGCGGCCTGGGGAAGGTTAAAGCCTGGGTTACCTGCAAGAATGCCATCATATTGATCGGCATATCGAGCGGCTGCAACCATGCCATGCCGACCGCCATTTGAACATCCCGCAAAGTAAGAGCGATCGGGACCTTTACCGTAGGCATCAGTAATTAAGGATTTTGCCATCGGCGTCAAGTTTGCTACAGCATTGTAGCCATAATCAATTCGTGCCTGAGGATCTATACCAAAAAAAGGAGCTGGCCCCTCATGACCGGCATTCGAATTTATCACCGCATAACCTAATTGCAGAGCCGTGGTTGTCTGGCTACCGTCCAGATTTCCTGTTGCAGCATTCACAAAACCATCAACGCCACCATTAGCATGGTAAAAAAAGCGACCATTCCAGTTTTCCGGTAAACGCATTTCAAAACCGATAGCATAAGTATTGTTATCAATTGAACTCACTCTCTCATTCATCTGCCCCCTTATCAGGCAATGCGCATCTGCTTCACTGGTCCTGCCTCTGCCCTGATCTACCGGGCCGGCTGGCACTGTACTAACACTTGTGATTACAGTCTGATCAAAAGAAAACTGCTCACTCAAGGCTTCGCAGTTTAATAAACTTGCCCCGGTTACTTGAGCCGCAGTTGATGACATAGCACTCGATATTTCATCACTTGAGGGTGTTTCTGATATTGCGCTTTCTGTTGCCCCACCATCTCCACCACATGCGGCGAGCGTCAGTAAAAAGGGAGCAATTAAGAGGAATTTTGCAAGTCGAGCATTAACTGTTTCTTTTATTATTGGCATCTATAAACCTCGAGAATGGCGAATTTGATTTTAAAATAAGTCCATCTATTTTAACTAAAATAAATACTTTGTCTTGTTGTAAATGAATATATCGAATGTTATGCTAAATAACAATAATTATTATATAACTTTCAGGTGGAACCTATGTCTTCAGAAACCGTTTCTTATGTCGTTGAAAATCGAATAGCTTGGGTAAGCTTCAATCGCCCGGAAAAACGCAATGCCATGAGCCCAGAGCTCAATCGCCAAATGCTGGATGTGCTGGACATGCTGGAACATAATGATGATGTCGGCGTTTTGGTATTAACGGGTGAAGGTAGCGCCTGGACTGCCGGAATGGATCTCAAGGAGTATTTCCGTGAAACTGAGGCCACAGGCTTGGGCGGAACTCGTAAGGCCCAGAGAGAGTCCTATGGCTGGTGGCGCCGTCTACGATGGTATCAAAAGCCCACTGTTGCCATGGTTAATGGCTGGTGTTTTGGTGGCGGTTACGGTCCTTTATATGCCTGTGATTTAGCTATTGCTTCTGAAGAAGCAAAATTTGGATTAAGTGAAATTAACTGGGGTATTTTACCCGGCGGCGGAGCAACTAAAGTTGCTACTGACCTCATGTCCATGAGAGACGCAATGTATCACGCCCTTACCGGTGAAAATATTGACGCCAAAAAAGCCGCTGAGTGGAAGCTGATCAACGAAGCCGTTCCTGCTGAAAACCTAAAAGCACGAGTGACTGAATTATGTAATGTCCTGCTGGAAAAAAATCCAGTTGCCCTGAAAGCAACCAAAGACGCCATTCGTCGAGTTAAAGAAATGACCTATGACAATGCTGAAGATTATTTGGTACGTGCTCAGGAAGCGGCAAACAGTTATGACAATGAAGGCCGCAAAGAAGGTATTCGACAGTTTATTGATGAAAAATCCTATAAGCCTGGGCTTGGCAGCTATGATGTATCCAAACAAAAAAAATCCTGATGACGGGGTAAATTAAATGAATGGAGCAGCAGATCTTCTAGGCTTCCACGCTCGTTTCAGAGCCGATAAAGTCGTCGCCATTGATTTACCTAGAAACCGGCACTGGACCTATGCCGAACTGGATCTTAGCTGTGGGCAATATGCTACAGCTTTAATAAATCATGGTGTTCAACAAGGCGATCGTATTGTCTGTCTGGCAAAAAATCGTGTAGAGCTGATTGCTCTGCATCTTGCCTGTGCACGTGTTGGTGCCATATATGCCCCGATTAACTGGCGTCTCATGGCAAGCGAAATCAGCTCCCTGATTGAAGATGCTGAGCCTAAACTGATCATTGGTGATGAATTATTAGAAAGTGCAGAACTGGAAGGCATTGATATTGAGTCTTTTGTGCAAGAGTCGGCTGAACTCGAGGCGCTGCCTTATGAGTTGATAGACAGCAACCTGCCGTCTTTAATCTTATATACCTCTGGCACTTCCGGAAAACCTAAAGGCGCCCTTCTCAGCGAAAACAACCTGACTGAAACTGCCATTAATTTTAGTCTGGTCGGCAAGGTCAACAGCAGCAGTATCGTCATGAGCGATGCACCAATGTTTCATATTATCGGTCTTATTACAGCCATACGCCCGGCCATGTTTCAAGGCGCCAGCTTTGTGGTTTCTGATGGCTTTGAACCCGCTCGAACGCTTGATCGATTAGCGGATGATGAATTAGCAGTCACTCATTATTTCTGTGTCCCGGTGATGGCTGATTTGATAAAAGCAGAACCCGCATACACACCCGACAAACTCAAAAGGCTTACGGCAATTTTTACCGGCGGTGCGCCCTATGCAGAAGCTAAAATTCAGGAATGGGTGAAGGATGGCATCGCAGTAGCCAATGGCTTTGGTATGAGTGAAGCAGGCACTGTATTCGGCATGCCTCCCGATAATGAGTTAATAGCAGCTCGGCCTGGTTCAACTGGTATTACTACCTCCAGAGTTAAAGCCCGAATTGTTGATCCTGATGGCAAGCCCTGTCTTACCGGGGAATCAGGAGAACTGCAATTAAAAGGACCTAATATCACTTCCGGTTATTGGCGTAGACCAGAAGAAAATTCAAAGGTTTTCACTGAAGATGGATGGTTTTGTACAGGTGATATTGCCCGCTGCGATGAAGCCGGCTATTTCTGGATTGTAGATCGCCTAAAAGACATGTTTATTTCGGGCGGAGAAAACGTCTATCCCGGCGAGATTGAATCATTACTGGCCCATGATCCTGCTATAAAGGAATGCGCTGTCATTGGCAGACCCGATGAAAAATGGGGTGAAGTGGGACATTTGTTTATCGTACTTGCCGATCCAAAAGCCGAGGTAAATGCTGACTCGTTTATTCAAAACCTTGATGGCAAACTGGCTCGATTCAAATTACCCAAATATGTTAGTCTGCTGGACGCTTTACCCAGAAATGCCAATGGCAAGATTGTTAAAGCGGCCCTACTGGAAAAAATATAACAACAATAAGCAAGTTTAGCTGGAGAAAAACCACCATGAGCCAAGATCCCAGAACAATTATTAATGACAGTCCCATGTCATTAATGCAGATTATTGCTGTTGCCATCACCATCGGCCTCAATGCGCTGGATGGATTCGACATACTGTCCATTGCTTTTGCCTCACCGGGCATTGTCGCTGACTGGGGCATACAACCCGGCGCGATTGGTATAGTGCTATCCATGGAATTATTGGGCATGGGTGTTGGCGCCATAACTCTTGGCGGACTGGCTGATAAAATTGGGCGCCGCCATACCATCCTAATCTGTCTGGCTTTAATGGTCGTTGGCATGGGCATGGCCTCAACTGCCAATTCAATTATGGAATTATCTATCTGGCGAGTTCTTACAGGGCTTGGTATTGGAGGCATGCTAGCCGCAACCAATGCTACAGTTGCTGAATTTGCCAATAAAAGACACCGCACCCTATGCATTTCCCTGATGGCCATTGGTTACCCGATTGGCGCCACAGTAGGTGGCATGATAATAGCCGTACTGCTCGTTAATAATGACTGGCGCATAGTATTTGAATTTGGCGCCATTGTGACCGCCTGTTTTATACCTTTGGTCTGGTTTTTTGTTCCAGAGTCGCCCGCTTTTTTAACAGATAAACAGCCTAAAGGTGCGCTTGATTCGATCAATCGCACTTTCAAGCGTATGGGTTTTCCTTCAGTGACCTCACTACCCCAATTAACTGAAGCCGAAAAAGGCTATTCAGTTAGTGATATTTTCAGCCCGGCACTTCTGGCCAAAACCGTCTTGATTACAATTGCCTATTTCACTCATCTGGCAACTTTCTATTTTATTCTTAAATGGGCCCCTGTCATTGTTGTAGACATGGGCTTTGCTCCAAGCACGGCAGCTGGCGTGCTGGTTTGGGCCAATATAGGCGGCGCTATCGGTGGTGGGCTTCTTGGCCTGATCGCTGTGAAATACAGTATTCGAAAATTAACCATTGGCGGCATGCTTATTTCGGTACCAATGATCATTTTATTTGGCAGTGGGTTTACCGAACTTGGCATGCTGTCAATAGCTGCCGGCTCAGCTGGTTTTTTCACCAATGCCGGCGTTGTGGGTCTTTATGCCCTTATAGCGACATCCTTCCCTACCCATGTACGTGCAACAGCAACAGGCTTTGTCATCGGAGTTGGTCGTGGCGGCGCATTTCTGTCTCCCATCATCGCAGGCTATATGTTTCAGGCTGGACTAGGGTTGCAGGCAGTTGCTGTATTTATGTCTAGCGGAGCACTCATCGGAGCAATTGCCTTGATTATATTAGGCTACAAAACCTACCGCGGAGCAGCGCCCGTTACAGCATAAGTTGCTGAATAAAATATTTGACGCATGATAATGCGCCTTTCGAGTGACAGGCCATTTGAGTGAGGCTTTTCTTATTCTTTATTGTCTTTTTGAAAGCTGCTCTCTAACAGCAAGCAATGTACTAATGATTTCTTTTGGCTTATTGATATGAGCAAAACAATAACGTTCATGTTGCGCTAATATTTGTGCAATATTTTTAACCAACAAGCCCCCTGCTTCGCTCAAGCTTAGTTTCTGTGTCCTGCCTTTAACCTCAGCGTCGACCAATTTGCGTGCTTTCAACTCACTGACCAATGTAGAAATATTGGCTCTTTTTATACCCAGACGCCTGCCTAAATTGCTTTGATTAATGCCAGGATTATTAATAAGCATCATCATTGCGGAGGCATTGGTTGGAATCAAATCCAATATCGATAAGTCCTTAACCAGCTTACTCATTGCCAGTGATGAAGTTCGAATGATTAGATAACTAAGCTGCTGATAGCCTGAGGCTTTTTCAGAACTCTCTACCCTTGGGTCAAGTAAACTCTGAGTAGCATTTAGGGCTTTGCTGAGTGCCGAAAGCTCTTTACTGGATAGAACAGAAAAACAATTATCTGCATGTCTCTCAAGACAAAGTTCAATGTTAGGTAGTTGCTTATTTCCCTGTGCGGTCAACTCTACATATTGAGACCTGCCATCAAGCGAAGACCGGGATACAAGCCCTCTTTTTTCCAGACTGACTACCATGGGTGAAATATTGGTTCTTTTAATACCCAGAAGATGTGAAAGGTCCATTTGAATAACATCTTTTTGATTGGCCAAAACCAGCAGAATAGATGCCGCACCGGGAATTAGGTTGAGTGGTTTTAACTCCCTGGTGAGGTCAGCCTGTATTTGCATGGCGACTCGACGCAACTGATAACCTACATGGTTTTCCAGGGGCTCTTGCAGATAATCCATTAACTCGGATTCAGTCAACATATTATGTCTTACTCACCATGTTGCGACAGATGTTATTTTTTATGAGAATCATCAGTGCTAATCAAATCCAGATCGATACTGCTGACCAACTTTAGCAATGCTTTATACTCTTTAGCATTCAATTGACCAAAACTGCGTTCTTCATTTTCCTGAATTTTCTGTTTTATTTTTACAGCACAGTTAATTCCGTCTCGGGTCAACTTAATGCCTGAAGATCGACCATCCAGAGCTTCTTTTCGGCACAAACCTTTAGCTTCAAGCCCCGCTATTAGAGGAGCCATATTTGCTCGCCGAATACCTAGATGTTTTCCAATCAAACTTTGTCTGACGCCAGGTGTAGCCTCAACAAACAGGATAACTGTTGACTCACTAGGACGAATACCTAATTCAGCCAACGATAACGCCAAACTGGCCATAGATGCTGCTGAAATACGACGCAAATGATAACCCAAATAAGGCTCCAAAGGATTTATCAGCTCTTTTTTTTTCGCAGGCATGGCTTTAATCCGCATATTGTAATTCCCTTTTTATTACCTGTTAGCTTACTGATTTTTTTCGAATTTAAATAAATATTATTTTAACCTTATAATATTATTGTTATATAATATAGCAATAATATTATAGAATGATTTTGTGTCAAGCTTTCAAAGACAGAAGCTAAGAAATTGGAAGTCAGTGGTAGACCCAGAACAAGAATAAAAAAGATAAGAGTGAGAGACGCCTCCATGAGCGATAAAAAAACTGAAAACGCTAACGAATCAATGAGTGTTCGAGCTTTACGTTCAACGGGCAATCAGGCTTATGCAAAAGAACTAGCGGCGATTGAAGTTGCAGAAAAAGCGGCAGACACACGCGGCGGGATCCGCTCGACAGCTTTAGTACAACGTCTCATCTATGGCCCACAACCTGCTTGTTCGGAAATGATGACTGAACCCGTTGATACGAAGAGCATTAATCGCAGTGAACAAATTATAGCCGCAGCTAAATCATGTTTAGCAGAAGGCAAGGCTTTTACTGCCGATGGAAAATTATCCAGCGAACTACGGCAGGTAGTTAATGAACATACAGTTTATGGCTACACCATTCCAAAAGAATTTGGCGGCCTGGAATCAAATTATCGGGAGCTGGCTGAGCTCGAGGAAAATATAGCTGCCAACGGACTGGGCGGCTTGGCCGTTGAAATATCAGGCCAGTTAACGATTGGTGCCGGCGGTTTAATTGCTTATGGCAATGATGAGCAAAAATCCCTATTCCTCCCCCTGCTTGCTGAAGGACGTTTAATGGCTTTTGGACTCACCGAAGTCAGGGTTGGGGTCAATGCCAAGAAGGTAAGTGCGTATGTTGAATTTGATGAGCCAAATGATTGCTGGCGACTGTTTGCACATGGTGATAGCAGTAAGCTGTATATCACCAGTGCCACTCATGGCGGTTTAATGGCAGTCGTTGCCAAACTGGGAAAAAATTCACGCGAACTGGGTTTATTCATCACAGAATTGCCAGAGTGTGATAAGGAAAAGAATGCTGACAATGATTACAGTTTTTCCTGCCAAACATCCGGAACAGAAGCGTTTCAGACCAATATCAATTCACGCCTGAGTTTTGACAATTTCCCTATTCCAAAGTCACAGCATATTAATGCCGACGGTCTGGAAGTTCTTTTCTACAGTCTGGCTATGGGGCGGTGCATGTTATCCGCCATGTCAGCCGGTTTTCAGCGCTTATATGCCAGTGAAGCCGTCAATTATGCCAGGCAACGTGATGGTGTCGGCGGTCCGGTTATTAAGCATGAGCTACCGCAACTCTCAATAGCAAAGATTCTTGGTGGCGCTTTACAGTCACGTTCCCTTTGTCATTTATCCTTACAGCAAAATCAGCAGCACATTAATTTAGCCGGGCTGAGGGATCTCACCAAGGCTGCTGCTGCCAAATCCCTGCTTGAGTCATTAATCTGCGCTGAACGGGTCATCGGTGGGCGTAGTTTGAATAAAGAATCGCCTGTGAGTGCAACTCGTGCAACCGCACATGCTTTCAGTATTGTTGAAGGAGAAAATGATCTCATTACCCTGGGTATGGTGAGAGAAATTACATCCGATTTTGTCAGTTCCTATATGGCAGGAATATTAGGCGTATTGGATAAAGTGAACACCGATTCCAAAGGCAATGCTGTTCCGCAGGATAAACGTATACTGAGCCTTGGCTTAAACTCCCTGCTTAGACATCCGGGACGCAGTGTTAAAGCGACCTTAAATCTCTTGTTCAATAAAGATTTATGGCGGCTTGTCTTTTGGATTCTAAAAAATGCATTGGTGGATCTAGTGTCTCTTCCCAAGCGCCTGCTTCCTGCATCGTGGCGAACGCGATATGCAGATATCCCAGCACCACTGCAAGCCTATGCAAAGTATGCTGAAGCCCGCCTGCGTGATCAGCGCTGGACATACCTGGCTTTAAATATGTTCTATCAGCTAAATTTAACGAAAGCGCAAATACCCTTGCTTGCATTCGGTAAACGCATCGAAAATTTAGTGTCCTTATTAACAGTAGTTTATACCAACGCGTCTGCATCTGAGGATACTCAAGCCATAGCAGCACTGCAGGCAGAAATTCTGAAACAAAAAATAAAAGAAAACCGAATCATAAGAAATCTTAAAGCCATTGAGATTTTACGAAAACGAGTTCAAAAAGTTTCAGGCTTTGTTAGCGATGACCAATGTGAACTGATCAAGAATCTGGAACCACAAGCTATTCCACATGCATGGGCGGAAGTGAACGCTAAGGTGTTCTAAAAATTATGGATTAAACTGTTGTGTGATGTTTTGAGCAGTTTCAGACTGCTCAAACTCATGAAATCTATTGGCAGTATCCATATCACAGACTCATACATAAACCCCATCGAATCCCTATCTAAAAAATTCGGGTTACAAGCTATTTTTAACTTAATAAAAAAATTAGCCTGGCCCGTTTAATTATTAAGAGCCCCCTCTTCTATCCAGGTTTCTATCAGAAACAACTCTTCATTAGTTACAGGTTCTCCATCCTGCGGCATTTCTCCCAAGGCGATCATCTCAACTATATAACTGCTTGCAGGCTCACCGGGATTAACGACAATGCCAAATTCAGAACCCAGCATGAGTTGATCATATTGAGTGACTGTCAGCCTGACCTCTGGGTTTTCAGTGCCATGACACTCACTACATTTATTTTGCAGGATAGGCAAAATCTGTGCTTTAAAACTGACATTTTGAGCAATGGCAAAGTGAATTGAATTAAAACTGAAAAGTGCACCAACAAATATAAAGGAAAAATATTTACTCATTACTTCAGATATTTCTTGTAGAAAAATAGTTTAGAAAACTATTTTATTAAGCTCTTCATCAAAATGCTGACTGACAACATCAATACAGACTTTTGAAATTTTTTGATTGTATTTATCAGCTTTTTCTATCTCTGTGAATGCATGTTCCAGACCAAATAAACCTTTTTTAGCTTTATTGGATCTACCATAAATATGCTGTCGAGAGCATCAGCAATACCCACTATTTGAACCAGCAAAGGGATTTTATCGCCGACTAGTTTATCCGGGTACCCACTGCCATCAATTCTTTCATGATGGTGCCTGGCAATTTCAGCAACAGGCCAGGGGAAGTCAATTTTATTCAAGGCCTCATAGCCCAGCACGGTATGTGTTTGAAACACATCAAGATTACTGTTTAAGAGACTGCGATGAGGCGCAATTTCATCTTCTTTCAAGGCTATTTTGCCAATATCGTGCAGTAGCCCACCAACCCTTGCCGCTTCTACTTTATCTTTCTGTAAACCCATATCGCTGGCTATTTTTTCCGCAAGACTTGCAACCCGTAAAGAGTGCAAGTACGAAGGCTTATCATGAATCTCTAATAGCATGAGCAACATATAGCTTATTTGTGTATAGATATCGCCTTTATTAATATCTTGATCAGGCATTTCTTAAATATTCCTATTACTATACCTATTACTATATTCTATAGCAGCATTAGTCAATTATTCTAATTTCAAACCACATATGAATTTTCAACTATTTACTGGCTTCTGGTAATCGTTTTAATTCGATAAAAACAATAGATTTAATCATGTTTCTGGTGCAGAATCCGCATCTTTGGTTTTATTCAAAACCTTACTCTATAAAATATTCTTAGAATATTTATTGCTGCCTCCGGAGAAACTGATGAACCAGCAATATAAAGCTCCCTGGAGTATTCAAGAAGCAATTGATCTGTATGGAATCGAACGCTGGGGAAACGATTATTTTGGCGTAAACGCTGACGGCAAGCTCACAGTAAAAACTCTAAATACTGAAGTTGCCTTGATGGATATCGTGAAGGGCATGCAAGAACGTGACCATCAAATGCCTGTGTTATTGCGCATAGAAAATATCCTTGATGCACAAATAAAGCGACTCAATGACGCCTTTCAAAGTGCAATTGATAGTGCAGGCTACCAATCTTCATATCGTGGTGTTTATCCCATAAAAGTTAATCAGCAAGCTCAAGTGGTAGAAGAAATCGCACATTTTGGTGCCCGTTTCAATCACGGTTTTGAAGTGGGAAGCAAGGCCGAAATGATTGCCGCCTTATCGACTTTAGAAAAACCAGGCAGCTTAATTATTTGCAATGGCTATAAGGATGAAGAATTTATTGAGCTTGGTCTACAAGCAATTCAGCTAGGTTTTGAATGTTATTTTGTCATTGAAACGCCGACAGAACTCCCGATCATTCTGGAAAGAAGCCAGTCCTTGGGTGTAGATCCCTTAATTGGCGTTCGAGTCAAAATGACCACTGAAAATAGCGGGCACTGGAATTCTACCAGCGGAGATCGTTCGGTTTTTGGTTTAACCACAAACCAGTTAATTAATGTTGTGGATACGCTTAAAGCTAAAAATATGCTGAATTGTTTAAAATTATTACATTGTCATCTTGGCTCACAAATACCCAATATTCAGGAAATACGTAATGGTGTCGTTGAGGCCTGTCGTTTTTATATAGATCTGGTGAATGAAGGAGCGGCTCTTACCCATCTGGATCTCGGTGGTGGCTTGGCCGTAGATTACAGTGGAGAAAACAGTAGTAAAGATCAAAGCAGAAATTATACGCTTGAAGAATATTGTGTAGATATTGTTGAAACCGTTAAAGACACATTAGATGAGCATGATATAGAGCATCCAATTATTGTTACTGAATCCGGACGGGCAACAGTCGCCTACTCTTCAATACTGCTTTTTAACATTCTAGATATCAATACCTTTGAGCCAACGCAATTACCAGCAACCGATAGTACCAATGAACATTCATCGCTTAAGAATATGCGAGAAGTTCTCAATTATCTGACACCAAACAAGTTGCAAGAGTGTTTTAATGATGCGCATTATTATCGTGAGGAAATCAGGGAATTATTTAAACGCGGTCAATTAGACTTACGTTCCAGGTCTGAAGGAGAAAATATTTTTCTTGAGATTCTTCAAAGTATCTATAACCAACTTAAAACACTGGAACGTATTCCTTCAGGGCTTGAAAATTTAAAAGAGTCATTAGCCGATATTTATTATGGCAACTTCAGCTTGTTTCAGTCCTTGCCTGACATATGGGCAATCGATCAGTTGTTTCCCGTATTGCCAATTCATCGACTTGATGAAGAGCCAACTCGGCAAGCTGTATTAGCGGACATCACCTGTGACTGTGAAGGAAAAATTGATCATTTTATTGCTGAATTTGATATCGATAAAACACTTTCCCTGCATCCGCTCAAAGATGAGGAGGAATATTATCTGGGAGTTTTTTTGGTAGGGGCTTATCAGGAAACACTTGGTGACCTGCATAATTTATTCGGCGACACTAATGTAGTGAGCGTGCGTATAAATAAGGATAAAAGCATTGATTTTATTAAAGAAATACATGGCGACACCATCGCAGATGTACTGAGTTATGTGGAATACCAACCCAAGGAAATGGCTCTAAAATATAGAAATACTGCAGAAAACGCGGTTAGAGAAGGAAAAATTACGGCCTTGCAGCGTCAAAAAATTATGAAGACATTTAATGCCAGCCTGCAGGGTTATACCTACTACGAGAAAGAGAATTAAACATGGGCCAAGTATTGATAATAGGTGCTGGTGGTGTAAGTCAGGTAGTTGTCCACAAATGCGCTCAACTACCTGAAGTATTTACTGATATTGTTCTGGCCAGTCGTACAGAAGCAAAATGCAAAGCCATCGCAGCGCAGGTTGAAAAAAATTACAACCGTAAAATCGATACGGCTGAAATAGATGCAGACTCCGTCCCTGATCTTGTGAAGTTAATCAACAAGGTCAAACCCTTTTTAGTTATAAATGTTGCTTTACCTTACCAGGACTTAAGTATCATGGACGCCTGTTTGGAATGTGGCGTGCATTATATGGATACGGCCAATTATGAGCCTAAAGACACTGCCAAGTTTGAATATAAATGGCAATGGGAATATCAGGGTAAATTTGAAGCTGCTGGCTTAATGGCCCTGTTGGGTTCAGGTTTTGATCCTGGCGCCACGAATGTCTTTACAGCTTATCTGGCCAAGCATTATTTTGATGAGATTCAAACTCTGGACATTATTGATGTCAATGGTGGAGACCATGGCTACCCTTTTGCGACCAATTTCAACCCTGAAATTAATATTCGTGAAGTGAGTGCCGAGTGTCGTCACTGGCAAGATGGTCAATTCGTAACAACACCACCAATGTCAATGAAACAATCATTTAGTTGTCCAGAAGATGTTGGTACTTATAATATTTATCGAATGTATCATGAAGAACTTGAATCCCTGACGAAACATTATCCTACTTTGCAACGTGCCCAGTTTTGGATGAGCTTTGGCGAATCCTACCTAAAACATCTTGAAGTGTTGAACAATATTGGAATGACCAGTATCGATGCTATTGAGTATGAAGGGCAACAAATAGTCCCGATCCAGTTTTTAAAAGCACTACTGCCAGAACCATCCCTGCTTGGCCCAAGAACACATGGCAAAACTTGTATTGGCTGTGTCGTCAATGGTTTAAAGGATGACGAATCACGTCGAGTCTACATTTACAACATCAAAGATCATCAGGATTGCTACAAGGAAGTTGGCTCTCAGGCTATTTCCTACACTACTGGTGTGCCTGCAATGATTGGCGCTAAGATGATGATTGAAGGTAAGTGGATGCAAGCGGGGGTCTGGAACATGGAGCAAATGGACCCAGATCCATTCATGCAAGATTTAAATCTCTATGGTTTGCCATGGCACATCATTGATGAACCTGAATTTGAATTGCTATAAGGATTTAACAATAAATTCTAATGATTAAATGTAATACTTTCCTCGATTTTGATCCTTACAGTGTACCTTCACCATGCTTTGTGATCGATGAAGTAGCCATTGAAAACAATCTAAAAGTATTAGCTAAAGTCCAGAATGAAAGTGGTGCAAAAGTTTTAATGGCACTAAAAGCTTTTTCCATGTTTTCCCTGGCTCCACTAATCAGTGATTATTTAAGCGGCACTTCTGCCAGTGGCCTTTATGAAGCGCGTTTGGGTAAAGAAGAATTTGGTGGTGAGGTGCATACTTTTTCTGCCGCCTTTTCAGCCAAAGACCTGACTGAAATTCTGCAAATATCTGACCATGTTGTGTTTAATTCCTTTAACCAATGGCAAAACTTTCAGCCCATTATCCAGCAAGCAAAAAAGCAACGCCCTGCTCTACAATTCGGTTTACGAGTAAACCCTCTTCATTCTGAGGCTAGTACACCATTGTATGACCCTTGTGCTCCGGGTTCGCGTTTAGGCATACCCTATCCTCAATTTGAAAATCAGGATTTAAGCGGCATCTCAGGTCTACACTTCCATACGCTATGCGAGCAATCATACGAGCCTCTTGATCGCACATTGAATGTTATAGAGGAAAAATTTAGTGACCTTTTACCCGCATTGGAGTGGGTGAATTTTGGTGGTGGGCACCATATTACTGATGCGAAATATCCGATTGAAAAACTGATTGACCGCATCAAAAATTTTCAAGCAAAATATCAGTTGCAAGTCTATCTGGAGCCAGGAGAAGCTATTGCAATCCATTCCGGCGTTCTGGTGACTGAGGTACTGGATATTGTTCACAATGATCTGGATATTGCCATATTAGACAGCTCTGCGACCTGTCATATGCCAGATACATTGGAGATGCCCTATCAGGCTGATATTTTTAACGCTACCAAACACGTTAATAATGCACATAACTATCGTCTGGGAGGAATGACGTGTTTAGCTGGAGATGTCATGGGTGACTATAGTTTTACTGAGCCTTTACAAGTTGGACAAAGAATAATTTTTGATGATATGGCACATTACACAATGGTAAAAACAACGACTTTTAATGGGGTTGCCCTGCCTTCAATAGCTATCTGGAATTCAAACAATGGCGAGCTGCAATTGGTAAAACAGTTTTCTTACGATGACTTTAAGAGTCGACTTTCTTGAGGAAGACACGATATGAATAAATTTGATAAAGAGGTGGCTCCTGGCTATCCCGCTTTTTTAGGTTCAGAATTTGAAATGCCGTCCGAAGCAGACTCGCACTTTCATGTTTTACCTATTCCTTTTGAGGCTTCTACTTCTTATGGTGAAGGCACTGCTTCAGGACCATCAGCTATTCTTGAGGCGTCATGGCAATTGGAAACCTGGGATGGAAAAAGCATTCCTGGAAAGCGTGGCATTTATACCCACCCTCCAATCGATTGTGAGGGAGATACAGAGGCTGTACTGGCGAGAATTTCAGATGAGATAAAAATCATCGTTAATAATAATGGCTTTCCTGTAGGTCTGGGTGGCGAGCATACTGTCACTTACGGCATCGTTAATGGCTTAATTGAAGCCGGTTTAGAAGATTTCGGTATCGTACAGATAGACGCTCATGCTGATATGCGCGACAGCTATGAAAACAATCCTTACAGCCATGCTTCGGTTATGAGAAGGATTGCTGATTTAGATATTCCTATATATCAATTAGGTGTTAGAGCACTTTGCGAAGAAGAGGTGCAAGCCCGAAAAATTTATAATATTGATTATCTGGATGCTGAAGTTCTGGTAAGAAAAAATATTCATAAATTTGATTTGCCGGATGACTTTCCGGATAAAGTATTTTTCACCATTGATATCGATGGTTTTGATCCCTCCGTTTTTCCATCAACCGGGACTCCAGTTCCTGGAGGTTTAAATTGGTATCAGGTATTGAATTTATTTGAATCTGTTGCCCAACAAGCTCAAATCGTAGGGTTTGATATCGTGGAATTCTCTCCAATGAAAGGCTTTCATGCTTATGAATTTTCAGCAGCACTACTGGCTTATAAGATGATGGGTATTATTGAAAGGAACCAGCTGTAGCCTCTTAGAAACTACCAAGCAACTAATGAGCTAAAACAGTGCACCAAGCTTGAAAACCATTTCGAAGCTTGCAAAAGGTACACATTTTGAAATGTAATCTAAAACCCAATACGAACATCGAGAATAGCGAATCAGGCAGTTAAGGCTTCCATTAAAGGCCTTGCTGTTTTTGAGTCCATGTACTCTCGCAAGTTCTGAATTTTACCATTGTTAACATCTGCAACTACGCAGACTCGTTGTCGAAACTGCTTACCATCGGGCAGGGTCAAGCAGGCGTCATGTTCTTCAACGAAACCAGTCGCAGTAGCCGAACGCAATGCGTTTTCGTAGCGAAAATCTGGTGCCATTTTGGTAACAACCTGAATTAAACCTAACAAGTCATCAAGACTCATTGTAGGATTATCATTTTGCCTGGACTCCAAATCAGGCGCACAAATTACACGCAATGATTCAATGTCCCCTTTTGTTATTGCTGTAAAGAAATGTTCAGCTATTTGCGCATTATCCATTGTTATTCCTGAGATAATAAAATGGTTTAGAATGCTTAAAGACTAGGCTGGTCTAAGCCAACTATGAGTCGAAAGCAAATTTTATATTAGGTATTTTTAAGCCTTACTTAAAGATTAACAAATATAGAATTGATCGTTATTTGTCAGAAGAGGCTTCTAAACTCTCAGCCAGCTCAATAAATATTTGAACATATTCAGCACTATCGAGTTGTGCCATTGCAAAATGCCCTCCTCCAGACAAACCCCTATCAGGAAAATATACACCAGTTGCATTCACACCTGCCTGTTGCCAGGCTGCCAGTTCGCAATCAATATTTCTATTTCTTGCACTGTTTTCATTAAAAACACCAAGAATATTCAGGACTTGAAGACCGTGTTCGCTAGCGGCCAGTATCAAGGGGATTCCCTCATAATTCACCAGCTGGCCTGGATTTTCCCCTTGCATAGGGCAGCCATTACGCTCCACGGCGGAAAAATTAGCCGGTAGTTGAGGCTCTGTTTGCCAAGCAGTTATTGCTGGAGGGCCTCCCAGTAGCGGCATAAGTGGATTTCCTCCAGCTGGTTCAAAGGCAATGATACCCACCACCTTCTCAGCATTAAGGTCGGGTACACGCAAGGTGCTACCTCCGCCAGCTGAATGCGCTATCAGGATTGCAGGTCCTATCTCATCAAGCAGGTTTGAAATTGTTTGAGCGGCAATTTCGTCACCACAATACGCGGCAGTTGAAGAACTGGCAGTCCATCCTATGACGGCATCATTGGTCATAGTTGGTTCACCACCTGGCCATAGATCTGCCTCAGACGTCGACAGTAATGAAACCAACTCTGTATTGGCAAAACCACCAACTGCCATAACATTTTCAGCACAAGCCGGGTTGCTTTGAGAACGGCCGTGGCTTGGACGATCAACAACATAGACATCCCAGCCATCTGCTACGAAATAGTCAACCCAGCCATCACGGCCATCAGGTGTTTCAAGCCAGTCTGTGCCCTGACCACCACCGCCATGGATCATGACTATTGGATAATCGTGTTGAGGATTAGCCGGAAGCAGGTAATGGACAAACATGGAATTAAGAACATTCAGTGATCCATTGTCAGCCTCTTCTGTTGTATGTCTAATAAATTTATAGCCAATATCCCTTAAGATCAGCTGGCCGGCTTCACCTCCAGCAAATGCTGAGGTGGCAGCAATTAAAGTACCTGTTACTAGTGTATAAATAAGCCGCGAGATTGTTTTATGCATTTTTGTTCCCAAGTATTTTTTTACAGTAGGTTATTTTATTTAAGATCCAGCCTAAAACATTGTGTTGTCATTAGCAGAGTTTTCTGGAATGACCTCTGTGACATCCCAATGTTCGACAATTTTACCTTCATCTAAACGAAAAATATCCATGACGGCATTCCCACGGTCATCTTTATTCATCTTTGTATGGATGAGTAATACAACCAGATCACCCTCGGCTATTACTTTTTTTATTTCTATAGTCATATCAGGGTATGATTCAAGTATTGCTGGAAATGCCGCTCTGATTGCATCTGGTCCATCTGCAAAATTAGGGTTGTGTTGAATATACACATCGCCAACATAGCGATCTATTGCTTCTATAGGCTCCCGCTTTGTTATTGCGGTATTCAAAAAATCCAATACGATTTCTTTATTACGACTCAGTTGCGCAGATTCATTCATTTTAAAATTACTCCAAATAGAAGATTAAGCTTGTTTATGGCTCTAAATCCTGGGTTATCTCAAGACGTGTTCCCCAAGGGTCTTTAAGTAAAACATAAGCGACAAAACCAGGCACCTCGTCATACTCAGTATCAAAAATGGCACCGTTTGCCTGCATATGTGAAATTGTAGCCCTCAGGTCGACAACCTCTATACCAATATGGTCCAGCGCATTACCTTCAGTAGGCAGTAATTCCTCTTCTGAATGACTGAAAATCAGATTGCCTCCCGGCAACATAGCGTTCAGGTAATCTGCACTCGATCCAGGCATTGCCCCAAACATCTCTGCATACCAGCTTCTGACGGCCTCTACATCCTGCACAGACCAGTGCACATGTTGAAATACCAGGGGATCAGTTTGTCCCGGATTTTCCTCTATCTGTATACGGGCTCCTTCGGGGGTAATCACCCATAGAGCATCTGTATTGGTATCTTCTTCCACATGAATCCCGGCTGCCTGCCAACGTGCTAAAGCATCACCAAGATCGGGCACGCTGAATCCAAGATGATTAACAACTGTTTCAATTGAATCATGATTGGGTTTTTGTTCTATGGTCAGTATTCTCACGTTTGGTACTACATGAATAGTGAGTGGCCCCCACGGAACTTCCTGCGCGCCCAAATCTGTCCAGAATTGATTTGCAGCTGAAATATCTTCTGCCATGAAGTGAATATGCCCCATAGCAGAACCCATAGCATTGGGTTCTGCCATTTGTGCGAAGGAAAATCCTGGAAAAATAAGGGAACATAGTAATAAGGATCTGGCTAAAAGTTGTGCTTTTTTATTTATAAATATTAGTTGCATTGTAAGCTCCAGTTTATCGTTAAACATTGCTTTTAATAAAAAAGCAATTCCCTGACAACATAAAACTCAATCAGGGCTCGTAATAGTAATCAACATTAAAACCTTGACCTTCTGATGTGTCCAGAACCCGGCCCCAACCAACAATTAATTTGTCACAAAGCCATTTATATCTATCGTCTGAGGTCAAAACTCGAACTGTATCAACAATTGAGCCATCTTTTTGGCGAGAATAGCCTTCAATTCGAGTGCTGATTAATGCTCCATCATTGGTTGTAATCACTCCCCAAACATTTATCTCAAAAGTGCCGTCAGATCTAAAAGCAACATAGTCAACACCGGACATGCTGCCGGATAATTGTTCACCTGTAAGCTCTCCTTCAAAATAAACATCCATTCTCCTGCCTGCTGGCGTTTCACCAAATTCAATATTTTTGGTTATTCTCGCACTGTAGGATGCAAGATGTTTTAGTTTTCCTATTTCAAACATTTTTTACCTCTTAGATTTTTATTAATTAAATTCTTCAATTAGCAAATACATTTATTGCGCTTTATATCATAGAAGGTTTTGTATGTTGACTTTATAAACTTGAATTTCCCACCCTATAGACTCTCCAATTTCTATAATAGCCCGTTGCAGTTATCACTGGGGTTCAGCCATGGTTGCTAAATCTATTGAAGCGCAGTTTATAGAGGTAAAAGAGTGAACAAAATAAGAGATACAGCAGAACTGGTTGAGTTTGGAGAAACTGAGAGACTGTATGGCGGTGAGGGAGGGATTCGAACCCTCGAAGGGTTTAACCCCTTACACACTTTCCAGGCGTGCTCCTTCAGCCACTCGGACACCTCACCAATTTTAAACTTTTGTTATAACAGCTTTCTTACACAGACCTTTCGCCTGGGAGGCGTGACTTTCCATTTAGCCACTGAACACCTCAGCAAAACAAGCGGGGCACTTTAAAGTATGCACCCTGTAAATACAAGTTAGGACCAATCCTCAAAATGGTCATCAATATTGACAGTCGGAATAGGCAGGTTTTCATAGGTCGATGAACCTAAATAAAGCAAGCCTACAATTTCATCACGAATGTTTAAATCCAGCTTAAGTTTAACCTCATCACTAAAAGCAACCGGGCCTGTTCGCCAGATAGAAGCATAACCTAGTGCATGTGCGGCTAAAGACATATTCTGCACCGCTGCTGCAGTGGATGTTATCTGCTCAATAGCAGGCACTTTTGGGTGCTCAGTAATGGTGCTGACCGCAATAATGATCATTGGCGCTCGTAGGGGCGCTTTTAGTAATTTATTTTTTTTCTCTTCAGTGTCCGGTTGCATGGCTTCTACAAACAATTCACCCAATTTGTTACGAGCCTCCCCCTTCACAACCAAAAAGCGCCAGGGTCTTAGCATGCCATGATCAGGCGCTCTTAATGCTGCCTGATAGATTTGAGCCAATTCATCTTTTGTAGGTATAGGTTCGACTAATTTTGGTGAAGCCTTGCGGGTATGTAAGGCAGTTAAAGCATCCATTATTTCTTTCCTTCTTTGCATGTTTCTAAATTCAATTATTTCTTTTACTTTTTCTTTTTCGAACTACTGTCTGATAAATCTGGGCAAGGATTTAATTAAATCATTATCTGTGCTGCGAACAGGGTTTATATCCAAGCCCCCTCTTCTTAAAAAATTTCCCTGTACAGTCAGTTCCTGTGGCTTACATTTTTCTAGAATGTCGACAAAAATTCTTTCAACACAGTTTTCATGGTAATCACTGTGCAAGCGATAAGAGACCAAATAAGCTAAAAGCCCCGCATGATCAATAAGAGGTCCTTTATAGTTAATACTCATGCTGCCCCAATCTGGTTGATTAGTTACCGGGCAATTGGATTTAAATAAATCACTATACAAGCACTCTTCAACCATCTCATCAGAATTATCTTTATCAATAGTTAACAGCGCTGAATTAGGTTGATAATGATCTATCTGCACATCCAGGTTATCTAAACATAAGCCGTCTGGTAATTTAATAAAATCTGCCGACTCCTCCAATTCCAATAATGAGACGTCGACTTCAGCGTTAACGCAGTGCGATAAATCCTCTTTTAATAAAGCAATAACCGCTTGTTTGTCTTCAAAGGATTCCTGATTCAGGGAATTTAAAAACAACTTAAAAGATTTAGACTCAATTAAAAAGAGGCTTTCACATGGAAAAACAAATCTGCCAATCGCAACCTTTGGCAATCCATTTTTAGCAAGCCATGAAACTTCATATGCATGCCAAATATCTTCGCCAACAAATGGCAGTGCCTCACTTAGGCCTAAAAGATTACGATTACTAGAACGGGGTAATGCAACAAGCAGGTCTGGATTGTAAGAAGCTGGATATTCCGTCTCTTTACCAAGAGGATTGTCTTTCATCCTAGCTCCTTAAGCCTGTGCCTCTATTCAATAAGATCAAGGCATAAGAAAAAAGCCCAACGGCAAAGGCCAGCAGTATTAAAAGAGCATAAACAATATTTACATCTGAAATGCCCAGTATCCCAAAACGAAAAGCATCAACCATATAAAAAATAGGATTGATATGTGACACAGCTTTCCAAAAATCCGGTAAAAGATCTATCGAATAAAAAACGCCTCCAAGATATATCAAAGGCGTTAATATGAAGGTTGGAACAATCGTGACATCGTCAAATTTATTCGCATAAATTGCATTGATAAGTCCGCCCAAAGAGAATACTACTGACGAGAGCAAGACCACTACGGTGGCTATGTAAACGTTATGCATATAAAAGCCACTAAAAAACATAGCGACAACACTGGCTATTAAGCCGACAGCCAGACCGCGAGCAGAGCCACCAACAACAAAGCCAATCAGAATCACGTAATTAGGCACAGGAGAAACCAGTAACTCTTCTATATTGCGCTGGAATTTTTGAGAGAAAAAGGAAGAAACAACATTGGCATATGCATTATTGATGACGGCCATTAATATCAGACCTGGCACAATAAAGTCCATATAGGAATAGCCATTCATTTCTCCTATTCTGCGACCAATCAAGTTGCCAAAAATCACAAAATAAAGAGTGATAGTAATAACAGGAGGGACCAGAGTCTGAACCCAAAGGCGAGAAAATCGACGTATTTCTTTTCTAACGAGCGTACTAAAAGCTATCCATCGATAATGTGCTGATACTCCAGACATTTAGCTATTCTCCTGCTCAGTTACAGGGCTTCTTGTGCTGGACTTTCGTACTAAAGAAACAAACAATTGTTCAAGCCGATTGGTCTTGTTACGCATGCTTTTAATTTTCACCCCCTGTTCATCCAATAATCCAAATACTTCATTGATATCCTGATTTTTATTCAGTGTTACTTCAAAACTATTCGAATCAATTTGGGCAATTTCAAAACCATTTACCGCAGGAATATTCACTAAGTCATCACGACTATCAAAAATAAAGGTTTCAGTATCAAGCTTTTTCAATAAGGCCCGCATACTGGTATTTTCTACAATTTCGCCCTTATCAATAATAGCGATGTTTCGACATAAACTTTCAGCTTCTTCCAGGTAGTGTGTCGTTAAAATGATGGTGGTTCCTGCCCTATTTATTTCTTGCAGAAATTCCCAGGTTGAACGGCGCAATTCTATATCGACACCAGCAGTAGGCTCATCGAGAATAAGCAATCTTGGCTCATGAATTAACGAACGTGCTATTAATAAGCGTCTTTTCATGCCACCAGAAAGATTTCTGGCTTGCTGATCTTTTTTATCCCAAAGCCCCAGTTTTTTTAAATATTTTTCAGAACGTTCTTCGGCCACTTTTCTGGGCAAACCGTAATAACCGCCCTGCGTCACACAAATATCAAAGACTTTTTCGAAAAGACCGAAGTTAACTTCCTGAGGAACAATGCCTAAATCCAATTTGGTTTCATAGGTATTGGCGTCAACATTTTTGCCAAAGACCTCAACGGATCCGCCACTTTTACGAACCAGTGTTGCGATTATGCCTATAGTGGTCGATTTTCCGGCACCATTAGCACCAAGCAAGGCGAAAAAATCTCCTTCGGCGACTTCAAGACTAATGCCATTTAGGGCACGATGGCCATTGTCATAAGTTTTATGAAGGTCTTTAATAGATATTGCTGTCGACATAAGGCGGAATTCTGAACGGCTAGAACCAAGCCCCCTATTTTACCCTAAATACAAAAGAAAAGGTGGTCTTACGACCACCTCTTCCCCAGCTTTTTTTCGCTTATCAGCATCCTGCCGATTCACACGTCCTTGTGATCTTTCAAGATAGTGCTGACTTACAAACTGTGCAAATATTTTTATGACAGGTTTGCCAGACAGGCGTTTATAGATTCTGAAGATGGCTCATCATCCTGTCTGACCATGACAATCAAGGCAATAGCGTCTATTTCATCTCCTGCGTGAGGAGCTGTAATCAGCTCTCCGGATGGTTTGACACATGCCAGAGCTGTTCCCAAGCCTGCCTGCATGATGGCACAAACCACATCTTTCCAAAGCACACCTTTCAATGAAACCTTATAGCGATTTTGATGCGCGCCATGATAAGTAAACATATCCTCCATCACTTGCTCTGTACCTGGAGCAACCATCGCTCGAACGACTAATTCAGGATACGCCCGGACTGGCCTGATAACGGTATCTGCCGCTAATCTGATAAAGCGTTTACGATTATCGTCATCAACACACTCTGCCACCACAAACGCTTTAAGCGGAATGCTGTTTAGGTGCTCCAGAATATCAATGGTCTGACTGTCCGGATTAATAGAAGCCGCATTATGCGAAATAACAAAGATATATTTTGCTTCAGAGGCATTAACAGCCTCCAGATTTCCTGAATTGGTTGGCGTCCCTGAATGATGCACAACACCCATAACTTGAAGATCGGGAGGCAAACCCTCCGGATAAGCGGGGGTTAATATTTGTATTGGCAGTTCTTTTAATTCCGGCGTTGAAGAAATCTGTTCAATCAAACGCTGCAAATAAGTATCACCATCGACCAGGGGTGTGTTTAAAATTAAAATATGATCTTTCATGTTCCATCTCCATAAACCTTGCAGCCTTTGTTCGCGGCTAGTAATTCTGTAATCGACGTACTCGCCTAAAAATTGTCCAAGCAGTGCAATACCCGGAATATATAAAAATGCTACTGTTGCAATCTGTCCAACGAAAGAATCGGCTGCTAAATCACCATAACCCACGGTTGTGATAGTCGTTAGGGTAAGCCAGGTGGCTTGCCATAGACTCAAAGACTCAACCATCATCATGGCGCTTATATGCAGAATTACCAAAAGCAACAGAATCAGGGATAAAGAAAACAGGCGCGTACGAGCCGCTCCTCGGGTTTGCCTCCCATACCAGGCTTTTTTGTGTCTACGATAAAAACGTGAACTCGTATGTAGCATACTTGACTCTATTAATTCTTAATCCGGGTGCGATAGTACCTGATCTTGTTTTTCTGGCATAATCTACTTCAATGTTTTTTGACTAGAATCACTGTATCAAGGCAGTAATTTACAAAACGGATAATTTTATGCTCACTCAAACTCAGGCTGAGGTAATGCTTACCTTACAGGCTAATATGAATGCCAAAGTCAACCCGGACTGGGTCAATGCTGGCTACCCCTATCTAAGAGCAGTTGTTGTAGAAGGTGCTGAAGCCATGGAACATCATGGTTGGAAATGGTGGAAAAAGCAGGACTGCGATCTTGAGCAGCTACAGATGGAATTGGTCGATATATGGCACTTCACACTCTCTCATATTCTGCTTGAAGTCAACGCTGACGAAAAACTTGCCACCCAATTATTACTCTCGCAACTAGGCGATGAAAGCACTATAGAATTTGACAAAAAAATATATAATATCAATGATTTAGACTTGTTATCTAAAGTAGAGCTTGAAATAGGCTTGGCCGCGGCCAGGCGCATCAATATCCCCTTGTTTGAGTCTTTATTAAGAGACTGCAAAATGGATTGGACCGAGCTATTTTGCCAGTATGTCGGCAAAAATGTGCTTAACTTTTTCCGTCAGGATCATGGTTATAAAGAAGGCACTTATGACAAACATTGGGATGGCCGAGAAGACAACGAACACCTGGTTGAAGTCATGACCGAAATTGACAGTGAACATCCTGAATTCCAGCAAATGCTTTATCAGAGCCTGAAAGATCGTTACGCAGGAAGATAATTAAACAAACAAAGCAGCTTATCTTTTAATTAGCCTTATTTAGCTATTACTGATCCATCAGGGATTGCAGAAATGCTGCTGTTTCCAGATGCACATCACCACCACCGCTTGACCTAAGACGATGAAACTGCCAAGAGCTCCCTTAACCAGTGCTCTACGTTTTAGCATAATCGTCTTATGGTGATTGTCTTATTGTTCCTGTCTTTAAAGCTGACGGCATTTTTTAACTTATGGGTCTCATGAGCCTCAAGACCTCGCATCATTCATAACAATGCAACTTAACAAGCCTGATATTAATATTGCCGCATATTATGGAACCCCATATAGCCCAATACAAGGTAATGAAGGCATTGAATAATTCACGTTATAAACTTTATATACTTATACTTTTTATATGCTTAAATTATTTATATATTTAGCTTATTTATCAGTTGGTTATTGCGGTATATTAATGTATAACATTAGTTTTGATAGCAAATTAAAAATTTCGCAATCCTTCAGTAAGCACTACTTTAATACCTGCAGGGTCTGTAAATGAGGCTGAGGCAAACCCAAGTGTATCTATCCACTGATAAGCCTGATCAAACTCAATACCTTTGGCTTCTAACCGAAGACAAAATGCTTCAAGGTTTACAATCTCGAAACCGATATGGTCAATAGCTGTTCCATCAGTTGCTGCAAAGGGACCTTCCCCAAGTTCAAAGGGCCTTTCACCGAGTTGTCCATAACTTAAGTTCATGCCGGGGACATTAGTCGCGGAGGCAATAGTTCCTCTCGCTTGTGTTACCAGGTTAAAAGTGTCGTTATACCATTCCAGAAGCTCTTCATAAGCTTCGGTGGAATAATGAATATGGTAGCCAGTAAACTCTTTATAGAGACTTTGATCTTCCTGTAATTCAACTTCCACACCACCAGGCAAGGTGACATAGGCATTGGTATAACCTTCTGAACCAGGAAAGATTGGCCCCATATCAAAACCAGCGGCTTCCCATTTATCGATAAACTTACCGATATTACGCAGCTTAAATCCAAAATGATGCATGGCAGTTTCCACCGATCTCAATTCTGGCGCTTGCTCGTCAAACATAAGGATGAAATTGGGAAATTTAACTGCACTAGTTGAGCCAATAGTTATGCGCTCACCATCAAAATGTTCTATCCAGATAGCAATATGTTCTTCTATATCCGGAACATTCAGGTGTACATGCCCATATGCAAGGCCAGCTTCATTGGGAGTGGCTAATTGAGCATTAACCGAATTGGTTAGACACAAGACACTGATAAAAAATGATAGTAATTTCATATTACTGATACAAGTTATTGCGGTATAGGAGTTGTTTCAACAGGCCCAATACCCATTATCTGAACGATCACTTCTTCATCTTTTGCCATGTCATAGTGATGGCCTTAAGGCGGCTCGTAGATGAAAGCACCCTCTTCTACCATGATCATATTATCGGGGTCATATACATCAGACTCAGGTCCTGTAGCTACCCACCAATTACCTTTGAGCACATTAATATACCGAGCTTGATCGTGATAATGCGGGCGGCTGCCAGTTCCTGGAGCCCAGGTAATCTGAAGAACATATAGACCAGGTTCACTTGGATGACCATATAAGTAAACCCAACCACTATCATCTTGCGGCAAGATATCATCCGGCCCGGCAATCATAAAGTCATGTTCGTCAGGTTCAACCACTTGAGCTATTGCAGATAAGCTGAATACCCAAAATAAAATGGCACAAGCACTTCCGATGTAAAAAATTTTGTTTGGTTTTAGTTCTTTGGATACTGACATACACACCTCTTTTTTTCTTATCATTACCGTCTAGTAAACAAGAATTCAGTAAAAAGTGCTATAAAAACAGTTATTAGTTTGAATTAATAAAGAAGATATTAACTATCTAAAAAATAATGGGGCCGACGGGGATTGAATCATTCTATATATAGCATTAATTATATAGGTTTAGATTTATAAAAAATAAAAAGATACCCCCATAAGTACCCCCATAATTTAATCTACCCCTCCTTTTTTTACTCAATTTGCTTAAGTTGATTTTCCCTATATATGCTAACGTCTGCTTTCGGCCAGAAGCGGACGTTATTCTATCAGCAGAAAATTATCGAATGTTTTGACATCGTGCTTTTGCGTCTTGGGAATAAGGTACCGCGAATTAGAAAGTTGAAAGCAGAATATTTCTCGATTTATGAAGTTAACTTGTCAGTACCCTCTTGAGAGAAAGATGAGATAATACCGCTGCCTTGGCGATTTCACACCATTCGTCCGCATCAAAGGCGTAGGGA
>CBFICB010000009.1:0-77972 GCA_965661005.1 Pseudohongiellaceae bacterium
GGCAAAAGCGGTATTGCCTTCTCCGACCATTACTTGTTCAGCGGCAGACGCTGAATTCAGGAATAGTGGGCTTAGCAGCATGAGGCCCACTAATTTAACTAAGCTATTATTGTTTTGATGTATACGCATGATCTCTCTCTTTTTTATTATTAATTTTAATTTTTAGGTTTAATCCAAGCCTGATTTTCCTAGTCTAGTAAAACCTTTTTGCTCTAGTGAATTGTTTCGCTCGCTAATATATCACTTAAACTCTCTTGCCAACCAGTTGGATCATTGTACAGCCGCTGGTGATTCAAGATCCTTATTTGACCATTTTGCTCAAGGACAAAAGTAGGATAACCTTGCCCACCGACAGATTGCAGTAGAACCCTGCTGTCATTAATGTGCCGAGAAAGCACTGAGTCACTGAGAGCATCATATGCACTCTGGAAATCTCCAGAGTCAATGCCACTTACAACTGCGATTTGGTTTAAGGTCTCTTCTTCAACAATACGTAAACCATCAATAAAATGCGCCTTAATTAAGGCATGGAAATAGCTCAACATATTTCCTCCGGCTCTTTCTGCTGCGAGACAGGCTTTAATTGGGGGTGTTGAATCCAGAACTGCCGAGCCGCTATTTAATAATTGGTACATTCTATCTGAAGGTGTTTGCCCGCTAAGTTGAGTGATTCGTTCATGATGACTCATGATGAAGCGCAGCATTGCAGCATCTACCTGCTGCGTATTGGGTGCTGAAAAAAGGCCTCCGAGATGTAACTGAATAGACAAATTGTCGACTTTCTGACTGGCGCTAAGTAAGGGAGCTGCGCCAAAACACCAGCCACAAAGGGGGTCTCCGATATAGTGCAAAATAGTGTTCATGCTTTATCCTCTATGCTTAATCTGATGTTATCAAATATTAATTGGCTTTGTATTTTTACAAGTAAAATAATGAAGCAAGGTGATATTTTTTAGTAAAAGGCATAATATGATCGGCTTGAATAAAGCACTGATCAATCTTTTCTTTAGATTATAAACAGGCTGAAAAAGCCAGATAAATTACGAGGAGTAAAAATGAATAAAAAATCAGGTATACGAAAATTGTCTAGTATTGGCGCTGTGATATTTACTTTGCTGACATTCTTAGTGGGGCCAACGGCCTCAGCTCAAGCACAACAAACTTCGCTTGAATCAGAGTACATCATGACTATGGTTTTGAATTTAGGCGGCGCGCCAGTTAATGCGGGTCATACTCAAATTGCTCCGCTTGGAGGAGGAACTTTTTCAGGGCCGGGCCTTAACGGTACGATACACCCTGGTGGTGCAGACTGGATGACTCAGGAATCTGGCCATGGCAGCCTGGATGTTCGCGTCACGCTTGAAACTGATGATGGTGAATTTATTTATTTAAGCTATGTCGGAATAATGCATGAAACTGATTCAGGCCTGTATTGGAAAGTTACTCCAAATTTTCAAACAAGTTCAGAAAAGTATGATTGGATAAATCACATTGTTGCTGTTGGTGAGGGTTATCTTGAAGGCGGCGATTTTGCTAATGGTATTTTTTACGATATTTATCAAATATTGTAATTAAGTCCTGTTTACAAATGAAAGCCCTGAGTTCGGTAAGAGTTCAGGGCTTTTTTTTACGGCTTTTTAGCAAGCGGTAAAATTAAGTTGCTGTGAGTATTTTCGCCAAATACTGACCGGTGTAGGATTGCTTTACTTTTGCTACCTGTTCAGGGGTTCCTGTTGCGATAATCTGACCGCCACCATCTCCACCTTCAGGGCCAAGATCAATGACCCAGTCAGCGGTTTTTATCACATCCAGATTATGCTCAATGACAACGATAGTATTACCGTCATCGCGTAATCGATGCAATACATTCAGTAATTGCTGGATATCATAAAAATGTAAACCTGTAGTGGGCTCATCGAGAATATATAGTGTCTGACCGGTGTCTCTTTTGGATAATTCTTTGGCTAGTTTGACACGTTGGGCTTCACCACCGGATAAAGTCGTCGCCGCCTGACCCAGTTTTACATAAGACAGGCCTACTTCAATCAGGGTTTGAAGTTTGCGGGCAATAACAGGTACCGGATCAAAAAACTCACGGGCATCTTCGATAGTCATATCCAGCACTTCAAAAATATTTTTCCCTTTGTATTTAACTTCCAGAGTCTCACGGTTATAGCGCATGCTTTTACAGACATCACAGGCAACATACACATCCGGTAAAAAATGCATTTCAACTTTGACCAGGCCATCTCCCTGACAGGCTTCGCAGCGTCCTCCTTTAACGTTAAAAGAGAAACGTCCAGGTTTATAACCACGAGCCCGAGATTCCTGTGTCGCCGCAAAAAGCTCACGCACCGGTGTAAATATTCCGGTATAGGTGGCCGGGTTACTGCGCGGTGTTCTGCCAATGGGGCTTTGATTGATATCAACGACTTTATCCAAGAGGTCCAGGCCTTTAATGTTTTTATGCTTGGCGGCATTAAGGGTTGTCGCTCCATTCAAGGCCGTGGCAGCGAGGGGATAAAGAGTATTGTTAATCAAAGTAGATTTACCCGAGCCAGATACTCCAGTCACACAAGTCATTAAACCTAAAGGAACTTCCATAGAAATGGATTTCAGGTTGTTGCCAGAGGCTCCTGATAAGACCAATTGCTTGTCAGGGTTGGCTTTAACCCGTTCTCGAGGGGTCGCAATTTTTTGCTTGCCAGACAGGTATTGACCGGTAAGCGAAAGCTCTGATTTTTGTATATCCAGATAAGTGCCTTGCGCCACAATCTCACCACCATGTACTCCCGCTCCCGGGCCAATATCTATTATATGGTCGGCACTGCGTATAGCTTCTTCATCATGTTCAACGACAATAACGGTATTGCCAATATCGCGCAGATGACGCAGGGTATTTAATAGACGATCATTATCACGTTGGTGCAAGCCAATTGAAGGCTCATCCAGAATATACATAACTCCAACAAGACCGGCTCCTATTTGGCTGGCCAGACGAATGCGTTGGGCTTCTCCGCCAGACAGGGTTTCAGCGCTTCGGCTTAAGGTCAGATAATTCAGTCCCACATCAACCAGAAACTTGAGGCGATCCTGAATTTCTTTAAGAATTTTTTCAGCAATCTTGGCTTTCTTGCCGCTTAGATTAAGCGAGTCGAAATAATCAGCGGCAGCTCCAATTGTCATGGCAGTAATGGCCGGTAGATTCTTCCTTTTGATTAATACATGGCGTGCATCACGACGCAGGCGCGTTCCTTCACAGTCAGGGCAGGGCTGCGAATTAAGATATTTTGCCAGTTCTTCACGAACCATCTGTGATTCAGTTTCGCGATAACGGCGCTCCATGTTGGGCAAGATGCCTTCAAAGGGTTTACGACTAATATAGGTTTTGCCTTTTTCATTGATAAAGGTGAATTCAATTTCAGTCTTGCCACTGCCAAAGAGAATCAGATCCTGATGCTTTTTACTAAGCTTGTTATAAGGAACATCGACAGCAAAACCATAATGATCGGCTAGGGATTTCAGTAACTGAAAATAGTAAATATTGCGACGATCCCAGCCTCGTACAGCACCTTCAGCCAGAGAATGATCACCATCAATGATTATTTTATTTTGGTCGAAGTATTGCTTCATGCCAAGGCCGTCACAGGCACTACAGGCTCCAGCAGGATTATTAAAAGAAAAAAGTCTTGGCTCAAGTTCGCTAATGCTATGACCACATTGCGGACAGGCAAACAATGAAGAGAAGACCATATCATCACCTGCATCTTCATCCATGTAGGAGGCAATGGCGAGTCCTCCAGCAATTTGCAGGGCTGTTTCAAAGGACTCGGCCAGACGCTGCATTAAATCAGGGCGAACTTTGAAGCGATCAATAACGACTTCAATAGTATGTTTTTTGTTTTTTTCCAGATTGGGTGGGTAGTCTAGTTCGGTGACGATGCCATCTACTCTGGCGCGTATAAAACCACCTGCCTTTAATTCATGAAAAATATGAACATGCTCGCCTTTGCGGTCGCGCACGACTGGCGCTAATAGCATCATTGGCGTGCCTTCAGGTAAAGCCAGTACCTGATCAACCATTTGGCTGACAGTTTGCGCTTCCAGTTTGAGGTCATGATCAGGACAATAAGGATCTCCAGCGCGGGCAAATAACAGGCGCAGGTAATCATATATTTCGGTGATGGTGCCAACGGTGGAACGTGGATTGTGTGAAGTCGATTTTTGCTCAATGGAAATAGCGGGAGAAAGACCTGAAATCTGGTCCATATCGGGCTTGTCCATCATGGATAAAAATTGCCGGGCATAAGTAGAAAGTGACTCAACATATCGTCGTTGGCCTTCTGCATACAGCGTATCAAAAGCCAGAGATGATTTACCTGAACCTGACAGTCCTGTAATAACAACCAGCTGATTTCTGGGGATGCTTACATCGATATTTTTCAGGTTATGAGTACGTGCTCCCCTGACAATGATTTCTTCCATTTATTTTGCTACTTCTCGTTTGAAAGGCTAAACCCGACATTATACGTTGTCGGCTAATAGAAAGCAGAATCTAATCGAATTTTTTCTCAAGCATGCTAGACTTAGCTTATTCAAATAGAGGAGATTTATTGTGGCAAGTCGAGGAATTAATAAAGTAATTTTAGTCGGAAATGTTGGTCAGGATCCGGAAACGCGCTATATGCCAAATGGCAATGCGGTTACCAACCTTTCGCTGGCGACCAGTGAGACCTGGAAAGATAAAAATACCGGTGAACAACAGGAACGCACAGAGTGGCACCGAGTCACTTTTTATCAGCGTTTGGCAGAAATTGTGGCGGAATATGTAAAGAAAGGCTCCAAGCTCTATGTAGAAGGACGCTTGCAAACACGCTCCTGGGAACAGGATGGTGTGAAAAAATATGCTACAGATATCATTGCCAATGAAATGCAGATGCTAGATAGTCGAGGAAGTGCTGGAGATAGCTATTCTCCAGCTCAATCACAATCGGCTCCGCCACCTAAAAATGAAACGCCCGCACAGCAAGCACCTGCGGATATGGATAGCTTTGATGATGATATTCCCTTTTAGGAATAATCAGAAAGAACCTGAAGCCAAGCAAGATAACAGTGAAACTTTTAGTTTTTGGATCAAACAGCCCGCTGGGGAAAAGTTTTACTCAGCTATTAAAAAAGGAATCAATTACTTATATTGCAATCAGTGATGATGAGGCGAGTACTAACGACACTGACAGGCTAGCAACATTAATAAAGGAAGCTCAGCCTAATCAGTTACTGAATTTAAGTTTAAATCCCGGGCTTTTTCAGTCTGAAACGGTCATCAGTAAAGAAAGAATTAGTCAGCTAACACATGCCTGCACAGTATTGTTGAAATCGGCCAAAACGCTAAAACTACCAATTATCCATCACTCTTCCGTGGCAGTCTTTGACGGGTCGAATGCCAAGCCATATCTGGAAACTGATAATTGTTCGCCGAAGAATCCCTTGGGTAAATTGGCGTTAAGCCTTGAAAAAAAAGTCACAAAATACGAAAGGCATATCATTTTACGCACTGAAGGCGTCTTTGATTCCGGCACTTCTTATTTTGCTAATGCTATAAAAGAGTGTATATCTAATCAGGGCAAATTGAATTTGTTGGATCAACGTTGCAGTCCAACACCCGTTGCAGATGTCGCCAGAGTCTTGCTGGCGATCAATAAACAATTATCATGTGATTCTGCCAGTCCCTGGGGTGTTCACCAATATTGTGCTTTGCAAGCAACACATCGGCATACTTTCGTTGAAGACTTCCTGAGAGAAGCGGCTCTTCATGATAAAGCCTTGGCTAAGGTTATTGAAAATCTTGAAATATCTACTAAAGAAACCACTAAAACCCAACTAGAAAACTCAGTTGTCGATTCTCAGCACATCATGTCTAGCTTTGGTATAAAACAACGCTCCAGAGGTTCTGCAATAAAAGAACTTATTGCCGACATATACGCCTGAATCAGCAAGGCGGCTTAAAGGTTAATTCAATGAGCAAGAACACTTTGACAGATATTGAAGATGCTCTAGATCATATACTTGAACATGCCTCAGTTACTGAGGGTATAGAAGAGCTAGCGCTTAGTGATCTTTCAGGCAAAGTAATTGCTGAGGCTATAATAGCCGATATTAACGTACCTGGTTACGATAACAGCGCTATGGATGGCTTTGCAGTTAATACTGATTTTGTTCAAGAGCCGGGCACTACTTTAGCGATCTCGCAAATTATTCCCGCTGGCAAAGCTGGGGATAAACTGGAAGCGGGTACTGCCGCAAGAATATTTACCGGTGCGCCAATTCCCGAAGGTGCTAATGCCATTATCTTGCAGGAAGATACTGAGCATGATGCCAAGAAAGTCAAAATTTTGCAGTTGCCTGAAGCCGGCCAAAACATTCGATTATGTGGTCATGATATCAAACAGGGGGATACCATCCTTGAGAGGGGGCACAAACTTTTGCCTCAGGATATAGGTTTGTTAGCGTCTATAGGAGTTTCAAAAGTTAAAGTTTATCGGCCTTTAAGAGTAGCGATATTGAATACAGGTGATGAATTAATAAGTCCTGGTCAGCCATTAAATCCCGGTCAGATCTACGAAAGTAATAGCTATACCCTAGAGGCCTTGTTAAAAAAACTAGGCATGCAAACTCAAAAAATAGGTATTGTTAAAGATAATTTAGCAGCAACTGAGGATGCGCTGTCGAAGGCTGCCGAAAAGTCAGATTGTATTATTAGTAGTGGTGGCGTATCCGTTGGTGATGCAGATTTTGTTAAGACGGCAGTCGAAAATCTGGGGACGCTCTCATTATGGAAGTTAGCCATTAAACCCGGTAAACCATTTTCTTTTGGGCATTTAGCTAAGGTTCCTTTTTTTGGTTTGCCCGGAAATCCTGTAGCTGTATTTGTTACTTTCTTGATGTTGGTGAAGCCGTATTTGCTTAAAATGCAGGGAGCGAAATCTATTCATCCAATCTTTTATCGTTTGCCAGCAGGCTTTGTAGTTTCTGAGCCCGGTAGCAGACAAGAATATGTTCGAGTGCAATTAGATTTAAATCAGCAAAAACTGATTCCCTTTTCTAATCAGGGATCCAGTGTGATGACATCAACATCCTGGGCGAATGGGCTGGCTATAATTCCCATCAATAAGACGGTTAGAGAGGGAGATCTGCTGGAGTTCCTGCCTTATGAAGGTTTGCTGTAATTTCAGACATTGCCGTATTATGCTGTTGTTATGAAAATTAAATTAACTAGATATTGGATGATAGTTTGTGTGCTTTTATTACAAGCATGCGCTTCAGCAGACTTTACTTCGTCTTCCGGAGAAGGGGCCTCAGTTACATCAAGTGCTGATATGCAGGATCGTACACTAGAGCCAACAGAAAACAGTCAGGTTTCAGAGCCTTTTTTAAGAGCACGTATATTGGCAGATATGCTTTTTGAAGCCAGCATAGCCCTGGACGATAATCGCTTGCTTTTGCCAGCAGGAGATAATGCTTATGATCGTTATATGGAAGTATTAAGTTTTGATCCGGATAATCGGGTTGCGCTTCAGGGTATAGAAGATATTATTGATCGCTATGTTGTCATGGCAAATCAGGCAATCCAGATTGGACAGTTCGATAATGCCGAAGAATATCTTGCCAGAGCCGAAAGTATTAACCCCGGCAAACAAAATATAATTGATGCCAGAAGAGTTTTGGCGAGAGAAAGTAGTGTTAATAGAGATTATTTTGCTCTTGACCCTGACGAGCTGGAAGCGCAAAGTCTAAAAATAATGTCTGAATTAGGCACTATTGGTGAGCTCGTCAGAAACTATGACGCAACTTTTTTAATTACCGCTCGCAGTGATGCAGAAGCTCGCTGGATTTATCAAGTTATGCGCGAAGCGGTCGGCGGATATCGCTTACGCGGAAATATCACCTTAGGTAATCAACCAACCATTCAGGTAAATATTCCGCAATCCTGAACAAGCTTAGGAATATGTATATGAAAATATTTAAAATGATAATTTTCACTATCTGCTTATTGCCAATGGTCGCATTGGCGCAAATGAATATTCGCGTCGAGGATGCCTATAGCCGAGAAATGCCGCCTGGTGTTTCAAATTTAGCGGTGTATTTGACGATAAGAAATGTGGGCAGCCATGGTGTCAGCCTGGAAAGCGTTAGTACTGAAGTCGCAGAGTCAGCAATGATACATCGCAGTGCGATGGAAAATGGCATGATGACAATGGAGCACCTACCTGAACTTTATATTGCGCCCCGAGAAAATGCCCGCTTTGAACCAGGAGGTTTGCATATCATGCTGATGGGAATAAAGCGTCCATTAAGAGCAGGGGATTCAACCAGGTTGAATCTGAGTTTTAGCAATGGTGTGTTATTAAGAGTTGATGTGCCAATAGTAAAAAATTAATGCTATTGCAGAAGCAAAAAAATCCAACAATAAGTTTTATGCTTAATGTTATTGACTTATGTCTCCCGTAAATACTACTAACGCTACTATAGTTGTTAATGTGAAGTCAGGCTCGACTTCAGCTCCAACAGGCACTTGTAGTGCAACAGCCAGAGCGGAGGCAGTGGATCCCGTAGATCCCTTACCTGCACCGATGCCCAATCTGTTGTTGACTGTAACACCACCTGATGCAGGGCCAACCCAGTTTTCCTGGCCAATAGATATAATTCGCTAGTTGAAGCTAAAGTCTATTTTCTATTAGGTTTTCCACTACGGCGGGATCTGCCAATGTTGAGGTATCACCTAAGGTATCCAGTTCATTTGCAGCTATCTTGCGCAAGATACGACGCATGATTTTACCCGAACGTGTTTTTGGCAGACCAGGGGCCCACTGAATAACATCGGGCTTGGCAATAGGGCCTATTTCTTGAGTTACCATAGCGATTAATTCTTTCTTCAACTCATCACTTTCATCAACACCTATCATTAGTGTGACATAGGCATAAATACCTTGCCCCTTAATATCATGAGGAAAGCCAACAACAGCCGCTTCTGCCACTGAAGGATGCAATACCAAAGCACTTTCTACTTCAGCCGTACCTAATCGATGGCCACTGACATTGAGGACATCGTCAACTCGTCCAGTGATCCAGTAAAATCCATCTTCGTCACGACGAGCGCCATCACCGGTAAAATAGTAACCAGGATAGGTTGTGTAATAGGTTTCTACACAGCGCTGGTGATCACCATAGACCGAACGGATCTGACTGGGCCAGCTTTGCGTAATAACGAGATTGCCTGAGACAGCTCCTTCCAGAATATTGCCTTCGGGGTCAACCAAAGCAGGTTTCACTCCAAAGAAAGGCAGGGTTGCAGACCCAGGTTTAAGATCAGTCACGCCGGGTATGGGAGTAATCATTAGTCCACCGGTTTCTGTTTGCCACCAGGTATCCATTATAGGACATTGTCCTTTACCAACTTGGTGGTAATACCATTCCCATGCTTCGGGGTTAATGGGTTCACCCACAGTGCCTAATATTCGCAGGGAATCTCTGGATGTATTTTGCAAAGGTTCATTACCTTGTGCCATAAGTGCACGTAAGGCGGTAGGAGCGGTATAAAATGAATTGACTTGATATTTATCGACAATCTGCCACATCCGGCTAGCATCCGGATAGGTGGGCACCCCTTCAAACATAAGGGTTGTTGCCCCATTTGCCAGAGGGCCGTAAACAATGTACGAGTGACCCGTAACCCAGCCGACATCGGCTGTACACCAATAAATATCGCCATCATGATAGTCAAACACATAATGATGAGTCATGGCCGCTTGAAGTAAATAGCCGGCAGTGGTGTGGAGAACACCTTTAGGTTTACCGGTAGAGCCGGAGGTATAAAGTATGAAAAGCGTATCTTCACTAGCCATTGGCTCAGGCTCACATTCAGCACTGACATTCTGGATGGCTTCGTGATACCAAACATCTCGTCCTTCTTGCCAATTAATCGTATTGCCTGTGCGTTTAATGACTAACACAGTATGTACATTAGGGCAGCTATCGAGTGCTTTATCGGTATTCTCTTTAAGAGGTATTAATCTGCCACCACGCACACCTTCATCAGCTGTTATGATTGTCTGGCAATCTGAATCCAGAATACGGTCTTTAAGGGCTTCTGGTGAAAAACCGCCAAATACCACTGAATGGATAGCCCCAATTCTCGCACAAGCCAGCATGGCGAAAGCGGCTTCTGGAATCATAGGCATATAAATACAAACTCTATCGCCTTTTTTTATACCCCTTTGTTTTAGCACATTAGCCATTTCACAAACATGGTCATGCAATTCCTGATAAGTAATAGATCGATCAGTACCAGGCTCATCACCTTCCCAGAAAATGGCGGTTTGATTGGCGCGCTCTGGTAGGTGGCGATCAATACAATTCGTACTGACATTGAGTTTTCCATCACTAAACCATTCGACTTTCCCAGCTTTCATATCGCCTTCATAGACAACTGAAAAGGGCTGAGACCAATCCAGAAAATTTCTGGCTTGATTGGCCCAGAAAGTCTCGGGGTCTTCAATAGATTGTTGGTATAGGTGTAGGTATTCGTCTAAATTAAGATGTGATTGGGCTTTGGTTTTTTCAGTAACGTGGTATATGTGTTGCTCGGACATTACTTACCTCGTATATCAAGAATTCATGATAAAAATTCAGCATCAGGATTTTTAAATTAAGCGGCCTGAACTGGAATGGCATTGTTTGAGTGTGTAATAGAATTGTTTTCGTCCAGATAGACCAGACGAGGTTTATAGTTGATTAACTCTGCTTCACTATATTCACAGTAGGCGCAGATAATTAAACGGTCGCCAACGGCCGCTTTATGGGCTGCTGCTCCATTTACAGAAATAATTTTTGATCCAGCTTCTGCTCTGATGGCATAGGTTGTGAAGCGTTCACCATTGGTCACATTATAAATTTGAATCTGCTCATATTCACGAATACCGGAGAAATTTAATAAATCACCATCTATTGCACAGGAACCTTCATAGTCCAGCTCAGAATGCGTGACACAAGCGCGGTGTAATTTTGCCTTTAGCATAGTGCTATTCAAATTAGGCTCCTTTTGGCTTACAGACAGCCACTCCAATGATAAAAGGGGCGCAATTATCTCTGAATCTCGATAATCGCGCAAATGCTGTGCTTAATATTTGCCAACGGCCTATCTTACCGTCTTAGGCTAATACGATTGAGATATTATCAATTAATCGCGTTTTACCCAGATATGCCGCTGTCAGTATAACCAGGTGTTTTTCGTCAGTTTTGGCAGGTAGCAAAGTTTGGGCTTCACAAATACAAAAATAGTCTGGTTTTAAACCCGCCGAAGCTATATTGGTCAAGGCTGATTTTTCGAGTTCAGAATAATTTGTTTTGTTTTCTAACTTAATTGAATTCGCTGTCATCTGAAGCGTTTCATATAGAACTGTGGCCTGATTTAGCTGCTCAGGATTCAGGTAGCTATTACGTGAACTCAAGGCTAAACCTGAGGATTCCCTTGAGGTAGGAACGCCAATAACTTCTATCGGAAGGTTTAAGTCATTGACGAGTTTTCTGATGATAGTCAGTTGCTGATAATCTTTTTCTCCAAAGTAGGCTCTGTCAGCCTGACAAATATTAAAAAGCTTGGTAACAATAGTGCAGACACCATCAAAATGTCTTGGTCTGCTAGCACCGCATAACAGCTTACTCATAGTGGGAACACTTACTAGTGTTTCCAGTTCTGGTCCCTGAGGGTAAAGCTCTTCAATATCAGGTATAAACACGGCATCACAATCAATCAGTTTTAAAGCGGCTATGTCATCTTCAAAGCTGCGAGGATAGTTTTGGAAATCTTCGTTGGGACCGAATTGAGTTGGATTGACAAAAATAGTGGTAAGAACAAAGTCACATTCCTCACGGGCGATTCCTGCCAGTGATAAATGACCCTCATGCAAATTCCCCATAGTAGGAACAAGCCCGATGCTAAGACCATCATCTTTTACAAGCTTAAGGGCTTGCCTCAAGTCTGCAATTGTTCGATATATGTGCATTTGAATTTGAAGAACTTAATTATAAAACTGTTCTGGGCTTGGGAAAGTGCCGTCTTTAACGGCAGTGATATATGCTTTTATTGCACCGGGAATGCCTTCTTTAGATTCAGCCAAAAAGTTTTTTACAAATTTTGGCGTTACCGGCGAAATGCCAAGCACATCGTGCATAACCATAATCTGACCATCGACATCTTTACCAGCTCCTATACCTATCACCGGGATGCTGAGTTTTTCACTAATGGTTGCCGCTAACTTAGCAGGTATACATTCTAGTAAGAGGATACTGGCACCGTATTCTTCCAGCATTAAGGCTTCTTCGATAATAGTGTTAGCCTGTTCCGGGTCTCGACCCTGCACTCTGAATCCTCCTAGCCTATTCACTGACTGTGGCGTTAATCCCATATGAGCACAAACTGGAATTCCACGTTCGCTGAGTAAGCGCGTGCTCTCTGCAATCCAGGCGCCGCCTTCCAATTTAACAACATGAGCCCCAGCCCGCATGAGACGCGCGGCATTTTCCAGAGTTTGGCTTTGAGATGCATAAGACATGAATGGAAAGTCTGCAATCAATAAGGCTCCCTTGTTACCTCTTTTAACACATTCCATGTGATAGATAATATCTTCCATGGTAACCGGGATCGTTGAATCATGTCCCTGCAGGACCATGCCTAGTGAATCTCCTACTAAAATCACTTCAATACCAAGCTCGCAAAAAAGTTTTGTAAATAAGGCGTCATAAGCCGTAATACATGCAAACTTTTCGCCTGCCTGTTTCATCCCCTGTAGAGTGTGAAGTGTAACTGGAGTCAAAATTAGTTCCTATTTGGTCGCTAAATTAAGGTAGGTTTTGGATTGAAAAAATGACGAGTCCCTTTTTGAGTACCCAGGATATGTTCAACAAGTTGTGAATAATCATCATCGTTATTTACCAAATCAATTTCAGAGCTGTTAACAACAAATAAGCTGCTTTCATTATAGTAGTGAAAAAAATTGGTATAGGCATCTATTAAATTGATTAAATAGCTACGGTTTATGGACTGCTCATATGCAATTCCCCGATTCTGAATGCGCCCAAGTAATACGTCTACAGGCGCCTGTAAATAGATAACCAGGTCTGGCTTTGGGGCATCCAGGGTTAAGTGCTTATAGACATTTTCATAAAGCTGATATTCATCAGGATCAAGGTTTTGACGGGCAAAGATGCGATCTTTTTCCAACAAAAAATCAGCTACGCGGACGGGTTCAAACATATCTTCCTGTCTTAATTCCTGAAGTTGCTGCGCGCGTTGGAAAAGGAAAAAAAGCTGAGTGGATAGAGCATTTTGTTTTGGGTTTTTATAAAAACGATCCAGAAAAGGGTTCTCTTCGCTTTTTTCCAGAAGAGTGTCGTAATTGAAGCTTTCAGCCAGCCGTTTGGCCAAGCTGGTTTTACCAACACCTATCGGGCCTTCAATAGCAATATAGCGCGGAATATTGGGGCTTGATACAGGTATATTTATAACGCTATCTGACACATCGTTTCCATTTGTCTTAGTGTGATAGAAATACTTTTTCCTATTTAGTGCTTATTTACTTCTCGGTACTGATTTTACCCTGCGCTTGCGTGGTTTTGAAAGTGAAGGCTTTTGTTGCTTATGGTGTGTTGTCTGTTTTTGGGGATTGGCTTCCTGGTATTTTGACCACCATTGACCTAAACCATTGAGGTTTTCGCCACTGGCCTCTCGCAGTAAGAGAAAATCATAAGCCGCTCGGAAACGTTTTTTAGTGATTAAAATTGCCGCCTTTTTTCCATGATTACGTTCCAAGCGTAACTGATACTCCCAGATTTCTCGCATGGGAATACTAAAGCGTTTGGGTATGGCGATTTGAGTGAGTTGCATCTCAATAATTTCTTGTCCAGCTTCGTGTATAGCCACCATAGGAGAAATATTTGCAGCGATATGCTGCTGGTAAACTCTTCTTACAGCAGGCCACAGGATAGCAGCAAGCAGAAAAGCGGGAGTGACACTTTTATCATTCGTAATGCGATCGTCAGTACTTTGAAATGCCCCTTCAAGCATTATTTTGTCTTTTGAGTCAGAAAAAGATATGTGTTCTTTTAGTGGAGGGAATAAAACGCTAAATACATTGTATGAAACAAGCATATTAAAAGTTTGCAGACCATGCCCATTAAAAAATAATTTAATAAACTCATCAAAAAGTCTGGCTGGAGGGATGGATTCAAGTAAATTAGCATAAGTTTTTATATGCGTTTCAGTACTTTGCTCAATTGAAAAATTCAGTTTACATGCAAGTCTGATGGCACGTAATATTCTGACGGGATCCTCTCTGTAACGCTGCTCTGGATCGCCAATTATCCGTAAGGTTTTATTCTTTAGATCGTCCATACCATGACAAAAGTCATACACGTTAAACTCTTTAACAGTGTAATAAAGAGCATTAATCGTAAAGTCTCGCCTTAAGGCATCTTCCTCAATGGTTCCATAAACATTGTCTCTAAGTAACATACCACTTTGATTATGAGCTGAATCAAGATGCTTTACTTTTTTAGACAGACTGTTTCCTTCGACTTCTGTGCTTTGACTGGATTGGGCACGAAAGGTAGATACTTCAATAATTTCTCTTCCAAAGTGCACATGCACAATTCGAAATCGCCTGCCGATTATTCTGGAGTTTCTAAAAACCTTAGCGACTTGTTCCGGGCTGGCATCGGTGGCGACATCAAAATCTTTTGGGGTAAGACCAAGTAGCAGGTCACGAACACCACCTCCGACTATATATGCTTCGTAACCGGCATCGTTCAATTTATAAAGTACTTTTAATGCAAAAGGGCTGATCGCTTTTCTAGAAATCCCATGCTCTGCACGACGGATGATAGTAGATTCGATAGAGGCGTTAGTTGTTTGTTTTGAAGGTTTGATCAAAGTGATTTGCTAATAGAATAAAGTCACCATTCTACACAAGTGTAAGGCAAATAAAAAAGCCGATAAGACTTTTGTCTTACCGGCTTTTAATGCTTTGGTTTTTATTATTATTATTTTTGAATACTTCCCTGTAGCAAAATTCGGAGACAAATTGTCACCTTTGCTAGGGTATTCTTATCCCTTAAACTGACCTCACGCTTCCCCCTTTGCTGTGCTGATTTTTCAGTTCTTCAGCTAAGGTACAGCTTATCACTGTATACCTGGGTCATTTCATTGCACTGTCATTATCTTTTTATTATTTTTTTATTTTAATTATTGTAGACAGACAAAGTATCTAATAATAAAGCAGTATTCATGCCAAGCTTATAGAAAGTTAATATAATCATTACGAATCAATAAGTTACAATATTTTTCGGTTAGATCTTATTTATAACCAAGAAAAAACCATGAAAAAAATGTGGAGAATTGTAACTTGCAGTGTGCTTCGGTAACGATTTGCTTTTGATTATTGCCATCAGATTTTCGATAATTATTGATTCTAGACAGATTTTTTATGCCTTGGGATGCCAAAGCGTTGGCGCCTTTCCCAAAGACACTTACGACTAATTCCCAGTTTTTTGGCTAATTGCGTCTCATTCATCGAATCCTGATGATCAAGGACGAAACGTTGAAAATAATCTTCGAGAGATAAATCTTCAGGCGGATCATCATCTATGTCTTTTCTTGTCTCAGGTTCTTTATCTACGAGATGAATGCTCTGTTGACGTTTCTTTTGTAACTGTTCGATGTTAAGGGCATTTATTTCTGTAAGTTCTACATTAATGCCCAATAAATCTATAGGAATTTCAGGGCTTTCGGTAAGAATAACTGCACGCTCAATCGCATTTTCTAATTCACGTACGTTTCCAGGCCAAGGATAGACGGTAATTGCCTGTATAGCGCCTGCACTGAAATGCATAGGCTCCATGCCTAAACGCTTGCAGATCAAGTTTAATTTTTTCTCAGCCAGTTCTAAAATATCAGTCCCTCGAGCTCTAAGTGGGGGGATCTCTAGAGGCATAACATTAATTCGATAAAATAAATCTTCTCGAAAAAGACCCTCTACAACGAATTGTTGTAAATCTCGGTGAGTGGCGGCAATAAGCCGGACATCAACTTTGGTTGATTGTACTGAGCCAACCTTACGGATTTCATGCTCTTGCAAGACACGAAGAAGTCTTGCCTGAGCTTCTAGTGGGAGTTCCCCGATTTCATCAAGAAACAATGTGCCGTTGTTGGCAGCTTCAACAAGCCCGGTACGGGTAGTCGTAGCTCCAGTAAAAGATCCCTTCTCGTGGCCAAAGAGTTCAGATTCGATAAGATTTTCAGGGATAGCAGCACAATTAATAGATATCAAGTTTGCATTTTTACGTGAGCTGGCTTCGTGAAGTGCTTTGGCGACCAATTCCTTACCAGTCCCGGATTCACCTTGAATTAAAACTGAAGAATTTGTTAAGGCTACTTTACGAATGCGTCTGAACAGCTCTTTCATTGTCGGGCAACTTCCAACCATTCCCGCAACAGGTTCATCGTTGGACTTAATAGTCTTTCTGCATTTTTTAGCAAGAGATTCAGAAGTGATATTTTTTATTGCTGTAATTACTTCTTTGGTTTGAAAGGGGATTGATAAGTATTCCATGGCGCCATTTTTTGCAGAATCAGCCACACTATGGATCCCGGCAAAGTTACTGGCGATTAAAACTGGTGTAGATGTCTGTTTAATTAATTCAGTGCCTGGAGAGTCAGGCAGGCGTAAGTTGCAAATTATTGCGTCATATTTGTCTAAACTACATTCACATGCTTCTTTGAAATTGAAGCAGGATTCGCTCTCAAAGCCAGCTTGATTCAGTATTTCAGCCAGTGCTTCAAGTGTTTCCTGGTTATTTTCTACTATTAAAATATTAGCCATAGGTAGTTCATTGTTTATTAATAGCTGCTTGTAGCAGCATAAAACGGCCTGTTAAGCTCGAAAACTGTTCCCTTTCTACTCACATTTGAGTAAAAGTGCAATACTAATGATCAAGATGAAGACGTCAATTAAAAATAAGCAGGATTGCTGATATAAGGTCTGGATTGCTTCTCCTAAAAGGGTTTAGGGCTATATTGTGGCTTATTAGATGTCTATTATAGTGAGGCTTCGTCAATTTGCTGCAAATGCTGTAACTTTTCTATTTGCCAGTTTGCAATAGCCCAGAGCAGAATGTCAGAGGGACTGCAAAGTTTGAGTTCAAGTGGCGGGTTTTGCTGTAAATAAACTAAACCCTCATATAGTACTTGAGAAGGCTTGCTTAAATTTAAGGGGGCTGCATGGTGCTGTTTGCTGAGCTTCTGGCCTAGAGTGTTGATAATGACAGGGATATGGCCATAAATGGGCTGGGGGTAGCTTAATAATGTTTGCAGGTAAATTTGCCTAGGGGTTGAATCCAGCAGGTCAATACCACGAATAATATGAGTAATTTCTTGAAAAGCATCATCAATAACAACGGCAAGCTGATAGGCGTATAAGCCATCTTTACGTTTGATAATAAAATCTCCTACCTCTTCATTCAGATTTTGAGAATGCTTGCCCTGTATCAAATCATTAAATTGCATAGTTGAATTAGATACTTTACAACGAAAAGCATAGTCACCGGGCTTTAAGTCAGAATCACTGAAATGCGGGTTTCTGCAGTTTCCCGGATAAATCCCTCCACATTTCCGCAAGCTTTGCCGGCTGCAAGTACATGGAAAAATTAGTTTCTGCTTTTGGAGTTCGCTAAGAACATCATGATAAGCGCTATGACGACTGCTTTGATATAAAACTTCACCATCCCAGTATAAATTTAAGGCTTCAAGTGCCTGTAAAATTACTTTTGCTGCTTCTGGGCTTTCCCTGGGAGGGTCAAGATCTTCCATGCGTAGAAACCATTGACCCTTATTCGCACGCGCATCAAGAAAGCTTGCAAGTGCAGCAATTAAAGAACCAGCATGTAAAGGCCCGGTAGGCGAGGGCGCAAAGCGTCCTCTGTATGGGGAAGTATTGAGTGAAGCAGAAGCCGAGATGTTTAGGCTCCCAGTTGTTTTTCCTTGATCTCGTCCAGCGTTTTACAATCAATACACTTGTTAGCCGTCGGGCGTGCTTCTAGACGACGTATGCCAATTTCGACTCCACACGAGTCACAAAAACCATAATCATCTTTAGCAATAAGCTCTATAGTAGAGTCAATTTTTTTAATTAAACGCCGCTCACGGTCACGAGTTCTCAATTCTATGCTAAATTCTTCTTCAAGAGTAGCTCGGTCTGCAGGGTCAGGTGGATTGGCCGCTTCATCTTGCATGTGATGTACGGTTCTGTCGACCTCTTCCATTAGGTCATTACGCCAGTTCAGTAAGATATTTTTAAAATGTTCACGTTGAGGCTCATTCATATATTCTTCACCCCGTTTTATCTGATAAGGAGTGAAGTCGCCTAGCTCTAAAGGTGTAGCAGTTCTATTTGACCTGGCTTTAGCGGCTGGCTTTTTAGCAACGGCTTTTTTAGCGGCTGGCTTTTTGGCAACGGCTTTTTTAGCGGCTGGCTTTTTGGCAACAGCTTTTTTAGCGGCTGGCTTTTTAGCAGCAGTTTTTTTGGTTTTAGCAGTCGGTGTTTTTTTGCTTACCATTACAATATCTCTTTATAGCTCAGTACTTGTTATAGCTCAGTACTTGGCATTTAACCTTAGTAATATTTAACGTGCTGATCATTTTGTTTCTTGGCTCTGGTTGAAAATCCGAGCCTTATTCTCGAAAGCAGAGCATTCTACTGGTTTATTTCATGACAGGAAACTATTTGTAGGCTTTTTATTGTTGCCTAAGATCAGATTCTTCAATATAAATTTTTCCATCCTTAACTTCATAGGCAATAGTTTGTAAATTCAGCCCTAAACAAGGGCCTTGCAAACACTCTCCTGTCTCTATGCTAAATAAGGCGCCATGCGTAGAGCACTGAATCAAATCACCACTATTATTTAAAAATTTATTGGGTTCCCAGTTCAGTGGAACGTGCATATGTGGACAACGATTAATATAAATAAAAATTTTCTCATGTTTTTTTATGGCAAAAAGAGAGGAATGATTTAACTCAATGGCGTGACTGTCATCATCAGGGATGCTATTGATCTCACAAATGGCTTTCAACATTAGACTTCAAGGGCTTGTTTAAAGTCTGCAATGAGATCCTCTTGATCTTCTATACCGATTGAAAATCTAACCATAGAATCAGCAACACCCATGGAAGCTCTGCGTTCAGCTCCCGTTTCGAAATATATGGTATGAGCAACAGGAATTCCCAAACTACGGTTATCTCCTAAATTGCTGGAAGACACAACAAGTTCCAAGGAATTAAGAAAATCAAAGCAATCAATACTTGAATCCAGTTCGATACTGAAAATGGCACCAAAATGCTTGAAAAGCTCCTTCGCTCTTTGATGCTGTGGATGATCAGGTAATCCCGGATAAAAAACTTTATTTACTTTTGGGTGCCCTTCACAAAATTTTGCGATAGCCAGGGCATTGTCAGAAGCATGATTGATTCTTAGATTTAAAGTATCAGAACCAACCGATAGATGATGAGCTGCCTCTGGCCCTAAAGCCGCTCCAAAGTCACGCAGGCCCTTTTTACGAATCTGCGTAATTCCCCATTGTGAAGAATCTTTATGTTTATAATTGTCATAGATATTGTCAAAGCGACTCCAGTCATAGAGACCAGTGTCTGTGACGCTGCCGCCTAAGGCATTCCCATGACCACCTATATATTTAGTCAAAGAGTTGATTATCAGACTGGCTTTGACAGTAATTGGAAGAAACAGACAGGGCGAGGTCATGGTGTTGTCAACAAAATAGATTAGATTATGTTTCTCGCATAACTCTCCAATCGCCGATAAATCTGCAATCTGTGTCACAGGGTTGGCAATTGTTTCAGCGAAGACCAGTTTGGTATTAGGCTTTATAGCGGCTTTGACATTGGATACATCAGTTGCATCAACGAAGGTAACCTCAATTCCCAGGCCATTTAAGGTATTAAATAAACTATTGGTATTACCAAAAAGAAAAGCGCTAGAGACGATATGGTCTCCGGAGCGAAGTAAAGCCAATAAAGTAGAACCGATTGCCGCCATGCCTGTTGCAAATATTACACTGTCCAGGCCTTGTTCCATCAAGGTGATTTTATTGGCTAGTGCATCGATGGTTGGGTTATTTTGGCGGCCGTAAGCATAACCTTTACGCTTGTTCTGGAAGACTTCTGCGAGCTCTCTGGCATCTTCATAGCCATAAGCCACTGAGGTGTGGATTGGTTTATGCAATACACCATGCTCTGGCTGATCTTTACGGTCAGCATGCAAAATAGTGCTTGTGAATTGCTTCTTTGTCATTGCGCTATTGTATTACTTTAAAGAGATGGTTCAAAAAAGAGGGCGGATGATACTCCTATTCCAGATTGTATAGAAGTGCAGTTCGAGAAATAAGCCCGATGACTGATCAGATATCGATAATGGTTATTCCTTAACCATAACATCGATTAAAACACTGAGATCCTGTTCAGGAGCAGGTTCAGTAGAGTTTTCGGGACCCACCCAGAGTTGTCCCATCATGCCCGCTTCAGCGTGATCCAGAATATGACAGTGGTACATCCACATTCCCGGTCTACCCTCAAAGTTAACGGCGATACGCACCGTTTCTCCGACAGGGACATCAACAGTGTCTTTCCATTGAGGGATGCGATCATCATCTAAAACTTGAAAGAAGTAACCATGCAGGTGAAAAGGGTGGTTAAAATCAGAGTTGTTAATTAAGTTCCATATATGAGTTTCTCCAACCCTTGCTTGTAATGGTTCCGTACTCCAATAAGGAATCCCGTTAAAACCCATTTCAATTTTATTTGCATCATCTTGCCCAATGGTCATTTCCAGGTCTTTCTCTATGGCAGAGCTGAGATCAATAGGTTCAATGGTGCGAAGTTGAACAGGAATCTCAGCAGGGATAACAGCCTCATCCATGACTGTCTCAATGTCTATCATGGGCACTGAAGAGCGACGATATACCGTTCCGAAACCTCGGTTATAGGTGATCCAGCGAAAGGCTTGAGTTGTGCCAGGCTCATTCATTGGCGTGAAGACAACATCTGTTCTTTCTGAAGGAGTAACCACGACTCTGCCAACGACCTCAGACTGCTCTGCTAGGCCATTATCTCCACCAAGGACGGTGAAGGTATGGTTACGCAAACGGATTGGAATATATCTTGATCTTGATGCATTAATTATTCGCCAGCGCTGCTGCTTGCCCTGTCGAACTTTCAGGGTCGGTCGAATTTTGCCATTCACCAGTACAACTGTACCTTCCTTGCCAAATAATGAAGTAAAGTCACCACCAGCGTTTTCTGCCAGGAAGCTGCCATCTCCGACATTCAAACTCATATCTGACATCACCAGCACAAGGTCGTCACCAAATTCTTCAGGATCATTGGGGTCTTCAACTACAATAGGACCGAACATTCCCCAACCAATCTGAGCGGCTGAATTTACATGAGGGTGGTACCAATAGGTACCTGCGCCATCAACAGTGAATTCGTATCTGAATTCGCCTCCGGATTCAACGGGAGGCTGTGTAACTCCGGGAACACCATCCATTTGGTTAGGAACTCTTAAGCCGTGCCAATGGATAGTAGTTGAGTCTGGTAGGGAGTTTTTGAAGTGAATAATTACCGTATCACCGACCTTGGCTTTGATCAAGGGGCCTGGCAAGGTCCCGCCATAAGTCCACACAGGGGTAGTATGACCCTCAATTATTTCCATATCGACAATCTGGGCTTCTAATTCTATTTCCAGAATATTAGGGTCTGGATTGAGGTCTTCAGGTATGCTCAGAGCCAAGTCGTCATCCCAGCCTTCAGGCTGATCAACCTCAAGGGCTGTCAATGGGCCACGATCACAACTAGTGATAATTATCAGGTTGAATAATATAACAAACAATTTGGTCTTAGACATGACTCTCCCCTGGCTTTTGCCAGCTGTTTACCGCAAGTATAAGCCTATGCATGCAGATTTCGAGCAATCAGAGATACTTTAGTTAGATTTAAATCAACATTGGGTTCATTAGTTCCCAATGTTGATTTTTTTTGATTAGATGATAGTAAGCGTTCGAGTGAACTGACCAGGATTTTCCCATCTGGAAATTTTCTCAGGCAGCTCATCAGGTGTTGCCTGAATCTGGCCGTTGACATCAATAACGCGGGATACGATTTCATGCTCACCTGGTGCTGCATTTTCCCAGGCGAACTTAAATAACTTCCATGAGTAACGGGTTGCTCCCGGAAGAATCTCTGCTTGTTGCCATGGGCCGTTATCAACCTTTACTTCCACCGCTCTTAATGGAGTACCGTCATTTAATGCAAAACCCATGATAGTGTGAGAATTTCCATTTTTAGTGACACGGGTAATGGCAGATTTCAATCTGATTTTGGTAACAAGACGCTCTTCCCAACGCTCAACTCCGCCAACGTCACGACGACTTAAAGTGACATAATCTCTAGCCTGGAATCTTCCTGAGAAGCGACGGTCCTGAACATGGATCTGCTCAAGCCATTTGACATTGGTAACACCGTACCAGCCTGGAACTAACAGCCTGATTGGGAAGCCATGCGCGCCAGGTAAAGGTTCTCCATTCATTTCATAGGCCAGAATAACGTCATCCTGCATAGCCTCATTAAAACTTAAACCACGGCCAAAGCTTTGCTCAACTTCAGTATCTCTAATTGTTTCAGAACCTCGATCGGCACCATAGAAAACAAGCTCTGAACCGCCATATTGAATGCCTGCATCCTGCAATAAATCACGCAAGCGACAGCCTCCCCATAAGGCATTTCCGACTAGGCCATGATAAATACCTTGCTGGTTTCCGCCACATTCAAAGCCGGCGACTATTTCAACTTTAGGACGACGACGTATATCTGCCATACTTAAATTCAAGGGGTTATCTACCATGCCGGTAACCCTCAAACGGTGTCTATTGGCATCAAGCTCGGGTTGCCCATAATGTTGCACAGCATAGAACTGATCTTCATTGCGCGAATAAAAATCTTCAATAAGCTGGGTGTTCTGAAAAAATACACCACCAGCTTGTTTTGGTGGGCCTGAAAAGTCAGGCGGCATGTCTGTAAATGGAACCAGCACTTCATCCTGGGCCATGGCAGTTTGTGATATAAAGGAGGTCGAGGCCGTCATCGCAAATCCACCCATGACCGCGCCACTTTTGAGAAACTCTCTTCGCTTGTTTTCATTATTATTTTCTTTTTCCGACATGGTCATTCCTCTATAAAATAAATCTTTCACTCATTATTCCGATGGTATAGAAACTAGTCAAGTTAAGTTAAGGATTCATAGTGGCTTGGTGCATCAGTTGCTGTGGAACTGATCCGCGTGAGAAGCACTCATCGACCTAAATCGACCTAAAAGGAACAAGCAACAGCTAAGTAGATAGCTGCCCAAACAAGCAGCGATCATCAATGACTGATATGAAGAAGACATCTCCACATACACAAAAGCCCTTTTATTTCAGCTCACTCAGTCTTGAAACCTGCGTATCCTTAATCAGGCTATTGCTCCTGCTGACTTTGGCAGCTTAGGCAAAGTTGTGCTTCGGGTCGGGCTTGTAAGCGCGCGAAAGAAATGACTTCGTCACAGAGTTCACAATAGCCATAATCGTTTTCTGATATTTTATTTAAGGCCTTTTGGACTAGCTTTAACTGCTTTTTAGTCTGTTGCAGAGTTGAATCAGCCATGTGCTGTTGCTGCAATGCGTCCATTCGGGACAATTTGCCAACCTTGCTTTGATCAAGAACCACTGTTGAAGCTCCCGGTAAGGCTAGTTCAACCTGGTCTTTTAAATTGGTATTGAGCCGCTCCAAGCTTGTTTTTAGAGCGGCAATTTGACTGGAGTTTAAACGATCCATTGAAGTTCTCTTTAAGGACTAAAGGCTCTGGAAAATTGGCAGTTGATCAATAGTAGCCTCAATCATTGCCAGCCGATTTAAGTAAGCTTCAGAACTGCGGTTGCCATATTGAGCAGTGAATTCGGCTTCACTGATGCCGTCAGGGCGACCAAGCGGGGGCATGTATTCACTCTCAAGCTCTAGTTCTGCAAAGAAACGTTGAACTTGCAATGCTTTATTCAGATCGCTAGTGGCCAGTTCTCCAATACGAGTACCAATTTGATTGGCTGTAATATCACTGAAGCTGAAGCCGGAATTTCTTCGACTGTCATGAACTTCTTTGTAAATAGATAACATATTGGCCATGTTGTTGTCTGCATAAGCAGCAATTGCAGCAGAAGCAACGATATGACGAGGAAGGTCATCTCTACCCTCAAGGGTAACTCGCAAAGATCTGCGTGCTGATTCCAAGAGGGGTTCAGCTCCAACTAAATCCTCAATTACCAACTCATCCAGTAAAAAAGCACTAAGAATCAAAAATATCGCCTGGTTTTCTTCTATAGGGTCTCCTTCACTTTCGATGGCAAGACTGAAAAGAGGCACTAGCAGGTCATTCAGACTTAGAGATCTCGTGTCTTCGGGCTTTGCATTGAGTGTAGTGCTTAAATGGTTTTGAAAGCTAATTAGCTGGTTATGGGTTGTTTGGTCAATAAGTAGACGGCGAGCCTGATCTCTAATCAGGTCAAAATTTTCTGCTGACCAGTTGATTGTGAGACTGAGATAATCTTCATCAACTTCAAATTGCTTGATGGAAGCCAGCATTGATTTTGCGAGTAGGTAGTTATCATTTTCGGTGAGTTCTTTTTGGCTGTAATTCAAAAAAGGATTAAAAATAATGCTGGGGATTTTAAATTCGCCAAAGATAAGTTCTTGCAAGATCAAATTATTGTCCTGTTGTTTAAAGCTGGCTTCATAATTTATAAAAGAGCCGAATAAATTAGGCTTGATAGCAAGACTTCCGCCTAACTTGATTAAACCAGGTAATAACTCTACTGACATAGCATTGTCTATTAGCCAGTCGAAGTCGTAATTGTTTAATTGTTGAGAAAAATAATTCAACAGGGCCTTAGTTTCGGCTTCATCTAACTCAATAAATTGATCATTGCTGTTAAATAAATAGCGAGGGTCGTATTCAATTAACATATTTTCAATGCTGCTTATTTCCTGAAAGCTAAGCTCTGTGTTCAAGGGGTAAGTAGCGCTTTCTTCCAGCACTATAAATAAGCCAAGCAGAGGCACACTGAGTAACAATAATAAAAGCAGACTTGCTGTGTACTTAAAAAACTTCATAGCAAACAGTATACTTAGCCTTGTTTGTTCTGGGTAGTTATCAACAAAAAGTTTCATAAATAGTTGAGTTTTACTGTATTATCGCTGCCTTAGTTCTTTGAGCTCCATTTAGGAATATGAAATTCAATCAAGCTTGTTTAAAAGTTACTCTGCTGGTTCTTGCGATTTTGCTATCCGCCTGTGCCAATAATAATGTTGTGCCGGAAAATACACCTTCAGAGCAGCAAATGGCTGCTGAGCAGGCTGAATTAGCTCGATTAGAGAGATTGCGAGTTGAGGAACTTGAGCGACAAGAGGCAAGCCGACAAGCCGCTCTCGAAGAGGCAGAGCTTCAAAGAGAAGCTGAAGCAATAGAGGCTCGCCGTTTGGCGGAAGAGGCTCGAATAGCGGCCGAGAGAGAAGCTGAGCAATTACGGCAGGAAGCAGCTTCAGCCAGGCAACAGGCCAGGATTCAAGAACTAAACATGCAGGTTCAAATGCTAAATGAACAAACGCAAACAATAGAATCGGCAAACAGTGTCTTAAGCCAAGCACTTGAGGCAGCGGAAACCATGTCTGCTGCGCTGAGTGAAGAAAGTGAAAAATTCAACAATCTTGATTCTGAAACGGGTATTTTAGAGCAAGACATTGATACTGAGAGGCTTGAGCAATTGGCCGAGCAACTGGAACGATTGCGGGCTGAGGCTGCAGCTCTGCAAAGCCGATAATTCATAGCACATAACACCCCCTTTCTTAGCTTTGTTTGTTCATCGCGTTGTGGTAAAGTGCGCGGGTTTTTTCAACCTAATTTTAATTTTTACGGAGAATTTCTGGATGACAATTGCACTAATTATTATCCTGTCCCTTTTGGGGCTTGCCATTGCTTTTTATTACATGAAAAAAGTGACAGGCATTGCTTTGGACTTGGGGCTTGATGCAGAAGAAAGTGGGCGCCTTAAATCCATTCATGGGGCTATTGCTGAAGGGGCCATGGCTTTCTTAAAGCAGGAATACAAATACCTGGCTTATTTTATGATTGGTTTTGCAATAGTCATTGCACTATTAATTGATGACCAGCATACGCCAGATGTACGTGAGGGTATTTTTACAGCGATTGCTTTTCTGTTTGGTGCAATAATTTCCATCCTTTCAGGTTATATCGGTATGAAAGTAGCCACAGCCGGTAACGCTCGTACTACTGTCTCTGCCCGCAATAATATTGCTGACGCATTTATTGCCGCCATGAATTCTGGCGCTGTAATGGGCTTTGCTCTGGTAGGTTTGGCGACCCTAGGTTTGATTATCATTTATTTAGTGATGGGAGCCTTGTTGCCAAATGTAGAAAATAACGTCCTGATGGAAGTCATAGCGGGCTTTGGTCTTGGCGGTTCTTCTATCGCACTTTTTGCACGTGTTGGTGGTGGAATCTTTACCAAAGCTGCTGATGTAGGTGCTGACTTGGTTGGTAAAGTTGAAAAAGGCATACCAGAAGATGATCCCCGCAACCCGGCCGTTATTGCTGATAACGTTGGAGACAACGTCGGTGACGTAGCGGGTATGGGTGCTGACTTGTTTGGCTCTTGTGCTGAAAGCACCTGTGCCGCACTGGTCATTTCTGCAATCGCCTTTTCTGCTGACTTAAATGCGATGCTTTACCCTATCATGATTACAGCCGTGGGCATCCCAGTGAGTCTGGTAACCAAAATGCTGGTACGTGTTCATACCGAAGAACAGGTAGCGCCCGCACTGAAGAAACTGTTGATTATCTCCAGTGTGATTATGGCAGTAGTGCTTTACTTCATCACGATGTGGATGATCCCGGATTCATTCGCTATTAATGGTGAAGTTTATTCAAATGCGGGTGTCTACTGGTGTTTCTTCTCGGGATTACTTGCAGGGCTAGCAGTAGGACTATTAACCGAGTATTACACATCAGATCAATACCGCCCGGTTCAGGACATTGCCAAATCTTGTGAAACAGGTGCAGCCACAAATATTATTTTCGGCCTGGCGCTAGGCTATAAAAGTACTGTACTGCCTTACGCAGCGATAGCTGTTTCCATATTTGTTTCATGGGAGCTGGCTGGTATGTATGGGATCGCCATCGCTTCTTTGGGTATGTTGGGAACTCTAGCAATTGCCTTAACGATTGATGCTTATGGCCCTGTCGCTGATAACGCTGGTGGTATTGCTGAAATGGTCGGTTTGGATAAGGAAGTTCGTCGTCGTACTGATATTCTGGATTCTGCCGGCAACACAACAGCTGCTATTGGTAAAGGTTTTGCTATTGGAGCTGCCATCCTGACTTCACTGGCTTTGTTCAGTGCATTCTTAACGCATTCACAAAACTTAATGCGCGAGCTTCCTGAATATGGTGTGGACTATGATCTTATCGGCTCCATTACATTGCTGGATCCAGTCGTCTTCGTCAGCTTGTTTATGGGAGCAGTGCTGCCGTTCTTGTTCTCGGCGATGACGATGAAGTCTGTCGGTGCTGCTGCTTACGATATGATCGAAGAAGTTCGTCGTCAATTCCGTGAAATTCCTGGCATTATGGAAGGTCAGGGACGTCCACAATATGCTCAGTGTGTTGCTATTTCTACCAAGGCAGCATTACGAGAAATGATAGCACCTGGAGTGCTGATTATGGGCACACCTCTTGTGGTTGGTTTCTTGTTTGGTGTTTCTGCGGTGGCTGGAATGTTAGCGGGCTCATTGGTGACGGGTGGTGTACTGGCTATTGCGTCTTCTAATAGTGGTGGAGCCTGGGATAACGCCAAGAAATATATCGAAGCAGGTAATCTGGGCGGTAAAGGTTCAGATGAGCATAAAGCAGCAGTGGTTGGTGATACTGTTGGTGACCCGCTTAAAGATACTTCAGGTCCTTCCTTAAATATTCTGATTAAATTATCAGCAATTTTGAGTTTGGTATTTGCACCATTCTTCGTTAACTTTGGTGGCATACTGCTTTAATTTAAAATGTGCTTCATGTATTTATTAAAGGGGCCTTGGAGCCCCTTTTTTAATTAAACGTTTTCAAACAGACAGCTTTTAAGGAAAGTTCAAGAGAGTTATATGAAACAAAGCCAAACTGACAGTAGTCCCAATCTAACAGGCATAAAAAATATTATCGTTGTTGCATCAGGTAAAGGCGGAGTCGGAAAATCGACTACAGCAGTCAATCTGGCACTTAGCTTAAAGGATCAGGGTGCAAAAGTAGGCTTATACGATGCCGATATCTATGGCCCCAGTATTCCGACAATGCTCGGTTTACCAGAGGGTACCCGTCCTGAGATAGTAGACGAGCGGACCATGAAGCCGATATCTGCCCATGGTATTTACTGTCACTCAATTGGTTTCCTGGTAGATCCAAATCAGGCCATGGCATGGCGCGGGCCCATGGTCGTTGGGGCTTTCAACCAAATACTCAATGACACTCTCTGGGAAGATTTGGATTATCTAGTTGTAGATATGCCACCAGGAACAGGTGATATCCAATTAAGTTTGGCACAATCTGTTCCGGTAACAGGCGCAGTGATTGTCACCACTCCACAAGATGTTGCTTTGTTAGATGCCAAACGGGGCATAGAAATGTTTCGTAAAGTAGGTATCCCCATCTTGGGTGTAGTAGAGAACATGGGAATACATATATGCAGTGAATGTGGCCATGAAGAGCATATCTTTGGTGAGGGGGGAGCTGATCGGATAGCAAAAGATTACACAGTAGATGTGCTGGGAAGTCTTCCTTTAGACTCTGCTATCCGTGAGCGTAGTGATGAGGGTTTACCAATCGTCGCTGCAGATGCCTATGGTAAAGTCGCTAAGATTTATCGCAGTATTGCGTTACAGGTAGCGCATACTGTCCAGGACTTAAACAGTAGTTTAAGCTCGCCTAATATCAGCGTGGTGGATGATTAATCTTCTTGTTTGAGTTCTCGTAAATATTGAAAGAGCTTTTTACCTGAACTTGCTGGCTTCTTGTGATCCTGTTCTTTCAGAGTCTGGCGGATTAGCTGACGTAGATATTGAATATCTATAGCTGGATGGTCAATAATTAGCTCCTGTAAAGTTTCTTCAGAACCAGCTAACAGTTTATCCCGTAATTCTTCTATCTGCTTGAAAAAACGCTTGTTTAAACTAGCATTGTGCTGGTCCTGATTGAGAACCTGTTCAATTAAAGCGGTATCCGTGTTACGCATTAATTTGCCGATAAATTGCAGCTGTCTGCGGCGTGCTTCATGTTTGTTAGGTAAACGTTTGAACTCTTCAATAGCCTTGAGCAACTCAGCCGATAGTTGACACTTTGCCAATAACGCGGCATTGATCTCAGTCAGCTTTTTACCTAGATCCTGTAAAGCCAGCATTTCACGCTTGCGCTGACTTTTGCTAACAAATTCTTCTGTACCATCTAGAGATTCTTGGTTGATATCCATGTGGTTTTAATACAGTAGAGTCGCCAGGCCAAGGAAAGAAAGGAAACCAACCACATCAGTGATAGTGGTTAAGATAACACTGCCAGCCAAAGCAGGGTCGATTTTTAGTTTCTTGAGGAATATGGGTAATAAGGCGCCAGATAAGGCAGCTACTATGATGGTAATAACCATGGCGCCTGCAAATATATAGGCCAGCATATTATCAGAGAACCAGAAGATAGCGATCAAGGCAGCTATAAGGGCCCAGAGTAAGCCATTTAATAAACCAACCCCCAACTCACGCCACATCAGCCACAAAGAGTTGGTTTTACCAATCTGGCCAAGCGCCATGCTTCTGATAACCAGAGTAAGCGTCTGGTTTCCGGCAACACCTCCCATGCTTGCGACCACTGTCATCAATACGGCTAAGGCTACAATTTGATCAATGGTGTCAGAAAAACGATTTATGACAACGGCCGCAAGAAATGCGGTTATCAGATTTACGCCCAACCAAATCGCGCGGCGTTTGGCCGTTTTTAATACAGGCGCAAAGGTATCATCATCTTCATCCAGACCAGCCATGCGCATAAATGAGTGGTCGGCATCTTCTCGAATAACATCAACAATATCGTCAATTGTGATTCGACCTAATAATTTTCCTTCTTCGTCAATGACGGGTGCAGAAACCCAGTCCATTCTTTCAAACAGCTGTGCCACTTCCTTATCGGGCATGGATACTGGAATTGCTTGAAAGTCTGTGATCATAATTTCGCTAACAGTCAGATTAGGGTCTGAAACCAGCACTTTGCGCAAGGGAAGCAGGCCAACTAAATGGTCATCACGACTAACGACTAGAATATTATCTGTCATGCTTGGAATTTCATCATGGCGCCGCAAATAGCGTAGCACTACATCCAGAGTGTGACTGCGCCTTACAGTAATTGTGTCTGTATTTAAGAGGCCGCCGGCAGTATCTTCTGGATAGAATAGAACAGCTTCTAAGCGTTGTCGGTCCTGGTCACCCATGGCCAAGAGCACTTCATTAATTACTTGTTCAGGAAGCTGTTGCAGAATGTCAGCCAGGTCATCGGTTTCTAGTCCTTCTGTGAGGCTGGCAACTTCAGTTGGACTTAGCTTATTGAGGATATCGCTCTGTATATCCTCATTAAGAAAATTTAGAACATCGCCTTCATTTTCCTTAGCTACCAGGCGCCACAATATTTCTCGGGCTTTATGTGGAGAAGATTCAAGTAAATGTGCGATAGTAGGTGCCGGCAATTTATTGAGCATTTGCCGCACATGCACGAAGGAGCCACTTTCCAGAGCGATACCCAGTGCTTCAAGTTGCTCCTGGGTTTGGTTAGTTTTTTCACTCGCTTGAGGCATAATTTCCTGGAAACTTCACAAAGACATCTGATATCGGAAGTGGGTATTATAACAGTGCGAAGGCTGCAAAGCCTTAGAAAGAAGGATTTGCCTAGAAAAATTCATGACAGATAATAAATTTCAAATAGTCATAGCCTCACTGGTTGTCATTGGGTTTTCAGTATTGGCTTGGTCTGTCCAGCCTGCTGCTGCAGAAAGTGGCATTGTTTGGTATAGCATCTTACCACCCGTTATTGCGGTGGCTTTTGCCATTGCTACCAGGCGTTTATTGCTAAGTCTGGCGGCAGGAGTTGTTCTGGGAAGTGTATTAATTAATGTACCACCGGCATTTAGCCAAGCATCTGCGTGGACTTCGAGCATAGTAACCCTAGGCCTGCAACTGTGGAGTGTAATAAGCGACCCTTTTAATTTAGCGGTGCTTGCGTTCATTATGTTGATGTTGACTATGGTTAGTATAGTGATTCTTTCAGGGGGCTTGCTGGCGATAGTTAAATGGCTTGAGCAATATGCGAAAGGTCCGAGATCAACGCAGTTAATTACTACCCTCATGGGATTTTTGGTGTTTATTGATGATTATGCCAATGTCATGATTGTTGGTACGTCCATGCGGCCAATTTCGGACTCAATGCTAGTGAGTAGAGAAAAACTGGCATTTATCGTTGATGCTACAGCGGCACCGATATCGAGCATAGCATTGATGTCTACCTGGATAGGTTATGAGCTTGGCATTTTTTCTGATGTTAGTGTGGCACTAGGTTTCAATCGTGATGCCTATTCAATGTTTCTTGATGCACTAAGCTTTCGTTTTTACTGCATCTTTATGATCTTGTTTATTTTTGTGAATATCTGGTCTCGTCGCGAGTATGGAGGAATGTTGCTTGCAGAACGAAGGGCGCGATTAGGAGAAGTTAGCGCAGCTGATGCAATTTTGTTAAGCAAGGTTAATGACAACGTTGTACCTGAAAAAAATGCCAGGATTAGAATGTCCACGGCATTTTATCCTTTTGGCATTTTATTTTTTATATTGTTTGTCGGGCTCTGGATTGATGGTGGTGGTTTAACGTTGATTGCTGAGACGCCAATGAGCCTCTTTAGCTTAAGTGCCTGGCGAGAAGTTATATCTGCATCTGAGAATAATGTGCACGTTCTGAATATTGCAGGTTTGTTGGCACTGTTAACAGCAATATTCTGCTCCATTGTTATAGCGACTGTACCCAGGCAATCAATTGGTAGGGCGATTAAACAGGGTGCAAAGTCGGCTTTCTACCCCTGGCAAATCTTAATTCTGGCTTGGACGCTAAGTGCTTTATGTAACGAACTGCAAACAGGACCGTTTCTGGTGGCAGTAGTTGGTGATTCTATGCCTGTGCTTATTTATCCAGTGATTGTTTTTATTCTGAGTGCAGCAGCCGCTATCGCCACTGGTACTGCCTGGGGAACGATGGCGATTTTTATTCCCATAACATCTCAACTTGCCTTTCAGTTGGATGGAGGTATTTATGGCTTAGTGACTATCATGAGCCTCGCTGCTGTGCTTGATGGTGCGATTTTTGGTGATCATTGCTCACCAATTTCAGATACCACTGTGATGAGTTCAATTGCGACATCTTGCGACCATATTCATCATGTACGAACTCAGTTTCCTTATGCTTTACTGGTTGCAGTTGCCGCCATTGGATTAGGCTATATTCCGGCCATACTTGGCACCCCTTTATGGCTGGCAATGATGATGGTGGTGGTTTTTTTTGGTTTATTTCTGGTATTGGTGGCGAAAAAGGTAAAAGACTAGGGTTTTAGGAGAATTATTGGAATTAGGGGAGCTAGGGGGACTAAGAGAAGCGCTAAGGATTATTCGCTTTCCTTTTCTGTTTTTTCTTCTTTTCTGCCCCTGAGCATTGCTTATTAGCTTACTCTTCGTCGAATTTGTTTTCGACCAAAGCATTAATAGTTTTAAAGGCTTCTAGCTCATCACTGCCATTTAATTTTATATCCAGCACTGTGCCAGGTGATGCCGCAAGTAGCATAATCGACAGTATGCTCTTACCGTCTACCATTTTATCCTGACTGCCGATTTCAAATTGGCATTCAAATTGGTTAACAACTTCAACTAGTTTTGCCGCTGCTCGAGCATGCAAGCCAGCCTTGTTGCTGATTGTGATTTTGTCTTCGATCATATACTAGAAATTACTCAGTTCTCTATGTCGAACCTGAATATTACTAATTGTATGCGAAAAATGCTTCTTTAGTTTTTCGCTGAGAAAAACTGAGCGGTGCTGCCCTCCGGTACAACCCAGAGCAATAGTGATATAACTGCGGTTGTTACGTTCAAAGCTAGGTATCCAGTTTTCTAGAAAGCTCCTGATATCATTGAACATTTTTTGAACTTCAGGCTCTGCTTCCAAATAGTCAATTACTTCTTGATTGAGACCGGTTAGCCCTCTGAGTGTATTTACCCAATAAGGGTTTGGGAGGCAGCGAAGGTCAAAAACCATATCTGCATCTATAGGAATACCATGTTTAAAACCAAAAGACTGGAACTGTAGAGCCAGTATGTTGGGCTCATGACTAGCTACCCTGTCTCGAACAATATCTCTTAGCTCATGTAAAGTCAGGCTACTGGTATCTATCGTTAGGCTGGCTAGATTGGCAATCGGTGAAAGTAGTTCTTTTTCAAGCTTAATTGCTTCGAGTAAGCCCAAGTCGGAATTGCTCAAGGGATGCTTGCGCCGAGTTTCGCTAAAACGCTTTAACAGAGTGTTGGTTTCTGCATCTAAAAAGATAATTTGCCTGTCTATTGTGGAAGTATCTAAGCGGTCGAATATTTCTCTAAACTTTGTAAGATCCCCTGATAAATTTCTGGCATCGATACTTACCGCGACTTTGTTAAGTTCGTTATTGCTTTCTTCCTGGATTCGTTCAGCAAGAGAGGCCAATAAGCTTGCTGGCATATTATCAACGCAGTAATACCCCAAATCTTCCAGTACATGCAGACAGGTAGTTTTACCAGAGCCGGAGCGGCCACTAATGATTATGAGTTTCATATTGACACTTTATGCTATTTTTTTGCCTTAAAGGCAAGCCCAGTAAGTTCTGATTACAAGTTGGCAATCATAAAGGCTTTATATTGCGGTTAGGTGAATGTTAATAAGATAAGAGAGCCAGCCTTTTGGGCTGATTAAGAATCTTCAGCAGAGTTAGGTGTGCGCATAGCGGCAGCATAGAGTTCAGCATCATTCTGGCTTTTTCTAAGATTGTCGCAATAGGAAGGGTCCTTAAAAAGTTCTGCTAAGGTTCTCAGAACCTCAAGATGACCTTCAATAGTGTTTTCAGGGACCAGAAGGAAAAAAAGTAAGTCGACAGGCTTTTGGTCGATCGAATCGAAATCAATTGGGCTGGTTAATTTCACCAGACAACCAATCGTTTTTTCGCACTTTGGAACCCGGCAATGCGGAATAGCGATGCCGTTGCCTAGCCCGGTACTACCTAATTGCTCTCTGGTTATTAATGCTTCATAAACCTCATCAGGGTTTATATCAACTTTGCTGGCGATTAATTCGGCACTGGTTTCCAATAATCGTTTTTTACTAACACCTTCTATATTACAAAAGGTCAGGTCAGGACTAATGATTGATTCAAGCTGCATGGTTTTCTAAAGTCTAATTGGACAAAGTACTTGCTATGGTTTTTATAGTAGTAATGTTGTTTAAAGTAGACGTTTCCTTTCGTTTGAAGGTGAGATTGCCAGGGATTCCCTGTATTTTGCTATTGTACGGCGCGCAATATTAATACCTTGTTCACCCAAAAGGGAAGTAATTTTACTATCACTTAAGGGTTTTTGTGGATTTTCGGCCGCAATCAGTTTTTTTATAAGCGCTCGGATCGCAGTAGAGGAGCACTCTCCGCCCTCGTGAGTAGCGACATGAGAAGAAAAAAAGTATTTTAATTCGTAAATTCCTCGAGGGGTATGCATATATTTTTGAGTGGTGACACGCGAAATTGTAGATTCATGCATATCAACTAACTCGGCTATATCATGTAATACCAAGGGTTTCATAGCTTCATCCCCATAATCAAAAAAGCCTTTCTGATGTTCTACAATTTTAGTCGCAACCTTTAACAAGGTTTCGTTACGGCTTTGTAAGCTTTTCAAAAACCAACGTGCTTCTTGTAAATTGTCTTTCAAGTAAGCATTATCACTGCCCGAATTTCCGCGCCCAACCAGTGCAGCATAATCTGGATTAACTCTTATCGAAGGGGTGGTGCTGGGGTTAAGTTCAACCTTCCATATACCTTTTTCTTTAGTAACAAAGACATCAGGAATAACATAGGCAGTATCAGATAAGGTTATTTCTGAACCGGGTTTAGGGTTTAGACTAAGAATAATTTGCAATGCAGCCTTCAAATCAGCTTCTTTTACTTTGAGACGCTTCATGATCAACTTGTAATCTCGACTTGCTAATTGAGGAAGAAAGTCATTAATTATTTTTCCGGCTAAGGAATACCCTGGGCAGTCAGGATCACAATGAGCTAACTGCAAACTTAGACACTCGTTCAGATCGCGATAACCTACACCAACAGGATCAAATTGTTGTATGCGGTGGAGTACAGCCAGGACTTCATCTTCTTCTATATCCAATTCTCTAATGAGGCCAGCATGAATCGAGGCAAGGCTTGAGCTTAGTTGCCCATTAGGATCAATCGAGTCAATAATCGCCATCGCTATCAAGCGATCGCTGTCTGACATTGGAGTCAGGTTCAATTGCCAATTTAAATGATCTTGCAATGATTCAATGGCGCTATTTCTTGATTCAAAATCACTGTCATCATTCTGCAGACTTGTTTGAGATGAGTTGGGAGAGGTGTTTATATAGATGTCTTCCCAGGAGCTATCAACAGCAAGCTCATCGGGAATTTCATTGTCACTCCAATCACTGCTCTGGAGATCCTGGAAGTCATCATTTTCTTGTGAGTTAAGCTGGTCTGATTTTTGTTCTCTGGCATTAATGCCTTCATTTTCTTCTTGAAGTGTTTGGTTTTGATTGTTTGCATCATTTTCTACTTCATTTTCGCTCTCATCTAGCTCAAGCATAGGGTTGCTTTCCAGAGCTTCCTGAATTTCTTGCTGTAAATCCAAAGTAGAAAGCTGCAATAGGCGAATAGCCTGTTGCAACTGGGGAGTCATAGTAAGTTGCTGACCGAGTTTAAGTTGAAGCGATAGTTTCATTAATACTGCTGCTTGTTTACGGGATCCAGCGAAAAGCCTATTGCAAGGCCATTTTTCAATACATGCAACTGACTATATCAAAATATATGCAATTATCATACCGAATTGCATAAGCCAAATTATGTTAGGTTTTTTACTAAAGTGCTAAAGGTTTTTGATGTGACAATTAGATGATCTTTAAAGCTGGGTTCATAGTCGAAATTCATGACCCAAATAGACATTCTTAACTTGCTCATTTTGCATGATGCTAGTCGGATCTCCTGAAGCCAGTATTGCGCCTTCATTAACAATATAGGCGAGCTCGCATATATCTAGAGTTTCACGAACATTATGATCGGTTATCAGGACGCCGATTTGACGCTTACTGAGATCGCGAATAATTGCTTTGATGTCAATGACTGAAATTGGGTCCACCCCCGCAAAGGGCTCATCGAGTAAAATAAAGTCGGGGTCAGTTGCCAGAGCGCGGGCTATTTCAACTCGGCGACGTTCACCTCCCGACAGACTCATGCCCAAGCTTGATTCAAGGTGCTGGATATTAAATTCCTGCATTAATTCCTGGCAGGTTTCCATACGCTGGTTTTTATCCATTTCTTTGCGGGTTTCAAGAATTGCTAAAATATTTTCCTTAACGCTTAACTTACGAAATATTGAGGACTCCTGAGGCAAGTAGCTTAAGCCTTTACGGGCACGCTCATGCATAGGCGCTCTGGAAATATCTTCATCGTCAATAAACACTTTGCCATGATCAGATTTAACCAAGCCAATGATCATGTAAAAAGAGGTTGTTTTTCCAGCGCCATTAGGTCCCAGCAGGCCAACGATCTGTCCGCTTTCAAGCTTTATCGAGACCTCCTTGACGACTTGTCGGCCTTTATAGCTTTTTCCAAGCCCAGTGACGTTGAGAGTTTTCATACTAGATATATTCAAGGGTTAGCAGCAGCGGGAATAACCATATTCATTTGCGTGGCATCCAGCTTACGATTAACGATATCGTATTCAATACGTTCAGCTGTTGTATCAATCGTGCCTTCCTGAGAGAAAGCGGCATTACCCTGGATAATAATTATTTGAGTTTCATTATTTAAAATAATACTGGATCCACTGGCATATACGATTGCCTGTTCGATTTGAGGTTGTTGTTGGAAAGCTGCCGGGGAGCCGCTAACAGTTATTGTGCTGATATTTCCTTCTACGCGTTCGATGCGAATTTCCATGCCGCTGAGTTTAAGGCTTCCTTGATTAATTTCTGCAGGCTGATCTGTTGTACCACGACAAATTTCCAAACCCTGATCCAGAAAAGACTCACTGCGAGCGGGGCAACTTGTGACCATATCCTGATCGAGATCCCCTGGCAGGGCTATCGAAGAAATTGATGATAGGCTAAAACCGATGAAAATAAGAGGACTCAATAATTTATTCATAGCGCCCTCTGACTTCGCTTAAAAAAGTTATGTGCCGTGTTGTTAAATCTGCTGTCATACCTAAGCTGCTAATTTCCCGATTGCTTGACTCAAACAGGACTTCACTGTCGGTGATAAGGTACCTGCTATCAAGATAAATAGTAAGTTTGTCTGTAAAAATGTTGTATACCTGACCTTGAGCATCGGTATGCTGCACGATCACATTTTCAGAAAGATCGAGCCTGTCCTCAGATCTTTCGAGATCCTGCTCTATTGTGCCATAGGCCGCACTTAGGAACCATGGGCTGGTTTGGCCTTCATAAATAACCAGTCGTGGTAAGTCTATGGTTGCATATTCGGGTGAGGGGTAATGCACGATACGCTCTGCCTGAAGTCTATACTCAGAATCACCTTGCGGATTGAATCGGGTGCTGTCAACTGTCGACATATAATAATCAAAAGCTTGATTGACCCTGCTACCTTCAATAGTGGAGAAGCTTATGTCATCAGTTTCTGAGGTTAATAAGAAGAACAGCAGGCATGTGAGAATAGCTAAAACGATTGTGTGATAGCGCATTGGATGACCTGCTTACATAAAAGGCGCTATGGCCGCATCAAACTTATTTTGAGCTTTTAGGATTAAATCGCAAATTTCACGAACTGCGCCTTGGCCCCCATAGCGTTCTGTGCAACATAAAGCATGCTCTAGAATGATTGGGTTGGCGTTTGGAACGGTGACGCCAAAGCCTACACGCCGTATACATGCTAGATCTGGAAGATCATCTCCAATGTAAGCAACTTGGTGTAAGTTTAATTTCATGGTTTCCAGAATAGTATTCAAGGCAGCAAGTTTTTCTTCACAGCCTTGAATCAAGTGTTTGATCCCCAGTTCTTTTGCACGTTGCGTAACTATATTTGATTCTCTGCCTGTTATCAGAACAACTTCAATGCCAGAGTTTTGAAGAAGTTTAATGCCCTGACCATCAAGCGTGCTGAAGGCTTTGAATTCGCCTCCCTGATCGGAAAAATAAAGTTTGCCATCACTCAGAACGCCATCAACATCAAGCACTAACAGTTTTATATTTTGTGCTTTATCTAAAATTTCTTTTGGCAGATCAGACATAGTCGTACTCAAGGTTAAACAGCTTTTTTGTTAGACAACATTTGATTTTAATAAGTCATGCATGGTGATGATGCCTTCCAGTTTTTGTTGCTCATCGAGTACCACCAAGCTATAGATTTCATGATCTTGCATTAATTTTGCTGCCTCAGACGCCAAGGCATTGGCGCTGATGGAACGAAAGGAACTGGTCATTACCTCACCAATTAGTGTGCTGTTCAAATCTTTGTTTTGATCGAGCAAGCGTCGTAAATCACCGTCAGTAAAAACGCCCGCCAGGTTGCCAGCTTCGTCTTTGATTGTTGTCATGCCAAGTTTTTTTTCGCTTATTTCCAACAAGGCCTGACTAACAGGAATGTTAGTAGTGACAATGGGAATAGCGTTGTTGGAATGCATGACATTTTCCACTTTGAGTAGTAAGCGTCGTCCTAAATTGCCACCGGGATGTGAAAAAGCAAAATCTTCTGCAGTAAAACCTCGAGCTTCCAGTAAAGCCATTGCCAGTGCATCGCCTAAAACTAATGATACGGTTGTGCTGGTAGTTGGTGCGAGCCCTAAGGGGCAAGCTTCGATCTCAACACTGGCGTCTAGATTAACATCAGCGCTTTTCGCCAAGATGGAGTTGATATTCCCGGTCATCGAAATTAAGGGCACCCCTTTACGCTTTAAAACCGGCAAAATGGATAGTAGCTCATCAGTTGTGCCAGAGTTGGATAGCGCCAGAACCACATCATTGGAAGTAATCATGCCAATATCTCCATGACTGGCTTCTGCAGGGTGTACGAAATGGGCGGGTGTACCGGTACTCGCCAGGGTCGCAGCAATTTTATTGGCAATATGGCCAGACTTTCCCATCCCCATGACAATAATACGTCCAGAGCAATCGAGAACTATTGAGCAGGCCTGATTAAAATTACTATCTATTCTGGATTTAAGCGCGGCGACAGCATCTAGTTCAAGAGAAATGGTTCTTAGCGCTGTTTCTTCAAATGAGGTTTTAGTCATGGGCTTAACTTAATAAAAATAAGAGGCCAGTGTAAGACATATATAATGCTAATAAAACTGCCCCGAAAAAGCGTCCAAACTTTTGTCCACTTTTAATTTTAAAAATTAGCAATGCAGTTAACAGCAGAGTCATTGCTACCATGACCCCAACATCTCGCCATAAAACTACATTTTCTATATAGAGTGGCGCAAGAAAGGCGGGCACTGGTAGTACCAGTAATAAATTTAAAATGTTTGAGCCTATGATATTGCCTATTGCCAGGTCGTGATGCCCTTTGAGGACGCCGGCAATAGATGCGGCCAGTTCGGGTAAGCTGGTGCCGATTGCAACAACAGTTAGCCCAATCACTACTTCACTGACACCGAAGGCCTTGGCAATACCTATTGCACCATAGACCAGAACATTTGCGCTTATGAGCAAGAGGATAAGCCCGAAAAACATAAGCCCTAGTGATTTCGCGGTGCTGATATCCGCGATGTAATCAGCAACTTCTTCATCTTCCGATAAATGAGTGTCTGACAGGGAGGTTTTGATTTTTAAAACAAACCAGGTAAATAAAGCCAATAGCGCTATGAGAATGAGCCCATCAACCCAGCCGAGGTAAAGATCTAGAAAGATAAATAAAGCAGCTAAGGTGACTAATATTAAAAAGGGCAGTTCTTCTTTAAGTAATGAAGCGGGAACAATAATAGGGCAAACTAAAACAGTCAGGCCTAATACCAACCCGATATTAGCGATATTTGACCCAAGCACATTACCAATGGCTAATTCAGGGGCTCCCCGTAAAGCGGCAGTGGCAGAAGTCACTATCTCAGGTGCTGAGGTGCCAAAGGAGACAATGGTTAATCCAATAATCAGAGTGGACACCCCTAGGTTACGAGCAGTGGTGGAAGCTCCTAAAACAAACCTGTCTGCACTCCAGACAAGTCCAGTGATCCCGCCGACAATAGCTAGCGTGAACAAAATATAGCCCATTAACACTTACCCTAGTTGTGTAACCAAAGGCGCGATTATAGCTTATATAAAGGTTTGAGAACCCAAGATGTTATAAACTCTGACAAATTGTTTGCGTTAGGATAAAATGCTCAGCCTTTTAAATGGGTTTAGATTCATGGCTATTACAACTGAAGAAATTACAAATATTATTGCGGCAGCGCTTAGTGATGCAGAAATAAATGTGAGCGGTGGTGATGGCAAATACCAAATACAGGTCATAGCCGATATTTTTGCTGGCTTAAATTCAGTTAAGCGCCAGCAGACTATTTATCGTATTATTAACGAACATATCAGTTCGGGCGCTATTCATGCCGTTAACATGTCTTTGTTAACTCAAGAAGAACATGCAAAGAATGGATAAATAACGAATGGTTTTTAAAAAGAGCCAGCCGGCTCTTTTTTTTTGTTAGGACTTTATTGATAGGAAAAAACACAGAACTGGAGACAAACTTGTTAGAATGCTCCCGTTTAAATTAATAGCGTAATGTTTTTCTAAAACAGGTGAAGATGTGGATAAATTATTAATTCAGGGTGGCGCTCGCTTAAATGGCGAAATTCGAATCGCTGGAGCCAAAAACTCTGCTTTGCCCATTATGGCTGCAGCTTTGTTAACAGACGATTTTGTCAAAATAGGTAACTTGCCGCATCTCTATGACATCACAACCATGCTTGAATTGCTGGGATGTATGGGAGTGGAATCTATCATTGGTGACAAACTGGAAGTTGAAATAAACAGCAGCACGATTAATAACTTTAATGCGCCTTATGATTTAGTAAAAACCATGCGCGCGTCAATACTGGTATTGGGACCAATGCTTGCACATTTTGGAAAGGCTGAAGTTGCTCTGCCAGGTGGCTGTGCTATTGGCAGCAGGCCGGTCAATCTTCATATTGAAGCTTTGAAAAAAATGGGAGCCGATATTCAAGTGGAAGATGGCTATATTAAAGCGACTACCAATGGACGGCTGGCAGGGGCTCATATTTTTATGGACCTGGTAACAGTGACAGGTACTGAAAATATATTAATGGCCGCAACTTTGGCTAAGGGTCAAACCATTATTGAAAATGCTGCTCGAGAACCTGAAGTGGTTGATTTAGCACATTGCCTGAGAGCCATGGGTGCAGATATCAGTGGTGAAGGGACTGACACTATCATCGTTAATGGGGTTGAAAAGTTACATGGTTGTAGCTATTCAGTAATGCCCGACCGAATTGAGACAGGAACGTATTTAATTGCTGCTACAGCAACTCGAGGCAAAATCAAGGTTAAGGATGCGCGACCTAAAACACTTGAAGCCGTATTAAGTAAACTGGAACAAGCGGGCGCTCAAATTGAAGTTGGAGAAGACTGGATTAGCTTGGATATGCTGGGTAAAAGACCAAAGGCTGTCTCTCTTACAACGGCTCCTTATCCAGCTTTCCCAACTGATATGCAGGCTCAATTTACAGCTTTGAATGCCGTCGCCGAAGGCTCAGGAGTAATTACTGAAACAGTTTTTGAAAATCGATTTATGCATGTGCACGAGATGAATCGTATGGGAGCTGATTTGATAGTGGAAGGAAATAGAGTCATCGTAAATGGTGTGAATGCATTGATTGGTGCTCCGGTGATGGCGACTGACTTAAGGGCTTCGGCAAGTTTAATTATTGCTGGATTGGTATCGGAAAATGAAACCATGGTTGATCGTATTTATCATATTGATCGTGGCTACGAATGTATTGAAGAGAAACTTCAATCATTAGGGGCAAAGATTCGGCGATTGCCTTCATAAGTATGTATTGAGTGAATCAGACAGTAACAAAATTTAGAAAAAATGAGTTAAGTAGAGACAACACAGTGAACCCGCAAAAGTTAGTCATTGCCCTTACTAAAGGGCGTATTCTGGAAGAGGTATTGCCTTTATTGGAGAAGGCAGGAGTTATCCCGGCAGAAGACATTAGCCAAAGTCGAAAGTTGATCTTTGATAGTAATATTCCAGATGTACAAATTATGGTCATCCGCGGATCAGATGTTCCAACCTATGTTGAATTAGGTAGCGCTGATATTGGAATAACCGGTAAAGATATAATAATGGAGAATGGCTCTAAGGGTTATTATGAACCCTTGGATCTTAAGCTCGCGACCTGCCGTTTAATGACGGCCAAACCCATTGATCAATCTGTAACGCCAAAGCGCCTCAGGGTGGCCAGTAAATTTGTGAACATTGCCAAAGCCTATTTTTCAGAACAAGGTCAACAAGTTGATATTATTAAATTAAATGGAGCTTTGGAACTTGCTCCTATTATGGGGATGGCTGACCAAATTGTAGATATTGTCGATAGCGGCAAAACACTTAAAGCCAATGGACTTGAGCCGGTAGAATTGATTGCAGAAGTCAGCACACGTGTCATCGTGAATAAAGCTGCAATGAAATTAAAACACGACCGAATTCAGCAATTACTTCAGCGACTTCAAGCTGCAGTTAATTAAAGTTTGTGCTGCAGGCATGAAATTGCTTTTTAAACAGACCTAGAAACCAAGCTATGACTCTCAATATTCGTAAACTTAATGCCGCTGACCCCAGTTTTTCTGCTGATCTTAGACAGGCTTTAGAATGGGATACACTTGCTAATGCTGATGTAACCAAAACCGTTAATACTATTTTAAGTGAGGTAAAGACGGATGGTGATGCGGCGGTTCTTAAGTGGACTAAAAATCTTGATCAACTGGATTTATCATCTGCTAGCGAGCTAGAAATTCCTCAAGAACGTTTACAAAAAAGTCTGGCATCCATTCCCGCTGAGCAGTTACATGCTTTAGAAAAAGCCGCTCTAAGAATCAAGCAATATCATGAAAGACAAAAACAAGGATCATGGCAGTTTGCAGATAAAGATGGCTCTTTTTATGGCCAAAAAGTAACTGCCCTTGATCGTGTAGGAATATATATCCCTGGCGGTAAGGCCTCATATCCCTCAACTGTATTAATGGATGCAATCCCAGCAAAAGTGGCAGGCGTTTCAGAAGTCATTGCTATGGTGCCGACACCCAAAGGAGAAGTGAATGAACTTGTTTTGGCTGCTCTTGCCTTAGCAGGTGTTGACAGGGTATTCACAGTCGGAGGTGCACAGGCAATAGCAGCCTTAACTTATGGTACGGAGACTATTCCAGCGGTTGATAAAATTGTTGGTCCTGGAAATATTTATGTTGCGGTAGCCAAGCAGCAAGTTTTTGGGCAAGTAGGCATTGATATGGTGGCTGGGCCTTCTGAAATACTAGTGATTTGCGATGGTCTGACTGATCCGGACTGGATCGCCATGGATTTGTTTTCGCAGGCGGAGCATGATGAAAACGCGCAATCAGTTTTATTATGTCCTGATGCTGAATACATAGCAAAAGTTGAAGAGAGTATTGCGAAATTGTTACCAGAGATGGAACGAAAAACAATAATACAGGCATCACTGGAAACAAGAGGCTTATTGATTCAGGTTGATGATCTTGAGCATGCAACGGCGGTCTCAAATAATATTGCACCTGAGCATTTGGAATTGTCAGTAGCCGATCCTGAAGGTTTACTGCCTTTAATCAAACATGCTGGTGCTATTTTCCTGGGTCGATACACATCGGAAGCGCTTGGAGATTATTGTGCTGGTCCTAGCCATGTACTGCCGACTTCTGGGACTGCGCGGTTTTCTTCGGCATTAGGAGTCTATGATTTTCAAAAAAGATCTTCGCTGATCAACTGCTCAGCGATTACTGCATCCGAACTAGCTGATACAGTTTCAGTGTTGGCTCGATCAGAGGGGTTGACAGCTCACGCCAGGTCGGCTGAATACAGGAAAAATACAAAAAAATAAAAGTTTTGCTTATTCGGCAGAGAATAAAACGAAAGGCTCTCCGACGCCGAGTGTGACGGGAATTCGCAAGAAGTTTCTGTTTCGAAAAACCTCGATTTCTACCACTTCACCTGCTCCAAGATTACTAATATCCGCAATAGCATCAAATAAATCGTCTTCAGTGATTAGGGCGCTAAATTTTTTCTGGTTAAAGCCGGTAATAATATCACCGACTTCGATGCCTGCTTTTTCAGCGGGGCCATCCTCCACCAATGACAGCACCTCTGCGCCCTCAATATTTTGCCCGTAAAGTAAAATGCCTTCATTACGAGTGAAAAGTTCGGAACCACTAACGCCGAGATATCCTCCGGGGCCACTTTGGAAATAATAATTGAGCAAAAGACTAATCATGCTGGCATGAGTTGCAAAGCCAAGACCTTCTGACCCGCCGGATTCAGATAAAATATTTGAATTGATTCCGATTAAATTCCCCTCTGAATCGATGAGTGCGCCGCCCGAAAAACCGGGATTTATAGCGGCATCGGTTTGTATCAGGTAAGAGTCATCACTTCGATGTATAGCGCTGATAATGCCCAAGGATGCAGAAAGGCCTATATTTCTAGGGTTGCCTATGGCGACAACAAAGTCGCCTATTTGTAGATCTGTATTATTGGATGGTTCAATGTGGTTGATATTAGGAGAGTCAATTTTTAATAAAGCCAAATCGCTGGCCTCATCATAAAGTAAAGGTCGAGCATTAACCGTTCTACCGTCATTTAGAGTCGCAGTAATTGTTTCAGGGAAGTTGATGACACCGGTGTCAGAACTTAAAAAAATATGGTAACTGGTAACAACATAACCATCAGCAGAGATTATTACGCCCGATCCAAGGCTATTGTTTTCGCCTAAGGAGTCGAACTTTTGATTAATAATGCTGCTTAGAGAGTCACTAATGTTTTGAGTGTTGCCTGAATCAGCAAACATTTGCTGAAGATTGATAGTGACTACAGAAGGCATAACTTTTGCGATAGCAGAACTAAAAGATAGTGGAAGGTCCGTTTCTGCCTGATTTACAGGCTCTGTTCTGGTGTATACCATTCCATAAAAAGCTTCTGATAATCTAGGTAATTGCATTACGCTTAGAGCAAAAACTAAGCCTGCTAATGCTGGCCAAAAAATATAATTTATAACTTTTTTCATCTTGTGCCCTCATATTTAGGGCTTTGGATTTAGGCTGTTAGATGCATCTGTTATGATGCCGGTTTGTTAGTATACAGTAATAAGCAGGAGCCTTTACAGCTTCAAATCGGAGATGTTTATGTCGATTAATCTTGATGTGGTTGTGCAAGATTTATACAGTCTATTACGGCCTGATGATTTCAGAGATTATTGCCCCAATGGTTTGCAAATTGAAGGCAGGTCTAGCATTAACAAACTGGTCACGGGTGTGACCGCAAGCCGGGCTTTTATTGAAGCGGCGATAGCTGATAAGGCAGATGCCATTCTAGTACACCATGGATATTTCTGGCAGGGTGAAAAAGCTGAGATTACTGGCATCAAAAAGCAGCGAATTAAAATGCTTCTAGAAAATGAGATAAGCCTTTTAGCTTATCATTTGCCCTTAGATGCGCACCCGAAATATGGCAATAATGCTCAACTAGGGGCCTTGTTGGAGTTCAAGATTATTGACGAACTCTATCCCAAATTTAAAAGCAAGGTTGGAGTGGTAGGGGAGTTGCTGAAACCCAGCACTGTCTCAGAGCTAAAAATGCAACTAAAAACAAAGCTGAATAGAGAGCCTTTTCATGTGCCAGGCAAGGCTGAAAAGATAAAAAACATAGCTTGGTGCACAGGTTCAGCACAGCACTCGATTGAAAGAGCCCATGATATAGGGGCGGATGCGTATATGAGTGGTGAAATTTCCGAACAAACCGTGCATTTTGCCAGAGAAGCCGGAATACATTATTTTGCTGCTGGGCATCATGCAACTGAGCGTTATGGTGTTCAGGCAGTGGGAAAATATCTGGCTGAAAAATATCCTATTGAGCACAGTTTTATCGATATTGATAATCCAGTATGAATAAAAACAGCACTAGAGTTTACTCGACTGAAATAGGAAGTTTGTGCCCGACTTGCACGAAAAAACTTAGCTTATGTCAATGTAATGAGCAGATGCTTCCAAGTGTAAAGACTGATGGCAAGGTTAGAGTCTCCAAAGAAACTAAGGGTAGAAAAGGAAGTGGAGTCAGTCTGATCACGGGTTTAGCTTTAAGCGAGAAAGAATTGAAGGTATTGGCAAAAAAACTTAAACAACTTTGCGGTAGTGGCGGCGCAGTAAAAGATGGCACCATTGAAATTCAAGGTGAGCATCGTGACAAATTAGTGAAAGAATTAAATAAATTGGGGTTCCTTGCTATTAAAGCGGGTGGGTAAATCACTACAACAATTAACAGAAGTGGAGAAAGTATGAGTACTGAAACTGAAATACAAGCAGCTGTATTTAGGCGACTAGTTGAACATTTGGATTCTCGTAAGGATGCACAAAATATTGATTTGATGAACCTTGCCGGTTTTTGTCGAAATTGCTTATCTAAATGGTATGTCACTGCCGCAAAGGAGCATGGTGAAGAAATCACTTATGATGAGGCGCGTGAACTGGTTTATGGAATGCCTTACGCAGAATGGAAAGACAAATATCAACTTGAGGCGACGGTCGAGCAGAAAAACTTGTTTGAGAAAAAATAAGCCAGCATAAATTAATGGGTGGCAGGCCTTTGTTTCCACACTGCTAAATAAAGGAAATTATAAGAAAATCGGTTTATATACTTTTTCTCTGTAAATGTTTTTGCTTAAATGTAGCGGATTTTTGATCTGCATAAATCTATTTAAGTGTATTTGAATTATAATCAGCCGCTATATCTTAATCTTAAGAATTAAGCATATTAAGAATAAGAATTAATCATGAATATAAAACTGTATTGAGTAACACACCCTCAACTAAACAATGTTGAATTTTACATAAATCGGGGAACACGCATGAAAACTTTTAATCCAAAAATTTCAACGCTAAGTTTAAGTATTGCTATGTTATGTGGCGCCGCTCAGCTGAATGCACAAACCAATAGCATTGAATCCATTGTAATAACTGCAGATCGACAGGAAACTGAGTTGCGTGATATTGCCGCAAGTGTTTATGCAGTTGATTCTGATTACCTTACTACAATTAAACATGTGCATGTTGGAGAAGTGTTGAATTCCATACCGGGTGTCGTATTTAACCGAGGTAATGGTCAGGAGTCCTTGCTAGGTATCAGAGCCCCAGTACTAACGGGTGCGGGTAGCTGCGGTTCTGTTCAGACTTCTCAAGATGGTATTCCACTGCGTGGTGCGGGATTCTGTAATGTAAACCAGCTTTTTGAGGCTAATACTGAACAGGCTGCTGGAATAGAAGTTGTGCGTGGTCCGGGTAGTATTTTATATGGTGTTAATGCACTGCATGGGGCGATTAATATTATCAGTCCGACCTTGGGTGAAGCCGGTGGAGATGTTTCGGTGGACGTTGGGCCAAATGAATATGGCCGCCTTAATTTTGGCTATAACGCGGCTAATGGTGACCATGCTTATGGTATACATTTTAATGGTGCGTCTGATGGCGGATACAAAGATAATTCCGGCTTTGGTCAACAAAAACTAAATTTAGCACATCGCTATTCCGGTGATGTCACTGTTACGACAGTTTTTGCGGCAACTAATTTAAATCAAGAAACTGCGGGTTACCTGGTCGGTACTGATGCATACAAAAATGAGTCCCTGCAACAGACGAATCCGAATCCAGAAGCCTACCGTGATGCAAGCAGCTTTCGACTTCATAGTCGCATTGAAGGTGAGTTTGCTTCTGGAGCAGAGTGGATGTTAACCCCTTATATCAGGGATACAGACATGGAGTTTTTGATGCATTTTTTACCAGGTACGCCTGTAGAGGAAAATGGCCATAGCTCTTTTGGGCTGCAGAGCATGTACAGCAGCATGCTTAGCTCTAACTTAGAGTGGATAGCTGGTGTTGATCTCGAATTTACAGATGGTTATCTGCGTCAAACTCAAGCAGGTGGTTTTGGCTCTTTCCCTGCAGGAAGACAATATGATTACGACGTTGATGCGCAGTTAATATCACCTTATGCACAATTCAAATTTCAGTCCACAGAAAAAGATCAATTCAGTCTTGGTTTGCGTTATGAGCTGCTTGAATATGATTATGATAATAAGATGATTGATGGCAATACTGCAGAAGACGGTAGTTCTTGTACACCTTCAGCATTTAACCCAGCGGGGACTTGCCGCTATAGTCGCCCGGCTGATCGCAGTGATGATTTTAATAATAGTTCGCTTCACTTAGGCTGGATTCATGATTTTGATGAATCCCAGCAGGTGTTTGTAAATGCTGCTCGTGCCTTCAGAGCGCCGCAAGCGACTGAACTTTATCGTTTGCAAGTCAATCAACTAGTTGCAGATCTGGATTCTGAAGAAGTCGACAGCTTTGAAATTGGCTATCGTGCTGCTAGAGAGAATGTTTCTTACAGTCTGGCGGCATATTGGATGCAAAAAGATAATGTGATTTTCCAGGATAGCAGCCGTAGCAATGTGAGTGGTGGAGAAACAGACCATTTAGGGCTTGAGTTTAATTCATTATTTAGCCTGACTGATTCTTTACAATTAAACGTTGTTGCTAGCTATGCGGATCATACTTATGGCGCGAATATAGCACCCCGAGGTGTTACGGTTAATATCGATGGTAATGATATTGACACAGCGCCCAAATTAACCGCGAATGTTCAATTGAGATGGGCTGTTAATGAAAATAATAGTGCACAGTTGGAATGGGTGCATATGGATGATTATTATACTAATGAAACTAACACTAATCGTTATGAAGGCCATGACGTAATGAATTTGCGTTACCAATATCAATCTAATAACGATTGGTATTTTGCAGCACGGGTTACCAATTTGTTTGATACAAATTATGCAGAAAGGGCGGATTGGACAAGCTTTGTTGGAGACCGTTATTTTGTTGGTGAGCCAGCGAGCTTATTTGTCACGGTAGGTACTACATTCTAATTCTAGGCTCTAGTGCTTACTTTTTAAATCTTTACAGCTTAATAAGTAAGTTATAAAAAGAGGGCATACGCCCTCTTTTTTTTGAATTAACTTTTAGTATGGGTAACACATGCTGGAACAGGTTGCAGACAGGATCGGCCAAAGTCTAGGACAAGCTGTTAATATTATTAACCAGCGGCCTTTAAGCGGGGGCAGTATTAACCAGGTTAGCTGCATTAGCTTGGACAACGGTCAGGATTATTTGCTTAAAAGCCAAAGCGCTGCAATTGCCAAAAACACCTTTCAGATTGAACACGATTCCTTATTAATATTAGCTCAATCCAAAACATTAAGAGTGCCTGTCCCTTTAGTTTGTAGCGAAACATTTATCGTCATGGAATTTATTCCGGAAGGGCAAAAAGAAGAAGATTGGCAGGAGCAAATGGGTCGTAATTTGGCATTGTTGCAGCAGCATACTCAACAAAAAGAATTTGATTTTTACTGTGATAATTATCTGGGGACTTCATTACAAATAAATACCTGGCAAGATAATTGGCTTAGTTTCTGGCGACATAATCGACTCGAACTCCAACTAAAATTATTCTCCAAACAGGCCGGAGCAGACGATCCTCTAATAAAAAAAGGATATCGGCTGGCAGAAAAACTAGAATTATATTTAGGCCAAGTTGATGAGCCAGCAGTCTTATTGCATGGAGACTTGTGGTTCGGGAATGCAATGGCTGACAGTAATGGAACACCCGTTATTTTTGATCCTGCGTGCTATTACGGCCATCGGGAAGCTGAGTTTGGCATGATGCGAATGTTTGGAGATTTCGATGCCAGATGCGAAGCATCCTATGCAGAAGTATGGCCTTTTGCAGATGGTTATGAAGAGCGTTTTAAATTATATCAGCTCTATCATCAACTGAATCATTTGAATTTATTTGGAAATGCATATTATTCGAGTTGCATGTCTTTGATCGACGCATTACTAAGAAAGTAATTTCAATCAAAAGAACCAAAGCCAAAAGCCTGTGTTAAAGAATAGATTGTTCTTTTAAGACATTCATAACTCTGTCAATGCATTCATCCACATTGAGTTCGTGAGTAGGCAAAATCAGATTTGGATTTTCCCAATCTTCATAAGGGAATGAGATACCGGGCACCGTCCCAGTTTCCAAGTTTGCTTCAGCAGCATAGATACCGCTGGGGTCTCGCTGCTTGCAAACTTCCAAGGGCGGATTCAAGTAAACGACGATGCAGTTCTCTTCACCGATCACATCAATCATATGTTCTCTTGAATCTGCATTTGGCGCAACGAAGGCAGCACAGCAAATGAATCCAGAATCATTTAGATATTTTGCAATATAGGAACTTCTTCGCAGGTTTTCAGCCCGACCGGCAGCGTCATGCGGAAGATCCTTGCTAATTCCGAGGCGCATACTCTTGCCGTCGAGGATAGTGCTGATTCGCCCCATGTCAAAAAGTCTTTTCTCCAGCGCGTGGGCAAGGGTAGATTTGCCTGAACCGGAGATTCCGACAAACATGACGGTAACGGGTTTTTGTCCATACCTTGCAGCGCGATCCTCTTTAGTGACATGAATGGTTGAGCTTTCGGTCACTTTACGTTTTTTCTTGGTGGCTGTTTCTATCATCCCGGCACCAACCGTTACATTACTTAAGCGATCGATAATGATGAAGGCACCAGTAGTTGGGTTTTGGCTATAAGAGTCAAAATGAATGGTTTCAGAAAAATCCAAATCACATAACCCAATTTCATTAAGTTCAAGTGAAGGGGTAGGTTTGGTTTCAAGAGTGTTTACATCAATCTTATATTGTATGTTGGAAATTTTTCCGCTGAATGCTCTGGAGGCCTGCTTAAATTCATACTCTTTACCCGCAAGCAGGGGTGTTTCATTCATCCAGACGATATTGGCGGAGAGTGAATTACTGGAAGTCGGTAAATTATCGGAATGGACGATCATGTCGCCTCGGCTAATATCAATTTCATCCTCGAGAGTCAGTGTAATAGCCATGGGCATGTGAGCCATTTCAAGCTCTTCATCATAAGTCACAATAGATTTGATTTTGCTGCTTTTACCGGAAGGTAACGCAATAATTTCATCGCCTTTGCGTATAATGCCTGAGGAAATAGTGCCGCAATAACCTCTAAAATCCAGATTGGGTCGATTGACAAATTGCACAGGAAAACGAAAATCTTCAAAATTTCTGGCTGCTGAAAGTTTTACATTTTCAAGCATCCACATCAGTGTTTCACCATCGTACCAGGGAGTCTGCTCACTGACATTGACCACGTTGTCCCCATTCAGTGCTGAGATGGGAATAAAATATAAATCACCTGTATCCAGTTCACGCGTGAAATCAATATAATCCTGTTTTATTTTGTTGAAAACGTCTTCACTGAAATCCATTAAGTCCATTTTATTGATGGCAACAATAATATGTTTTATTCCCAGTAGTGAGGCAATAAAGGTATGTCTACGGGTTTGGGTCTGAACTCCATGGCGAGCGTCAATAAGAATTATAGCCAACTCACATGTGGACGCCCCTGTTGCCATATTTCGAGTATATTGCTCATGACCAGGGGTGTCTGCGATGATAAATTTACGCTTTGCTGTAGAAAAATAGCGGTAGGCAACATCAATGGTAATACCTTGCTCACGTTCTGCTTGCAGACCGTCAACCAGCAGAGCCAGATCAAAGTCATCACCTGTTGTGCCGGATTTAACACTGTCGGATTTAATGGCTTCCAATTGATCTTCATAGATCATTTTGGAATCATGTAACAAGCGCCCGATTAAAGTACTCTTGCCATCGTCAACGCTTCCGCAAGTTAACAAATGCAGCAGTTCTTTCCTTTCATGTTGAGCTAGATAGGCATCAATATCGGTGCTAATAAGGTCAGATTGATGAGACATAGGTTGGGCCTTAAAAATATCCTTCGCGTTTTTTCTTTTCCATAGAACCAGACTGATCGCTGTCAATTAAACGTCCCTGACGTTCGGAGGTTGTAGCCAGCAGCATCTCCTGAATGATCTCTGGCAGTGTGCTGGCTGCAGACTCAACCGCTCCAGTTAAGGGATAGCAACCGAGAGTTCGAAAACGAACGGTTTTCGTGGTGGCCGTTTTTTTCAATTCTTCAGGGATACGATCATCGTTAACCATGATGTCAACGCCTTCATAATTAACAACGGGGCGTTCTTTGCCAAAATATAGTGAGGGTATGGGTACGTCATTTAGGTGTATATATTGCCAAATATCTAATTCTGTCCAGTTGGAAAGCGGAAAGACCCTGATACTTTCTCCCTTATTCACTTTGCCGTTATATATATTCCAAAGTTCCGGGCGCTGATTTTTTGGATCCCAGCGATGGTTTTTATCACGAAAAGAATAAACCCTTTCTTTAGCACGCGACTTTTCTTCATCACGACGTGCTCCACCAAAGGCAGCATCAAATTTATATTTGTCTAAAGCCTGTTTTAGCGCCTGAGTTTTCATAATGTCAGTATGTTTGTGACTGCCATGAGTGAAAGGACTGACTCCGGCTTTTACGCCTTCCTGATTTGTGTATACCAGTAGGTCCAAGCCAAGGTTTTTGGCTAATGAGTCTCTAAACTCAATCATCTCCTTGAATTTCCAGGTGGTGTCAACATGAAGCAAAGGGAAAGGTAGTTTGCCTGGATAGAAAGCTTTCAATGCCAGGTGCAGCATAACCGCAGAATCCTTGCCGACAGAATACAGCATGACAGGATTATCAAATTCTGCAGCCACTTCACGAATTATATGGATACTTTCTGCTTCAAGTTGTTTGAGGTGCGTAAGTCGATAATCGGTCATAGTAAACAACTAAAATAAGTTAAATTTTGATAATTGCCCAGTAAATTGGGCGCAGATTGTATAGCAAGCAGCGGGAAAACCCAAGGTAATGGCTTATGATGTTTCAGGGTTTTCCTTTTTGTGAAGCCCGTAATCTGCCGCAAGCCCACCTTTTTGTTCGGGACTGACTTTAATTGCATAATCACGAGGAGGAAATAGGTCATCCATTTGCTCATTTAGATTACTGCGAGTATCTGAGCCGAGGAGGTCAGAGCTTTGTTTAGTCAAGGCCAACTGTTTGGTGATATCTTCCGGGCAAAGAATGTCAGCATCTCGAGCCAAGCCTTCATAGACATCACGATAACTTTGGGTGAGCTTGTTGACTAGCTGGGCAGTGCTTTCAAAGTGAGAATATACACTCTGTTGGTAATCATTATGCTTTTCATTTAATTTATCTAACTCGTCAGTTAGATTTTTCACTTTTGCCGCATCAGATAAAAACTGTTTAAAAATTAATGCACCAGCAACAAGGCCAACGACAAAACTTAATATTCCAACTAGCCATATCCCCATTAGCGTACCTTTTAAACTTATTACCTAATTATTTGCAAACTGAGGTCTAATTATACCTATAATTACTTTTTTAATCTCCATCTTTGTCCCATTGAAATTTCGAGGCTGCTAAACATTACGAGTCAATCTAACAATCTCACTACCCCCATGCAGCGTTATCAACAAGATTTGGCTCAGGGCAATTTATTACCTGATACAGCTCAGCTTACGGCAGTTGAACACTTGCAGAAGGTCTTTGAGGCTTTAAAGGAAAATCGCAGCAAAGCGGCTCAAATGTCATTTCTGAAAAGATTCTTTTTAGGGCGGGTTTCTCCTGTTAAAGGCTTGTACTTTTGGGGAGGGGTTGGCCGTGGTAAAACGTATTTAATGGATTTGTTTTACCAATGCCTGCCTGCTGAGCGTAAAATGCGCATGCACTTTCATCGTTTTATGCTCATGGTCAATAAACGACTCAACGCCAATGAGAGTACTAAAAATCCCCTAGAATCGGTTGCCTCAGATATAGCCAAAGAGGTTGATGTTATTTGTTTTGACGAGTTTTTTGTAAACGACATAGGAGACGCCATGATATTAGGGGGCCTACTGGAAACTCTTTTTAATTCAGGCGTGACCCTAATAGCCACTTCCAATATAGAGCCAGGCCATTTGTATGAAAATGGCTTGCAGCGTCGAAATTTTTTAGCTGCGATCAAATTATTAGAGCAGCATACTAAGGTAGTGAATGTTGATGGCGGAATAGACTATCGTTTGCGTAGTCTAGAGCAGGCTGAAATTTATCATAGCCCTCTTGGAGAAGAGGCCGAAGCTCTTATGCTTGCAAGTTTTAATCGTTTAAGTGCTGGATTGAACACTATGGCAGACTGCACAATTGAAATTCAGGGGCGTGAAATTTCATGCCGTTTTAGAGCAGAGGATCTCGTCTGGTTTGATTTTGAAGGTATCTGTGGTGGGCCACGCAGTCCAGCAGATTATATTGAGATAGCCCAGCTTTTTCATACAGTCTTAATCAGTAATGTGCCGCAACTGGATGCCAGTAGTGATGATAAAGCGAGACGTTTCATAAGTTTGGTGGATGAATTTTATGATCACAAGGTGAAGCTCATTATCTCTGCAGAAGTCAAATTAGATAATATTTACCAGGGACGGGAGTTAAAGTTCGTGTTTGAGAGGGCTAAAAGCCGTTTACTGGAGATGCAATCACATGAATACCTCGCATTGGAGCATACTCCATAAAAACCCTTAATTCGTCCGGATAGGCTGGCCTTTTACTTTGCCAGTTTGTGACTTGTAGAAGTGGCGTTATTTTGGCCTCCAACACCTTGATTTTAGTGCTGTTTAAAGAAGTATTTGATTATTCGATAAAAACAGCCAAGAAACCTTGAATATCCACCGCACCATCTGTAGAATTCGCGCTCCATTTGTGGCTTTGCTAGTTAAGAGCCCAAAACCAGAATTGAAAAACCAGAAATACAAGTAGATAAAAAAATGAGAACTATTTCAGCAAATAAAGAAACTGCACAGAATGACTGGGTGCTGATTAATGCCGAAGGCCTTACTTTAGGTCGTATGTCAGCAGAGATAGCACATAGGCTGCGTGGTAAGCATAAAGCCGAATATACTGCCCATGTTGATACCGGCGATTACATCGTTGTTGTTAATGCTGAGAAAGTCAAAGTAACTGGCAACAAGTCGACTGATAAAATGTATTATCGGCATTCCGGTTTTCCAGGAGGCTTAAAGTCTCGTTCTTTTAATGAAATGATCGAAAAGAACCCTGAAGAAGTTATTCGCTTAGCTGTTAAAGGTATGTTGCCGAATACGCCTTTGGGCAGAGAAATGTTCCGAAAATTAAAAGTTTATGCTGGTAATGAGCATCCTCATACTGCTCAGCAACCCGCTCAATTGAATTTACAATAGGTAAATAAAGCATGGCTGATACACAATATTACGGTACTGGGCGTCGTAAAACTTCGACAGCTCGAGTTTTTTTAACGCCAGGTAGCGGCAATATCTCTATTAACAAAAGAAGCCTGGATTCTTATTTTGGCCGTGAAGTAGCTCGCATGATTGTGCGCCAACCCTTGGAACTTCTAGAAGTTTCAGATAAGTTTGATATAAATGTCAGTGTTGTTGGCGGTGGTAGTTTTGGTCAGGCTGGAGCGATAAGACATGGTATTACTCGTGCTTTAATGCAATATGATGAGGAAAATAGAACGCCTCTTCGTAAAGCAGGTTTTGTTACACGAGACTCTCGTGAAGTCGAACGTAAAAAGGTTGGTTTACGCAAAGCTCGTAAGAGACCACAATTCTCAAAACGTTAATATTTTTTTTAATTTTTATAAAACGCCGGAACACCCATTGTTTCGGCGTTTTTTTTTGTAAGTAAAAATTTAATAATTTCATAAAGCGGGCGTTTTCACCTTGAAAAAACAGGTGTTTTTTAGTAGCATTCGCGCAGTTTTCGACCCTGCCTATTTGGTGGCGTCTTTATATCCTTTCAAGCGTTTCCAATAGGAGAGTTTCATTGTGAATGGCGGTTCTAAGAGCAATAATCGCAGGCGTTTTTTAATTGGGAGTACTTCAGTTGTCGGGGCGGCCGGAGCCGTCGGAGCTGCTGTACCTTTCGTAGGATCTTGGAACCCCAGTGCTAGAGCACTTGCAGCGGGCGCTCCAATCACTATTGATATCAGCAGACTCGAGCCTGGTGAGTTATTAGGCCCTATGCCAGCCTGGCGTGGACAGCCTATCTTTGTGTTACGCAGAGACGAAGAGGCCCTTAGTAATCTGGATAACTTTACAGACCATCTTTCAGATCCGGAATCTGAAAGTGATCAGCAACCTGAATATGCTCAGAATTCTTATCGTTCAATCCGCCCTGAAGTTGGGATATATGTGGGTCTTTGCACCCATTTGGGTTGCTCTCCGCAAATTAATACTCAAGTAACAGCACAAGAGTTTGATCCAGACTGGAAAGGGGGTTTTTTCTGCCCTTGCCACGGTTCAATGTTTGATCTGGCTGGCCGCGTATATAGTGGCGTGCCTGCTCCGGATAACCTCGTAGTTCCTCCTCACTCTTATGAGACTGATAATGTCATTGTAATAGGTGTAGATGGAGGTAATTCATAATGAGTGAAGAAATGACAAACAGCACTGAAGCGACTCCAGCCGAGAAAAATGGCTTTATGGCCTGGATAGATGCCCGTCTTCCGGTAACTCAGGCATTCGAAAAGCATATGTCAAAATATTATGCACCAAAGAATTTTAACTTTTGGTACATTTTCGGCGCACTTTCGCTAGTTGTTCTGGTTAATCAATTGTTGACTGGTATCTGGTTAACGATGAATTATGTCCCTAGTTCAGATGGAGCCTTCGCTTCAGTTGAATATATTATGCGTGACGTGGACTATGGTTGGATATTGCGTTATCTACATTCCACTGGCGCCTCTGCATTTTTTGTGGTTGTTTATCTACACATGTTCCGTGGCCTGATGTACGGTTCATACCAAAAACCCAGAGAATTAATTTGGATTTTTGGCATGACCATTTATCTCATTTTAATGGCGGAAGGCTTTATGGGTTATGTACTGCCTTGGGGGCAGATGTCCTATTGGGGCGCGAATGTAATTGTTTCTCTAGCGGGGGCAATTCCTTTTGTGGGTGAAGACTTGATGGTATGGATTCAGGGTGATTACCTCATCTCAGGTGCTACACTCAATCGCTTCTTTGCCCTTCATGTTATTGCTTTGCCACTGGTTCTGGTTGGCTTAGTAGTACTACACCTGCTGGCCTTGCATGAAGTTGGTTCAAATAATCCTGATGGCATTGAAATAAAGCTCAACAAAGACGCCAATGGCGTTCCTCTTGATGGAATTGCTTTCCACCCTTATTACACAGTGCACGATTTGGTTGGAATCGTGGTCTTCCTTTTCGTGTTTTCCTTTGTCATTTTCTTTATGCCGGAAATGGGTGGCTACTTTCTTGAGTACGCTAATTTTGAGCAGGCGAATAATCTAAAAACACCAGAGCATATTGCGCCCGTCTGGTACTTCACGCCTTTTTATTCAATGCTGCGTGCCGTCACTTACCCTTTGTTTGGTATTGATGCCAAATTCTGGGGTTTAGTTGTTATGGCCGGTGCAATCGCTATTCTTTTCGTGATGCCTTGGCTTGATAGAAGTCCGGTAAAATCGATGCGATATAAAGGGATGTATAGCCGAATAGCCTTGTTGGCTTTCGTCATTAGTTTCGTAATTTTGGGCGTACTAGGCACTCAAATTGCAACTGGTCCTAGAACGGCATTGGCACAATTATGCACAGTGATTTACTTTGCTTATTTCCTTGCCATGCCTTGGTATACTCGAATTGAGAAAACGACTACTCCTCCAGAGCGGGTCACAGGTCGTTTTATCAGCATTCCGCAAATACTGCTTGTGCTGGCTATTCTGATTGTTTTTATCGCTGTTCCTTTGAACGCTGTTGCAGCAGAAGCAGAGGTTGACCTAGAGCATGTTGAGATGGATCTGGAAGATACCGCTTCATTGCAATCCGGTTTACAGACTTTTGTTAACTACTGTCTGGGCTGTCATTCAGCACAATATTCAAGATACCAGCGTGTTGCTACTGATTTAAATATTCCAGAAGACATCATGATGGAAAATATTATTTTTGATCCTGAAACTGATATTGGTAGCTTAATGGTAAGCTCGATGCCGGATACTGCTGAAAACTGGTTTGGTATTTCGCCTCCGGATTTGACATTAGTCGCTAGAGTGCGGAACCCGGATTGGCTTTATGGATATCTAAAAGGATTTTATCTCGATTCGTCCCGGCCTTTTGGAGTAAATAACAGAGTATTTGCTAATGTTGGTATGCCTAACGTTTTGCAAGAATTGCAGGGAGATCAAACTTGCGATCCTGAGCATTGCGAGGAATTGCACCATGTGGCAGGCACCGGTAGCCTGAGTGAAGAAGAGTTTGATGAAGTTGTTTACGACCTGGTGAACTTTCTCTATTACATGGGTGAACCATCAAGACTAGACCGTGAAAGAATTGGCGGTTTTGTCCTCCTATTTCTAGCTTTCCTGTTTGTGCCAGTATTTATGCTGAGCCGGGAATACTGGAAAGATATAGAACATTAACAGAACCCAAAAACTAAGAGGCTTAATATGGGAGTTGTAACTAAACGCTCTTCAATGTTGTTTTATTCAGATGGCTCCAGTCAATACAGCCACCGTGTACGAATTGTTTTGGCTGAAAAGGGCGTTACAGTTGATGTTGTTGATGTTGATATCCATGACAAACCGGAAGATTTAGCTGATCTTAATCCATATAACAGTCTGCCAACACTGGTTGACCGTGATCTTGTTTTATATGAGCCAAACATCATGATGGAGTACTTGGACGAACGATTTCCTCATCCTCCTTTATTTCCGGTGTACCCGGTTGCCCGTGCTCAAAGTCGACTTTGGATGCATCGTATTGAAAAGGACTGGTGTGCCTTAGTTGATATCTTGCAGGCAGAAACTGCTCCCGAAAAAGAGCTGGAAGCAGCTCGCAAAGAATTACGTGAGAATCTGGTTTCTATCGCACCGATTTTTGCTGAAAAGCCTTTCTTTATGAGTGATGAGTTCACTATCGTTGATTGCTGCGTATTACCAATTCTCTGGCGTTTGCCTGAATTGGGTATTAAGCTACCCGAAACTAAAGCAACAAAAGCATTGCTAGAATACCGTCAGCGCCTGTTTGAGCGTGAGTCTGTACAGGAATCCCTGTCTGAACAAGAGAAGGAAATGACAGGCGTGTAAAACAGCTCTTGTAATGCTCTTATTATTAGGAGGTAAATAAATATGACAATGACGTCTCATCGTCCCTATATGATAAGAGCCTTGCATGAATGGATTCTTGATAATAATTTCACTCCTTATATTCTGGTAAATGCTTTTGTTAAAGGCGTTGAAGTCCCTCAGGACTATGTGAAAGACGATCAGATTGTCCTTAATATATCTCCTCAGGCAATTAAAACCCTTAACATCAGTAATACTGCTATTGAATTTGAAGGCCGCTTTGGCGGAATTCCGACCAAGGTCTATGCTCCGATTAATGCCATCGTAAGTATTTATGCCAGAGAAAATGGGCAAGGTATGATGTTTGAATCGGATGACCCGATGCCAGAACCGCCAGCGCCTATTAGCGGAGTAAGCGGTTCATCGGGAGGAAATGATGCCAGCAAAAGCAAAGACGGCAAAGGCAAAGGTAAGAAACCATCTTTGCGAGTAGTGAAATAAAATCAATCGATATATTCGAAAGCCCTGACTACTTTGACAACTCCGCTGGAGCGGCTTACTAAATCAACAGCCTGATCGGCTTCTTCACGGGTTAACAGACCCATTAGATAAACAACACCGTTCTCAGTAACTACCTTGGTCCGTAATCCTTCCACGTCATCATCTACTAACATCAATGATTTTAGTTTGGTCGATAGCCATATATCATTGGTTCGAGATAGGAAGGAAGTATCACCAGCTACCTCCAGCTCGTTATAAACTTTTTTAACTCGACTATTGCTAGTAGTCGCCACTCGGGTAGCTAAGTTTTTCAATTCCTGTGTGGGTACCTGACCAACCAATAGCACGGTCTGATTAAAGCTAACAACGTCTATGTTGGAATCACGTAAAGCATCATCAGCAGCATTTAAATTAACTTTAACCATGGTTTCAATCGAGCCGTCATCAATTCGGGATCCCGTGGTACGCCTGCCTTGATCTTCCTGGATACTGTCGTTGCCATTTAAGGTGCTAATGACAGAAGCACAACCAGTGAATGTTAGTGTTAAGCAAAGAAGTGATAAAAGTAAAAGTCGATGCAACATGCTTAAAAATCCTTTGAAATTCGAGATTATTCAGGACCGAACAAATGTGTATCAATTAGATCACATAAACAATGGATTACCAGTAAGTGTACCTCCTGAATTCGCGCAGTGATTTGAGATGGAACACAAACTTCGACATCGCCGGGTTTAATCAGTTCCCGCATGGCGCCACCATCTCGGCCGCTTAACATAATGACTTTCATTTCTCGTGCATGTGCAATTTTAATGGCTTCGATAACATTAGGGGAATTGCCACTTGTCGAAATCGCTAATAGAACATCACCTTCTTGGCCAAGTGCGCGAACCTGTTTTGAAAAAATTTCATCAAAAGAATAATCATTCCCGATAGAGGTAATAGTGGAACTATCAGTTGTTAGCGCGATAGCAGGTAGTGGTGGGCGCTCTCTTTCAAAACGATTGATTAATTCGGCGGAAAAATGCTGAGCGTCTCCCGCGGAGCCTCCATTACCGCATGCCAATATTTTTTTCTCATTCAGTAAAGCTTCAACCATCGCTTTAGAAGCATCGACAATGGCAGGGCTAATGACTTCCATTGATTGCATTTTGCATTCGATACTTGCTGCAAAAAAGCCTTTAACACGCTCTTGATAGTCCATACTTATCTCTCAATAGAAAAAATTGATATTTTTTTGTTTCTCAGGCTTTTAGCCATTGCATTGCTAAAAGTAATTGTGTCAGACTGTACACAGCTAGTACAGCATTAGCTTGAATCTTACTAATAATTTTCATTTTTTAACAGGAGGTTTATCGCACAGCAATATTTTCTACTATTTCAATGTCATTAGCACCTAAACAATCTTCACATGGGTACTAACGCGTTTTCACAACTCGATTCTTTTTATTTAGCAAATTGGAGAGTGAGCATGGCAAAGAGATCGCAAAAGCGTTCGATGCAGTATAGTAATGAAATGGAACATTCTTACCACGGACACAAGGGTGGTAAAAGAAACAAAGAAAGTTATAAACGACGTCGTAGTAATACAGAACCCAGCAATATCGTTGAGCTCAACACTCTACTTAACAGCAGCTACAAGCCCCAGCAGGGTTGTCTTCCGCTAGAACCTAAAACCCCCGCCCAGCAAAAATATATTAATGCCATAAAAAATAATTGTCTGACTTTTGGAATCGGCCCAGCAGGTACGGGCAAATCTTATTGTGCAGGGGCACTAGCGGCCCAGGCTCTGGAGTCTGGGCGCATTGATAAAATTATTTTTACTCGGCCAGCAGTAGAAGCTGGGGAGCAACTGGGGTTCCTGCCGGGGAAACTGGAGGATAAGTTTTCAGTATATATAGATGCTTTCCGTGACATTCTGCATGAAAGGCTTGGTAAAGGTGTGGTCGATTATTGCTTACGGCATCGCCGTATTGTGGGTGCGCCATTAGCTTATATGCGTGGCAAAACCTTCAATGCTTCAACCTTTGTTATTCTCGATGAGGCTCAAAACGTATCACCAATTCAAATGAAAATGTTTCTGACTCGCATTGGTGAAGACTGCAAGGTTGTTATCAATGGTGACGCTAATCAAAGTGACATAAGAGGTCCAAATGGGCTAGACGATGCAGTGAAAAAGTTGAGAGGCCTGCCTGGTGTCCATGTTCATACATTTGAAAGAGAAGACTCAGTTAGAAGCGGATTGGTTCGGCATGTGCTTGATCGTTATGAAAATACTAATGACTAAACCTTAGAGCCTAATTTGTAGGAAGTACCCACTTGATAAAGCTTGTGAGTACTTCCATTTTTTAAAATACTGTTTGTTAACGAGCCTCAAAGGCATTTTTAATCCAGCTTAGCTTCGGTTTAAAATTAGAGCCGGAGATGCTGATTACGTCAAAACGGGCAGATACCTTTTCATAAAGTCCCTCTTGAATAAGATAAAATTGAGCTGTCTTGATAAGTTTTTTGTTGCTTGGACTTAATGACTGTATCGAAGCCGCACCCAAAATCAGTATTTTTCCTGTAACGCACTTCAATAAAAACAATGCAGTCTTTATCGCTCATCACTAAATCAATTTCTCCCAAACGGCAGTGATAATTATTCAGGATAAATTTCAGACCCTGTTTTTTTAAATAGTGGAAGGCTAGTTTTTCGTAATACAAGCCTTTAATTTGAGTTAGGCTGGCAGGTTTTTTTTCAAACATTAATCTTCCGTGATTAACGAATAGAGTATTTAGCTTACTGAGTATCCTCTATACGGCGTGCAAGGCCATCTTGCATTCGTGCCCAATCAAGTGAACGTGTGATCCGATTGTCTACATCAAGGCTTAATATTCCAGTGGCGCCTACAAAGGCATTTGTAGCGCCAGTCTCCAGCTGCCTAATACGTGGGTATAGCCTGAAAGCATCTATACCAAAGGCCTGTAAGCGTAAATTTTGAGCACTTGTTTGAGGGAATAGTTGTTGCGTAGCAAGTTTCAACTCATCTTCCTGTGACAAGAGCCAAGGACTGTCACCAAAAATGATGCCGTTTAAATCGACGTCTTCCAAAGTACGATTCAGGCCGGAATATATATCCTGAGTGGCATATACAGGTATATCACCAGCGTACAGATAACCTAAACTTGGATTAATTTGACGAGCAGCCAAGGGCTCTGCAATAAGAAAAATAAAATCAACATCCTGCCGGCGACGCTGAGTGAATTCAACAGAAGCATTGATAATATCGCTAATCTGTTCTCTTCGATTAGCACTTTCACTTAGATTTAATAAGTTTTCGATGCTTTGTGTGTAATTATTATCGTACATTTCCTGTGTAACTATTTGACCGCCCAATTCTACCCATTGTTGAATAAAGCTATTCCCTTTACGCTGATATATTTCACTAGTGGTGTTTTGAGGGCTCATTATTGCTGCCTTACGATGGCCATCGTTCCAGGCTTTAATCGCGAGTTGTCTGGCTTCACTCTCAGGGGACAAGGCGAATTGATACAGGAGATTTGATGCAGATTGGGCGCCATCAATATTATTCAGGGCTAAAGTGGGAACCCCTAAATTACTAACCTGCTGCAATTGGCTAAGATTTTCCCGAAGTAAGGGGCCAATAATCATACCTGCACCATCAAGGCGTGCCTGAGTATGCAGGCTAATAATATTCTCGCTTGTACTGGTGTCATAAAAACGAACTTCAGGAACCTGACCGCCAAAGGATTGGACATTGAGATAAGCACTCATGAAGGCATCACGAATAATAATCCCTGCATTAGTATTTAGAGGCAGAAGTAAGGCTATCTGGCTGGGCCTCTCTGCGGCCATACTTTCCACTAGCTGCAAGGTTAATGGTAGTTGTTCACTGGCAGGGTGCCGAATCCAGGTACTTTGCCAATTATTTAGCTCAACTAACTGACGGTCCAGATTATACTGATAGGCCTTTCCAACTATGCCCAGTTCATACCAGCCTTGGAAAGCGTAAACAATTTCGTTTTCTGATAAACGGCGAAGATCTTCCAGGGGTAAGGCCAGCAAGTTTTGCCAGATTTGCTCATGATTTAAATTTTTTTCTTGCTCACTAAGCAGAGGGTCGACCAAAACCCTTTCTCTGAGACCAGCAGTGTGTTGGTTTAAAGCCTCATAAGATTGAGCTCGCATATTCCTCAGTTGTTTTTGCAGGGCAATGGATAATTGTGGAATGGCATCAAATCGCTCAATAGTCAGAACATTTAACGCTTCTCTGTGTCGGGCATTTTCGACCAGATATTGTGCTCGCAGAAGCAGGATTTCTGCGGCAAGTTCCAGATCAAGCTGTCTAGTGTTTAAAGTGGTCAGTAATTCATAGGCCTGACGACCTTGTCCAATGCCTATATATATTCTCGCGGCTTCTAATGAAAAGAATTCAGATTCCGGAGAAGTGGAATTATTAGCTTGTTGCAGCAGGCTAAAGATTAATGCTTCCTCGGGGCTTGTAATCCCGTCAGCATCGATATCCGATATTTCAATATCACCTGTTCCGGAATTTTGCAAAGGCGAAGTGCCGCATGACGCCAGGAGAATCGTCAGTATCAAGCACAAAGAAAATTGTAAAAACTTCATATACTTCAGTATAACGTAATATAAAAAACTCGCTAACACTCTAATCACTTACTATGGCAAGATATTGTACTTGTGAATTTCAAAAAAAATAGTCAATGAGCGCTGCCACTTTATATATTGTCGCAACACCAATAGGTAATTTATCTGATATTAGTGAGCGTGCTATAGAGATACTTCGAGAAGTCGATCTGATTGCGGTTGAAGATACCAGGCATAGTGGCAAACTATTGCAACATATAGGTGTTTCTGTGCCAATGCTGGCTCTACATGAGCATAATGAAAGTAAGAAAGTTCAGGATATTATAGAAAAGCTATTAAAGGGAGCTAATATTGCCTTGATATCTGATGCTGGCACACCTTTAATTTCTGATCCTGGCTATCATTTAGTTAAAGAGGCTTTGGCTGCAGGCGTTAATGTGAGCCCGGTTCCTGGTCCATCTGCACTGCTTGCGGCTTTATCAGTATCGGGCTTGCCTTCAGATTCTTTTATCTTTGAAGGATTCTTACCTAATAAATCTTCAGGCAGAATTAAGAAGTTGGAAACTCTGGTTGATGAGAGCAGGACCTTAATTTTCTATGAAGCGCCACATCGGATTGTAGCTTGCCTGGAAGATATGCTGCAGGTGTTCGGTGCCAAGCGTATTGCAGTGCTAGCGCGTGAACTCACAAAAACATTTGAAACTGTAAAAAATGATAGCTTGGAAAATTTGCTAACATGGATTAAAGCTGATACAAATCAACAACGTGGTGAAATTGTTGTGTTAGTACAGGGTTTAGAAAAAGATAATACTGTTGTGGATAACGAGGCCGAGTTTATATTAGATACTTTGATGCAAGACCTACCCTTGAAACAGGCAAGCCAGCTGGCTGCTAAAATAACAGGCATCAAAAAAAACACCCTTTATCAGATTGGTTTAAATAAAAAACAATAATATAAGCAGTTCTGTTAGGAGAGTATTCTGGAATTCTTAGCTTGGCTTGAAGCCGTTTCGTTTAGTGTTTGGATACGGGAGTCTGTTGTGGGTTTCCCCTTAACACTTTCTTTGCATGCTCTGGGCATGGCCTTTTTAGTCGGGGTTCATTTTGCACTGGATTTAAAAGTCATAGGTTTTGCCCCTAAATTACCAGTACATTTAATCATCAAGTTTTATCCATTGATGTGGGTGAGTTTCATTGTTGCTCTTATTTCTGGCCTTATGTTGTTGTTGGCTTATCCGGCCAAAGGCTTAACTAATTTCGTGTTTTATTTCAAAATGCTGTTAATTGCATCCGCCTTTATCGTTGGAAAAATATTAACAAAAAACATAAGCACTGCAGAATTTGAAATTGCATCGAGGCAAAAAATGCTCGCTATACTTTCAATTGCGCTTTGGGTTTCAGTCATTGTGGCGGGTCGATTTCTGGCATATACCTACTCTATCTTGCTAACAACTGATTATTACTAGAGAAGAATTCAAATAATAAAATGGAAGAAGCACTTTTAAGTTTTTCTCAAAATAGTGGCATCTATAGCATTATGGGCTCCCGCTGGGGCTGGCCAATTATTGAGTCACTGCATTTTTTTGGCTTGTGCTTATTAATCGGCACAGTGGGTTTATTTGATTTGCGCATGCTTGGTTTCGTTAAGGCCATTCCAATTTCAGCCATGCATAAGTTAGTGCCGGTAGGCGTTGCCGGTTACTTTTTAAATGTTATTACCGGCATCATGTTTTTTACGTCTGCCCCTGACCAATACCTCTATAATCCAGCGTTTCAAACCAAAATGATTTTTATGGCTGGCGCTGGCATTAACATGTTGTTTTTTTACTCGCTGTGTTTCAAAAAGGTGAAAGACCTTGGGGAGAATCAACATGTTAGTCATTCCATTAAAATCATTGCTGGAATATCGCTCTTATGCTGGTTAGGCGTTATCACTGCCGGCAGGTTGATAACTTTTTACAGGCCACCGGCTTATTGGTGTATCTGGTGTGGCTAAAATATTATTGAGCTATGCGAAGTCCATAAAAGTGGAGTAGAGCACTCAAATGTATTGAGGCTATTACCACTGGACTATAAATGGAAATGCCCCTGAAAGCCGCATACTCCATAGGCCAGACGATACAACAATGCCCATTTTTGCTTTCTAGGCTTATCCAGTGAGTGTCGACGATGGATGTGTCTGCAGTGATCTTAAATAACTAAAATCATGCGCTATCAATGCAGATTTTGTGAGTTTAGGCACTTGAATGCAAGCCAGTATTAGAGCTTCTGTAGACTCACCTATAGATTAGGGTAAGTTATTAGCGCATATTTTCATTAACTTCTGCCAGCTGATAGTGCTAGTATTCGTGTTGTTATGCCCGTGGCTCAACCCGAATATATTAGTAATAGTGGTTATATAGTGGTTATAAAGCTTGCCGCTAGGCAGATAAGCGCTTTTACAGTCATTTGTTAACTGTGACATTAAAAATAAATACCATATTTCCATTTTAGGAAATATCACTGTTCAAAAGGGGGTACACGATGAAAAAAATTAAAAGTGTTAAAGCTCAAGTTTTTGCTTTGCTGCTCTTGTTGGGTCTAACTCAACCTGGGTTTGCGGCTCTTGTAGATATGGCAGAGTATGCTGACTGGGCTGGTGTTGAAGCTTCTATTTCTGCAGAAGATATCAATGCTACTCAACCGGATGGCATGAGTGCCTTATTTTGGGCCGTATATCATGAAGAAGCAGCTATGGTAAGCCTGCTGTTAGATGCTGGTGCCGATGCCAACGTTCAGAATAGATATGGCTTAACGCCTCTCATCCAAGCTTCAACAACCGGAAACGGTGAAATTATTTCTATGTTGTTGGATGCTGGGGCCGATGCCAATGCCAGAACTCTGCAAGGTGATACAGCCCTAATGAATGCTGCCAAAGCAGGAACAGTTCAGGGTGTTCAGGCCTTAATAGACGCCGGTGCAGATGTTGAAGCCAGAGATGGTTATGGTTTTCAAACTCCTTTGATGTGGGCAGCCGCAGCCAATCAGGCTGAGATAGTCCGCATGTTGGCGGAAAATGGCGCTGACGTTAATGCTAAATCTGCAGAACTAATATTCTCAGGTATTCAGCAAGGTGGTGTTCAAGGTGATTTTCCAAATGGTGGCTTGACTGCACTCCATCACGCTGCTCGTGATAATGGCGTCGAAACCGTTGCAGTTCTTCTAGAACTGGGTGCTGATCCAAATATTCTTGATCCACAAGATATCTCACCACTACGTGTTGCAGCGACTAACGAAAATCTGGATGTTGCCAAAATCCTGATTGAAGGCGGAGCCGATCTTAATGACGGGTCTTTAGTTGATATTATGGAAATCCCTTACAAAAGATTTGCCTTTGAGCATGCTGCCAGTAACTACGATAATCAGGCGACTGTTGAAGAGCTCACAATGATGATGATTGAAATGGGCGCCGATCTTAATGCTATGTCTGAAACAGGTATTCCTGTTTTTAGTACTGGCTTTGTGGGTGAAAAAGGGCCTGAAGGCGAGTCTGCTCTATTCAGAGCGGCTGCAGGTGATCGTCCTGAAGATATTGTATTGCTGTTAGAGCATGGAGCAGATGTCAATGCACTCAGTGCGAAAGGCAATACAGTTCTAGGTGCCGTATTGAATGTGTATACTGGTTACCGTGCGCCTGATCCAACCCGGGATAAGAGAATTGAACCAACCTTTGAAGAGAAAATGCCTACGGTTGATTTGTTGTTCGAATATGGTGCCGATATTAACGCTATTGTCGGTACTGGAGGCACAATATTGCATCAAGCGGCTGAGCTCGGTGAAGACGAAGTGGTTGAGATGTTGATTGCCAGAGGTGTAGATTTATCTATTAAAGATAAAAGCAATCGCACCGCGCTTGATGTTGCAAGCGGCATAGAAGCGATAGATAAACCGGAAGATAGGAATCCGAATATGCCGGTTGAAACGCCTGTCTATGAAAGCACAATGGCAATAATTACTGAAGCAATGAATGCTCAGGGTATCGCTATTGAAGAGTATGTTGCTCCTCCTTCTGAAGAAGGCGAAGAGGGCTCAAGCGAAGCGTAGTCTCTTACTAGGCTGCTTGGTATTTAGCAACAAAGACATTTAAAAAAGCTGTTAATTTAAGAGCCCCTTTCTAGGGGCTCTTAATACAACAGATAATCCAGCTATAGACTTTCTAGTCTATGAAAAACCCAAGAACACATTAATTTAAAACAGCAAAGTCTCTGGTGTTAGCAAAATCAGCCAGTGCCAATTTGTTATCTTCTCTTATCAGAATATCTGTATCTAGCGATGTTTTGAAAACCCCTCCTTCTTCATCCATAAGGAGCTCAACTAAAGTGAAACCTACATAATCTGGGTTGTCTACACCATAAATAATAGGGTTGGGATTTGGTTCGCGCCAAATATTGGGGTTGATGCTTTTAAGACCAGGTGTAATCATAAAAACAAGTTTTTCTCCTTCTTCTGTTTTTTCAGTCCATGCATATCTGATGATATAACCCGTTGGTTCACTGGTTAGTAAGTAGCCCTTGATAGGTTGCTCTTCCAGTGCGTCTTGGAAAACTAAGCTGTCCTGACTTTGAAGGTATTCATTATAGAGACCAACAACAGTTTCTAGTTCTTCGGCATCTGACCAAGCTGTCAGTCTGACCTCAAGCTTTAAATTAATCGCTTGCTTGCTATCGTAATTGGTCGCTTCAAGTTGTCTTATTACTTCAGTAGCAGCAAACAACTGACTGCAGACAAGCAAAGTAGTCAGAAAAGTTATCGTTTTTTTAAACATAATTGCCTCCTGTATTCAGTTAAAAAGTATGTAGTTTTCTAATAGGGTTTTCTCAAAAAAAATCAAGAGAGGCTTGAAAATTATTCATAATATTCCCATAACTGTTCTGACAAAGGTTTCCCTTTGAATTACTTTCTTAAATTTATTTTAAAGAGGTGATGATTATGGATGCAGCTAAAAAAAATCAACTTACTAACGTTATGATTATTATTTTGATTTGTCTGGTTATCGGTTTAACTTTTTTTATCTAGAACTTATCTGGCGAGGTGCGAAATTTAAATGCGCTTACCCAACAGCAAGTACCGACGAAAGAAATTAGTTCGCCAATTCAAATACACCCTCAGCAAGCTCCTGTTGCGCCTTCTAGTCAGAACCAGCCAAATACCAATAATAATGGGCAGACTCCTTCGGCTGATCCATTTTTTGGTTTTGATGATCCTTTCGGTAATAGCTGGCCGGGCTTTATAAATCCTGGAGACAGCTTTGCAGAAATGCAACAACGCATGGATGAGTTAATGAATTCCATGACACAAGGTTTTCCGTTTTTTAACCAGGAAGATTTTGGTTTTGGTTTCATCAGTAATGGCCCAGCTATTAGCATGTCTGAAAATGTCGACGAATATCGAGTTGTGATAAGCATACCAGACGGTCAGGAAGTAGAAGTGAATACCGAATTTACTGGTAACTCTCTTATTGTTTCTGGTTCGGTTAAGAGTGAGCGCGATGAGAACGTTAGCGGTTTTACCAGCCGGAGTATGCAGGAAAGCCGATTCTCACAATCGCTTTATTTAGCTATGCCTGTTGATGAAGAAGGATTAAATATTGAACGAATTGGTAATGAAATCGTCATTTCTATACCTAAAGCAAAGGGTTCTATTTAGTCCTATTTACTGAGGGTAGAAAGAGTGTAAAGAGAGTGAGGCAGAAAAAAGCCTGCTATTGCAGGCTTTTTTTATTCAGCTTTTTAAAAATACTTTTAGCTATGGATCAATCCAGATCAAAGCGATCAAGTGTCATTACTTTGGTCCAAGCATTGACAAAGTCCTGTACAAACCGATCTTTTGAATCATCCTGTGCATAGAACTCAGCTACAGCACGAAGCTCAGAGTTTGATCCAAAAATCAGATCAACCGGTGTTCCGGTCCACTTCACTTCACCTGTTGCAAGATCACGGCCTTCATAGATTCCTTCCATGCCTGATTGGCTCCATACAACAGATAGGTCAATCAGGTTGATAAAGAAATCATTGCTCAAGATACCAGGCTGCTCAGTGAAAACACCGTGCTCGGAGCTGTCAGCATTCGCGTTCAAGGCGCGCATGCCACCAACCAGGACGGTCATTTCAGGTACAGTCAGTTCCAGCTTGTCAGCCTTGTCGACCAGTGCTACAGCTGGAGAAAGCATGCTGTCACTACTGAAATAGTTTCTGAAAGCATCAGCTTTGGGATCAAGAGGCGCAAAGGATGCAACATCAGTCAATTCCTGCGTGGTATCTGCACGACCAGGTACGAAGGGAACTTCAATGTCATAACCGCCTTCAGCAGCTGCCTGTTCAATAGCAGCAGCGCCGCCAAGAACAATCAGATCAGCCATGGATATCTTACGGCTGGAACGTCCGCTGTTGAAATCTTGCTGAATGCTTTCCAGTACTGCAAGCACCTCAGACAGCTCTACCGGATTATTGGCTTCCCAGCTATTCATAGGAGCCAATCGAATGCGGCCACCATTTGCACCACCGCGCATATCTGTACCCCGGTATGAGGCTGCCGAAGCCCAGGCAGTTCTGACCAGTTGAGGCACGCTTAAACCGGAATCGAGTATGTCAGATTTCAGTCGGTTAATGTCCCTGTTGTTGACCAGATCATAATCAATTTCAGGAATAGGGTCCTGCCAGATCAGATTATCTTCAGGTATCAGGTCGCCTAAATAACGTGATTTGGGCCCCAGATCGCGGTGAGTCAGTTTGAACCAGGCATGTGCAAAAGCATTCTCGAACTCTGCTGGATCATTCAACCATCTCATGGTGATTTCGCGGAAACCTGGATCTTCTTTTAAGGCCAGATCGGTAGTGAACATGATTGGCGCATGACGCAAGTTTGGATCGTGTGCATCAGGGACCAGATTTACTCCCTGGCCGTCAGCCGGAATCCACTGAGTTGCGCCAGCTGGGCTCTCAGTCTGCACCCAATCCCAGCTATAAAGGTTTTGCAAATAATTATGGGTCCACTGAGCTGGGCTCACTGTCCAGGCGCCTTCAAGACCACTGGTAATCGTATCAGACCCGTTGCCAGTGCCACAGCTGTTATTCCAGCCAGTGCCCTGCGCTTCAAGCGGGGCAGCTTCTGGCTCAACACCGACACAGCCTTCTGTCGGTCTGGCACCATGAGCTTTACCAAAGGTATGGCCACCGGCAATTAGCGCCAAGGTCTCTTCATCGCTCATAGCCATGTTGCCAAAAGTTTCTCTAATCCGTTGGGCAGAGGCCAAAGGGTCCGGGTTGCCGCCAGGACCTTCAGGATTCACATAAATCAGACCCATCTGGGTTGCGCCAAATTGGCGGTTCAGACTGCCATCACTATTTTGTCGACCGGAAGCCAGCCATTCAGCTTCAGGTCCCCAGTTAACAATTTCAGGTTCCCAGGCGTCGACACGACCACCGGCAAAGCCAAGAGTCTCAAAGCCCATATCTTCCATGGCAACGGTGCCTGCAAGAATCATCAGGTCAGCCCAGGAAATGCTATCGCCGTATTTTTGCTTGATTGGCCATAGCAGGCGACGAGCCTTGTCCAGGTTGGCATTATCGGGCCAGCTGTTAAGCGGAGCAAAACGCTGCATGCCACCATCAGAGCCGCCGCGGCCATCACTGATTCGATAGGTACCGGCGCTATGCCATGCCATACGAATAAAGAAAGGACCATAGTGGCCATAGTCGGCAGGCCACCAATCCTGAGATGTTGTCATTAGTTCTGCTAGGTCTGCTTTAAGTGCATCCATGTCCAGCTGCGCATAAGCTTCTGCATAATCAAAATCACCACCCATGGGGTCCGATTCGGGAGAATGCTGGCGCAGTGGCTCAAGATTAAGGCTGTTTGGCCACCAATATTCATTGGTAGGCATATTTTGCGCACTAGCCGAGTTTAATGCGAAAGGCGCTATTCCAATCGCAAGTGTTGTTAGTATAGGTAGCGTTCGTTTGAACATTTTAGTTATCTCCAATTGATAAAAAAAAATTTTTATTAAATCAAGCGCTTTCACAGGTAATTCAGTATCAACCTACTTGAGAATAATTCTCTGTATATCATCAGGCTCTTACTATTTTTGACCAGGCTTATTGATCTACATCAGGGAAGGTACGGATTAATATGTTATTTATCAAATGAATTAAATTGGTGTATATAATCGAATATATCGATAGTAGTAAAATCCATAGCCTAGACCAAGAATATAGGCATTTTAGGATATCTTGTTTACTTGCTTGTGGCTTCAATCTGGTCAAACGTATTTGTGATCGCTTTGACTGGGAGCTCATAATCGACAGTGAGCTGGGTAAAGGTACTCGGGTAAGTATCAGTTTTTAATAATTTTTTTTATGTGTTACATGAGAATAAATCTCGTTCATCTATTTCCTTTGTCGTTATCAATCCAAGCCCTTTAGGCGATAAGTTATAAATCTTATCAGCGTATTGAATTGTTTGTGGGCGGTGGGCTACAAATACTCGTGCAATATTAAGTTGTCGAATAGATTGATTTACTAGTCTTTCAGTTTCAGTGTCTAGGTTGCTAGTGGCCTCATCAAGAACGATGAGTTTTACTTTTCTATAAAAAGCTCTGGCTAATAAAATGCGCTGAATCTGCCCGCCTGATAGGGCGCTTCCCATATTGCCAACAAGGGTGTCATATTGCATGGGGAACAGTTCAATTTCACTATCGATCGCAGCCATATTGGCAGCGTATTGAACTCTTTCTTTGTCAGGCCTAGGGTCAAAAAAAGTAATGTTATCGAAAATGGAGCCTGACAGGAGAATGTCGTCTTGTAAAACAGCAGAAATCTGTTGCCGATATTGGTTGACCCTCATTTGGCTTACTGGTGTTTTATAAAGTTTTATTGAGCCTTTTTCTGGAAGATATAGTCTAAGAATTATTTTTAATAAAGTTGATTTTCCACATCCAGTGGAACCGACTATTGCTATGGATTCATTATTTTTCACTACAAGATTTACGTTTTGAAATAGTCTTGGTCTGTCCAGTGAATAGCGAAAACTAATGTTCGTCAGTTCTAGGCAATCATGTGATGTATTATCTGCTAGATAGGGAATGGTAGTTAAAGTATTTATTTCTTCCTTCTGAAAAGCAATGTCAGCGAGTCTGGCTAACTGAATGTCTAATAGTTTGAAATCGAGAATTTTATCGAGAAGCGAAAAGATTCTACTAAAAAACTGATCCTTATAGCTTATATAGGCAATCACCATGCCAAGGCTTAACTGATTATTAAAGACATCATGACCAGCTAACAAGATTAGTAAAATATGCTCTATTCCGGTCAGCAAGCTGTTAAAAAACTGAATTACAATATTTGTTTTTTGAACCTTAATACTTGAATTGATTACATCTGCGTAAGACTTTTGCCACACTGCATTTCTATCACTTTCTTTGCTAAATAGTTTTATGCTTTGTATTGCTTTAATATTTTCCATGAAAGTTGTGTTTTCATTAGCCTTAGCAACAAGTAGTTCCTCGTTTTGGCTGCGAAGAAGCTGTTATGAGATGATTCTGATTAATGCGTAGATAATAACTGCACAAAGCGCAATGAAAGTTAAAGTGACACTGTAGATATACATTAAAATTAATGTGCTAATAACCATCAATCCATCAATAAAAATTTCTACAACGCCGGAACTCAAGAAGTCTTTAATATTGTTTAAAGAGCCAAACCTTGAGACGAAATCTCTAATGTGACGTTTATCAAAGTAATCAATGGGTAATCTCAATAAATGACGACTCATGTTGGAGGCTAACTGGAAACTCAGGTTGTTACTGAAATGCAATACAACATAAGATCGGAGCAATTCAGTAAAAACTTTTATTGTAATAATTATTAGGAAACCCAGGGCTAAAACCTTCAGCAAATCTGCATCTTGATTAAGCATCACATCATCAATAAATAGTTGAGTATAAAAGGGCAAACTTAAACTGAAAATTTGTAATAGTAAGGAAAGTATAAGTAACTGCATGAAGCTACGCTTAAAGCCTCTCGCACGAGTCCATAATCCCCTAAGCTTCAGTTTTTTTACCTTGTCGGCCTTTTCAAACTCTTGTGTTGGATAAATTTCCAAAGCAATTCCGGTGAAATGTTTAACAATAGCTTTTCTACTAAATTTTTGTACACCAATTGCAGGGTTATGAATTGTTATATGGTTTCTGGAAACCTTTTTCAGTACGACATAATGATCCATATCCCAATGCAATATTGCTGGTGTCGTCAATTTAGTTAATTCATTGATTTCCAGTTTTAAAGGTCGTGAAGGTAGATTGACTAGTTCTGTTGTCCGTATCAACGATTTCATAGTCAGACCATTTGAAGAAACACAGAACTTGGTTCTCAGGCTATTCAAATCAATTTTATAGCCATGAAAATGTAAAATCATTGCAAGACATGCGAGTCCGCATTCTGCTTGCTCAGTTTGAAGAATAGAGGGTAGCTTATTCCTCCATGAAAAGTTCAACAGGTCCATCTGTCTAAGCATTATTTATTTATATTGTTCCACGTAAACTATAAAGTGGTTCTAGTAACCATTCGAAGAGACTGCGTTTATCCAAGATAACATCAGCAGACAATAACATTCCGGGTTTTAGAGAATAATTTTCGTTATAAGCAGTGATGGATTGAGCTTCAAGAGTGACTATGACTTTATATGCAGGCTCATCAAGCTTAAGGTTGATTGGCAATTCATTCTGTACCAAAACAGAATTGGAAATACTGCTCACTGTGCCATCATAAAGTCCAAAACGCTCATATGGAAAGGCATCATATTTAATCTTAACTGCTTGACCAATTTGTATAAATCCAATTGCTCGAGTTGGAATATAGAGTTGGGCCTCCAGTACTGAATTTTCAGGGGTAATAGCCAGTACCGGCGAATTTGGGCTAACTCTTTGTCCTATTTCTGTGAAGAGCGAAGTGATTCGGCCATTCACGGGTGAGTGTATAGTAGAAATCGTATCTGCAAGAGTAGTTACTTTCTGCTTTGATATTTCGGATATTCTGTTATCAATGGCTGCTATGTTTCGATTACTGTTAATAATATAGTTTTCACGATCCAGTTCAGACTCATGTAGATTAGATGATTTTTGAACTATGCTTAAATCTATATTTTGTAATTGTATTGTTGATTGTAAAAAGGCCTTTCGAGCATTTTCTAATACAGATTGAGAAACAGCCTCTCTTGCAAAAAGTAATTGCGTCCTTTTGTAAGACTCCTCTTCAAGATCCTGGAGTTCTTTATGGTAATTTCTTAGGTTTTCAAGTTGTGAAATTTCACTTTGTAGATGAGTATTCACTTCTTCATGGCGCATCAATAAATTTTGAATAAATAATCGTTCACGATCCTTGTTCTCGGTTAGAAGCTTTTCCTGCTTAATAAGATTTTCCATAACTTGATCAGAGACATAACTCTGTCCATTAGAGTTTTGCTCAATTTGCAATTTAAATAAGGGTAAATGGGTGTATACATGGTCACCTTCATCGCTTAAAAATTGATTAAGAATACCGGTTTGGGGAGGATAGACACGGATAACGTCATTATCAGGAGCTAAAAAACCAACGACTGTTTGTTTACGTGAATACTTATTGAATGCAAGAAAGAGCAAGGCAACAAAGGTGATAGAAAACAAAAAAAAACAATAAATATAATAAGAAACAGGTTGGCTAAGTGTGACTTCACCCAATAATCTTTCTCCCTGGGTTCTGATAACCTCTTTACGAAATAATGATTCACTCACTAAGATATTTTCTTATTTACTAGTGTTTGACTAAATATCTAGACTAGCTTTTAAGGTCTGTCAAAATTGTTTTGAGGTTTAGCTGTTACTAGAGGAGTTGACTTGCTACTTGCTAAAAGTGTCAAAAGGGAAGAGTAGAAGGTTTGGCAAACATATTGGCTGGGGTGGTAGGATTCGAACCTACGCATGATGGAGTCAGAGTCCATTGCCTTACCGCTTGGCGACACCCCAGTGGCAGGGACGATATTAGACCAAGCTTGGCACTTTAGGTCAATCAGAGTAAACCAAGAGTGCTTTATTTTTAGATTCATTAAATTGAAACCATGGTACGATTCTCTTAAAACAAAAATCATTAATGGTATCCGTAATGAAACACCAAAAACAGATATCAGTGCATATCAGCGTTTGTAAATTTCTTTTTAAAGCTGTTCTTTTTGCAGTCTTGCTGCCAGCATCTGTATTTGCTCAAAACCAGAACTCGCAAGCAGCCGATGATGTGCTTGGTTCCGGCAATTACATTCATATTGTTGAGAATCTGGATCGTTCGCTTGCCTTTTATCAGGCTCTCTTGGGTGCTGAGCCTAATGGCGGTACCGAGCCTCGTACTTTTGGAGCACTTGAACCAGTTTTACAAATGTACAATGCGTCAGATGCTGAGTTCAGGGGGGCAACCATTCCTGTGCCGAATACTGATTTAGGCATGGAGTTCCTTGAATGGCGTGGTGTACAGCGTACAGTGCTTTCGTCCAATTTTTATGATCATGGCTCACCCATTTTTTTGTTGTTTGTGCGTGATTTAGAGGCTTCAATTGACTCGGTAGTTGCGTATGGAGGGTCCATTGTTACTCCCGCCGGGGAAGCCGTTGGTACTGGCAGAGCCGTGGCATCAACGATCCAATGACTCAAAGACCGCAGTGCTAACAAAACGCTGGCACCTATCGCCAGCTGCAGCACTTTATTCCGATGAAGAGGGGTGAGTCTTGAAGGGTCCATCTAAGGGGACTCAATGAGCGGCGCCTGGCGCAGTGCCGCAAGATTAGCACTGGCAGTGATAAAGCAGGTGATACGCAGTTGCTCATGCCATTGTTCGATGAGATCGCTGAGTGCTTGTTGG
>CBFICB010000010.1:0-45734 GCA_965661005.1 Pseudohongiellaceae bacterium
TGTCCGATTGGGCTATCTTGGTTTGTTACCTTTTGTTGCCGGTGCGGTCGCTGCACTCCTTTCCAATGAATTGGCGTCCTTTGCTCTGCAAGCCTTTGTCTTGTACTCACTGGCGATTCTGTCGTTTATGGGCGGGGTTCACTGGGGCTTGGCCTTGATCACCGGAACTCGCCAGAGTTCACGATTATTGACCTCTGTGATCCCTGTGATCGCTGCTTGGATTTGCTTAATGACGTTGCCTGCGCATCTGACATTGGCGGTCTTGGGCGATTTATCGAGTAAGATTATCATCGATGTAACGAATCCAACAGAAACACTTGAGAATGGTCTACGAGTGCATGCTGTAGAGACGTCTAATGCTGAAATTATTCAAGCGATGCTACCAGATGCTTTAGTTGTTAAGGCCTTTAATACCTTAAATTACAGAACCATGATTGATCCATCAAGTGCGGGAGGACCAGTAACTATCCCTCTGGCAGGTAACGATGAGGCAGCCAAGACTAAAGTGGCTGAATTGGCTCAGGGGATTGGTTTCGAGACATCAGATATTGAGCCAATCACTTATGCGCATGAATTGGAAGGTATGTTGGTTTTATTTGCCAACGCCAGAGCGATGGGTCACACTTTTAATTATTATTTCCGCCAGCCTGAGTAGTTCTGTCGTAAGGGGAGTGAGAATTTCATATTTTTAATTGACTCAGTTTGTCCTTATTCGTATAGGTCCAGCATACTATCACTCCTGTTTTCTTTGCTAGAACTGCTACACTCCGTCATTAGAAATTAAAACAATAAAAAAGGGTTAGAACATGGTGGTTTACGGTGTTGCGTTGTTGTCAGCTTGTTTATTGGTTGGCATGTTGATTGGAGAAGCGCTAGGTGTCTGGTTGCAGGTCGAAGCCAATGTCGGCGGTGTCGGTATTGCCATGTTGTTTCTTGTCTTTGCCAGTAATTCAACTCGTTTTAAAAGTCTTATTGAAGGTGCTTCAGGACGAGGGATTGAGTTCTGGAGCGCCATGTATATTCCAATTGTTGTGGCCATGGCTGCCAGACAGAATGTTGTCGCGGCTTTTGAAGGAGGCATAACGGCGATTGTTGCAGGAGTCGCTGCCGTCGCAGTAAGTTTTGCTTTGGTGCCTTTACTGAGCAAAATAGGCACAAGCAAAGTCACTAAAAGCAATCCAGAAAACAATCCAGAAAACAAGGAAGTGGAACTCTGATGGATATTCTCGAGACCGTTTTTATTAGAAATTCTTTACTGGTGGCTTTTGCCGTCGTTGGTCTGACGCTATGGATTTCCTATCTTATCGCCGATAGATTTACACATGGCCGCATACATGGTTCAGCCATAGCAATAACTCTTGGCTTAGTGGCTGCCTATTTTGGCGGGAAGTTAACCGGGGGTAATAATGGCCTTGCCGATTTAACTTTATTCGGTGGTATAGGTTTAATGGGAGGGGGCATGATGCGAGATTTCGCTATTGTCGCTACGGCATTTGGGGTCAAGCTGGATGAATTAAAAAAAGCGGGTTTAGCCGGTGTGGTGTCAATTTTTGCTGGTGTAGTTGTATCCTTTATTGTGGGAGCCTTAGTTGCGATTGCTTATGGATATTCTGATCCTGTGGATATTACAACCATAGGTACTGGCGCTGTGACATATATTGTGGGACCCGTTACCGGTTCAGCGCTAGGAGCAGGTTCAGATATAATTGCTCTTAGTGTTGCCGCCGGTTTGGTTAAGTCTATTTTGGTTATGATAGGAACACCCATGATTGCCAGGTATATCGGCTTAAATAACCCACAGTCAGCCATGGTTTTTGGCGGTCTGATGGGGACGACCAGTGGCGTGGCAGCAGGATTGGCGGCAACGGATCCGAAATTAGTCCCTTATGGTGCAATGACAGCAACTTTTTATACAGGACTCGGTTGCTTGCTAGGGCCATCGATTTTATTTTTTGTTGTAAGAGCGCTTGCCTGAAAGTTAAGTTAACAAGTTGTTGACTGTTTAGTCTTGAAAAATGATGAATGACCTTTCTCATGAGCACTGGATGCAGTGTGCACTAGAATTAGCCAAACTGGCCGAAGCAAAAGGTGAAGTGCCTGTCGGAGCCGTACTGGTTAAAGATAATGTGCTTATCGGTGAAGGGTATAATCAGGTCATTACACTTAAAGATCCTAGCGCTCATGCAGAAATCATTGCCATGCGTGATGCCGCGATTCGTCTGGATAATTACCGTCTACCGAATACGACTCTTTATGTCACTATTGAGCCTTGTAATATGTGTGCAAGCGCCATAGTACATGCAAGAATCAAGCACCTGGTGTTTGCTGCCAGAGAACCCAAAGCAGGAGCAATAGTAAGTCAGGATTGCTTCTTTGAAAAATCTTATTTAAATCATCAAACAAGTTACGAAGGTGGGGTAATGCAGCAGGAAAGTAGCGTGTTAATAAGTGATTTTTTTAAATCAAAACGCCAACAATCAAAATAAAAAAGCCGGATAATATCCGGCTTTTTTATGATCAACGTTTTATTAAAACTTACAATGTGAAATCAATGCTGTAAGAAGCAACGAATTTTACATTGTCGTTGTCACGTGGTGCCTGAACAGCGTAGTCTTCTCCAGCGCCGCCATCTGCATCAAACTCTAGGTCTGTGGTAGTAACCATGAAGCTAAAGCCGTCTTTTGATACGCTGACATTATAATCAAGGTAGCCATTAGATGGTGTGCCGTTAAAGGCCTCGGCGAAGTCGCCTTCATGGTAACCAATATGAAAACCGATCTCTGTACCGCTTTCCAGTGGCCAAACGTAATCAGCAGACAGATAAGAAGCTTCAGCGAAACCAAAATCCTGAACATTACCATCTGGTTTTAAACCTTCATCAGGTTCAGCATTAGCCAGCAGTGAAAGACCTAAGCTGAAGTTACCATAACCAATAGAACCATAAACTTCACCAAAGTCGAAACCAGCTTGACTGTCGTAGTTATAATATAAGTAACCAACATCATAAGCGATACCGCCAGCTTCACCACCGAAACCGAAATACATATCATGCTCATAAGAGTATGCATCGTCTGAATCATAGGAAACGTTAGCAGCCCAGGTACCAGCATAGAATCCGCTTTCGTGAGCATAATCAATACCACCAGAAACCACTGCTTCATTGATCGTCTGAGTTAATCCACGCCAGATGTAGTTATTGGCAATTCCAGCATTAGCAGTAACTTCTGCTTGTGCTGATGAGGTAGAAGCTACAACAGTAGCCATAGCAATAGCTGAACCTAGTAACGGCTTTTTGAACGTTGTCAGCAGCGATTTTTTCATAATTCATTTTCTCCAAAAATATATTTGTGTAGCCAGATTATTGTTAGCACTGATTCCATAACCCCAAGTTTGATAGATTTTCATACAAACCCCACTCTCATCCATGTGAATACTAAGTGCTTACGTAGGCTTACTTAGCAACTCCCGTGCCAAAAAAATAAAAAATAACAAATACAACAGCTTAGATATTTTTTTTAAAAAATTAAGCTAATATCTTTAGAGGAAGATTAAATTTATCTGCTATTTTGGTGCGTCTGCACTAAGCTGGGGCAAGGAATATTTTGCCAGGTTTCACTTATATTCAGGCATAAAAAAGCCCGCTACTATAGCGGGCTAAGCAGAGCCTGTTTATGGGGGCAGGCTATGAAAGGGAAAGCTTTAGCACTTAGGCTGCTGAAGAACTGGTATCTGAAATACTTGCCTCTCCATTTTGGCCATTTTTTATTTCCTTGAGGGCAGCTTCCAGAGCTTGCTCAAGATTCTCAAAGTGACCGCTTTGAGGCAGATGTTCATCTGCTTCAAGGGATTCCAATACAGACAGCACTTCAGAGCTCATAGCGCATAAATAGACGGTACGGCCACTTAAGTTTGCATCTCTGGCAACTGTCTCAATGGCCAGTGCTGATGAAACATCAAGACTGGGTACTCGCTCAAAGTCCAGAATTAGCACCTTTGCACCACCAGTTGAAAGTATCGATCGAGCATGGTGGCCTAAATCGGCTGCTGCGCCAAAGCTCATAGGGCCGCTAAAATCAAATACGATCACGTTGTTTCCAACTTCATCCAGTATCTCCAATTCGCGTGGGCTGGCGTTATGTCTTACGGTATGAATCGCCCTTACACGTTCTATTTGTTCTTTGGCAACCTGGTGTACAAAGTAAAGGGCAGCCAATACAACTCCGACAGCAACTGCCGTAATTAAATCAACAAAGACGGTGAGTCCAAATACGATAACCATTAGAGCCAAATCCCAACGAGGGCCTCGATGCGCATTTTTAATATAGCTCCAGTCAATGATGTCCAGGCCGACTTTGACCAGTATGCCTCCCAGCACGGCATTGGGTATTTGTGCGGCTAAAGGGCTTAGACCAAGTACAATGGCCAGTAGAACCAATGCGTGGACCATGCCGGATAATCTGGTTTTTCCACCGGTGCGGATATTAACCACAGTACGCATGGTTGCTCCTGCGCTGGCAGTACCGCCAAACAAACCGGCAACAGCATTACCAATACCTTGACCAATCAACTCACGATTACTGTCATGACGAGTACGTGTCATGTTATCGGCAACCAGAGAGGTTAATAAGCTGTCAATTGCACCTAACAAGGCTAATACAAAAGCCGCTTCGACTACTAGATAGATGGCATCAGCATTGAAAATAGGCATTGTAAATATAGGTAGTCCGCTAGGCACTTCCCCCAAAATAGGTACGGTTCCAATGACCAGGCTAACAAGAGTACCGATGATTAAGGCTGCCAGTGGGCCGGGAACATAAACAGCCAGCTTTTTCGGCCATTTTAATGCGATTGCCAAGGTCAGCGCTCCTAGTACTAGAGCCATAGGGTTAATTGCAGCCACAGCTGCTGGTGCGCTAAGAAGAGCATCCACTGTTCCTGCCGGAGATGGATGACCCAGTAATGGGCCAATTTGCAGAATGATGATAATCCCGCCAATGCCACTCATGAAGCCACTAATAACCGGGTAGGGCACCAGTCGAATAAATTCACCGAGTTTTAAGGCGCCCATTATTACCTGAATAACCCCTGCCAAAAAAATCGCAGTGAATATCAGTGCTGTTGAACCCTGTATACCAGGGATGCTGGCAAGGCTTGCCACCAAACCCGCTACAACAACCGTCATAGGGCCTGTGGGGCCTGTGATCTGAGCACCTGTACCACCAAAAAAAGAGGCCAAAAAGCCAACTATAATTGCACCATAAAGACCCGAAATAGGTCCCAGACCGGAAGCAACACCCATAGCCAGAGCTAATGGTAAGGCCACGACACCAGCGGTTAAACCGCCATAAATATCGCCTTTTAAATTACTTAAATCTAACTTAAACATGAGTTCACCTTTTGTTTTTTGTTATTAACCGATAAAAGTTAAATTTGCGTTTGCTGAAGCCTTTTACGGTAGACAATTTCATTCAGATAAAACTTACTGGTTTTAAGTATTTTTCTGATTATGAATAAGATCGTAATAACGGTCTTCTACTGGTACGAATTCATTTTTATCCGCATCATAAGCCTTGACCGAACCTTCACCAATGTCATAAATCCAGCCATGAATTTCGATCTCTCCCTTGGCAAGCTTGGCAGCTACAGCAGGGTGAATTTCAAGGTGTTTCATTTGCAGCAGTACATTTTGTTCAGTCACTTCGGTTAAATGCTCATGACCAAGTTCTCCATGCTTGCTAGCAACCTTAGCTACCGCTGCACGGGTGTGTGAAAGCCAGACAGCAACGCTGGGTAAGGCATCCAGTGAGTCAGGGTTCATTGCACCTTTCATTGCGCCACAATCCGTATGACCACAAATAATGATGTGTTCGACCCCAAGAGCGGCAACACCAAACTCGATAGAAGCAGTCATGCCATCTGAATGCAGGCTGTATGGAGGAACAATATTGCCAGCATTTCGGCAGATAAAAAGATCGCCGGGTTCAGAATGGGTTATTAAATTAGGGTCAATTCGAGAATCAGCACAGGTAATTAAAAGCACTTCTGGCTCCTGGCCATTTGCAAGAGTGGCAAATAATTCTTTGCGATCATCAAAACTCGAGTTTTTAAACTCGGCCAAGCCTGATATAAGTTTTTTCATTGTCGTGCTCCTTAGAAAATTGTCTTTAACATTATTCTTTAATGATGGGGAATATAGTGATATTTAAGGCAGGAATAAATATAATCAGTGATAGGAATATCCTTTCATAAAAAATGAGAAATGACAAATGCCCAATAAAGATATTACTTTCAAGCAGTTGCGTTATTACTCCGTTGCTGCCCGCTATAATAGTCTGCGCCAGGCGGCACGCGAGCTAAGAATTTCTCAGCCCTCACTAAGCGCACAGTTAAATTCGCTTGAAGAAACCCTAGGTGTCGAGCTCTTTGAACGAAATCGAAGTGGTATCTATCTGACCCCTTTGGGTAGGGATTTGTTGAAAGAAACGCATACAGCAATAGAAGCGGTCAATGTTATTGCCGAGTCTGCTAACTTTGCTTCAAAAGGACCAACAGGAACCTTCCGCCTGGGTGTAACGCCTTCTATTGGGCCTTATGCCTTACCGTGGATTCTGCCTACAATTCATGATCAATATAAAGATATTAAACTTTTTGTTCGTGAAGAGGTGTATACCGACCTGGCAAGAGGTTTGATTGATGGAAATTACGATTTAATCTTTACCACTCTACCACTGGATGATCCTTCAATCACGGTTATGCCATTATTGCGTGAACCTATCTATCTGGTGACAAGCAAGACTCATCGATTTGCCAAGAAGAAATCAGTCAAGGGCGCTGAGCTTGATAGTGAAGAAATTCTGACCATTGAAGAACATCATCAATTTTATAAACAGGTGGAAGACCTGTGCTTAAAATTTCATGCAAAACTATTAAGAGACTATGAAGGCACCAGTCTGGATGCAATTAGACAAATGGTTTATATGGAAATGGGTATAGCATTCATGCCTGCTTTGTACCTTCGATCTGAGATAAAAGATCGTGATAACCTGCATATTCTTAGTCTGGAAGATGAGTCGATATTTCGTATACATGCTTTAGCGTGGAGAAATACTTCGCCTTTGCGAAATTTTTATCGGGAACTGGGTGCTTCTTTTCAGCAACTGATCAAGAAGCATTTTAAGGAAGACGTTACTTTGTTGTAGGCTGGCGCTGATTTAAGCTCTTTGCTTTCTTATAAAAAAATAGTTTTTAGAAGTTAAAGGCTTTATCTACAAACCAGAGTTAATTTCCAGTATCATAGCGCCTTCTTTTTTTGACGCTCGTCGTTCTAACTAAGGTTGATTTTAACAATGCTCAGTTTGCATGGATCTCCTGCTCATTCTCAGCTAACTACGCAAAAACTCCTTAGTAATATTCAGCAAGACTTGCCCGCTGTGACTGACATTGCAACCCGGTTTGTACATTTTGTTGATCTTGTAGAAGATCTGGATCAGGGTGAGTCAATTCTGCTGAACAGATTGTTGGAATATGGCCCAAAGGCCGAGACAGAAGAAACCTGGAACAGTGGTCAAATCTATTTAGTAATTCCGCGTTTAGGCACCATTTCTCCCTGGTCTTCAAAAGCCACCGATATCGCTCGGAATTGTGGCTTAAGCAAATTGAAACGCCTGGAAAGAGGAGTGATTTTCACCCTGCATGCAAGTCAAGATATCGATGAGAGATTGTTACTGCCTCATTTACATGATCGTATGACTCAGGCGGTTGTGCGTGCACTGCCTGACGCTGAAAAACTGTTTGAAAGTGCAGAGCCCAACCCCATGCAAACTGTCGATGTGCTTACCGGTGGTAAACAGGCTCTGGTGGAAGCAAATGTAAACATGGGTTTGGCCTTGGCCTCTGATGAGATTGATTATTTGGTCGACAGCTTTACTGCGTTAGGTCGAAACCCTAATGATGTTGAACTGATGATGTTTGCTCAGGCGAACTCTGAACATTGTCGTCATAAAATATTTAATGCTTCCTGGACGCTGGATGGTCAGGATCAGGATCTTTCGCTGTTTGCCATGATTCGTAATACTTATGAATGTAACAGTGAAGGAGTGCTTTCAGCCTATAAAGATAATGCCTCAGTAATGACAGGCAATAGGGCAGGACGTTTTTTTCCTGATCCACATTCTCGTACTTACCAGTATCATCAGGAACCAATCCATATCCTGACCAAAGTCGAGACACATAATCATCCAACCGCAATTGCGCCTTTTCCAGGCGCTTCAACTGGTTCAGGTGGCGAGATTCGTGATGAAGGCGCAACAGGGGTAGGTTCAAAACCTAAAGCTGGCTTAACCGGTTTTTCAGTGTCTAATTTAAAAATTCCTGGTCGGCTTCAAGCCTGGGAAATTGATCATGGCAAACCTTCACATATTGCTTCAGCGCTGGACATTATGCTGGAAGGACCAATTGGTGGCGCTGCCTTTAATAATGAGTATGGGCGACCCAATCTATGTGGCTATTTCCGCACCTTTGAACAAGCCATGCCGTTCTCAGAATTAAAAAGTGAACAAGATATTCGAGGTTATCACAAGCCCATCATGTTGGCTGGCGGTCTCGGTAATATCCGTGACCAACATGTGCAAAAGCAGGATATTCCCGTTGGTGCTAATTTGATCGTGCTGGGCGGCCCAGCCATGCTGATTGGTCTGGGAGGTGGGGCAGCATCCTCTATGGATTCCGGTACCAGTAGTGCAGACCTCGACTTTGCCTCGGTACAGCGTGATAACGCAGAAATGGAGCGTCGCTGCCAGGAAGTAATTGATCAATGCTGGGCGCAGGGGAAAGACAACCCTATCAAATTTATTCATGATGTTGGTGCGGGCGGGTTATCCAATGCTTTACCTGAATTGGTGAAAGACGGCGAACGCGGTGGCGCATTTAAATTACGCGCAATACCGAATGCCGAAGCACAATTATCGCCAATGGAAATATGGTGCAATGAAGCTCAGGAACGTTATGTGATGGCGGTTACTGATAAAGACCTCAAACGTTTCGAAGCTATATGTCAGCGGGAACGTTGCCCTTTTGCTGTGGTCGGTGAAGCTAAAGAAGACTTGCATTTATCGCTTGAAGATACGTATTTCTCAAATCAGCCAATTGATCTGCCAATGTCGGTGCTATTTGGAAAGCCACCCAAAATGCATAGAGATGTGCAGCGTGTCGACGATAAATTTAAAGCCTTTGATTCCACAGGAATTACTTTGGAAGAAGCAGCAGCGCGAATATTGCAATTGCCAACAGTCGCCAGTAAAAGTTTTTTGATTACTATTGGGGACCGCTCTATAAGCGGAATGGTCGCTCGTGAACAGATGGTTGGACCCTGGCAAGTGCCAGTGGCAGATGCTGCTGTGACAGCCCAATCCTTTGATTCCAACTATGGTGAAGCCATGGCGATTGGAGAGAGAACGCCAGCGGCACTAATAAATGCGCCAGCATCTGGTCGAATGGCCGTTGCCGAAGCTATTACCAACAGTGCCTGTGCTCGTATTGAAAAAATCAGCGACATCAAGTTATCTGCTAACTGGATGGCTGCAGCGGGTTTTCCAGGGGAAGATGTTAAATTGTATGAGACAGTTAAAGCTGTCGGAATGGAGTTATGTCCGGAATTAGGCATTACGATTCCGGTAGGCAAGGATTCCATGTCTATGCGCACTGTCTGGCGTGATGAAGACTCCCAGCAGAATAAAAGTGTCACCGCACCTTTATCTTTGATCGTCTCTGCTTTTGCCCCGGTTCAGGATATTCGACAGACCTTAACGCCGCAATTACGGTTAGAAAATGACAGTCGCCTGTTCTTGCTTGATTTGGGTTTAGGTTCAAATCGCCTTGGCGGCTCAGCTTTGGCGCAGGTTTTTAATCAGTTCGGTAACAAGGTGCCAGATGTGCATAGTGCTTCTGATCTAAAAGCCTTCTTTGCTTTTATTCAGGATGCGATGCAGCAGCAATTATTGCTGGCATATCATGACCGCTCTGATGGTGGTTTGTTTGTGACTTTGATGGAGATGGCTTTTGCCGGGCATTGTGGTTTGTCTATTCATTTAGGAGAAATTAGCAGTCCTCTTGAGCATCTTGAAAATCTGTTTAATGAAGAGTTAGGGGCTGTTATTCAGGTTGCTAGTAACAACGTTTCTCAGCTTCAGGAATTAGCAGAAGACTACGGTTTGGCAGATATTTGTTTTGATATTGGTGAACCGGTGGCTGGCGATGAAGTGTATTTCTTTTATGAAGGACAAGAAGTCCTAAGCGGTTCTCGCTCGCATTATCAAAGCTTATGGTCAAATACTTCATATGCTATGCAAAGTCTCAGAGATAATAGTGAATGTGCACGTCAGGAATACGAAGGTATTCAAAATAAAAACGATACTGGTCTTTTTAGTAAACTCAGTTTCGATATCAATGAAGATATTTCCGCATCATTTATTAATAACAAGCTTAAACCTCGTATTGCCATCTTGCGCGAGCAAGGTGTGAACGGGCAATTGGAAATGGCAGCCGCATTTGACCGAGCGGGTTTTGACGCTATTGATGTGCATATGAGTGATATTATTAGTGGTGATGTAAGCCTCGATCAGTTTAATGCTCTGGTTGCCTGTGGTGGTTTTTCTTATGGTGATGTACTAGGCGCTGGAGAAGGCTGGGCTAAATCAATCTTGTTTAATGACAATGCGCGCAAACAATTTGAAACCTTCTTTTTGCGAGAAAACACTTTAGCGCTAGGTGTGTGTAACGGTTGTCAAATGATGTCCAATTTACATGAATTAATCCCTGGTACTTCGCATTGGCCTCATTTTGTCAGAAATGCTTCTGAGCAATTTGAAGGCAGAAACTCTCTGGTAAAAATTCAGGAAAGTCCTTCGGTTTTTCTGGCAGGCATGGCAGGTTCGGTATTCCCGATTGCCGTCGCCCATGGTGAGGGTAGAGCTGAATTTAGCTCTGAAAAAGCACAGCAGACTGCTTTAAAGAGCGGTCTTGTTGCTATGCAGTTTGCTGACTATTCTGGTAAGGAAACTAACAGCTATCCGGCCAACCCTAATGGCTCACCTGAAGGTATTGCCGCATTGTGTAATGAAGATGGGCGATTCACAATCATGATGCCTCATCCAGAGCGTGTATTTCGCGCTGTCACTAATTCCTGGCGACCGGATGACTGGCAGGAGTATGGTCCCACCATGCGCATGTTTAGAAATGCCAGGTATTGGTTAGCATAGAGCAAGCCCCTAAAAAGACGTTAAAAAAAGCTACAAAAAAAGACCGCATAATCCTTTTTGGTTCTCTTCAGGACTAAATTCTCCGGGTTCATCTTATAGTGACGCTTAAGGTTCAGATAATATAATATGCCTTTAAGCCGGTTATTTTGTCATCATGTAAGATACAGGTGTTATCTCCATGTTCAAGAATAAAGTTCCTCCGCCAATAATAACTTTAGTCTGTGTTTTACTGATGTGGCTGCTTTCACTGTTTACTATGAATATTAGCTTGAGCGCTCCAATACGTATTTCATTATTGCTAGTTATTCTACTTGCTGCTTTGGCTTTTATCTTTTCTGGTATCGTTTCTTTTAGACGTGCGGACACAACAATTGATCCAATGAAACCAGAGACTGCATCTTCGTTGGTTTCTACCGGCATCTATCGTGTTTCGAGAAATCCAATGTATGTTGGCTTGGCGATGCTGCTTGTGGCATGGCTGATATATTTGTCATCACCATTATCAATTATCGGAGTTATTGCGTTTATCTTTTACATCAATGAGTTTCAAATTAAACCAGAAGAACGAGCTTTGGAAAAAAAGTTTGGACTTGAATTTACTGAATATAAGTTAAGGGTTAGAAGATGGATTTAAAATAGTTTTGAGGAAAATTGAGAGAAAGGATGTTGGATTAAGTTTAGTCAAAAAGAGGGTTGGCCATGAAAAGAATAAAAATGCTAATTGTTATGCTCGGCAGTTTTTTTATGAGTCCGGGGTTTGCATAAAATCAAAGTTGCATATCAGAAGAAGGGTTTGCAGCTTTTGACTTCTGGGTAGGGGAATGGGAGGTCTTTCCTAACGATAGTAATAATTCCAATCAGGTTGGCACTAATATCATTGAAAAATTAGAAAACGGATGTGCCTTAATGGAAACCTGGGCGGGTGCAGGTGGTTCATCCGGTATCAGTATCAATTATTATAACCCTGTAAGAGATGAGTGGCGTCAACTTTGGGTATCTGCAGGAGAATATGCTATCGATATTGTTGGGGGCTTAGTGGATGGCACAGTGGTATTGGTGGGTGAAATTTATAACTACGCTAGTAATGAAACCTACGATTTTCGAGGAAGCTGGACGCCGAACGACAATGGCAGCGTAAGGCAGTTTTTCGAACAATATAATGATGAAACTGAAATATGGGACCCCTGGTTTGATGGTCTCTATGTGCCAGTTTCGAAGAGTAACTGAAAATTCCTCAGTGCTGATTATAAATAAGGAGAATCATATTAACGATCGACCCGAGAATGTTGTCAGTAAAAAGATGATTCGTTTAGCGATTTATGAAACTCCTGGGACTGTTTTTGTTGTGTTGGGTTTGTACGGAAAATTCTGGGCAAATGGAAACGCTTTTGTTGATTTCTTGAATGATTCAAATAATGTTAATTTAATTTTGACCATAGGCATTGTGATTTGGCTTTATTGTTGGACAGAATTCATTAAACTTTTTAGAAATAAACGTTGACTTTGAATTTTACTGGCTATACCCTGCGATCAGCTAGAAAGTGTGGCTAAATATTTATAACTTCTTTTCGTTGCGTATCTTGTATTTCATCGTTCTCTGTTATTTAAATCTAGTATTTAAAAGAGTATCTAAAGAGTTTCTAAATTAAAGCTTATTTCCATGCTAAAACTCGTCTCCTTAGGATTTCTTAATGAGGCAATATTTTTTTAAATTTATAGGTAATTTTTATGTCTGATAAAGTAACTGGTACGGTTAAATGGTTTAATGAATCAAAAGGTTTTGGTTTTATTGAACAAGAGTCTGGTCCTGATGTGTTTGCACATTACAGTGCGATCTCTAGCTCTGGATACAAAACACTGGCTGAAGGTCAAAAAGTTGAGTTCGAAGTAACTCAAGGTCAAAAAGGCCCTCAGGCTGAAAATATTGTTGCTATCTAATAGCAATCATTATTTTTGATAAAAAGCAGCTTTCGAGCTGCTTTTTTTTGTCTGAATTTTACGCTGCTTCTTATTTACTGTATTTACAGTTACTTATTTATTGGTTATTTATTTTATCGAGATATTCTCCATATTAAGCTGAACTAAGAATTCTACTAGTTCCTGCTGTACTCAAGAGTTATATTAGCCTGATGCTTAAACTTTGTTTTTATGTTCCCGAGTCACATCTAGAAAGAGTTAAAACTGCCTTGTTTAGTGTTGGTGCAGGTAAAATCGGTCATTATGATTCATGCAGTTGGCAAACTCTCGGGCAGGGGCAGTTCCGGCCACTTGAAGGCAGTAGTCCTTATTTAGGGCAAAAGGGGGCTGTGGAAACTGTTCAAGAGTATAAAGTTGAGATGGTATGTGATGAAGCTTTAATAAAAAAAGTGCTAGACACCTTACGTAGAGTGCATCCTTATGAAGAACCGGCCTATGATGTGATGAAATTGGTAGAATTTGGATGATGTCTTCTTTTAAGCACTTTTTTAGGCACTTTTTGCTTTTAGTTTTATTACTGATCTCGACTGTGATATCGGCACAGGAAATTCCAAGGTCTGATCAACCTCAAGCGGAATTTCATATGGCCAGACTGATTTATAATAATGGTTTTGGTCCTATGGGCAGAAATTTTGCTATTTCCAGCCGAGGGCGTGGCTGGTGGGCCATCGATTATCCGGCGGCTGAAATTCACTTTTTGGATGGTTTGAGTCGGCTTTCACGTATTGATGTTGCCGAAGATAGTATTCATTTAAGCATAATGGATGATGAAATTTTTGATTATCCCTGGTTATTTGCTCAACAGCTTGGACAAGGTGGTTGGGATCCAAAACCCGAAGAAATAGAGCGCTGGCGTGAATATCTTTATCGAGGTGGGTTTTTGGTGGTTGATGACTTTCATGGTGCCGCCGAATGGCAATCCTTTCAGCACGGCATTAGCAAAATATTCCCTACTCGTGCCATTGTCGACCTAAGTGAAGGTGATGAAGTATTTAATGTGCTTTATGTTCTGGATCAATTAACTCAGATTCCGGGCCGTCGTCATCTCTATAGAGCGGCTGATGGGTCAATACAGGCTCAATTACGCGGCCTTCAGTCATGGAGAGGTATTTATGATGATAATGGCCGACTGATAGTGGCCATTAACTATAATATGGATATGGGAGATGCCTGGGAACATGCAGACGACCCTGTCTATCCAGAGCCTATGACAGCACTGGCTTACCGCTTTGGCTTGAATTATGTGATTTATGCGATGACACACTAGCTTGATCTAGCGTAAATCGGCTTTATCATTATCTTGTAAAATTGCATATACTCAATTACTCTTTGCCCCAAGAAACAGGGGATTACACTAGTTTTATGCGCAGATACTTTAGCTTACAACTCAGCCTACTATTTTACTTTGGCGGGTTAATATTCTCAGTTGCTGCTCACTCTGCAGAAAGTGACTTTCCTGTTCCTGATAATATCCGTCCGGCCATTGAATTCTGGGTCAAGGTCTATACCGAGGCAGATACAGAAAGCGGCTTTCTGCATGATGCTGAAAATCTATCCGTCATTTACACCAAATTGAACCGTGACCGTACGACTATCAATGATACGCGAGATGATATTGCGAATGACTTGCGAGTGTTAGCTGGAGGTAAACGTAGCGGTTTAACGGGATCACAGCAGGAAATTCTGGATCTATGGCCTGCAGATGTTTCCAATGAACGCCTGGCAAGAGCTGCTAATAGCGTGCGTTGGCAGCTAGGACAAAGAGATCGCTTTATTGCTGGTTTAAAGCGTGCCGGAGCCTATCGTGAGCACATTGAAGACGTGGTAAGTAGTAAAGGTATGCCAATTGAACTGGCTATATTGCCGCATGTTGAATCATCCTTTCATCCCGGGGCTTATTCCAGTGCAGCAGCTACTGGAATGTGGCAGTTCGTGCGTTCAACTGCACAGCGTTTTATGCAAGTAGACTATATTGTTGATGAGCGCTTGGATCCTTATGCCGCAACTTTTGGTGCTATGGAATTACTTGAGTTCAACCATAATGCTTTAGGTACCTGGCCTCTGGCTTTAACGGCCTATAACCATGGAGCCAATGGTATAGCCCGCGCTATAAGAGATGTTGGTAGTAATGATATTGGTCGAATTATTGCTGAGTATAAGGGCCCGCGTTTTGGCTTTGCATCGCGTAATTTTTACCCACAATTTCTTGCCGCTCTTCATGTCGATAGTAATTATCAGGATTACTTTGGTGATATTGTTCTTGATTCTCATCCTGGGTTCTATGAAGAAGAGATGGAGTCTTTTGTATCTGCCCAGGATTTAGCCAGGAGTCTTAATGTCAGTGTTGCCGAATTGCAACGTGATAATCCGGCTTTGCAACCATCAGTTTGGTCTGGCACAAAGCGTATTCCTAAGGGTTACTCAATTAAAGTCAGACGAGATAGCTTAGCTAATGGCGATTTATTAGCTGGTCTAAACAGCTTGCCTTTGACCACCTTATATAGCGAGCAGATTCCTGATTTAAGTTACGTTGTTCGTCGTGGCGACTCCTTATCGGTTATCGCCGAACGCTATAACACGACGATATCAGAATTAGTCGCGATCAATCAGCTTCGCGACAGAAATACCATTCGTATTGGACAGCAAATATTATTACCTCAACAAGATGGATCGATACCGACTTTAGTCGTAAATAATGGTTCTCCACTTGAGATTCCTGCCAATGGTCTCTATGAAGTGAGAAGAGGCGATACTCTGTCAATCATAGCTGAGCGTTATCAGGTGTCCGTGGATAGTCTGGTTGCTTTAAATTCATTAAATAACCGGGGCATGATATATCCGGGTCAAAGTCTGCGTTTACGCTCTAATGATGTGCCAGCGCCGACCACTTCAACGCGTGTGGCTGTTGTTGAGGAAGAAGACTCGGTGGAAGATAGTGAAATAGAATTGATCGCTGAAGCAGGCATAGGAAGAGATGGAGAAGTTGAAGCCGAACTGGATGCTACCCTGGAAGCGGTTGAAGCTGACGTGATGGCTGAGGAAACTCAAGCTCAATTATTAGTGGATTTGTCAGCTGACCCAGCCGATTACAGTGTCGCCAGTGATGGAACAATAGAAATACAGGCGATTGAAACTCTGGGTCATTATGCAGACTGGCTTGGGATCAGAACGCAGGTGCTGCGTAATATTAATGGCCTGGCATTTCGTGATCCGGTGATGATTGGTGACCGGCTAAGGCTCGATTTCTCCGAAATAGGCAGGGCAACATTTGAAAATCGTCGTCGTCAGTTCCACAGGGATTTACAGCAACAATACTTCACGACTTATCGAATTCAACAAACCGAAGAATACAGCATACAACGCAGGGATTTTCTCGAAACGCTCACCAGGCAGCGTTCTGTACCCATATGGTTGTTCAGGCAGTACAACCCGGAAGTAAATTTTGAGCGTTTGCAGATAGGGCAGGTTGTTGTATTCCCGGTGGTGCAGCGAGTATCACTCTAGCTTAATACTTAAGTCGCTACTTCCTTCCAGTTAAACAGTTTAATTGCAAAACCCAAGACAATTGCGATCCAGACTAGAATGCCGATAACATTTGGTATTAGGCCGATCACATTAGCGCCTTCTATAGCAACACCACGTAAACCATTCACCACAAAACTCAAGGGCAGAAGATTAGCCAGGGGTTGAACTATCGTAGGCATGGCATCGATTGGATAAAAGATGCCGGATAGAAGCATCTGCGGCCAGGTCAGGAGCATGTTCATGGCCATGATAGCTTGTTGGGTCTTCGCTAGGGATCCCAGGCAAAAACCTAAACTTAGAAAGATTGTTGTTCCCAGAATGATAAAGGCATATAGGTTGAACAGGTTGCCAATAAAGGTGATGTCTAATAATAAGATAGCTATACCCAGTAACAGAGATAACTGCACCAGTACAATTATCAAGCGTGATAACACTAGACCTGTAATAAAGTTTTTTGGCTGAACGGGTGTAACAAACAAACGTTTAAGAATGCCTTTGCGACGAAATTCCACTAGATTAAAGCCACTTCCACCCATAGAAATTTGCATCAAAGCCATCGCTAAGAGGCCTGGTACCAGAAAATCTAAATAGGTTTGAGTGCGAGCTTCGACATCAACAATTGTCAGATCAAACAAGGGATCTAGATTACGCAAATCACGCTCAACTTGAACCAGCGCTTGCTGTAACAAAGGAATAACAGTATTCATTTGTGCTGTTTGTGAGGTGTCGATCAAGACACGTAGGTCGACATTAGCAGGGTTACTTTGAAATTCTTCCGGCACAACCAGAGTGAGTCCTAGATTACCATTTATCACCTGTACGATAAGGCTGGTTTCATCGCCTTCAGTCACCGTAAACAGAGGATTGGCATCAATGCTGGCGATAAAATCTCTACTAAGGCTGGAGTTAGCATTATCAACGACCCCAATTGCTATAGGGTCGGTTTCGCCGCTATTAAAAAACCCAAAGGCAAGCATCATTAAAAGGGGAAAAATTAATGAGAAAATAATAGCCTGACGATCTCGTGAAAAAATCTTCAGGAAAACTTTAGTCATGATCAGTGTGAGATTCATTGTATTACTCTCTTAACCCAGTTCCGGTCAAGGCTAAAAAAACATCTTCCAGATTGCCGTGCAGTGGAATTTCCGGTGGTTCTGGTGCATGCGATAGAATTAAATCCTGTGGTTTTCCTTCAGCAATAATTTTGCCGTGATCCATGATTGCCAAACGGTCACATAGGTATTCTGCTTCTTCCATATTGTGAGTGGTCAGGACAATAGTCATGCCTTTGTTATTAAGATTCTTTACAAGCTCCCAAATATTGCGCTTGGCCTGCGGATCCAGGCCAGTGGTAGGTTCGTCTAGAAATAACACTTTAGGTTCATGCACAAGCGCGCAGGCAATAGAGAAACGCTGTTGCTGACCTCCGGATAATTCTTTGGGTTTGGCCTGCGCCTTTTCTTTCAGATTCACATGAGCCAGCAGGTCCAGAGGGTCATCATTACGATTATAAAGTTGACTGAACAGAGCGATAAGTTCAGATAGATTGAGGTGATCAAAATATTCGTTAGCTTGAAGTTGTACGCCAATAATCTTTTTGACCTTGTAGGGCTCTTGCTTGACCGAAATGCTGTCTATCCAGGCTTCGCCTTCATCGATGTCGGTAAGTCCTTCGATCATTTCCAGAGTGGTGGTTTTACCTGCGCCATTGGGGCCTAATATGCCGTATATCTCTCCAGCTTCAATACTTAAGGAAGTTCCGTTTACAGCATAGAAAAAATCATTTTTTTTACCCGGCGTAGGATACTTTTTATGCAAATTTTCTGTTTTAACGATGCTCATCTCAGGACTCAGGCTCCTCAACGGAGGCAAGCATAACAATTTATATTCTATTTAGTTACATTTAAGTTTATTTTAATAGCTATCTTGCCTAGAATGCATGCCTCTCATTCCGCGTCAGTGGTTCAGTCAGACCTTAGCTAAAGGGAATAAATGTCAGTAATAATTTCAATTAAAAACCTGAGTAAAACCTATGATGGTGGTTTTCAGGCTTTAAAAGATATCAATCTGGATATTAATAAAGGTGAGATTATCGCCTTGTTGGGGCCCAATGGCGCAGGCAAAACCACTTTAATAAGTACTATTTGCGGCATTGTCACACCGACAGAAGGTTCAATTACTGTCGGTGGTTATGACATACAAAAAGATTATCGTGCCGCTCGCTCTTTGATTGGTCTGGTGCCGCAGGAGATGCTAATTGAAACTTTTGAATCTGTAACGGGGGTCATGAACTTCAGTCGTGGTTTATTCGGTAAAGGTAAGGATTCAGTACATATTGAAAAGGTCCTTAAATCACTTTCGCTTTGGGACAAAAAAGACAACAAATTAATGACTTTGTCGGGCGGAATGAAGCGTCGAGTCTTGATCGGTAAAGCTCTCGCGCATGAGCCGGATATTTTATTCCTTGATGAGCCTACCGCAGGTGTCGATGTAGAGTTGCGCAAAGAAATGTGGAACACTATTCGCGATTTAAGAGAGGCGGGTGTTACAGTTATTTTGACAACTCATTATATTGAAGAAGCTGAAGAAATGGCTGACAGGATTGGCGTGATTGATCAGGGAAAAATTATCCTGATAGAAGAAAAGAAATCCTTGATGCAAAAAATGGGCGAAAAAAATCTCAAGCTACATTTAAAAGAGAAGCTTAATTCTATTCCGGAAAGTCTTTCTGACTATAAGCTTCAATTAAATGCTGATGGCCTGGAGCTTTTATATAGTTATGATGTGCAACAAGAAGATACTGGCATAACTGCTTTACTGGACCATATTGAAGAAGCAGGTATTCAGTATCGAGACCTGGAAACTAAACAAAGTTCACTGGAAGAAATTTTTGTCAATCTGGTAAGAAAATAATGAATTTATACGCCGTTAAAGCAATTTATAAACACGAGATGGATCGAACCTGGCGAACTCTTGCACAGAGCATTGTTTCACCAGTATTGTCGACTTCACTTTATTTTATCGTCTTTGGTTCAGCCATAGGCTCGCGCATGAGTGATATTGATGGTATTACCTATGCTGCCTTTCTGGTCCCCGGTTTGCTGATGTTATCGCTGCTCACCCAAAGTGTATCGAATGCATCGTTTGGCATATATTTTCCTAGATTTTTAGGTACGATTTTTGAAATTTTATCTGCGCCAGTATCGACTATGGAAATAGTACTGGGCTACGTAGGGGCAGCTGCCAGTAAATCCTTAATAGTAGGGGGAATCATTTTGGTGACTTCGGCATTCTTTGTTGACTTGCAAATTATGCACCCCTTTTTGATGTTAGGCTTTCTGGTTTTAACTTCTCTGACTTTTAGTATGCTCGGTTTTATCATCGGTATATGGGCTGATAATTTCGAAAAATTACAGATAGTTCCTTTGTTGATAATCACACCACTGACTTTTCTTGGTGGCAGTTTCTATTCAATCAGCATGCTGCCTGAATTTTGGCAAAAAGTGACCCTTTTTAATCCTGTGGTTTATCTGGTTAGTGGTTTCCGCTGGAGTTTTTACGAAGTCTCTGACGTCAATTTATGGGTCTGTCTCGGTATGACAATAATGTTTTTGCTTATTTGTATTAGCGGAATATATTGGATATTCAAAACAGGCTATCGCTTAAAAAACTAGTTGCCTTTGCGAACTTAATTTTTTTCTAAGAGCTTAAAAGGCTAGTCTGTCGCTATTCTTTATTTATTCACAGTCCTGGAAGTCTGAGTCCCAACAACGTGATGCAAGTTCGCGTGCAATGGATAGTTGGCCAATGCTTAATTGTGCTTCAATATCATCTCTGGCAGAAACTGACTCAGAGTCACCTTGCATAACTGCCATAGAGAACCAAACATAGGCTTTTATTTTATCTTGCAGCACTCTGGAGCCAGATCTATATTCCCTCGCTAAAGAGGATTGTGCCTCTGCTGTTCCTTGGTCAGCTCCCACCCGCAGCCATCTAATTCCTTCGTTATAGTCTTGCGGAAAAAAGGGGCCACGAAAGTATAATTCTGAAAGATAGCGTTGGGCTTCCCAGCTCTCTAGCTCTCCTGCCATATGAAGTAATCTAAGGCCTTCAGACATATCATAGGGGTGGTCAGCCGTACTATTGATATACCTTACGCCTAGCCCATATAGGGCGTCTGGATGACCCTGCTCTGCCGCTAGGCTAGCCCAGCGCGTATAGTCTTCGAGGTTTTGAGAAAGGCGATTTTCAAGATATGCCTGCCAGCTCATTTCGGCTAAGTTAAATTGAGCTTGTGCATCACCTTGCTCAGCCAAGGCTAAATTATCTAGAAACTCCTGAGAGGGTTCATCAGCACCAAATACCAATGCCGGTAGAAGTAATAAAAGTAAAAAAGAGATAAGTAGTTTTCTATTTTCCATTAGGATGATTCTTTTCAATTAGCTGTTATAAAGCTATTACGTATGGATATTTTGGTCAAGCCTGGATAATTTCCTTCATGCCCGCTAACTAACTAAAGCGTCGCGAGCCTTTGAATTTAAAGTTAATCTTTGGCAGAGACCAATGCAAAGTCATTGACATTTTTTTTGAAAAGTTCAGCCTTGAACAGGTAAAGTACTTTTAATTTCAATGCTAGGGCAAAATAATGAAAAAAATGCCTGGTCTCTTTCTTATTCTTTTATCTTGCTTGTTCACAGGCTGTGAAACTCAAGCAAGACTTGTAATATCATCAGTGCCAGAAGGCGCCAATGTAATCGATAGCATTACAGGTGAAGATTTTGGTGTGACTCCTAGAGTTGTATATTATGATACATCGAAGCTTAAGCCGGATTCTGAAGGCTGTTTTTATCTTAACGGCTTTAAGGCAAGATGGATGAGTTGGGCTACAGAACAAGTGGAGCTCGTCAAAGTCTGCGGGAGTACAACTGGAACTTATCAAATCGCAGTGAACAGGCCTTCTGCATATCCTGGCATAGAACAAGACATGGCGTGGGCTTTACAAATTCAACAGGAACAAGCCGAGGCTCAAGCTAATTTTCAAGAAAGAAATGCTAGGCAAGCAAGACAAGCTAGAATCGATTATCAATATCAACTTACACATAATCCGCCTTTGCCTTTTCCCGCGGGGAATGGCACGACACCAAGTGCGCCTTAAGTTTGAGAAATTGAAATTACAGTTAACAGATTTACATTAAGCCTAATTAATCTTCTATGTTAAAAAGAAAAATTAACCTAATGCCAGATTATATTGAAAAAGCATTAGAAGATAACGGAGTCATGAAAGATTATTTGGAACGTCCAGCGTATCAAAGAAATGATTACCTGGGCTGGATACATCGTGCAAAGCAAAAAGCAACCAAACAAAAGCGTCTTAAGCAGATGTTGTTTGAATTTGAAAACTGGCGGGGTGTATATGAAAATGAAACACTCGGCATCAATAAAGAAATAAAATAATTTCCTTTTTCTAGGATTAAGATACGAAGAAGCTAAACTTCCCTTTTCATTGGGAATGGTTGTTTAAAATTGCTTTGATTATCTCTTGGTCAATCCCAATAGCAAGCCAACATAACTCGCAAAGCCCTTATTCAGTTAAATACTCAAGCCCAAATCCGAAAGGATATAATTTATCGTTGCTATCAAAAGGCACATCAGAAAACTGTTGTTCAACAGCGTCTATACTACCAGGAAGTTCAAAAGGCAATTTACCTTGAGGTGAGGCGTTCCCAACAATCACATCCATCAAAGCTTCATCGCTAATGCCAAAATTTCCTATTAATGCACCCACCTCATCTCTAATGTTAGTCAAAATAGCAGGACGATCCAGATAGACTGTTACTATGGTCGGCACAAGTGAACTGGCGCTTATAATCTGCTGGTATTCAGGGTTTGATGGGCTATAGGATAAATCACCTTCATGATACATACGTCCAAAGACATAGTTAGGGTGTAATACTTCAAATGGCGCATTAGCTCTTATGATAGCAAGATCAGCCTGGTCTGGCCGGTCGACGACCCTGAAACCATAGGAACGAGCTATTTCCGGATCAATACCGTAAAGATATAAAGCGGTTTGAGTATCAAGGACAGGTAATAAGTTATTTTTATTCTCAAGTAAAACAGTGGCACTACGTTCGGCTGCTTCGGCTTTTTGCGAAAATTCCGCATTACCCACTAGTTCTGCAGCATGCTCAATGTCGACTATGGGGTTTTCAAAAATGCCGAGTTCAAATTTTTGCTGCATGATCCTTTTTACTGAATCATCAATCCGTTGTTGGCTTACCATGCCTTGGCGAATGACAGAGGCAAGTACTGCCGAATCTTCGACGCCGCCAAACTGATCGATACCTGCAGCTATACCCTTGGCAAATCGTTCTTCCATTGGCAGATCTATCACTCCCCAAGCGGTAGAAAAAGTAGCAAAGGTTTGAGTTTCGCCATCAGCGATGCCATTAACACATACCTCCGAACAGTCTTTAGTGATCCCCCAATCAGATAGAATTACCCCTTTGAAGCCGTATTGTTCTCGAAGTAGGTCGGTTAGCATAAAGCGCTCAAATCCAACACCGACCTGTTCTACTTCATTGTTATCGATGAACAAATCTTTCAGGATGGAGTAGGTCGGCATTACACCGGCAACTTTGGCGGCAAAAGCACCTTCATAAGGAATTAAATGGTAAGCAAAATTATCACCGGGAAATGCAGCATAACGGCCATAATAATTATGGCTGTCAAAACCTTGATCTGCAGCACCATAGCCAGCCCAGTGTTTGACGACTAAAGATACAGCATCTATCCCTGCACCCTCAGTTCCGTGCTGAAAGCCTTCCACATAAGCTTGTATCATGTTTTTGGCGAGATTAGCATCTTCACCAAAAGTGCCGTTAATTCGAGACCAGCGTGGTTCAGTGCTCAAGTCTGCCTGAGGAGATAGGCCCATATGGATTCCAACGGCTCGGTATTCCTGCCGAGCGATATCGCCAAATTGGCGAACGATTGCAGGATCACCGAGTGCAGCAAAGCCCAATGTTTCAGGCCATTGTGAAAATCTGGTATTGGCAACAGATGCGCCTTCTGTATATTGAAAATGATGACGGGGATCGGTACTAATTGTCAGAGGAATGCCCAGGCGAGAAGACTCCGCTAATATCTGCGCGCGATTATTTTGCTCTGCAATTTGTTCGGGTGCCCCACCCAATCTGGTAATCATCGAATTTATGTGGCGATTGAGTATGAAATCCTCCAGAGCAGGGAACTCATAGCCGGAATCACTGCCTGGTAAGGTGCCGTGGAGCATTGCGCCGGCTTTTTCTTCTGTAGTCATTAGGCTGACAAGATTTTCAGCTCTTTGCGCAGGGCTTAGACGCCAGTCTTCATAGGCATCCAATAAACCGTTTTTGTTATGATCTTTGAAAATAAGACCATTAATTTCCAATAGCGGCAGAGTCTCTGTGCTAATTGCATACTGCTGAGCAAATACAGAATTTGTCATTACAACAGACAGGAAAAGTAGCAATAATTTTTTCTTGTGATTTTTTGTTGGAATACTCCTTGCCATCTGCTATCTCCTTAGACTTAATTTTTTATGATCCCTTTCAATCAAAAAGGGGCAACAAGCTTGTGTTGTATAACAAGACTCTATCATCCAGAAAAACTATTTTATACCGCTGGAGTATCGACCGGCTTATCAGGGTCTTGCGGTTTCAACATGCCTGGCTTTTTCTGCTCCAGTTTATTGTTTGGTAAGAAATTTCCTAAAATAATACCGGCAATAAAGACTGGCGCGATATATAAAAAGATAGGAGTTAGTGCATCAGCATAGGTGTTAATAAAAATATCCTGCATGCTCTCCGGCATTGCGCGAAGGATGCCAGGGGTAATGGATTCTATATCATCAATGGGTAAAACCAGGTTGCTTGGTAAGCGCTCAGTTAGCATAGACGTCAGTCGTGTTGAAAAAAGAGAGCCAACGATAGCAATACCCATTGTTGCACCTATTTCACGAAAGAAAGCATTAGCAGAAATAGCAGTGCCTACTTGATCAAAGGGCACAGAATTCTGTACGGCTAAAATCAGGATCTGGAAGATACAGCCAACTCCAGCACCCATCATGAAAATATATAAGCAAACGACCCCAACAGGTTGCCCAATTTCTAATGTCGAAAAAAGAAACAGAGTCAGTGCGCATATGCTTAATCCAATGAGAGGATATTTTTTGTAATAACCGCTTTTGGCCGCTAATTGCCCAGTTAAATTAATGGTAAAGATAATGCCAAGCATCATCGGAATCATTAAGTAGCCTGAAGTAATTGCAGAGTAGCCGTAAACCATCTGGAAATAAGTAGGCATAAATGCGATTGAGGCAAACATCCCAATACCAACAAAGAGGCCAAGCACTGTAGCGATGTTAAAGGTGGTATTCTGGAACAGACTAATTGGAATTATAGGATCTTTCGCGCGACTTTCTGCATATAGAAATAACACTGATGAAATGATCGTAAGCAAGCCTAGGCCAATAATTTGTGGTGATAACCAGGCAAAGGTAGTGCCACCCCAACTGAAAAACAATGTCAGGAAGCACACAGCTAAAACCATGGTAATTGTCCCCGCTACATCCAGCGTGAATTCTTTATTCGGTTTAGGCAATTTAAGACCTTTCCAGACGATGGTGATCACCGTCAGGCCAATCGGCAGGTTGATCCAGAAAGTCCAGCGCCAACTGACGTAATCGGTTAAATAACCACCAATTAATGGGCCGGTAATAGACGCTATTGCGAACATCATGCCTATTGGCGCCATGTATTTGGAGCGTTCACGGATCGGTACCAGGTCGGCGAGGGTGGCTTGAGTTAATACCATCAAACCACCGCCACCCAGTCCTTGTAGGCCGCGGAAGGCAATGAGTTGGCCAATATTTTGGCTGAAACCACCTAAAGTAGAGCCCAGTAAAAATATGCTCAGCGCACTTAGCATCATAGTGCGTCTACCCATTAAATCGCCTAACTTGCCATAAAGTGGCATGGAGATTGTTGATGCCAGAATGTAAGAGGTGATTACCCAGGCCATGTAGGAGACACCATTAAGTTCTCCAACCATGGTAGGAAGAGCCGTAGAAACAATGGTTTGATCCAGGGCGCCAAGAAGCATGCTCATCAACAAGGAGCCATAAATCCATTTAAAGCCCTCAGGAGGGGTCCATTTTTCATAGCTTTCTGACATGTTTTAACCTTTCTCTAGCAAAACTAAAGGCAGACACTCCATTGAGTGCCTACCGAAACGGAAATTCTGATTAGCTCAGGCCTGGAATAAATCTTCTATGGATAAATAACGTTCGCCGGAGTCATATGAGAACACTAGGACGCTTGAACCAGCAGGAATATCATTAAGCTTCTGTGCTACTGCAGCAAGCGATGCGCCTGAGGAAATGCCAATAAAAATACCTTCTTCTTTGGTGCAACGACGCGCCATCTCAAAAGCTTCTTCTTCAGTGACAGCAATCGTGCCATCTAAGATGTCAGTGTTGAGCACTTCTGGAATAAAGCCGGCACCAATACCCTGAATTCTATGCAGACCTTTTTCCATTCCTGCAATGACTTGAGATTTGACAGGCTCGACTGCAAAAACTTTCATTTCAGGAAATTTTGCCTTTAGAATTTCAGCACAACCGGTAATGTGACCGCCGGTTCCAACGCCAGTAATTAAGTAGTCTACGCCATTAGGAAAGTCAGCCAGTATTTCCTGTGCTGTGGTTTCCTTATGCACCGCTACATTAACAGGATTGGAGAATTGCGAAGGCATCCAGGCATTGTCATATTCAGTCAACAATTCATTGGCTCTTTCTATGCAGCCCCCCATACCAAGTTCTTTAGGCGTCAGTACCAGTTCAGCACCAAGTGCAGCCATATAACGACGTCTTTCAATAGACATTGATTCTGGCATAGTCAAAATAAGGCGATAGCCTTTAACCGCCGCTACCATGGCGAGGCCAATACCGGTATTGCCCGATGTGGGTTCGATGATAATACTACCTTCAGAGAGTTCGCCACTTTGTTCAGCGGCTTCAATCATGGCTAGTGCAATGCGGTCTTTAATGCTGCCACCAGGATTAGCACGCTCGGCTTTCATCCAAATCTCTGCTTTATCGCCAAGCACATGATTTATTCGAATGTGAGGAGTATTGCCAATGCTCTCAAGAATATTGTTGAATTTCATATTGTCCTCCCGAGGAAAGGGCTTACAAAAGGGGTTTGATTGACAGCAGGGGAATATAGCATAGGGTAATTGTCAATTCGACAAGTGATCTTCTTTACGCAAAGCATCAAATACTTTTTTAGTGCACAAGGTGCCTGTCATTTTTAGCTTAATTCAAGTAGGCTTTAGCGTTTTTTCTTCAGACATAAAACAGTTCAGATAAAATCAAATGTATCTAGCACTTAAGACCCTACATATGACATTTGCCTTGTTGAGCTTCACAGGGTTTTTGCTACGTTCCTATTTAATGTTTATTGATTCTAAATGGTTAAACCATAAGGTAGTGCTAATTGCTCCTCACCTGATTGATGGTTTGTTTCTGACCTGTGGGTTTTGGATGGCATTTATGGTGAATTTTGGCCTTTTCAACCAGCCCTGGTTAAGCATGAAGGTGCTATTGCTGATGTTTTATCTGTTTTTTGTAGGTATGACACTTAGCAGAGGCAAAACCAAATCTATAAGAGTCATTTCTTTCTTTTGCGCCTTGCTTACCTTTTTATATATTGTTGGCATAGCTATCAATAAAACCGCATATAGCTGGTTTGTTTTGGTGTGATCAGACATGGATACTTACCTTATTCAAAAAACTATCCATATTAGTTGTGCCTCATTGAGCATTGGTGGTTTCTTGTTACGAGGCTACTGGATGATTCGGGAGTCATCACTGCTTTACTTAAAGCCCGTTAAGATACTTCCACATATTGTTGATACCTTGTTGCTGCTAAGCGCTATAGGCTTGCTGTTTATTTTAGGATTTGGTTTGTTATATCAGGGCTGGCTTTTCCATAAAGTAGGGCTACTAATTGTGTATATTGTGCTGGGGGTGATCGCGCTGGGAAATAAATATTCCAAACCTAAAAGGATTGCCGCATTTTTTGGTGCAGTATTTGTGTTTTTTTACATAGTGGGCCTTGCTGTAAGCAAAACGGCAATGAGTTGGTTAGTTTTCGTTTTGTATTAAGCGGTCATAGACACGCAACAATTCAATTGGGGCGCCAAAGAATTTTGGCTGAATAAATAGTTCAACGCTTAATTGCATGCCATCTTCACTTAGGCTGTAAAGCTCATCAGTAAAGCCGCCATCTCGAGGGCGACCTTCAACAATAAGTTGATTCTCTTCCCAATGCCCAAAAGAAAAATCATCGACTTCATTGGTTCCGCTTAAGCTGATTCTGTTGCCCCGATTGTCCATATAAATCGGCCGCAAAAATTCACCATATTGAAAGGTATATTCAGCGGGGCTAACAGATATATCCAAAGTGCGTTCATAGGAAATAAAATCATATAATTCCTGCTCAACGGGACCGCCTCTGTAGAATTCATCATCGCGATTAAAAAAGCCTTTAGTCGCTTTTCCACCGGCAGCTATTATGGCAAGTTCTACTTTGTCATCAGTAACATCACTTAATTCTGCATTAATAATCCAGCTTCCTGCCAGGGCTGACTCTTGAGCAGCAGCAGGTCTTGAGCAAAAAACTAATACGAATAAAGAAATGTATAGTAAACGCATAGTGAAAGTTTAGAATTTTTTGTAGCATAATGCTAAAGTTATCTGAGTTTTACTTGGAGTAAAATTTTATTGTCATCACCACAAAACATAAAGTCAGCTCTTACACATTTTATTGAAACTGAGATGCTGCCTTTCGAGTATCTGCAAACTGTTGAGCAATGGTATATGCCATTGGCACAGGATATTTTAACAAAAGTCAGTTCCCGTCAGAGCACACTTATATTGGGTATCCATGGTTGTCAGGGTAGTGGCAAGTCGACCTTGGCGGCCCTATTGGTGCTTTTATTAAAAGAGATGCAGGGCGTAAGCAGTATTAATTTATCCTTGGATGATTTTTATTTAACCCATGCAAAGCGTGAAGAACTGGCGGGGACTATTCACCCCTTATTAATCACTCGAGGAGTGCCTGGTACTCATGATATTGGCTTGGCGATAAAAACCATAAAGGCCTTGTGTAAAAACGGAGAAGTTGCCATTCCCAGATTTAATAAAGCTAATGATGATCGCGAAGCAATATCGAATTGGCCGCTCGTTGTGGCGCCGGTTGATGTCATTATCATTGAAGGCTGGTGTCTTGGCGTTACTCCACAGTCAGAACCTGAGTTAAAGGCGCCAGTAAATACTCTTGAAGCAGAAGAAGATAATGGTCAGTGGCGAAGATACGTCAACGAACAGCTTGCGGGAGAATATCAGGAATTATTTAAATTATTGGACATGCTGCTTATGTTAAAGGCGCCTGACTTTGCAAATGTACTGGAATGGCGCTTGCAACAAGAAAACAAACTGAAGCAAAAAAGTGATTACTCCAACGGTAATAAACTTATGAGCAAAGAGGAATTGCTACGGTTTATTTCTCACTATGACCGCTTGACTCGTCATGCCCTACAAACCGTACCAACATTAGCTGATGTGGTTTACCAGTTAAATGATAGGCAGGGCATACAAGCGAGATTGAAAGGCTGAATTGATCGTTTAATAATTACTTAGAGTTAGGTAATGTTTAAAAGGGCAGCATGACGCCATCTAGGGTATTAAAGTCTTCGCTCATTGGCGTGTCACTGGCTTCAATACCGTTTTTGCTAAGAATAAAAGCAACTGTGGCGACATATTCTTCAAGGTCCAGCAGTTTTCCGTTGCCTTCCGGCATTTCTTCCCAGGTGAATCTGGCAAGTTCACCAAGCGTTTTGCCTCCCCATTTCATTTCAAAAAAGAAGCCTTTTATCGGTGTGGCAAATTGGCCGTTATCTAAATTAGTGCCATGACATACTTGGCAATGTTGTACATAGATCTCATTGCCCTGTTCTACTTGTTCACTGTTAAAAGTAATCTCTTGAGCGTAATTAAAACTGCTCAATAATAATAAAATTGCTGCTGCTATTAACTTCTTCATAACACTATGTTTTATAACCTTTATATATCCAATATTGTCTAAATGCAGGCGCTGCATTTTTAAAAGAATGATTTTATCATAAACTTTTAGTTATGCGCTTGCTTTAAGTAAGAGAGTATCAGAGTTTTATGAACAGAGGCTTAATTAGTCGTCGATAGGCTAATGCGAACCCAGTCCAGACCATTAGTAATGCAGCAAAAGATACTATTCCTGCTATTGTTTGCCCCCAGAAACCCAGCACTTCTCCAGTGTGCAGAAAGCGAATAATCCTGCGGGTTCTTTGTCCAGGACTAAGATCACTTAAACCAGACCAGTCAAGCATCTCTCCATTGCTGCGATCAAGAGACAAGGTAAATTGTCTTTGTGGCTGGCCGCCCAGACTTTGATTGATCGAGAACTGAACCTTATCTGTATTCTCGTCTGGCAAAGTCATGGAGATAGATTGCCAATTGCTCAGGGTTTGTTCTGTTACTATTTGCGCAGAAAGGAGCAGTTCATCGAGGTTTAGATAATTTGGCATGGATAAAATTGTGTTGCTGGGACTGTCTGCTTGATTGATTGAAGTCTGCCTTCTTTGTGGTGCTTCTTCCCCATATACCTGATACACCAGATTATTTGCCCATGAGTAATTAAACACGCTAGCTGTAGCGACGATGATTGCCAGGGGTAACGCACACCAGATCCCAAAAACATGGTGCCAGTTAAAATCACGAGCTTTACTGCTGAGTGGTCCAGTATTAATCAGCAACCGGGTTCTGAACTGGACCCAACGCCAGATTTTGGGAAGCCATAAATAGATACCACTGAGGATTAGAAATAAAAAAACCAGATTGGATGCGCCAGTAATGGAGCGAGCTGTAGCTCGATCTTCACCACTCATATTAAACCAGCGGTGCCATCCTGTGACGGCACTAAAAAAATTTTCCAAAGCAGGGGAGCCGACCTGCATCTCTTCGCCAGTATAGGGATTCAACTGAATGCTGTTATTGCGACCCTGTCTAAGACTAATAGGCGCACCAGGGTGGTTAATGACAATCACGGTATCGGGGGAAAATTCAGAATTTCTGTACTTGCTAATTTCAATAAGGTTATCAATCGATGCAGCCATAGCTTGGTGCTGATCGACATATAAATAGTCTGCACGCGCAAACCAATTCTCTATTTGGCGCTCATAGGTGATTAATACGCCAGTCAAAGACATCATGAAAATGACTAAACCAGCGAGCAACCCGCTAATTAAATGCGCCCAAAAAAGGATCTTTCTAAACATTTTTATACCACATCATTAGCTTTGTTAATGATAATGCAAATGATAAGCGTTCTCAATAATTGTAAATATTGATAATGTTTGAATGAGGCTTTTTTGTGCCAAGTTGATCGGCTACAATTCTGTATTAGGTGTTTATTCATTAAAAAATTGGAATGTCATGAAAAAGCTATTAATTGGTCTGGGAATTGTCGTCATCTTAATAGGCGGTGGGGCTGTATTCGTTTTAAGTAATTTAAACAGTTTGGTAAAAACCGCTATTGAAACTTACGGCTCTGAAGCTGTTGGATCACAGGTATCGGTGGGTTCCGTTGATATCAATTTAACAGAAGGATCTGCCGCTATTTATGATTTCAGTATTGCCAATCCACCAGGCTTTAGTGATCAAATGATGCTGAGCTTTGCTGAAGTAAGTGTTGATATAGATGTTTCAACAGTTAATAGTGAGATGATTGGCATAGATAGCATTGTCGCCAGAGAGCCATTTGTTCTTTATGAAAGAGCCAATGGAACGACCAATATAGATACCGTCAATGCTCGATTTGCCAGCGATGAAGTTGATGAGCCAGTAGACAATACAAGCGCAGACTCTGAGCTGCAATTGTATATAGTCTCTATTCTGGTTGAGAGTATTCAGGCCGAAGTCGCAGGGGAAGGCCTACCGGACCTGACATTTGATTTAGGCGATATATACCTGCAGGAACTTCAGGGCAGTCCTGACGAAATTGCGTCTCAAATTATTGCGCCCTTAATGACTCAGGTTTCATCTAGTGCAGCGTCTGCGCTATTAACGGCTACTACTGAGTTGCTTACCGATGGTCTGGAGGGTGCTACAGAAAGCCTTGAAAATTTAGGCGGCACACTGGAAGAAGGCCTTGAGGAAGGACTTAATGACGTAGGTGATGCGCTGGAAGAAGGGCTTGGTAATTTATTTGGTAATTAGCTGGTTTTTTACGATAGCCCCTGTTCAACTAATCAAGTTTAGGAATTAATCACCTTGGAAAATCATAAATCTCGAGTCTGGCTCGATTTGTCTGTTGCATTTATCTTGCTTGCGCTATTGATTGGTGGGGGTGTGCTGATTTATCAGCTTAACTTTGATGCCATGGAAGTAGAAATTGATGATGCCATAGCGCAGAGAGGGCAGGAAATATCGACTCAGGAAGGCTGTATTGCCTGCCATACAGTTGATGGCAGCCTCGGTGTTGGGCCAAGCTGGCAGGGCATGATGGGCAGAATAGAGACTCTGGAAGATGGCACCAGCATTGTCGTTGATGAAGAATATTTTCGTGAATCAATTCGTTATGCCAATCGAAAAATGGTGGCAGGCTACCCCAGAGTTATGCCAAGTTACTTATTGGAAGAGGAAGAATTACTTGCTCTGATCGCCTTCGCGCATCGTTTGTCTCAGTAAACTTAGCTATTTATTATTTGTAAGCGCGCTTTCATAGGCCAATAATATTTTCTTGCGGCTTTTCCCCCAACGAAAATCTCCGCTTTCTCCTACTTTTCGAATGACTCGGTGACAGGGAATTAAATAAGCAATTTTATTTTGGGCAATAGCAGATGCGGTAGCTCTTGTTGCTGATCTCCTGCCAATAGCTGTCGCTATTTTTTCATAGTTAGAGACGGCGCCAAAAGGAATGCTTAATAGTGCTTGCCATATTTGTATCTGAAAGGGCGTGCCTCTTAGTAATAATTTGATTGCTTGCGAAGAATCCGATGAAAAAAGCTGTTTATGGCTATCAATCGTTCGTTCATGACTGTGTCGTAAATTGGCTAAGAGCCATTCTTCTTTAAAGCTGGCTTCAGTGTCTTCTTTTGAATGTTCAATGAAGCTGATGTGGCAGATTCCTTTATGCGTTATAGCGAGCAAATATTCGCCGAATGGAGACGAATGAAAACCGTAATAGATTTCCAGGTTTTTACCCAGCTTCTTATATTGTGAGGGTGTAATAGCTTCACTTTTGACAAAGAGTTCATGACTGCGACCGCTGCCAGACAAGCCCACCTGATAAGCAGCATCCGTAGTTGAATAACCCCTGTCTAATAGTACTTTCATATGCTCCCGGGTAAGGAACTGTAGAAAGCGCTTGGGGCTAATACCAACCCAATCGACAAAGAGTCGTTGAAAATAGAATTCACTCAAACCAGCATGCTGAGCGAGTTCTTTTAAATCGGGTTGTTCACTATAATTTTCCAACAAGTAGTTGATGGACTTTTCGATAAGGTGGTAGTGATGCTCTGTTGAGTGATTTTTTAGCATGTGGAAAATTTACCCGCCTCAACAAGAAAAAGAAATCCGTTTCTTGCGATTTCAAAATTTAAATGCTTTTTAAGAGAATCTGCAGGGTATTAATAAAATGCAATAAAACTGAGATTAGCATTAATATAATACTCAGAGTTCAGTTTGCTCAAATAATGCTTAAAGCTTTACTCAACCACCTGTTTTATGGCACCTTCCTTACCTGTTACAAGAAGAAAAATGAAAACTTCAAAGATATTTTTTTTGATACACAGCGCATTAAGGCTAAAGAGGAATAATGCACAATAAGCTTATTAATTTCAGCGTAGTTGCTGTGCTGGTTGTTCTGACATTTTATCTGTTAATTGTTGGTCAGGATGTTCTATTACCAATCGTTATTGCATTAGTATTTTGGTACTTGATCAATTTGCTTGCTAAATCATATAGCCGCATAAGAATCGGTGAGAAAAGTTTGCCCGGCTGGTTTTGTTTCTCGCTTTCCTTGCTAAGTTTTGTTGCGATGTTTTGGGCGACTGTAAAGCTTATTTCCATGAATATTGATGGAGTGCTTGAGGTGGCGCCTACTTATCAGGTGAATCTTGAAAACAAAATCAATAATTTGATTAGTTATTTCGGCATCCAGGAGGCGCCTACGCTGGAGCAGCTGACGGACTTAATTAATCTTGGTCAATTTATTGCAACAACTGCAAGTTCTCTTACCAGCATTGTGGCTAATAGCGGTGTCATTCTTATTTACCTGGCCTTTTTGTTTATTGAACAAAAAAATATGGATAAGAAATTATCAGCATTAATCATTAATCAGGAAAAAGAACAGCAGGTAAGGAAGTTATTACGCAAAATCAGTGACGATGTGCGTAAATATGTCACCATAAAATTAATTGCCAGTCTGTCGACAGGCATTCTGAGTTATATCTTTCTAATGGTCGTCGGTGTCGATTTTGCAGCCTTTTGGGCCCTGTTGATTTTTATGCTTAACTTTATTCCAACTATTGGGTCGATTATTGCGACGATATTTCCCGCACTGATTACACTGGTACAGTTCGATACCTTGGGGCCTTTTTTTCTGGTGGCCGGAGGTTTGACGGGTATTCAGATCTTGATAGGGAATTTTCTAGAACCAAAGTTTACAGGCAGTAGTCTCAATTTAAGCCCGACTGTTATCCTGTTGAACCTGTCCTTGTGGGGCGTTGTTTGGGGAATTCCGGGTATGTTTCTCTGTGTGCCCTTTTTGGTGATTAGCATGATTGTTTTTTCAAATCTGCCACAAACCCGAGCCATCGCTGTAATGCTTTCAAGCGATGGCCGGATTGATGAATTGGAAAAGTAAAGCTGAAAACTAAATAGTTTTACAGGGTATAGGCTATTTCCAGCGCAATCTGTCTTGGTCTTGCAACAAAACCATAGAAAGTATTGGTACCAAACAGGCTGTTGGAAATAGGAGCATTACCTGCATAAGTCAGCACATCTTCATTGCTCAGGTTTTTGCCAATAATTGATACGCGCCAGTTGTCGTTTTGAGCTCCGAAGCGCAAGTTCACATTGGTGCGACTGTCAATGGCATATTGAGGGTCTAGATTGTCATGCACATTTTGGCTGCCGGTGTAGTTCAGATTAAGATTGGCAAACAACTCAACATCACTATTTAGCATGTAGGTGTAATCAAAAAACAGGCTTAGATTATTTTCAGGAGTGTACTGGCCACTTAGTCCAGTAAAGTCGCACAACGGGACGCCATTAACTACTGCTCCATTAGGTGTCTGATAGTTGTAGCAGTTACCATTTCTGAAGTCATCAAACTCGAAATCAAGATATGAATATGCGTATCCAATAGTTAAGTCATCTGTTGCGGCATAACGCCCATCAAGTTCCAGCCCCATGACATCAGTTTTATTGGCATTACCCACATTGAAGCCCAAAGCGCCATCAAACTGACTGACTTGCAGATCGTCGTATTCAGTAAAAAACAGGGCTGCATTTATTTCAAAACGACCATTTGCTAACAGGCTTTTTGAACCCAGCTCCAAAGAGTTGGACTCCTCCTCCTTGAATTGGAAGGAGAAGGGGTTGTTTGCTCTGGCATCAAAACCGCCGGCTTTAAAACCTTCTGTATAACTCGCATACAGCATGGTGTTGTCCGTGGCATCCCACTGGACATTGACCATTGGTGTAAATGCATCTTCCGATAAAGAGCCGGTTAAATTATGGCCAGGAGATGTGATCCCGGTTGATACTGCAGTATAGCCAGCAGTTTGTGTGCTGTGTAAGGCAAAGAATTCATAAAAGGCTATAGGCGCTAAAGGGTTTGCTGTCGCAGTTCGTGTTGCCAGATCGTTGATATCTATGCCGCGTGTGGCATCTTTTTCCTCGTTGGTAAAGCGGGCACCCAGAGTGAAACGCAAACGGTCGCTAACATTCCAGGTTCCCTGGGCAAATACTCCCCAAAGATCACTTTCATGTGCATTAAGGCGTCTCGCTTGAGTACCAGGTAAATTAGCCATCAGAGCCAGGGCAGGGTTCAGTGCGGATAGAGTACCGAGTATAGAATTGGTTGGGATATCAATTTCTTCGATAGAGTCCATTTCGCTACTTTGGAAATATAAGCCTCCAACCCAATCTATGGTTTCCCCACCAGCAGAACTCAATCTAATTTCTTGGCTGAATTGATCGTAGTCTTCCTGCAAGCCGACCTCAAAAACACTGCTGGGTGTGTAGTCACAATCACAACGTTCTGAGAAATCGTATTGTACGAATCCGGTAACCAGAGATAGTGTTTTGCCATTTAAATCATAATCAATGTTAAGCGTAATATTATCGAGGCTGTTATCACTGAACTCGTTGGCATTAGCCTGGCGATTGTAGTCAAAATTACTTTCCATAACGGGTTGGCCAAGGATGCCGGCAGTAATTTGGGCATAGTTCAGTCCGGCAAAAGCACCAGCTGGGGCCGCAGAATCTTGCACAATTTCAATTTGCCTACCAGTAGTGTCAAAGCTATTGGTTTCCAGTTTTAAACCAACTGTTAACTCCGGTGTAGCATCCCATTCAAGGCTCAGGCGTGCTGCGGTTTCGTCACGGTCTGCTTCACTAATGTTACGAGTAGTATTGTTCATGTAGCCCTTATCAGTATAGGTGCGCAGCGCTAAACGAGCTCGAAAATCATCTGTGATAGCGCCTGAAATAGCAGCGTTTAATTCAGTTTGATTAGATTCAAATTCGTATAAGCCCGAAATAGATATTTCAGTTTCATCAGTCGGGCGAGCAGTAATCAAATTCAAAGCACCTGCAATTGTATTTTTACCAAATAATATACTTTGCGGACCGCGCAAGACTTCAGCACGTTGAAGATCAAAGAACGGAGCTCGAATAAGCTGTTGTCTGCCGTAATAAATTCCATCAACATACTGACCGACAGACTGTTCGAAACCCTGATTATTCCCTGAGCCTATACCTCGCACATACATTTGGGTACTTATGCCGGTTTCAGTCATGGTCATATTGGGTACAAATTCAGTAATGTCGGCAATTTTATTGATATTGTTGTTTTGTATAACTTCTGCACTAACGACATTCACTGAAATGGGGACATCAGCGAGGCTTTCTTCTCGCTTTTGGGCTGTTACTACAATTTCTTGTAAAACCGGTGCATTGCTTTGTGCTAAAGCAGTTGAGGCCATTTGCGAGCAGATAACCCCAGCAATGGCGGTACAAAGAGCGGTGTGACGAAAAGTAATTAGACGCATATATTTCCCCTTATTCTTGTCTAAATTCTTATTTTGGATTGCTATCTGCCAAAGGAGGAAGATGCATTTGTATATTTTTTATAAAACTTTAAAAATTTTAGTACTAACAAGATCTTAATGTAAGTTTTATGTATTTACAGACAAGAGATGTCAATACGCTGTTGAGGGTATATAATTCGCGCCCTTTATAGAATATAAAGCTAAGAGTTGATATGAAAAGCGCTGAAATTCGCCAGGCATTTTTAGAATATTTTGCTGAACACGGTCATGCCGTGGTGGACAGCAGTTCACTCGTGCCTGGTAATGATCCAACTTTACTCTTTACCAATGCAGGAATGGTGCAGTTTAAAGATGTTTTTCTGGGTCAGGATAAACGATCTTATAGTCGTGCCTGTAGCTCTCAGCGTTGTGTTCGAGCTGGTGGAAAACATAATGACCTGGAAAATGTAGGTTATACGGCACGCCATCATACTTTTTTTGAAATGCTCGGAAATTTTAGCTTTGGTGACTATTTCAAACATGATGCCATCCGTTTCGCGTGGGAATTCCTGACTGTAAATTTGGGCTTGTCTCCGGAAAAATTATGGATCACTGTTTTCCATGAGGATCAGGAAGCAGAAAACATCTGGTTGAATGAAATTGGCGTTAGTCCTGAACGTTTTTCCAGGTTAGGTGAAAAAGATAATTTTTGGGCAATGGGAGACACGGGGCCTTGCGGACCATGCAGTGAGATTTTCTATGATCATGGTGATGATGTTCCAGGAGGGCCTCCGGGCAGCCCAGAAGAGGATGGTGACCGCTATATCGAAATCTGGAATTTGGTTTTTATGCAATATAACCGAAGCAGTAAAGGTGAACTTGCACCTTTGCCGAAACCATCAGTGGATACCGGGATGGGCCTGGAAAGGATTTCAGCGGTTCTTCAGGGTGTTCATAGTAATTACGAAATTGATTTATTTCAGGAATTACTTGCAGCAGTTTCGAATGTGACCGGTACCAAACAGCAAGGCTCTGCCTCCTTAAATGTAATTGCTGATCATATTCGTTCATGTGCGTTTTTAGTCAATGATGGTGTGTTGCCAGCTAATGAAGGCAGGGGGTATGTGCTGCGCCGAATTATCAGGCGAGCAATCAGGCATGGTCACCAGTTAGGTGCAAAAGAAGAATTCTTTTATAAACTGGTTGCTCCCTTGGTTCAGGTCATGGGTGAAGCTTATCCGGAACTTGCTAAAAACCAGCTGTCTATTGAAACTGCCCTCAAAGCAGAGGAAGTGCAATTTTCGAGGACTCTGGATAATGGTATGCAAGAGCTTGAATCTGCAATTGCTGCATTAGATGCTAATACCATCCCCGGCGAGATCGTATTTAAACTTTACGATACTTTTGGTTTTCCGGTTGACCTTACGGCAGATATTGCACGCGAAAGAGATCTGTTACTGGATATGGATGGTTTTGATAAAGCCATGCAGGCACAAAAAACTCGAGCGCGTGCAGCAAGCAAATTTGAAACGGATCAGGTGTTGGAGTTAAAAGACCAGCCTCAAACCACCTTTACAGGCTACGAACACTTAGCTGATGAAAGCTGTGAGGTCATTGCACTTTATAGAGAAGGTAAGTCAGTGGAGAGTATTAGTGATGGACAGGCAGCCACAATCGTACTGAATCGAACGCCTTTTTATGCTGAATCAGGCGGCCAGGTTGGCGATACCGGGACCTTAGATAACCAGGATGCACACTTTGTTGTAAAAGACACTCAAAAACAAAGTGAGCAATTTTTGCATCATGGTGAATTGCTTGAAGGTGAATTAGTTGTTGGCAGCAAGGTTCAAGCCAGCGTTAATGGAGCTCCTCGCCAGGCGACCATGCTAAATCATTCTGCAACACATCTGATGCATGCAGCTTTGCGTCAATTATTAGGAGAGCATGTCACGCAAAAGGGTTCGTTGGTGAATCAAGACTATCTGCGTTTCGATTTTTCTCACAATCAAGCTGTTACTGATGATGAACTGGAAGCTATTGAAAGCTTGGTCAATGAGCAGATAAGACAAAATAGTGAAGTCGGCATGCAGGAGATGGGAATTGAAGAGGCCAAAGCTAAAGGTGCGATGGCGCTGTTTGGCGAAAAGTATGGCGATGAAGTCCGCGTCATCACCATGGGTGAATCTGATGATGCTAGTTTTTCGGTAGAGCTCTGCGGCGGCACTCATGTTAGCAGGACGGGCGATATCGGGCTGTTTAAAATTATCCAGGAGTCGGGCATAGCTGCTGGCGTTCGGCGCATAGAAGCCGTAACAGGGCTCAGGGCTCTGGAGGTAACGAATGCTCAGCAAGAGCGTCTGGGTAAAATAGCCAGACTACTAAAGTCTGATCATGCCAATATTGAACAGAAAGTTGAGCAGTTACAAAAACAAAATCGTGAATTGGAAAAACAGATTGAACAGCTAAAAGCGAAATTGACCAGTTCCACAGGCAATGATCTTACGAGTCAGGTCATTGAAGTTAATGGTGTGAAAGTGCTGGTTGCCGCCATAGATGGCTTGAACAGTAAAGATTTAAGAGACACCTGCGATCAGCTAAAAAACAAGCTGGGTTCTGGAGTTATCTTACTGGCTGCATCTGCTGAAGGAAAAGTCAGCCTTGTCGCTGGAGTCACTAAAGACTTGCTGGATAAAGTTAAAGCGGGTGAGTTGGTCAATATGGTTGCTAAGCATATTGGTGGCAAAGGCGGAGGGCGACCTGATATGGCTATGGCCGGCGGTACTCAACCTGAAAATTTAGACTTGGCTTTGGCTTCAGTTGAGCCTTACCTTAAGACTATTATTTAAAACTTTGCTTTTAAACATTGTTCAATTAATAGCGTAACTATCTTTTAATCCACAGTAGCATGATATTATAATGACATTACTTGTGCAGAAATATGGTGGCACTTCGGTCGCTTCAGTAGAGCGTATCAAAGCCGTCGCAGAAAAAGTTGCAGCAAGCAGAAAAGCCGGCAATCAAGTGGTTGTTGTGTTGTCTGCAATGAGTGGCGTAACTAACAAATTATTGGGCTGGGCTCATGATGTGCAGTCTGAACCCAACGAGCGAGAGCTGGATGTTCTGCTTGCAACAGGGGAACAAACCACTATCGCTTTGTTAGCAATGGCGCTGGAAGAATTAGCTTGTCCAGCCCGGTCCTATACTGGCGGGCAGGTCAAAATATTAACTGACGCTGCGCATACTAAAGCTCGAATAATTAGTATTGAACAAGAACATATCAAAAGAGCCCTAGATAATGGTGAAGTGGTTGTTGTTGCCGGATTCCAGGGGGTCAACGAAGCAGGTGATATTACAACACTTGGTAGAGGTGGCTCAGATACTACTGCTGTTGCTCTGGCGGCTGCTTTAAAAGCAGACGAATGTCAGATTTTTACTGACGTGGATGGTGTTTACACTACTGACCCGAGAGTGGTTGAAAAAGCCAGGCGACTGGACAGTATTACTTTTGAAGAAATGCTTGAAATGTCCAGTTTGGGTGCAAAAGTGCTACAAATTCGTTCAGTCGAGTTTGCCAGCAAATACAATGTGCCTTTAAGGGTGCTTTCAAGTTTTGAAGATGGACCGGGTACATTCATAGGATCGGAGGATGCGAGCATGATGGAAATGCCACTAATCTCAGGGATAGCATTTACCAGAGATGAAGCGAAATTAAGTATTATCGGTGTTCCTGATATTCCAGGAATGGCTCATAAAGTCTTTGGGCCAATCAGTGCAGCAGGCATAGAAGTTGATGTTATTGTACAAAATATTGGTAATGACCAAACCAATGATATTACTTTTACCGTACAAAGGAAGGATACGGCTAAAGCGACAAAAATACTGGAAGCGATAGCCAAAGATATTAAAGCTGAACAAGTTCTAGCTGATGACAAAGTAGCAAAACTTTCATTAGTTGGGGTGGGTATGCGTTCTCATGCGGGCATTGCTAGTCGTATGTTTGAAACGCTTGCCAATGAATCAATTAATATCCAATTAATTACTACTTCAGAAATTAAAATTTCTATCGTAATTGAAGAAAAATACCTAGAGCTCGCGGTAAGAGCTTTACATGATGCTTTTGAGCTGGAAGGTTCTGAATCTGACTCATAGGCTTAATAACCATGAAGGGTTAATGAATCCAACCAAATAAAGTTGGAGGAAGGAGTTAAACTAGATGTTGATATTGACTCGCCGTGTAGGCGAAACACTCATGATAGGTGACGAGGTGACGGTCACGGTCTTGGGAGTAAAGGGAAATCAAGTGCGGATAGGAGTCAATGCACCCAAAGATGTGGCAGTTCATAGAGAGGAAATCTATGACAGGATTAAACAAGAGGGCGATAACAGCGCGCCTGGTGATGACCCTGTTGAGTAAAAAACTAAGGCCATAAGCTCTGTCAAAAGTGCGCACTTGTGATATGATTGCGCGCTTCATTGGGAGAGGTGGCCGAGTGGCTGAAGGCGCGCCCCTGCTAAGGGTGTATGGGTGTTAAAGCTCATCGAGGGTTCGAATCCCTCCCTCTCCGCCATAACAAAAAACCGCGCAAGCGGTTTTTTTATGCACGGGTTTTAAGGGAGTGTGAGAAGCCTCGACAGGGTTCGCCGAAGACTATATACACCAGTGAGTTGAAGATATAGCTCTTCTTACTGAATGCTTTCTTTTTCATTTGCGCTGAAATGTTTAGAGAATTCGAACAAGGCCCACCACGCAAAAATGATAATGATCAACACCATACTAAAACGCATTGCTGACAGAATAAATTGAGTGTCAAATATAGGCAAGCGGTAATCATATGCACTTAACAAGCTTCCTCGTTCCAGCATCCAATGCCAGGCAGTATGCGCAATTATTACGGAAAGGATAATAATACCTAAACGTTTATTCATAATATGTTTAAACAGCAGTGCTAGCAAAGGAATCATTATAAACAAGATAAGAAGCTGGCCTAATTCAACGCCAATGTTGAAGGACAACAATGATGTAAAGAGATGACCTCCGGCAAATTGCAATGTATCTCTGAATAAAAAAGAAAAACCAAAGCCATGTACCAGACCAAAGCCAAAAGCGGCCACCCAACGATTGTCTAGTTTTGATGCGACAACATTTTTAATCGCCATATAGATAATAGAAAGTGCTATTAAGCTTTCAATTAAGGCCGGAAACCATAAAGCGCCTGGTGTAAAACCAAAGGCTGAACAGAGTAAGGTTATAGAATGGCCGACAGTAAACGAAGTGATGATAGGCACCAGTCGCCTAATGCTTACTATCGGAATAATAAGACAGAATAAAAATAACAAATGATCAATTCCTTCAAGAATATGCGAGAAGCCCATGCTAATGAAGCGCATAGATGCCTGATACCAGCTAGGGTCAAGTTGCACCAAGCCCGGATTGCCGACGTAATTGAAAACCCGTTCTGCTCCGCTAGGCAGGACATATCTCAACACTGATGTGGTCTCATTAGACAGTCTTCCAAGTTCAGAATTGATTGAAAACTCGGATTGATCCGAGTTAATTACATAATTGACTTCCAGATCTAATAAGCCTTGTCGCCAAATTAAATTAGCTTCATCAGCTAATGCAGGAGCGTATAAATTAGCCTGCGCTTCTTCAAAGGAAGTAAATGAGCGATTGGAAGGTAACGAGACCCTCACAGCACCAAGCTCTTTATCACTTAGCTCTATACCGTTTTCATATAAATGAATTGATTCAGTAATGTAGACCCGTGCAGCATCACGCAGTGAGGAATCAGCCTCAGAAATTTTTAAATAGCCCGGGCCTATCAGCGGAAAAGCAATTTCCGAAAAAGCGTCCATGGGCACACGCATTAGCACCGTCAACTGATCATCTTTCGGTTTTACAAAAGCAAACAATGTGACTCTTGTAGGAATGTCATGCCCATAAACTCCATTCATAAAAACCACTAAGCTTAGCGCTAAAAAAATTTGAAATATTTTTAGTTTTTTTAGCAAGGTGAATAGAGTTGAAATTAACATTTTGGTTTAGGCCTTTTTCTTGGCTTTGCTATCAATTAAACCTAGATAAGGTTCTTTTTCCATAACAATAGCTATGGCGACTGCGACAGCTTTCTTTTCAATAGTTTTTGTATTGACTGTATCTTAAGCGTGTCGGTATATTGTCTCAACAGAATTGATGATTATTCCGGTGATATTTCAAAGCAATAATCATATTAAAATAAAAACAAAGCTAATAGAAAGCTAAAAGAAAGCTAAAGGGAGCAAGGCAATGTCTAAATTTAAAGTACTCACAGGGCTCACATTAATTGTCGCATTAGTGGCACTCGGTATTGGCCAGTTAAAAGTTCAGAATTCCATTGCCGCAAATAATGAACTTATGGGTCCCTCATTCGAAGTTGACCCTTTTTGGCCAAAACCATTGCCAAATCAATGGATAATGGGGCCAACTATCGGTATCGATATTGACGAAAGAGATCATATTTTTATTGTTCACCGCGCTACCGAAGATTTATTTAATTCTTACAGAGAAATTGGACTTTTTGAAGGTATTTCAGAGTGCTGCACTCCCGCTCCGCCCATACTTGAGTTTGATATAGAAGGCAATTTGATCAATGCATGGGGTGGTCATGTTGAAGGTGCTCCATATGTTTGGCCTGCATCGAATCACGGTATAGAAATTGCGCCGAATGGTGATGTGTGGATTGGCGGAAATGGTGAAGGCGATACCCATATGCTGGTATTCACGCAAGATGGTGAATACCTGCGCACTATAGGCATTCCTGAAGTTGGAAAAGATGGAACTGATGTTGAATACCTCTCTGACGGCAGCCCAAATATTGCAACCGACAGTAATTCTACAGTCCATTTCGCCAGAGTTGCCGAAATTGAAATTGATGAAGAGTTTAATGAAGTTTATGTTGCTGACGGCTATCGCAATCGACGCGTTGCCGTACTGGATTTAGACACTGGTGATTTCAAACGCTATTGGGGAGCCTATGGCAACCGTCCTGACGATAGTGCTGATGTGACTTATACGCCAGGTGAAGCAGGCCCTCAACAATTCCGTGGTCCTGTGCATTGTGCAGTCCCGTCAAATGACGGCCTGATCTACGTTTGTGACCGAGGCGCTGACCGCATACAGATTTTTCGCAAGGATGGGACTTATGTGAGAGAAGTCATTATAGCCCCTAACACACTTCAACAAGGCTCTACCTGGGATATCGATTTCTCTCCAGATGAGGAGCAAAAGTACCTCTACCTGGTCGACGGACAAAATTTCAAAGTTTACATTCTGGATCGCGAGAGCATGGACATACTGTATACCTTTGGAGACGGTGGTAGGCAACCCGGTCTATTTTATGCTCCTCATAGTATTGCTGTAGATTCACAGGGCAATCTTTATACAACTGAAACTTATGAAGGCAAACGCGTACAAAAGTTTGTTAATCAAGGCATACAGCCAGTTACCATAAGAGACAGAGCGCCTACCTGGCCTAGTAGTGAGCGTTAGCATTTAGCGATATACGAAAATATTTCAAAGGAGTCACCTTATGTTGAGTGATCAATTTAAATTGTTAGTCTTGAGTGTATCTATAGGAATAACTGGATGCACTACAGCTGGTAATATAATCACTGGTGAAGGCTTTCCCAATCCTAATCCTAGCTTTACTAATAATTGGGGTGACCTTCCTGAAGGCCGAAACTGGGGCTCCACTGCAGGCATAGATATCGACCCGATTGACGGGCATATTTGGGCCTATGAGCGCTGTGGATCAGGAGACTTTAGAACCGCTGAGCCACTTAACTGTGAAAACAATCCTGTTGACCCCATCTTCAAATTTGACCGCAATACAGGTGAAGTCCTGGCTAATTTTGGTGGTGGACTAATGATTACTCCGCATGGCATCCACGTAGATAATGAAGGTAATGTCTGGGTGACTGATTTTGCCAACAATGCCAGCGAAACCAAAGGCCAGCAAGTTCATAAGTTTAGTCCAGACGGGGAATTATTGATGAGTCTCGGCACCGCTGGCAAAACAGGTAATGACAGAACACATTTTAATCAGCCTAATGATGTGATTGTGGCAGCCGATGGCAGCATATTTGTCTCTGATGGCCACAGTGGTCAGAACATGACTACTATGGAAGCGATCGAAGACGGCAAGCGTAATGGATTTACTGGCCGTATTATCAAGTTTGATGCTCAAGGCAACTATCTTAAGGAGTGGGGACAGCTTGGTGTTCGTCATGGCGAGTTTCGTACGCCTCACGCCTTGGAGTTTGATTCACAAGGACGCCTCTGGGTAGCTGATCGTGGCAATCATCGTATAGAGCTTTTTGATCAAGAAGGTAATTATCTGGAATCTCGCTACACTTTTGGTCGTATTAGCGGTTTATTTATTACTGATGACAACATGGTCTATGCCATTGACTCTGAATCTAACCCCATCAGACACCCCAATTGGGTTGACGGTATTAGAATTGGTCCAGTAAACGAGGACCGAATTGTAGGGTTCATACCAGGTTACCAACTGGAAAGCCGTGTCTATCAGGGAACTT
>CBFICB010000010.1:45744-45979 GCA_965661005.1 Pseudohongiellaceae bacterium
CGGTAGATGAAGACGGCAATGTGTTTGTTGCAGAAGGACCCGACTCACTTCCTGTAGCTGTCGGATCTTTTACAAAATTCAGTAGAGAGTGAATTGATAGCTGGAATAAATCAGTTTTGTAATATGCTTTTTCATTTTGATTTATCGGCTTTGCACAATCCTGGAGCAGGAAATGCACGAATTCTTCTATGGTTTGAGTTCTCAAGCACGCTTTGCTGTGGTGCACAATAATATC
>CBFICB010000011.1:0-2963 GCA_965661005.1 Pseudohongiellaceae bacterium
TTCAGGCGGATCGACTTCAAGAATAATCGACGGTGCCCGCCAGGGATCGCCCAGCTTGAAGTCATTGAGGCCGACACCACGGGAGGACACGAAATTCTCGTGATCCGAAAAAACCTTGCGTGTGGTCTCAAAACGACCCACGGCCAGCACGCTGTATTTGGGAATATAGACGACCTCACCCTTGGAGCGCAGTTCACGATAATAGTCCTGGGGATCGCGCAGGATCGACTCATCGTAAGGATCAACGTCCCAGACAGGGATGCCCGATGCCGGGATGATTTTGCGGTGCCCCTCAATCAGGGTGATGTCTTCAGTGCTGGTCATCTATCTTCCTCCGAGGCTTCAATTGGGTATTAACACCTTATCCTATCAAGACCTTTCAAAGTCTTGAGCTGACGCCATAACTTGTTGAGTAAGTTCTTCTTGCTTAATTGCCTTCAAGGGAACTGCAGCACCTTGTAGAGATTGTTCACGTCGTTTTGCTGTTACTACGATTTCTATTAGACCTGAATTTGTAGATCCTGCATAACTTCCACTTTGCGTAAACGCTGTATTACTAGTAGTGCTTGCTACTGTAACTGCCAGCAAGTTGGTCTAAAAAATATTTTATTCTTAGACCCCCTTACCGACAAATTTATACTTATTAATTGAGTGGCAATGAGAACACTTATATATGAATAAAAAAAGTTTATTGTTTTTATAGGGTATGATAAATAAGATTTATAGCTTGTGAGACTTACTGGCAGATCTTTTTTGCAGTCAAGAGTGACTAAAACATTAAAAAGCCAGTTACTTATAAAGCCAGTTACTTATTAAAGTACCTATTGCCTTAAAAATACTTAATCGGTTTTTTAACCTTAATTATTTCTTGCCGCTCTTACTAGTCTGTCATTGATGGACTTGCCCAAGCCGAGATCAGGAAAAATTTCTGAGACAATAATATCCAGATTCAAACTGTCCATTTTATGCAAGACAGCATAAAGTTTTGAGGCTGCTTCTTTTAGATCTTCTTTGTCTGATAATATTTCAATATGCTCGCAGCCTGAAATATCCGGATCACCACTGAATCGTATGACCCCGATTTTTTTATTTACATGTTCGCCAATAAACTTTTTCAGGTCATCCACTAAATACATTTTGGTTTTAGGAGCGTAGTGCATGGATAACATCCCAGGTGCGGTGGGTGCTATTTCCTCTTTATTTCTTATTTTAACCTGACCAATTACATCCGATATTTCTTCAATTGAGATAGAGCCAAGTCGGTACAATATGGCCTCATTTTGTTCAAAGCCGATGATGGTAGATTCTATTCCGTTCTTACAATCCCCTCCTTCAAGAACCATTGAAATACTATCTTTAAAATAATTTTCTACATGTTCTGCCTTGGTTGGACTGATACTGCCAAATGGATTGGCGCTCGGCGCGGCTAAAGGAAAGGATAGTTGCTTCAATAAATCCAAAGTGACCGGATGATTTGGAATTCTAACAGCTACGGTATTTTTCCCAGCGGTTATTAAATCCGGAACCTTATTTTCTTTATTTAACAGTATGGTTAAAGAACCGGGCCAAAATGCTTCAGCCAGCATTTCTGCCTGGACTGGAAAGTCCCTGCTAATGGCTTTTGCTTTTTCGATTGAAGAGACGTGAGCTATTAAGGGATTAAATAGAGGCCTCTGCTTTACTTGAAAGATTTTCCGAACGGCTTTTTCACTGTAAATATTTCCTGCTAAGCCATAAACAGTTTCGGTAGGAATCGCTACGACATCTTCGTTAGTCAAAAGCTCAACTGCTTTGGAAATATCATTGGATATAATAGTCATAGCATAATTGTAATCGATTAAAAGAATCAGCTTACCAAATATATATTGGAGATAAAAAGAATCACTATGACCCACTGATTAAAACGGCGCACTGACTTGCTCCGTGATTACCTGGCAGATAGCCTTACGCAGTTTTTATTTGGGATGTCTTTTTTAAAACGACTAGCCTGCATCTAATAACGAAGAAAAGCAAATAGAGTGAATCTGCACAAGATCCTTCTAGTGCAAATTCAGTATGGAGAACTTGAAAAGTAAAGTAATTATTACCTCACCGTTGGATACTCAACACCCAGCTGCTCCATATAGGTGTCATATTCCTCAGGATCATAGTAAAAGTCTTCCATAATTGGACGCCAGGTTGCCATAATTTCTTGGTTCAAATGAATCGCCGGCTCATCTTCGGGACGTAATAATGGAACATAAGTCATGTCCGCGGTTTGTACTTCGCTATAATATTCCCAAGCCTCTTCAAGCAGTGCCTCATCAGTAATCAAATCAAACAAGGTTAAGGCTTGTACTTTTGCTCCGGCCACAATTCCCTTGTGAGCGATCGGTGTCGCCATTGCAATGGCGTTGGACCAGTTATGGCCTGGCAAATTAGGAATGTTAGATGGGTAACGCAAGGTGATGGTCGGCACCTGCCATGAAATATCACCAATATCATCCGATCCACCACCTGTATTGGTATCGGGATCGGGTGGATCAGTGAGTTCTCTTAATTCAGTATTTAAACCTTCTTGCTCCACACCTAATTCGGCCTGTACAGCTTTGGCAAGAGTAATATCATCTTCTGACCATTCTGGCATGCCTACTTGTTGGGCATAATAATAAGAACGTTCAGCCATTGGCCTGTTCATATGTTGTGGCCACGCAGTACCCAGCACGGTGGAACTCCATTCAGTCTGAGTCATAAGCGATGCGCCTTCGGCCATCAAGTCGGCCATATCCCATAGTTCTTTAATATGTTCATAATCAGTTTCACGCAGGAAGTACCATATGCTGGCTCTGGAAGGAACAACATTTGGTTGGTCACCTCCATCCACAACTACTGAATGAATACGTTGTGACAAACGCAAATGCTCTCGTCGGTAGTTGATTCCGATATTCATCAGATCAATTGCATCAGCAGCACTTTTTCCGCGC
>CBFICB010000012.1:0-1138 GCA_965661005.1 Pseudohongiellaceae bacterium
CAGTATTTGTCCCTCCTGATTTATAGCCTGTAGCATAAGATAAGTAGAGAAGAGTGTTCTCATCTGATCTCCATGAGAGCCCGATATTTCCAGACAAGTTCTCATCATCCATATCGACATCTAAATTAGGTCTGGGGCAGAATCTGTCGGAAACTCCACAATTTGCCCAGCCAGGCTGAAATACTGCGTAAACAGCGGGAAGGAAGGGTGTTGGGTCCATTGATGCCAGGGTGGCATTATATGTCCCTCCTGTGCCATCTCCAGCAGGCGCTCCACTGGCTTGTGCAATTTGCGCTTCTACTATGCCAAGAGCAGCTCCAATTGCTGTTGTATTCACGTCAGATCGACTAGGAATACTTGGTGACTCAGAAAACACACTTGTCATGTCCTTGGACTCAGATGTGTATCTCAAGCCAAAATTTAACTCCAAAGAATCTGTAATATCAAAATCTATTCGACCAAAAATTGCATTAGCTGAATGATCTTGATTACTACTGTCATAGATCACACTGTTAGGTATGATTGGAGCTGCTGCTCCAGTGGTTGGGTAGCTGGTTCCATAGACAGCATTCGCAGTTGCCCAAGTTTGTGCATCAATGCTCATCAAAGCGCCAATAAGCTCAGGAGATGCTGCAGTCACGTAAGCCGGTAATCTTGGTCCCAATGTTAGGTTATCTCTTGACTTAAGGTCTTGGCCATAAAAATATATACCAGCAAGGTAACTTAATCTTTTTGAGTCATCGCTGGTTATCCTGAATTCTTGCGACCACATTGACTGTTCAGCTATCTGATCCCTGCTTGCCAAATCTACATCAGTAAAGTCAGCATCGATTGCGTCATGAATATCAAATTTTCTGTAAGCGGTTATGGAGGTTAAAGTGTTATCAGTTATCTCGTGATTAATTTCAAGAGAAATACCGCTGTCAGTATTCTCAGACACAGGTAATGAGTTCAGAGAAAGTCTATGATTATCAAAAGAACCTGTTCTATATATAGTTCCACCTAGTGCGCTAAGGATAGCATCTGGTCCAGGTATTGCAGCTCCATTGTCCAACCTATTGGATGCAAATAGTCCATCTTTGAGAGTAAGGGCGGCGCAGCAGGTTTCATCTATTTCTGAGTAATCCAAGATTATTCT